>CAZJAH010000018.1:0-57558 GCA_964544155.1 uncultured Hyphomicrobiales bacterium | reverse complement strand
ACGTTTAGCCTTAAAAGAAAAGCCCTTGCAAGTTGTTGGCCTGCAAGGGCTTAGTGCTTCTATCCTGCGGAAAGGGTGGGATTCGAACCCACGGTACCCTTGCGGGTACACACGCTTTCCAGGCGTGCCAGTTAAACCACTCCTGCACCTTTCCTTTCGTACAAAGTTAAGAAATTATCTTAAGGATTAACAATTTTGGGGCTTTTTTTTTAATTCTTTGACTTTTTCCAATTTTTTCATTTATATTGTTTTTTGGTATAATTGATCAATTGATTATGACATAATGGATAACAGCCGCAGAAATTTTTTAAAGCTGGCCGCGGCCGCGGCCGTCACCCCGGGGATTGCCATTTCTCAGGGCGACCTCCAGGATGAACTATTCATATATTCCGGAAGCAGTAATAATCAAAGCAGGATTGTACCTCCGCCCCTCATGGAAGGTTCTAAGATCGCGATCACTGCCCCTGCCAGCCCATCGAGCATGTGGGAGATACGAAATTCTTTAAGGGTGTTCCGCAATATGGGATGCGAAGTTGTTATCGGCGATTCGGTAAAAAATCAAAAGAATAACCACCGTTATTTTTCTGCTCCGGATGAGCAAAGAGCTGAGGAATTCAATACTTTTTTAAAAGATGACAGCATTGACTGCATTTTATGCGCCAGGGGCGGATATGGTGTGATGAGGATATTTCCTTGGCTGGACTGGGATGATTTCCGTAAGCATCCTAAGATCATAATGGGTTATAGTGATATTACAGCGCTTCTTTTGGCTGTTTACAGGCATTCAGGTCTGGTTACCTATCACGGAGTAGTTGCATCATCTGATTTTAATGCATTTACTGTTAATTATATTAAGCAAAGCCTTTTCAGCCATCATAAAGAAGCGATAGCAGTTTCACTTAATTCAAGTCAAATAATTACAGGTGGTATGGCTGAAGGCCCGCTGACCGGAGGTAATTTATCTCTTGTGATAAGTTCTCTCGGAACCCACTTTGAAATTAATACGGATAATGCTATATTATTCCTTGAAGATGTTTCCGAGGAGGCTTATAAAGTTGACCGAATGATTACTCATTTAATTCAGGCTGGTAAATTAGATAATTGTAAAGGGATTATATTCGGCAGTTTTGAAAATATGCACAGGCGAAGGCCTTTTTATCCTAACCGGCAATTCTCGGTCAAGGAAGTGATCGAACAGCTCACCGGCGGTCTTGGAATACCTGTCGTTATTGAAATGCCTTTTGGCCATGTGAAAAATAAGATCATTTTGCCTATAGGAATAAAAGCTAAGCTGGATACGGATAAAAAATTGTTTACTTTTTTGGAAAATACAGTGAATATTTCGTATTAATATTAGATTAGTGTAATTTATTCTTTTGTATTTTGTTTATTAAATAAATGCCGAAACATATTAGAAAATAAAATAATTAAATAAATTTGGGGATGAAAATGTTAAAAAATATTACATTTGTTATATCAATATTATTTCTGTTTGTTCAGGCCGAAAATGCCTTTAGCCAGAAATTTACAATATCAGAGGTAAATGCAACTGAATTTCCGTTGATGAAAGCTTCATTTATAGCATTGGATCCTTCGGGAATTTCGTATGATAATCTCAGCGAAGATGATTTTGACCTGAGCGAGAACGGTATAAACCTTGATGAAACCGTAACTGTTACCTGCCGGGATGAAACACATGAACCTGAGGTAAGTGTTCTTCTAATACTTGATCAGAGCCAATCCATGAACGAAACACAGGATGGCATAGTACGCTGGGACTGGGTAGTTGAGGGTGCTACAAGGTTTATTAATACAATTAATTTTATTGGAAGGACTAAAGTAGGTATAACATCTTTTGCGGGCGCCTCTCATAATGTCCATCCATTTTCCCAGAACAGAGCGTCATTGATTAATTCCTTAAATAATATTGATGTTGGCGGTGTTACAAGATACAATCCGCCTTTTCTGGATCCCGTAACGGGCGCGGCAAACAGATTTCTTAATGAAACAGATCCTGATGTCAGGCGTGTAGTTATTTTTCTTACCGACGGTAACCCTACTTCACTGACTCAGACGCAGGAAATCATCACACAAATGCAATCGGCCAATATTCAGGTATATGCCCTGACCCTTTTGATGCCAATGAACAGCCAGCTTAATGAAATATCCCTTGCAACAGGAGGCGCCGCTTATGCGGTAATGAGTAAGGATGAATTGAACGACATTTATGAGTTTCTCGCCATTGATATCCAAACTAAGAGATTTTGTGAAATAAGCTGGATATCACCATACACCTGCGACGAATCAGGAAGGATGCGCGACCTTGAAATAGTTTTCAAAAAGCCTGCTGCACCCATAACCAGAGAAAGAACGTTTATTACCCCATCTGAAAGTATCGCCCGGGTAGATCTTTCCGAAAGCATAGTTTCTTTCGGTGATCCGGCGCCGGGATTCTCTGAGCTCCGGCAGGTGACCATAACTCCCAGAATCTCGGATTTTGAAATTGATAAGATCGATATTATACCTTCCGGGTATTTTGAAATTGTCGGGTATGAAGATGGCCAGGCTCCACCCACTACCATAAAAAAAGATTCGTCACTTACCATTAATGTGGAATTTACCCAGCAGGGCCAGAAGGATTTTCGCCAGGCCACAATGGTTTTCAGCGGTTCTCCCTGCCCGCCCGAAGTTAACCTGGTCGGCGGGTTATCTCAGGTTGTAATTATAAATCCCAAAGGCGGAGATGTTTATTCAACTTGCGACGTGGTGGATATTAACTGGGGCGGCGTAGAACCTGAACTCCCTGTAAATTTATACTACAGCAGCAATAGCGGGCAGACCTGGAATCTGATTAAAAGGAATGCCACGGGGCTAAATCATAAATGGATGCCTCCCGGAGCCGGTAATAATTACAGGATTCGCGCTACCGTTTCACCGGATTATTCATATCAGTGGCTAAATCGGGAAGGAAGCCAGGAAGAAGAAAGGGCTGTAAGCCTGGCGGTTCAGGATGACGATCTTTTCTTTTATGTGACAGGCCATTTCAACGGAAGCACTAAATTTGGCGATGAAACTTATGATAGTGAAGGCCAATGGGATTTATTCCTTGCCAGATATGACAAAGACGGTAATCTGATCAACTTTAGGACTGCAGGAGGACGCCAAATAGATACTGCTGCCGGAGTTGTTGTTGATCCGCAGGGAAATGCTTATATTACCGGTATGGTACAAAAAGGTGCAAAATTCGGCACCCAGAATTTACTCTTGTATGCTGATAATTCTCCATATATGTTTGTCGCAAAATATTCGCCAACCGCTACTACTCCCTCAGTAAAAACTCTCGGTGCTGATGCAACATATTCAAAATTCAGGGCTTGGGGATTGAGGATAAGATATAAAGAAGAAGCCGATTCCGAGCCGAGAATAATTGTACAGGGCAGATATACGGGGAATTTCCAATATCAGAATCTTACTCTGCCGAACGCGAATAATCCTACTCCCTTTACCGCAGAATATGATACTGATCTATTTATGCTTCGATCATTACAGGTTGGATTTACCTATCATTCTGACTTTTCTGATGATGTAGATTACGATTCTGACGGCAACAGATACAATACAGGATACTTTAGCGGCAATATGAACCGCGGCGATTATTCCATTAACAGTATAGGCTTAAATGATGTTTACATATCAAAATTCGGCGGTGTACCCGGAAGCGAGGACGCAATGGACAGTGATTTCTCGGTATATTCACCCAGGCTTGAATTCGAATCATCCCAACTGAATTTCGGTACTGTCCTGATCGGGAAGTCAGTTCCGGAATTTGACAGGCTGAATAACGCCGGAAATCTGTCTGTGGAAATTGAAAGCGCTGAAATAATCGGCCCGGATAAAGATGATTTCTCATTATCCCATGATATTACCGGCGAAATTATCCAGCCCGGCGACGGTAATCTAATTGAAATTAACTTCCAGCCAAGGAGTACAGGCATGAGATCTGCCCAGCTTGTTGTCAAGGGCAAATGCGCCGATACCGTAAAGCTCGATCTCATAGGCGACGGTATGTGCGGTTCAGAAACCTCTCCTCCAATAGATATGGGGACTGTCACTACGGGTACAAGCAAGGATTCATTAATCATTTGCATATTAAAGAATACAAACTATGAAGTTCTTGTATTTACACCCGTGCTGAACGGTGTAAATTCATCAGAGTTCGATTATGAACCTAAGGGCGAAATCACACTTGATCCTGATTCCTGTCTTGAAATGACTGTATACTTTAACCCAAATACACCTGGGCCAAAAAAGGCAATCATTGATTTTCAACTTCCTGAAGCTTGTGAATCTGCCGCTGTAGAACTTTCCGGTATAGGGCAGGACGCTAATTTCCCCGATCTTGAAATTGACTGGAAAGAAAGAAGGATCAATGCTGCTTATGATTCGGTTATTACTTTTAAAAATCTGAATCAGAGAGATATTGAAATCGAATCAGTAACATTCGAAGAGAATCCCGATAATGTGTTTACTGTGGATGAATCATTTACTGCCACAGTTCAGGCAGAGCAGGAAATCGAGATAGATGTATCCTTCTTTCCCCTAGATGAAACCGAGTACGAAGGCGTAGTCCTGCTTGGCATCAAAGACAGAAATGATCCCGTAAGAGTTGTATTAAAAGGTACGGGAATACTTCCTAAGCTCGAAGTCGAGTGGCTGTGCCTTGAAACTCCACATAACGGTATTGACGGCAGCGCGGTCCTGCAGTTGAGAAATCCCGGCAATTCTTCTGAACTAATTATTGATAATATTGAAATAATTCAGGGTACTAATGACTATGTACCTCTTGATGCCTCCAAACTAAATGGATTCACTATCGCAGAAGGAGAAACAGAAGAAATTGAATTCACATTCGTGCCTCAGAGCTATGGCAGCAGGATTATAGATTTAGAGATCGCGCACGATGCTTTTGACGGTACTTTCGAAGGTGATTATAAAATAGATGATTTCAGCTTCAGTTGTGACGCCCCGGGAGTATCTATATCAAGCTCACTTGCTTTCGGTAATCTCATAATTTGTGATGAATACAGTATGGATATAGAAATTGTTAATTCAAGCAGTGTGGATGAGCTTGTACTTAATGCATCAGAAATCAGTATCACAGGCCCGGACGCTTCGGCCTTCAGTCATAATATGATACAGGATAAGACGATTGAGCCTGAAAGCACAGGCTTCATTACAATCAGATTTTCACCGGAACGCCCCGGTGTCCACAACGCTCGTATCATTTTTGGTAATTCATTAAATGAAGAACTCAGCACGGATTTAAGCGGAACAGCACACGAAATTTTCATAAACAATATTAACTCAGTAATAGCAGGAAATCCCGGTACAGGCGGCAGCTTAAAGCTTAACGCGGATATACCCGAACTCGCTGGGGGGATACTTGACGCAATAGAATTTAGGATAGAATTCGACCAGTCAACTTTGAACTTTACTGAGAATTTTACCAGTACTCTTGATAACTCAATCTGGCAGTGGAATATCGAAAATAATATCGGCGAGCTTATTGTAACGGGAACCGGCAGTCTGCCTACTCCATTCAGCGGTGAACTGATATCTATAGATTATAATATTTACATTGGCAATCAGGAAAAATCAGAAATCTTTGTAAATACTATTTATCCCTGTGATTCAACTTTAAATAAAGTTGCTGATTTTACTTTAACAGGAGTATGCTATCTTCAGGGCAGAATGGTTCGATTCTCTGGTGAAGAATTCCAACTCAATGCCCCCTATCCGAATCCTGCTTCGGAGAATATCATGATAGAATACGGCGTTGGATTTGAAACAGAAACTTCGGTTGAAATATACAACTACATGGGAGAAAGAGTTTTAACCCTGGCCGAGGGTATTCATAAACCGGGGCTTTACAATAAATTACTGCCTGTTGATGAACTTGCATCAGGTATTTATATTATAAGAATGTCATCAGGGCAGTT
Source organism: uncultured Hyphomicrobiales bacterium (assembly GCA_964544155.1). Lineage (GTDB taxonomy): Bacteria > Bacteroidota > Ignavibacteria > Kapaibacteriales > UBA2268 > CAZJAH01. The sequence goes on along the minus strand of CAZJAH010000018.1, from coordinate 51,559 downwards.
TTCTAAAACAAAACGCCTTGTTATAAGTAAATAAACGCCTCCGTTAAGATTATCGCAATTAGGCGTGCAGAAATGCATCAGGGGAACTGTTTTTTCAGGGGAACTGTTTTTTCAGGAAACTGTTTATTGTTTGCCGGAATCAGGCTAAAGTGAAGTAATCACGGGCGCTGTCTGAATGTATTTGGATAACTCCTGCCCTGACAAGTCTAATAAGCAGCCTTGATGCCCTGCGTTCGGAAATATTGACGATTCTGGAGAAGTCCCTGACCGTAGCTTTTTCATATTTCTCCAGATAAGCGAAAAGCCTTTTTTCCTTATCGCCAATACTGAGCATGAGTTTTTTTGAATCATCATCAGAGTATTTCATCAGGCGGTACATTTCCCTGCTGGCGATAACGGATTTCTCCCCCATTCTTATATAGGCGCGGGGTACTTTATTATCTTTGCTGCCATTTTCAAAGTACATTTTGTGTGGTTTAGAACGGCTTTGTTCAATATAAACTACTACAATTTCCTTTCCCTGTATGTTAATCACATCAATGGCAGGCTCAACGGGAGGATCTATTTCAAACTGGCATGCCGATTCGACCACATCAATTTCAGATTTTTCACTGTGCACGCCATATATTGTACCGTTGTCATCAACCCCTATAAGCAAATATCCTCCTTTAGTATTCGCTAAAGCTGAAATTTCTCTGGCAAGTTTATAAGGAGAAGTTGCTTTTCTTTTAAATTCAAGAGTTGTGGATTCCCCCTCCTCTATCAGTTTTATAAGGTCTTTATGCCGCATTATAATTCAATCGTTTAATTCATCTTACACTAATAACGTATAATCGGGTAATTCTATTTAGTTTTGCAGAATAATAATAAAATCCACTTTTCCTGTTCAGATTTAAGATGAAATATATTATCTTGTTTTAATGATTAAGCAAAAAATTAATTATTATAAATGAAAATTTAGAGGTGTTTTATGAAAAAAATGTTTAACACAGCATTTCTTTTATTAATGACAGTTATGGCTTTGCAGGCACAGCCGGCAAATTTCACCTGGAAAAAAACAGATAATACCCAGCCCTATATCCATGGGATAAAATTTGATGAAAGCAATCCTGCTAAAATTATGGTGCTGGGAGGAGAAGTATTATTTGATATTACTACCGTGCCGGTTGAGTTTTTCATTTCAGGCGGGGGTGGATATAAAGTCAGCACCGATAGCGGCAAGACTTTTGACCAAAGCCAATTATCAGGTTACTACACATTCGATCTGCATCAGTCAATCTTGAACGAAAATATTTGGTTTGCCGCCGTCAGGGATTTTACAGGCGGTATATTTAAATCAACTGACGGCGGTAACAGCTGGGATACTGACAATTTACTGTGCGAAAGTACCGGACAGATATACAGGATAAACTGCGTTGAACGTGAAGGCAGGGAAATATTATTTACCTCATCAATAAATACTTTCGGCGGTATAAAATATTCCGATGATGAATTCAGCAGCTGTACTACAGTCGATTTCACAGTAAATTCTTCGGACTTGAAGATAAGGCGCGGAGAAAACGAAGCAATCTATGCAGCGGGCAATCATCAGTCAGAAGGAAAAGTATACCGCTCCTATGACGGCGGTCAATCATGGCTCAAAGACTCCTCAGGGCTTAAAGATCTGCGTGTTCTTTGCGTACAGCCCTCACTTAAAGATCCTTCAATTGTATTTGCCGGAGTAGATTCTGTCACTTTTGAAAAATCAAGTATCGGCAAAGGCATATATATCAGCAATGATTCCGGAAAAACCTGGCGGCCTCATTCGGCATTCGGCGCTCAGGTATTTGATATTAAAGTACACCCTTACGACCATAATTTTATGGCGGCAGCCTGCGGGGAGCTCGGAATATGGCTCAGCTCCGAAAATGGCGAATGGTGGGAAACTTATAATGAAGGGCTTCCTGAAGGCGGTTCTGCGAGGATGGTTGGCATACCTTACTGGGAAGTAACCGACGACGGTTTCAGGATGTTCGCAGCTATCCAGGGAGAAGGCCTATACGAATCAGGCTATATGACTACTGATGTGGAAGCATTTGAAACAGCAGGCATTCCTGAGTTAAGTATCTTTCCGCAGCCGGTAACGGATGAGCTGGGTATTATCTGGAACAATAACGAAGCCGGCAGATATTCCGTCAAACTAATAGATCAACTAGGCAGAGAAAAAAGAATAGTAAATAACACCTGGTTCCCCACCGGCCCTCAAAGCATAAAATGGCGCTTAGACGGAACCATCAGGCCGGGTATTCATTTTATCATTATCGAAGGGAAAGAATACAGTACAGCAGAAAAGATAATGGTAGCAGGCCAATAAATGCCGGTTATTATTAATAAAAGCGGCAGTATTCCATTTTTCTCGGTTATAATGTGCTCATTTAATCGCGCGGGTACATTGCCCCGCGCGGTTAATTCTTTAATAAATCAGAGCATAGCCGATTGGGAATGTGTAATAGTCGATGACGGCAGCACAGACAAAAGCTTTGAATATATCAAAAACATCATACGCAGCGACAGCAGGTTCAGGTATTTATATCATTCAGGCCGCGGCCGCCCCGCTCTGGCAAAAAACGCAGGCGTACTAGCCGCTTCCGGAGCGCTGTTGACTTTCCTTGATTCCGATGATGAGTATTTACCGGCTCATCTGGAATTAAGGCGTAAAACCATGCTTGATAATCCCGGAGTCGAGCTCCTGCACGGCGGTTTTAAAATTATTGGCGATGAATTTGTTCCTGACATGAATGATCCGGGAAGGAAAATTAGTATTTACGACTGCATTGTCGGCGGTACATTCGTTACTCGTAAGGAAACTGCCATAGCCGCGGGTGGTTTTGACAATGTGGATTACGGCGAAGACAGGCTATTCTATGAAAAATACCGAAAAAGCGGCTTCATTACAGCCAGGATTGACAATCCTACTTATCTTTATTACAGGAATTCCGAAGATTCAGTCTGCTTTAATTACAAGGGTTAATTTATCAATTGAAAACTTTGAATCGATCAAAACAAAGAATGAGCAAAATACTGGAAATTCTTTCCGGAGAATATCCTGACGTAACAATACAGCTCAATCATAATAACGCTTTTGAACTGCTTATAGCGACCATACTATCCGCTCAATGTACAGACGCCAGAGTAAATGAGGTTACGAAAAAATTGTTCAAAAAATACAATAGCCCCGGGGATTATGTAAAAGCGGCCTCAGAGGAACTCGAAGAGGACATTTATTCAACAGGATTTTATAAAGCCAAAGCAAGAAACATAAAAGGCGCCTGCAAAATGATAATTAATGAATTCGGCGGGGAAGTGCCGGGCAGTATGAAAGACTTGCTTAAGCTTCCCGGAGTCGGCCGCAAAACAGCCAATGTGCTTTTAGGCCATATGTTCGACACACCCGGGATAGTTGTCGATACTCATGTAATAAAAATTAGTACCAGGCTCGGATTTGCTGATACAAGAAATCCTGAAATAATTGAAAAAATATTGGAAAATCTAATACCCGTAGATAAATGGGTCATATTCACACATTACTTTATTAATCATGGCCGGAAAGTATGCAGGGCGCGCAAACCGGATTGCGGGAATTGCGTTATTAATGAGCTTTGTCCGTCTGCTTTTAAGATTTAAAACCAATTTAATCACGAAATAATAATGCCTGTTAAATTAGTAACTATTGATTTTTGGAATACACTTTTTGATTCGTCCAACGGAAGGCAGCGAAACGCCATACGCCAGAAAGCCCTTATAAATGAAATTGATAAAATAGGCGTAATGGTCAAGCAAGATCAGTATGATAAAGCCATGAAAGCATCATGGGAGTTCTTTAATAATATTTGGCGTAAAGATCAGCGAACACCGGAACCTGTAGAAACGGTAAGGTTCTTTTGGAATTATCTCAAACTTCCTGAAAGTGAAGATTGTATAGCGAATGTAGTCCGTGCTTTTTCTGACAGTATCCTTGATCACCCGCCCAAATTATTGCCGGGAGTTAAAAGCACTCTGCCAATTCTTTCAGAACGATATGAAATGGGAATAGTATCCGATACCGGCTTCTCCCCCGGCTCAGTATTAAAGATTCTGTTGGATAAGGAGGATATCCTTAAATACTTCGGCGCATTTTCCTTCAGTGATGAGACCTGTGTATCTAAGCCGCATCCCAAGGCTTTCAATACAATACTCAGGCATTTCGATATAAAACCGGCCGAAGGGCTCCATATCGGCGATATTGAATTAACAGATATTGTCGGAGCTAAAGCCATAGGTATGAAGGCCATCAGATTCAGCGGGGATGATACCGGTATATTCTTAAAGGAGAATCCGCGTATTTCCGAAGCGGACGCGGAATCAAAGAGCTGGAAGGAAATACCTGACATAGTAAGCAGGCTTTCAGACAATAAATAATATTTATTAAATAAATAAATTAAGAAATTTCTATTATCTTGCCTGAAATTTTTTTGATAAAAGGATAATTTATGCGGATCAGTGTCGTAATTGTTACTCATAACCGTAGAGATGATCTTAGAAATACAATCAAGGCATTTGAAAATCAGACCTATCCTGATAAGGAGATCATTATAATCGACAACGCATCTCAGGATGGCACAAAGGATATGATGAATGAAGAATTTCCGTATATAAATTATACCTGGCTGCCTGATAATTTCGATATTAGAGCCATCAATATTGGCATTGAATTTTCTACTGGTGATATTATTTGGCGCACCGATGATGATTCTTATCCGGAGAGTCCCGAAGCCTTTGAAAGAATAGTAAATATTTTTTTAAAATATCCGGATATTCATATTATTGCTTCACAGAATGTTGAAGTCAGCAGCAATTACACCGAAAGCACACAAACTCATTTAGAATTAGATAGGAATAATATACCCGAAAAGGGCTACAAATACAATTATTTTCCAGGGACAGGTGCCGGAATAAGAAGAGAAGTTATCAATAAAATCGGAGGTTTTTGGGGATTTGGATTCGAAGAAATTGATTTCTGTACAAGAGCCATCGCCTCAGGGTTTAACATTAGGTTTTTCCCGGATTTAAGAGTCCTGCATTTCAGCTCTCCCGGCGGCAAAACACCAGACTGGAAATGGGTAAGAGTATCACAGCAGCTTATTCGATACCAATGGAAATATTTCCCATTTTTTCGTGCCTTGGGTCGGTCGCTGCAATTTTTCACGGCCCAGATTTTTTTCGGGATCCTTAACCGCGTAGGCTTCGCGGCATTTATGGAAGGAATTTTTGGTATGATCTCTTCTGCTTTTATGGCTTATCGGGCCGAAAGACAGGTTCTCCCCCCGGACAAACTCAAAGATGTTACTCTTGGAATTAGTGTTAGCAGGAGCTATTATTATTTATTTAAAAATATACTTTCAAAAAAAATAGGTAAATGGAAAAAAAACTGAGAATATTACAGCTATCACCTCAATTTCCGTTTCCAATGACTGACGGCGGCAAAATTGGTATTGCCAATATTTTAAAGTATTTGGCATACTGCGGCGCTGATATTGATTTTTTCTGCCTTGTTGAAAGAAAACCCGATGATAAATACCTCGAAGAAGCATCAAAATACGGCAGGATTCACATTTGCGAACATTCCATCAGGAATACACCCCGGAGGATATTTAAATCATTATTCCAAAAAGAGCCTTTGTATATTTCCAAACAGCTTTCAAAAAATGTTTTTAAATCCCTTGATAAAGTATTAAATACACATGAATTTGACGCCATCCATGCCGACCATGTATCAATGGCTATACCAGCCCTATATGCCGCGAGGCATAGCAAAGCGGTTACCGGCATAAGAATGCATAACCTCGAATGGGAAATATGGCAGAGATATGCCGATATTCTTCACGGTTTTGATCCCAGGAAATTATTCATTTCCTGCCAGGCCAAAAAACTCAGGCATAGAGAATATCAGCTGCTCTCACTTGCCGACATTTGTTTTCCGGTAACTGACAGAGATCAAAAAATTGCAGAGAGCGAAATTCAAAATTTCAAATGCCTTACCGTTACTGCCGGAGTAAATACTGATGAATGGCGCCCTGATGATGGTATCGAAAGAAATTCCGGACAGATGATACTCGCTACCAATTACAATTGGATTCACAATGTGGACGCCGTGGATTGGTTTTTAGATGAAGTCATGCCATTAATACGCGGTGAATATCCTGACGCGCGGCTTTTGTTGGCCGGGAGAGGGCTGCCCTCAAGATTCATGAAAATGGAACATCTCGGTGTAAAAGGATTGGGTTTTGTGGACAGCATTAAGCCATATATGAATTCTTCTTCCATCTATATAGCCCCCCTTCTTGTTGGCGGAGGAGTAAGGATAAAAATACTGGAAGCCATGGCCATGGAACTGCCCGTTGTGGCAACATCGGTTTCAGCTCAGGGTATCCGCGCCGGAAATAACGAAGGCCTTATAGTCTGCGATAATCCGGCGGAATATGCCCATTCCGTTTTAAGCCTTATGAGAAATCCTGACAGAGCCGTTAAGCTGGGAAAGGCCGCCCGGAATTTCATTATTAATAATCATACATGGATGAGGTCAGTTAAAAAGATATACGACAGCTACACCAAGCTTAGCGGCAAATAAAAAAACTGCCTCCGGACAGGCCGGAGACAGACTTTGAAGATTGATATTTTAAATCAAATAAGTTCTTATACAGCGCCCTGCGCCATCATCGCATCGGCGACTTTCAGGAAGCCCGCGATATTGGCGCCGTCAACGTAATTTCCTTTTTTACTGTATTTTTCTGCTGCTTCGTATGAAGCGTCATGAATATCTTTCATTATTCTTTGCAGTTTATTATCGACTTCTTCCCTTGTCCATGAGAATCTGAGTGAATTCTGCGACATCTCCAGTCCGGAAACTGCTACTCCTCCGGCGTTGGCGGCCTTGCCGGGCCCGAATAGTATACCTTCATTAAGGAATACATCAACTGCTTCTGTAGTAGAGGGCATATTAGCCCCTTCAGCCACAACTTTGCAGCCGTTCGAAATAAGAGTTTTCGCTTCGTCGCCATTTAGTTCATTCTGAGTTGCGCAAGGCAGGGCAACATCAACGGGAACATTCCACACTCCCAGCCCGTCGTGGTATTCACAACCGAATTTCTCGGCATATTCCCTAATTCTTCCGCGGCGGACATTCTTAAGATCCATAATGAATTCCCATTTTTCGCCTTTGATGCCGTCCATATCAACTATATATCCGCTCGAATCAGACAAAGTAACAACTTTACCGCCAAGTTCATTAACTTTTTCTACGGCGAATTGAGCCACATTACCCGAGCCTGATACCGAAACCGTTTTACCTTCGAAGGAATCGCCTTTTGTGGCCATCATATTAGCAGCAAAATATACAGTACCGTATCCAGTGGCTTCAGGCCTTATGAGCGAACCGCCCCATGATATACCTTTGCCGGTCAGTACTCCTTCAAAGGCGTTTTTTATCCTTTTGTACTGGCCAAAAAGATAGCCGATCTCGCGTCCGCCAACTCCTATATCACCGGCGGGAACGTCTGTATTCGGGCCTATATGACGGAAAAGCTCAGTCATAAAGCTCTGGCAGAAACTCATAACTTCATTGTCTGATTTACCCTTGGGGTCGAAATCTGAACCGCCTTTACCGCCGCCCATTGGCAGGGTAGTAAGGCTGTTTTTGAATACCTGTTCAAATCCTAAAAACTTAAGTATGCCCAGATTTACACTCGGATGAAATCGCAGCCCGCCCTTATATGGGCCAATAGCGCTGTTGAACTCCACACGGAAACCGCGGTTAACCTGTACATCCCCGTTATCGTCTGTCCAGGGTATCCTGAAAATGATTACCCTTTCAGGTTCTACAATTCGTTCGAGAATTTTTGCTTTTGCATATTCGGGATGGTGCTTTTCAACCAGAGGCAGCAGCGATCCTATTACTTCGTGAACAGCCTGGATAAATTCCGGTTGTGACGGATTCTTTGCCTGAACATCGGCCATAAAATCATCGATACTCATAGTCATAACTGAACTCCTAAAAAAAATTAAAATAAAATGAGTGTGGCGGTTATCCGTAGTTTTAGCCGGTACTGTGGATAACCAATAGCTAATGTAAATAATATTTTTTTAATTATCAATAGTAAAATCGCAAATATTATTTAAAATTTGATATTAATTTTTTGTTTATTTGAATTAGCAATATGTTTTGCCTTAAAAATTTGCATATTTTATAAAATTGTATTAAATTGTTTTTTCTATTGAAATAATATTGATTGAGGATTGAAACAATGGCCAGAAAGTGTGATTTAACAGGTAAAGGACCTTTAACGGGAAACAATGTTTCGCACGCTAATAATAAAACCAAAAGGCGCTTTCTTCCTAACTTACAGAAGAAAAAGATTTGGCTGCCCGATGAAAAGCGTTTTGTTACATTAAAGCTAACGGCAAGAGCTCTTAAAACCCTTGACAAAAAAGGCTATTACGCAATGAGCAAAGAGATCAAAGCTGCCTCAAAATAAAGCTTTTGAACATTAGATGTTATTTCCCGCGGCTTTTAAGTCGCGGGTTTTTTTTACCTGTCGCATTTTTTCGAAATATATACCCGATAAATTAGTATTTTTAAACTTTCCTGAACATTTATTTAGAATTTAATTTCACATAAGATAGAATGAATATAAAACTAATATATTTAGCCGCGGCGTTTTCATTAATATTAATTGCCTGCTCCGCGGGTAAAGAATCATACCGGGAAGGGTTGGATAACAATACTCAAATGATAGATACCAGCCGCATTTATCAGGAAGCAAGGAATTACGTGATAGAAGCTTCAAATCTTCAGCAAAGAAATAAACATGCCGAAGCTATTATTATTTTTCAGCAGGCTCTAAAAATTGATTCCTCTCATGCTATTGCTTACTTCATGGCAAAAAGCTATAAGGAAATTGGAAAGATCGGACTGGCTCTGGATTATAATTCCCTGAGCCTTAGTATTAAACCCGATTTTATGCCTGCATTGTACTTAAAAGCAGAATTGTATTTTCTGAAATTCGACCTTAATAAAGCAGAAGCGGCACTGAAAAGGATTCTGGAATTAGAAGATTCAAGAAAAGCTAAGCTTACTTTAGCGAAGATATATGAGTTTAAAGACCCGGATAAAGCCATAAGAATTTACAAAGATATGCTCGAAGAAAAGTATGATGAAAGTATAATGAATAATCTGGCCGGGCTTTATAATAAATTAGAGATGGAGGATGAATATATAGACATTCTTGTGGAATTATTCGAAAAAAAACCCGAACAGTCTACTGCTTTACAAATACTATCATATTATCTCGATAACAAAAATTTTGAGAAAGCCATTAATACATTAAAATTATTTGAAACAAATACTTACGGCGATCGCCTGGCTGAAATCTATGAGTATACAGCTTCATATTTATTAAATGATCAGGACATTATACAAAACAAAACCATAGCGGAATATCTTGATAAAATCGACAGCCGGTTTTATACCGAATGGAAACTGAATTTTTTCTCGGCCATGCTTGCCGACCAAATTAATGATTCATCCAAAGCGGAAAGCCTTTATTCCCGGGCACTAAAAGTTAATGATGACAACCCTGATATTTATCTGCGCTACGGCTTCTTTTATTTCTCAAGAGAGAATTATCCTGAAGCAGACAGTATATTCACAAAGGGATTAGATAGATTCCCCGAAATAATTCTTTTCCCGATTTATGCCGCTTCTTCCAAAGCTTTATCCGGCGATGTTGAAACCGCGGAAGACTGGTTTGATAAAGCAGAAGCAATAGATTCTACAAACGTGGATCTATGGATTCAAAAAGGAATAGTATATGATAATCTTGAAGAGTATGAAAAATCAGACAAGGCCTATTCCCGTGCATTGGAAATAGATCCGGGCAACCCGCTTGCCGCCAACAATTACGCTTACACACTATCTTTAAGGGGAGCGAACCTGGAGAAAGCCCTTCGGCTTATCAAAGCCGCCATTGCAGTGCATCCCGATAACCCAAGCTATCTTGATACTTATGCCTGGGTACATTATAAACTGGGAAATATTGATAAAGCCGTAAAATATATTGAAAAAACTGTCGAAAAAGGCGGTGAAAGCGCTGAAGTTTTTGAACATATGGGCGATATATATAAAGAAGCGGGCAAAATTGAAAAAGCGGCAAAAGCTTATCAAAAAGCCCTTGATATTGATCCTGGCCTGGAAAGTGTCAGGAATAAATTAGAAGAAATAAGATAAAATAATTTTTCAGGAATGAGATGTTTGTAATACTAGGTTTCATTTTTGTATTCTTAACCGTGTTTGGGGGCTTCCTAATGGCCGCCAATTTCGAAATGGGGGCGCTTGGAGTTTTTCTTCATCCGCAGGAATATGTAATTATAGGCGGCGCCGCCATAGGATCGATGGTAATATCCAATTCTCTATCGATGAATAAAAAGATCATCAACGGCGCTATGGCCACAATCAAAGGCCCCAGGGTGAACAAACAGGCATATGTGGATTTACTGAAGCTTATGTATGAGCTCTTCCAGTTCGCCAAACGCGACGGCCTTATTGCCCTGGAACAGCATGTAGAAAATCCCGAATCCAGTTCCATTATATCGAAATATCCGTCATTTTTGGCAAATCACCACGCAGTGGAATTTCTTTGTGACACACTGAAAGTTGTGCTTAGCGGCGGAGTTCCTGCGCATGACCTTGAGGAGCTTATGGATCTCGATCTGGAAACTATCCATGAAGAAGAACACGAGCCTCCGGCTCAGCTCAATTTAGTAGCCGACGCCCTTCCCGGCTTAGGAATTGTTGCCGCTGTGCTCGGTATCATCGTAACTATGGGAGTGATCGATCAGGGAGCGGCCACTGTAGGCGCGAAAGTAGGCGGAGCACTTGTAGGAACTTTTATGGGTGTGCTTTTGTCATACGGATTTGTCGGGCCGCTTGCAAGAAATATGGATTCTATAGTAAAGAAAGAAGCCAAATATCTGGAATGTATAAAAGCATCCCTGCTGTCATTTGCTAAAGGCGCTCCGGCAGCGGTAGCCATTGAATACGGCAGACGCGCTATCGATCCTGAAAGCAGGCCGTCATTCACTGAAACTGAAGAAGCTGTTAAAAAAGGTTAATATAAGCTCATTATGGCTGAAGATCACGATAGGCAATCGGGCAAAGAACAACCGATTATAATAAAAAAGAAACGAAAAGGAGGCGGTCACGGCCACCATGGCGGAGCCTGGAAAGTGGCTTACGCCGATTTTGTCACGGCTATGATGGCTTTCTTCATTGTTATGTGGATATTAGCTTCCAGTGAGGATGTTAAAGAGCAGGTAGCTTCTTATTTCAAAGATCCGGGAGCTTTTAACTTTATTACCGGCGAAAGAACTGTTCCCATTGATTTAGGTATCGACTTTGTTAGAGAAACCGGCCGCGGTAACGAAGGCGATGAATCGGGCGATGAATCTTTTATTATCAGCTTCGACAACGAAATGAGGGATTCAGTGGTTGAACGCCTGAAAGAAAAAGCAATTCAGGACAGTGTCTGGGCCGCGCAGAAAGTTGCAAAAATCGGCGACGCGCTTAAAGAGATGTTTAAGGAACGAATGCGGCAGGAACCTGAGCTCGAAAACATTCTTTCTTCCATTAAAATTGAGATGACAAAAGAGGGTTTAAGAATTGAACTGATCGAATCTACCGAATCTCTCTTTTTCGAAATAGGAAGCAGCAATCTTAAGCCAGAAGCCCGAAATATTTTAATCCGGCTTGCTTCCGAAATTGGAAAGCTTTCTAACTATGTCGAGGTGGAAGGCCATACCGACAGCCGTTCTTTCGGAAGCGGCAGCGGATATACTAACTGGGAATTATCCGCCGACAGGGCTAATTCTGCAAGAAGGATTCTTGAGAAAAACGGTATGTGGGAAGGCCAGATAAAAAAGGTTACAGGGTACTCAGATAATAAATTAAGAAATCCGGATAATCCTTTTGATATATCGAACAGAAGGATCAGTATTCTGATCAAGCAGCTTACTGCAAATCAATTTCTTGAAACAGTAAATACGGAATAATAAATGGAAGAAAAACTATCATTCCTCATTGCAGATGACGAGCAGGGTATTTTGATCACTCTGGAAAAACTCATTCAAAGCACTTTTCCGGAATCAATTATACATAAAGCTGAAAACGGGAGCTCAGCCTGGGAAATTATTAAATCCCAAAATCCTTCTGTTGTTATTTGCGACCTTTCCATGCCGGAAATGGACGGACTTCAGGTACTTATCAAGACCCGTTCAGACAAATCTCTCAATAATATTTATTTTATAATGCTCACTGCCAGCACAGACAGGCAGGAAAGAATCAGAGCACTTGACAAAGGCGCGGACGACTTTATCAACAAGCCTGTAATTTCGGATGAGTTCAGGGCAAGGCTGCGGTCGGCTGTTAGAATAAGCGAAATGCAAACTCAGTTAGCCGATGAAAACAAGCTGCTCATGGAACTTGCCGATGAATTAGAAAAAGATATACAGGATATGATAATGCTTGTGGTCCAATTCATGCAGGCCAGAATCCCGGCTTCATATGAATGCCTGAAAAGAATTGCCCGCGCTTCGACCTGGATAGCAGGCCAATTGGATGATACAAATGATGAAGATAAGCTCAGGGATGTTGAAATTGCTGCTTACCTTAGTCATTCAGGAAGAATATTTCTACCCGATCATTTATTGAAAAGGCCTGTGCTAATCGACGGTAAGCCCAGCGACAAGCTTATGCACCAGGTGCCGGTGGCTGCAAGAGATATTGTATCTGACGTGCGCCGGTTCAGAGATATAGGGAATGTACTGTATCATCTTTACGAAAATATTGACGGAAGCGGATTTCCTGACAGGCTCAAAAGCTGGCAAATCCCATTAATTTCACGGATAATACGTGTACCTCTGGATTTTGAGGAAATACTAAATTATTCTGATAAATCACCTTCCGAAGCTATTAATGATATTAAAAGAAACTCTAACCAGTTGTATGACCACAGAGTCGTAGTGCTGATGGACCAATATCTCAGTATACAGTATGATGACGGCCCGAATATCAGAGCCGTATTACTTTCCGAACTTAAAGAAGGAATGATACTCGCCAAAGATATAGTCACCGAAAAAGGTATGATGCTTATGCCCGCCGGCGCTGTACTTAAAGATCCTTTTATTGAAAAGATCATTTCGCACAATACCAGCGATACAATTTTAGGTAATATCTATATCAAAAAATAGCTTTTAGAAATCGTAACCGAGTGAGAACATCCAAACCGGATCGGACCATTTACTGTAATGATTCCTCCAGGCAATATCTACTTTCAAAGGAAATTGCAGTACATAAGTCCTTATGCCGAGGCCTGCGCTCATTAGTAGATTATTAGCCATCAGTTCGTCTTGTTCATTGCGTGTAACAGAAACAAAATCATCATCCCACGCGCCGCCCATATCAAAGAATACCGAACCCATCACGCCCTGGAGCGGTAAAGGAAGAGGCCCTGCCATCAGTGCGAACAGGAAGGGAAATCTAAATTCAAAGTTTGTAACAAAGAACTTTGTCCCGGTTAGTCTTCCTACCGGCCAGCCTCTGAGAGGCATTTCGAAATTCATAAAGGCAAAATCTTCAGGGTCTTCGAAAGGCAGCTCTCCATCCTGCAGTTCTACATCTATCCAATTTTCGGTACCGCCAAGGAAAAATCTCTGAGCGTCCGGCCCAAAGCTGCCTCCTCCCCTTCCTCTTAAAGCCAGTGACATATTACTGCCCAGGGGCTGATAAAATCTGTAGTCCATATCAAATGTTACAAAGCTGATGTCATTTGAAAAAATATCCGGCGTTCCTTTAAAACCAATAAAATATCTCTGCCCCTTTCTTGGGCCGAAGTATCCCCAGAGGACATCATCATGAACATATCTGGCCCGGGGTACTATCATAGTTCTTGTTACGGATTGCATTTCGGGATTTGTCACGTTTTCTTTGCTCAGATACATGAAATCCGCACCGAATTCAAACCTGTTGAAAAGGTCTAAAGGATAGTAAGCCATTGCGCCTAAACCGAAATTTCTAAACCTGAAAAAATAATCTTCAGGACCGGCGTTTCTGTCGAGGTGAAAGAATGAAGTATGATAGCCCATAAATTGATAATCAATAACTTTCGGCAGGTAGCTGTAAGCTATCATGAACTGTGAATTCCTCAGATCCAGGAACAGATTCGCCTGAGCGTATATCTGATGATCGCCCAGCACATCCGAGAACAGAAGCTGGGTCATCCCCTGGAAGCCATAATATGTGCTGAATCCGGGATTTCCAGCAATTATATCGGGTGTAAACGTTATTTTATAGTCCTTTTCGGTAAATGATGTATCGATTTCGGAAACATCTTTATCTTCTGCTCTGTTTATTTCAGGATTTGCTGCGTCGTCATTTGGTTCAATTAGTTTTTGCCTTGAAAATTCAACATCGAAATCGCCGTAACCTTTTAACCGGGCTTCTTCCTTATTGGCCAGGTCAACTTCAGAGATAACATCTCTTACTTCAATATCCTTTTTTTGCTTTTTACGAAATTTTGTCAGGGGAAGCTCATCGATATTTAGTTCCTTTTCAAGAGGGAATCTTAGTTGAAATATATCAAAAGCTCCGGAATTTTGTGCCGTAAAAAGCAAATTGCTGCCGTCTTTAGAAAGAGTTATTTGGGTAATTCCGGCAATAGAATTTGTAATTGGCTTTGTATTGCCCGATACAAGGTCCATCAGATAAACGTTGCCGATGCCGTTTTTATCAGAAGCATATAGAATCTGATCACCAAAGGGGCCAATGGCAATCGATGTTTTTATGTATTCCGGATCGTTTGTGATCCTTTCAATTTTTTTGCTTTCTATATTTATTTTATATATATCAGAATATTCAAAATTATGGTACCACATTCCATAATTTTTGTCTGTGTATTTATTTGCTTCTGTTTTTTCAAGTCTGTCTGAAATAAAAAATATCTCTTTAGAATCTGGAGACCAGGCAGGATTTAAATCAGAAAAAATATCACGCGTGAGATTGGTTAATTCTTCAGCGTCAAAATCATAGACGTAAATATCACTTTTATCATATTCTGATCCTATAAATGCGAGTTTTTTACCGTCAGGCGACCAGACAACAGAAGTAATGGATTTCAGGCCCCAGGTCAGTTTCTCGTAGTCACCGCTTTCAACATCTGTTATAAATACCGCGTCCTCACCGCCGGATTTGGCTGAAATTGCCAGCTTAGTGCTTTGGGGATTCCAACTTATACCGGGGGTTAATATATTAAGGTCTTCAAAATCCTGCTGCCTGAAGCTGCTAACAACTTTTTTTGCATCATCTGGGTCTTCATCGATTCTCTGTACAAAAATGGCAAAAACTCCCTTGTCATCTTTTATATAGGCGAATTGAGTGCCATCGGGGGCAATAGCAGGAGAAGTATTGTAAAAGTTGTTCTGTTCTTCATGGTCTGTTATCCTTGTGGCAAATTCTTCCAGTGATTCAAATTCTTCGAGATCAGGCCAGTAGTACTTTTTCAAGTCTTTTTCCCATTCCTCGGAAAAGTCGTCTAGATCTTTGCCAAAAGTAGCTTTAAAGGCGGCATCAACATCCCTGAATATCTTTAATTTATTAATTAGTTCGCCAACTTTACGGTTCCCGAATTTATCGGCTACATACCAGTAAAAGGTCTGCCCTCCCCTGTATGCAAGATAACCGTTAAGCCTGTTCAGAGACGGAAGTTCCTCGCTTATTGCCAGGTCGCGCATAAACATATCCGTTTCAGTATTCATACCGCCAATGCTTTCCCATTCCGCAAAGCCTTCATTCATCCACAGAGGAATTGAAAAACCGCCGCTCATGGTCAGTGCCGACTGGAAACTGCCGCCGTAGAACATATCATTAAGCACAGCATGTACAAGTTCATGGTGAATAACATGCCTGAACTGCTCATAATCGCCCTGGAAGGGTAGTACAACCCTGTTCTTAAATAACTCTGTTACGCCGCCGACCCCTTCGGGCATGAACTGCCCTATAACATTGGTCTGCTGGAAATCATTATGCGATTCATAGACTATGACGGGGACTTTGTCATTTATGGAATAATTCAGAGTTGACTGAATTGAAGCCAACGCTTTCTCGCCTTCAATGGCTGCGAATTTAGCCAGGTATCTGCTCCCGGCATCATAATATAGAGTGAAATGCTTTGATTCTATATATTTCCAGTCGAAATCATGATACTGTACTTTATTTTTGCCAAACTGGGCGAGCAGGCCTGTATTGCCTGTCAGGATCAATATTAAAGCTATTAATATAGTTTTTTTTATCATTTTATCATTTGTGTATTTTATTAAATGAAATCCTTTTTTTAGACGCAATGTATGGCTTAAAAGTTTAGCGCATGCTTATATTGAAGCCCGCTTATTTTGAAGCCCGCTTATATGTATAAGACATAGAAATGAATAAATAGTTACAAAAAAGGACAGCAAAAAATGCCGTCCTTAATTAATTGCTTTGCCGGAGAACTAGATTCGGTACTCTAAAACTTAATCCTGCCAGCTAATATCAAGATTTCTCGCGGCTAATGCTTCATTCAGCCTCTTCAGCGGTGTATTGTTGGGAGCCGAGGTTACTATATCAGGATTTTCTTCGGCTTCCTTTGCTATGCTGAGCATTGCTTCGGCAAATTCATCAATATTTTCTTTTGATTCTGTTTCTGTAGGTTCAATAAGCATAGCCTCATGTACTATCAGCGGGAAATAGATAGTCGGCGCATGAAATCCGTAATCAAGCAGCCTTTTGGCAATATCTCTTGTACTTACGCCGAGCTTTTTCTGATTATCACCGCTGATAATGAATTCATGCATGCAGTATTCATCATATGGAACAACGAATTTATCTTTAATAAGGGCAAAGAGGTAATTCGCGTTAATGATAGCGTTTTTGCTGATATTCTTTAGGCCTTCTGCCCCGTTCATACGGATATAGGTATAGGCTCTGACCAGTACTCCAAAGTTGCCGTAATAAGCATGTACTTTGCCGATGCTTTTGGGATTATCATCTTCCAGGATGTACTTATCGCCATCCTTCCTTACGTTTGGAATGGGGAGATAAGGCAGAAGCTTATCTGATACGCAAACCGGGCCTGAACCCGGTCCGCCGCCGCCATGGGGTGTGGAAAAGGTTTTATGCAGGTTTATATGAACGCAGTCGAATTTCATATCTCCGGGCCTTGCTATGCCGAGTAGGGCATTGAGGTTAGCTCCGTCCATGTACATAAGACCGCCCGCGCCGTGTACTGCCTTCTCGATACCATCGATCTGATTTTCAAAGAGTCCGACGGTATTGGGATTTGTGAGCATGAATCCGGCTGTTTCTTCATTACATTTTGATTGTAAGTCTTCAAGGTCTATCCTGCCGTTATCAAGCGATTTAACGTTAACAACCCTGAAACCTCCGATAGCGGCAGAAGCAGGGTTAGTTCCGTGGGCCGAATCAGGAATCAGGATATTCTTTCGTTTTGTATCGCCTCTATCTTCATGGTATGCTTTGATCATAAGTATACCTGCTAATTCGCCCTGCGAACCTGCTGCCGGCTGCAGGCTTACTCCCTGTAGCCCTGTGATTTCTTTAAGGGCTTCTCCAAGTTCATACATCAGGCAGAGAGCGCCCTGGGCGTATTCCTGCCTGGTAAAGGGATGCAGATCGGCGAATCCGTTCATTCCCGCTGTTTTTTCATTTACTTTGGGATTATATTTCATCGTACATGATCCCAGAGGATAAAAACCTTCTTCTATATTGTAATTCAATTTAGACATTCTTATAAAATGGCGGGATATCTCGTTCTCGCTTACTTCCGGCAATTCCGCCTTATGGGTTCGTATATTGCCATCACCGATAATCTCGCTTATATCTTTGGCAGGAACGTCAAGACGTGGCATTGAATAGCCTGTCCTGCCCGGCTTCGATTTTTCAAAAATTAATTTTTCCATTGCACAACCACTTTATTATTTTTGAGAAAAAACCCGCTTATTGAGTGCCTGCCTGGCCGCGGCCTGCTCGGCCTGCTTTTTGCTTTTACCATTTCCTTTGCCGGCAAGCTTCCCGTCAAAATACACCCCGACGGTAAATTCTTTGTTATGGTCAGGGCCATGTTCTTCCATCACTTCGTACACAGGCGGCTTTTTGCCTAATGCCTGAATTTTTTCGAGCAGCATACTTTTGTAATTAGTATCACTCATTGTTGTTTTATCGCTGAGTATAGGAAGCATATTTTTGGTAATGAATTTTTTTGCTTCATCTATCCCGGCATCTAGGTAAATAGCGGCTATGACTGCTTCCATTGCATCGGCAAGCATGGCATCGCTGCCCTGCCTGAGAGCTTTTTCCGCTGCGAAGCTGGTCATAAGGAATTTATCTATTCCCAAATCATTGGCGCATCTGACCAGCGAATCTTTGTTCACCAGCCAAGATCGCATTTTTGTAAGCTCTCCTTCTAAAAGGCTGTCGCGGGTCGCAAAAAGATAATCCGCTATTACGAGGCCCAACACGGCATCACCCAGGAATTCAAGCCTTTCATTGCTTTGAAGCCCTTCAGCGTCGCTAACCTGTAAAAACGACCTGTGGATCAGCGCTTGCTCATACCATGATATATTGCCTATACTCAAACCGAGAACATCTTGCAGAGCATTCTTTTTATTATCATCTAAAAAACCAACCACAGGTGCTTTCTGCCTGTGGTTGGATTGTTTTTTGCCGGTTTCTTTAAGAGGCTTAAACCTCAAAAGTCCGTTATAAATATGCTGAAAGATATCCTTCACTATTGATCAAACAGTTTGAAACACAGCGAGGCGTTATGCCCGCCAAAACCAAAAGTATTGCTTACAGCAGCTTTGATCTCCATTTTCTCAGCCTTATTGGGAGCATAATTAAGATCGCACTCCGGATCCGGATTGTGATAATTAATTGTTGGCGGCGCTATTTGATTTTTTATAGCAAGGCATGTTGCTATTGATTCAACGGCGCCTGCTGCTCCCAGTAAATGACCGGTCATGGATTTTGTAGAGCTGACTATCATTTTATATGCATGATCGCCAAACAAATTCTTAATGGCTGCAGTTTCATTTTTATCATTAAATGGTGTAGAAGTACCATGAGCGTTAATATAATCGATGTCTTCGAGTTTTAATCCTGCGTCTTCGATACATAACTTCATGGATCTGACAGCACCTTCACCGCCGGGAGCCGGCTGAGTGATATGAAATGCGTCATCAGTCAATCCCATCCCTGCAAGTTCGGCGTATATTTTGGCGCCGCGGTTCATCGCGTGTTCGAGTGTTTCTAATATAAGTACGCCTGAGCCTTCTCCCATAACAAATCCGTCCCTTTCTTTATCGAAGGGGCGGCTCGATGTTTTGGGGTCGTCATTGCGTGTCGACAGAGCTTTCATTGCATTGAAACCGCCAACACCCATAGGGCATATCACAGCTTCGCTTCCGCCAACGACCATAACGTCTGCATCGCCTCTTTGTAGCAGCATCATCGAATCGGCTATCGAATGTGATGATGTGGCGCATGCCGATACGGTAGCATAGTTAGGACCTTTAAGGCCCCATCGGATAGCTACGTGGCCGGCGGCTATATCGGAAATAAGCATTGGTATAAAGAAAGGTGATATCCTGTCCGGTTTGCCGCCTCTGTCGTAGAGGTTCTGCTGCTGCTCGTGATATGTGAGCATGCCGCCTATACCGGAGCCGATTATTACTCCGACTCTTTCTTTATTTGTTTTCTCGAAATCAATGCCCGAATCCTCAACAGCCATAGCGGCGGAAGAAAGCGCCAGCTGCGTGAAAAGGTCCATGCGCTGCACTTCTTTTCTGTTCAGGTGAATAAGCGGGTCGTAATCTTTAACTTCGTTGGCAAAGCGGGTCGGAAACTCGCTTGCGTCGAAGCGGGTGATCTCAGCTGTCCCGCTTTTACCTTCCATCATGCCATTCCAAAAATCTTCAACGGTATTACCTATTGAGGTAACCGCGCCAATCCCTGTCACAACAATGCGTGGGAAATTATATTTCGGCATAGGATCCCGCCGTTGTTATCAATTATACAAATTATTGTTTATTTCTTTGCGTCCAGATAGTTGACTACATCACCAACTGTTTGAATTTTTTCAGCGTCGGCATCTTCTATCTGAATATCGAAAGCTTTTTCAAATTCCATGATCAGTTCTACTGTATCAAGTGAATCCGCGCCAAGGTCTTTTGTAAAGGAGGCGTCTTCTGTTACTTGTGATTCTTCAACGCCGAGTTTCTTTACGATTATTTCTGTTACTTTGGACTTTACGTCTGCCATTTTAATACCTCGAAAATAAAATTAATACAAAATTAAAAAAAAAAACAAATTTATTTACATGTATAAACCGCCGTTTACGTGAATTATCTGACCTGTCAGGTATGAAGCATCACTTGAAGCCAGAAATGCCGCGACATTCGCAATATCATCCGGTTCGGCAATTTTTTTCAACGGTATATTATCAATGAATTTTTGTTTTTGTTCATCTGTGAGCTTATCTGTCATCGGGGTCCGCACATAACCAGGCGCGACGCAGTTTACAAGTATATTCCTCGAAGCAAGCTCTCTGGCAATAGACTTAGTAAATCCGATAACCCCGGCCTTGGACGATGAATAGTTAGCCTGACCGGCATTTCCGATAGTTCCGACTATTGAGCCGATATTTATGATCCTACCATTTCTTTGCGACATCATCTGCCTTGATATTGCTTTTGTGCAGATGAATGTGCCTTTCAGGTTTGTATCGATAACGGCATCCCATTCCTGTTCGCTCATCCTTATGAGCAGGTTGTCGCGGGTAATCCCGGCGTTATTAACCAGAACATCTACGCTGCCTGCTTCTTTGATGATTTCATCGAAAACCTGCTGGACGTTGTCAAGATTTGTCACATCGGCCTGTTTTACCGCAACTTTCGCGGCTATATTATCATCAGAAATTAACTGCCGGCCATCTTCAGGGATCCTGAAATCCACGGCATACACTTTTGCGCCTTCAGAGGCGAATTTTTCAACTATTGCCAGGCCTATGCCTCTGCAGCCGCCTGTTACTATTACTGTTTTTCCTTCAAAGCGCATTATCTGCCTTTATTTATATTTTTCAATATCTTCAGCTTTATCTAAACCTTCTATTTCAACACCTTCGATAGTTCTTTTTACCAGGCCTTGCAGTACATTGCCCGGGCCTATTTCTATATATTTTTCGAAACTGTCATCTTTCATTTGTTTAATTGTCTGAGTCCACTTCACTGGCGAAGTTAGCTGGTCAATTAAAGCCTGCCTCAATTCATCCGCTTTTGTGAGCGGCTTGCCGCTAATGTTAACGTACACCGGCACTTTTGCATCACTGAATTGAGTATCCGCGATGGCGTTTTCAAGTTCGTCTTTCGCAGGCTGCATAAGCGGGGAGTGAAAAGCTCCGCTTACCTGGAGTTCTTTGACCATACGCGCACCGGCTTCTTTGAATTCATTGGCGTTCTCACGCAAAAATTCTGCCGAACCCGAAACCACAAGCTGCCCCGGGCAGTTATGGTTAGCGGGAACAACCACGTTGCCGTCTTCATTATCTGATAGTTTTTTGCAGACTTCTTCTACTTTTTCATCTTCCAGCCCTATCACGGCGAACATTGTACCGGGATATCTCTGGCCTGTGGAAAACATAAGTTTCCCCCTTAATGAAACAAGCTGCATGGCGTCTTCAAAGCTGAGCACTCCGGCAGCGAACAGCGCCGCATATTCTCCGACAGAGTGACCCGCCACGCCTGAGTATTCTATTTTGTCCTTTACCAGGCTGAATATTGCCGAAGAGTGCAGGCAAAGAGCAGGCTGTGTAAATCGTGTTTCTTTGAGCATATCAGCCGGACCGTTGTAAAGTATCTGACTGATCTTAAAACCTGCCTTGTTGTCTGCAATTTCGGCCATTTTCTGTACTTCAGGATATTTTTCGCTGACATCCTTCAGCATACCTACATATTGCGATCCCTGTCCCGAGAAAAGTAATGCTGTCTTCATAAACCTCACTTAATCATTCATATTCCAACGCAAATAAACCGATCCCCAGGTGAAGCCGGCGCCGAAACTGGCAAGCACGAGCCTGTCACCTTTATTTAATAAGCCGTTCTGAAGCCATTCAGAAAGGCAGATGGGAATGGTTCCGGCAGTTGTATTGCCGTATTTTTCTATATTTATCATAACTTTTTCTTTCGCGAGGCCCATTCTTTCGGCCGTTGCCGCGATTATCCTCATATTTGCCTGGTGCGGTACAAGCCAGCTTATGTCATCGGATGTCAGGTTATTTTTATCCATTATCTCCGTGGCAACATCGGCCATGCCCACAACGGCATTTTTAAATACATTCCTTCCATCCTGGAATATATAATGCTCGCCCTGATCGACTGTTTCGTGTGATGCAGGCTTAAAGCTGCCTCCCGCTTTTTGATGGAGGAATTTTCCTCCGCTGCCGTCTATATGCAGAATCTGGTCAAGTACGCCGTATTCGGGCGAATCTGACTCTTCTATCAGACATACTCCTGCTCCGTCTCCAAAAAGCACGGCCTGGGTTCTATCCTTAAAATTGACGATTGAACTCATCTTATCGCCTCCGCAGAGGAGAATTTTTTTGGCTACACCGGATTCCACCATTTTGGCCGCGTTAATAAGCGCAAAGAGGAATCCTGAGCATGCAGCGGATAAGTCGTAACCCCAGGCGTTTTTCAGCCCTAATTTATCCTGAACCACACAGGCGGTGGATGGAAACATATGGTCGGGCGTTACTGTGGATACTATTATAAGATCTATCTCTTCCGGGCCAATGCCCCTTTTTTCCAAACATTCCCTTGCAGCGGGAACTATAAGGTCAGAAGTAGCGCCTTCTTTGGCAAACCTTCTTTCGGAGATTCCGGTGCGTTCTATTATCCAATCGTCAGATGTTTCGAGGTATTCCTCGAAATACTTGTTTGTATATACATCAGGCGGCAGATAATGCGCTATGGAACTAATCGTTGCTGGCATATTTTTATGACTTTTCAATTTTGTTTTCGATATTGTTTGGGTTTAGAGCGTCCGCGATTTTGCGGTTGAGCTCTTTCTGGCTCATTTCAACTGCGCGGTTGATCATATTCTTTATGGCCAGAGGAGTAGATTTGCCATGGCCGATTATTACATTCCCGTTAACGCCGAGCAGGGGCACTCCCCCGTATTCCTGATAGTCAAACTGTTTCAGGATCTGTTTCAGCACGGGAACTGTCATAGCGGTCAATAGCTTATTAATTAAACTTTTCTCGGAAAAAGCTTTGATCTTGGATTTCAATAAACCGAGAAAACTCTCCGCGAATTTAAGTATAATATTACCCGTAAAGCCATCACAAACGACGACATCAGCCGTACCCATAAGAATATCCCTACCTTCCACATTTCCTATAAAATTCAGGCTGCTTTCCTTTAAGAGCTTATGAGTATTCTTAATTTCTTCTGTGCCTTTGCTTTCTTCCTCACCGATATTCAATAGGCCTATTTTCGGGCTTTCGATACCCAAAAGCTGCTTTGAATAAATACTTCCCATCACGGCAAATTCGTATAAAAACCTCGATTTGATATCTATGGTCGCGCCTACATCTAGTACAAGCGTTGGCCTGTCGTGGCGCGTAGGCATGAAAGATCCTATAGTGGGCCTGCTAACTCCTTTAATGCGTCCAAGCAGCACTGTAGAAGTTGAAAGCATGGCGCCGGTATTGCCGGCGGATATAAATCCATCGGCATTACCGTTTTTTACAAGTTCTATACCTTTGAATAATGAGGAATCGCGTTTTCGTTTAAGAGCGGCTGTCGGGTCGTCATCCATGGTAACTGACTCCGAGGTATGAAATACCGTAAGAGCGGGGTTATCCGCGCCTTTTTCTTTCATAGCCGTTCTGATCTTTGCTTCATTACCGACAAGGGTGATCTCGAGATCACCGCCGAATTTGTCATTAAGGGCCAAAAGCGCTCCCTCAATTTCATTCGAAGGCGCGAAATCTCCGCCCATGGCGTCAACGGCTATATTGTATTTTTTTTCGCTCTTCCTCTGCATCCGTCAGATATAAGTGATTGAACTATTACAGGCTTAAACGTTTTCGACAGCCTTTCTGCCATTGTAATAACCGCATTCGGGACAAGCCGCGTGTGAAAGCTTATCGGCGCCGCAATTCGGGCAGCTTGTTGTAGTCATGGGTGTTGCCTTGTAATGAGTCCTTCTCTTATCCCTTCTTGACTTTGATATTTTACGTTTTGGATGTGGCATTTCATTATCCCTTTAAAAATCCTAATATCCTGAACCTAATTATTAAACTTTATATTCTTAAGAGCCGACCATCTTTCATCGATCTCTTCCCCGCTTTGATGGCTTTCTGCCGTATGTTCGGGGTAAATTTCTTCTATGTCCTTATCCTTTACATCGGGGGCTATCCTCTTCATGGGGAGGTTCACCGCGAGATGCTCGCGAACTTCATCGCTGAGGTCTATATATTTTTCATCCTCATGAATAATATGCTGTTCGCTTTTTTCGAGGCCGTCGCCATCAGCAGCATTATATAGTGCTGTATCAGCAAGATACGATAGCTTCAGCTCGGCCTGTATTGTCTCGGTATATTCTCTCAAAGTACGGTCGCAAATCAGTCTGGCCTTGCAAGTTGCAGTGCCGGTAAACGAGTAACGGTTACCCAGCTTTCTTAGTTTTCCATTAACGGTTACTTCGCCAAAAAACTCTTCGAACAATTCGGGGATTGTTTCCACCCCCGCAGTCAGGCTGACATCTCTTGATCCGTCTTCTATTCCGTGTACGTATATTTCTAACATTTTATCAGCCATGCTTTGACATATCCTCCAAATATACAAAGGTATTGCTTCATTTTCAAAAAAATTAAGGCTTTCGGACACAAAATCTTAATTATCTTTTAACAGTGGCCCGGCCTTTAATTGATTTACATATAACGGATTAAACTCATTAACATTTAGATTTTACCGGATTTAGCATTATTACACACCGAAGCAATGCCGCATTTGTTATTCAATGTATTTAGATTTTACCGGATTTAGCATTATTACACAGCTGATGAGCGGCAGAGATGTTAACAAGTTCTAAATAAATATCTGCGAGGGACAAATTAGTATGGTATAGGACGCGAAATTGGTAAATGCCATATTTCAGTAATTTCAAGCTCTTATTTCGCATCTTCAGTGGGATTTAAGGCGTGTATAAGGCAGGTAAAATTTTGTATTGCGATTCGCTTAATAAAATGCAGGTGGTTTCAGGAAATTTCTAAACTCATTATTTTTTTAATTCCGTGAATCATTTTCAGGCTTTACGGCTTGGAGCATGAGCCGCTAATTAATGAAGCATTGTCTGCTTTGCGTTTACTCAAAAAAAAAGGCTGCTCCCGGAAGAACAGCCCTTTTTTCCATAATACAAATTTTGGGAGTTTATACCCAGCCGCGCATTTTGCAGGCTTCGGCAACTCTCGATACTGAGATCATGTAGGCAGCATCGCGCATGTAAACGTTGCGTGACCTTGCCAGATCAGAAACGGCGTAGTAAGCGTCCGTCATCTTGGTGTCGAGTTTACTGAGAACTTCTTCTTTGCTCCAGAAGTAGTTCATGTTGCACTGTACCTGCTCGAAGTATGAGCATGTAACACCGCCGGCATTAGCAAGGAAGTCGGGTATCATCCAGATGCCTTTTTCTTTAATGATAGCATCGGCTTCGGGAGTTGTCGGGCCGTTTGCTCCTTCAACAATAACTTTAACCGAGCCTGAAATCCTGGGCGCTGTTTCCGAGTTAACCTGGTTTTCCAGGGCAGCGGGGAAGAGAATGTCAACTTCCTGCTCTATCCATGCATCGCCCGGGAGTACTTCGTAGCCTTCTTCGATCGCTTTAGTTTGGTCGATCTCGCCGAATCTGTTAGTGATCTCGAGAAGCTGTTTGAGATCGATTCCGGCTTTATTCCTGTATGTAAATGATTTCTGCTCTTTCTGGTCCCAGCATGAAACCGCGATAACTTTACCGCCGTACTGCTGATAAAGTTCGATGGCATACTGGCTAACGTTTCCGAATCCCTGGAAAGCAGCAGTAGATTTGCTGATATCAATTTCGAGCTCTTTGAGAGCTTCCCTTAATGTATAAATAGCGCCATAGCCTGTAGCTTCTGTACGGCCTAATGAACCGCCGAGCCCCAGAGGCTTGCCTGTAATGAAGCCTGGGTGCTTTTCGCCTGTGATCTTTTCAAATTCATCGAGCATCCAAAGCATGTGCTGTCCTGTAGTCATTACGTCGGGCGCGGGGACGTCCTGTATTGGGCCTACATTTTTAGCCAGCTGCCTAACCCAGCCGCGGCAGAGAGCTTCCTGCTCCCTCATTGAAAGGTTGTGCGGATCGCAGATTACGCCGCCTTTACCGCCGCCGAGAGGAATATCCACAACTGCGGTTTTCCATGTCATCCACATAGATAATGCACGCACTGTGTCGATAGTTTCCTGAGGGTGGAACCTTATGCCGCCTTTTCCCGGACCGCGCGCGTCATTGTGCTGACAGCGGAAGCCGCGAAATACCTTATATGAGCCATCGTCCATTCTTATCGGTATATTGAAATGGAATTCACGATCCGGCCACCTTAAAAAATCTCTTGTTGCCTGGTCTAAACCTAACTGTTCCGCAACAGCATCAAATTGCTGCTGTGCCATCTTGAACGGATTGAAAGAACCGCTTGCCATAACATCCTCGTATTTTTTGTAATAAAAGGGACCACTGATTGTCCCTGCTGACAAAACATTATTCAATTTGTGAATTTCTCTATATGCAATTTAAGAAATATTAAACAGTTGGAAGAAAAATAAAATGAAATTTTTATCGGTTTTATTTATTCTAACTTTTTTATTTATAAGTATTTAAAAATTTTAATTATCAAATCATGTTATGATAATCATTCCAATTGATAATTGATTTAATTATCTTTGTAAAAATTCTTTAATTTTAAGAATACGATTATTAAGGAATGAGAAAATGACGGATAAAAATAAATCTATGGATATGGTTATAAAATCTCTTGAAGAAAGAGCAAAGGAATTAAACTGCCTTTATAAAATAGAAGAGCTTCTGACGGATCCCTCTCTGGATGAAAAAGAAGTGATACAGGGCATTGCGCACGCTATTCCTCCGGGATGGCAGTACTCAGATATTTGCGTCGCCAAAGTAGTGGTTAACACAATATCTAAACAAACTCCCGGATTCAAGGATACCCCATGGAGGCTCACCGCGCCTATCATTGTTCAGGATGAACCCGTCGGAAGGGTAGAAGTCCATTACCTCGAAAAAATGCCAAATGCCGGCGAAGGGCCTTTCCTTAAAGAAGAAAGAAAACTTATCAATACAATTGCTGACAGGCTGGGCCATTACATACTGCATCACAGGCTGAAAAAAGTATTCCAGGACTGGCAGTCGCAAAAAGCCGAACTTGACGGAAGCACAAGGCACAGGCCTGAATGGTCGATTGTTATCGAAATGCTTAGAAAAACAGATCATAATCTTTTCTCGGTTATTTCCAGAAGAATGATCAACCACCTTTTCTGCCGGGGTGTGGACGAATCTAAAAAGCTGTTTGAGAAATTAGGTTCAAACCTCGATTTCGGGACTTCTACATCTACCGAAGTTAACCGGCCTTCCAAAAAGCAGGTGCTTGAAAGCTCCTATAATCTCGGTATGGAGATATTCACAATAGCATCGAAGTATTTTACTGAAGATGAGCTGCTCAACCAGATACAAAAATGGGTCCACGAAGAGCGCTCACACTTTTTGGTAAAGGCGCTTGCCAACCTGAATACTCCGCTCAGCGAAGTCGCTGACGCTATAAGGCGCTATCATCATATCAATCCGGATAATGATCAGCATGTTTCACCTATAGGCAAAGGCATACGGGTTTCGCTAATAAGGAGATTTTTAACTGATCAGCTTCAGTTCATCGATATTGCCAAGAGCTATTCCAGGCTTCAGGATTTCTATGACCTTTTGCAGAATATGATATTCCCCCCCGAAAGCCACGGCAAACTCGGCGGAAAAAGCGCGGGTCTATTCCTTGCGAGAAAGATTATCAAAGTTAAGAACCAGTATGAAGACATTCTCAAAGATGTAAAAATCCCAAAAACCTGGTACATTACCTCTGACGGGCTCATGAGCTTTATGTACTATAATAACCTTGAAGATATAATCGAGCAAAAATACAAGGATATAGAGGATATCCGAAAGGAATATCCCCATATAATCCAGGCTTTCAAAAATTCGAATTTCCCTGCTGAAATTGTTAACGGCCTTTCGAGAGCTTTGGATGATTTTGGCGATAATCCTATTATAGTGAGAAGCTCCAGTCTCCTGGAAGACCGTATGGGATCAGCTTTCGCGGGTAAGTACAAAAGCCTTTTTCTCGGCAATCAGGGGAGCAAAAAACACAAACTGGAAACACTCATGGATGCCATCGCTGAAGTTTATGCTTCTACTTTTGGCCCTGACCCTATAGGTTACAGGTTCGAAAAAGGCCTGCTCGACTTTAATGAAGAAATGGGAATAATGATTCAGGAAGTTGTTGGCAAAAAAGTAGGTAAGTACTTCCTGCCAGCTTACGCCGGTGTGGCATTCAGTATGAACGAATTCCGCTGGTCACCGAGAATTGATCGCGAAGACGGCCTGATAAGAATGGTTCCCGGCCTGGGCACAAGAGCCGTAGACAGGATCGGAGACGACTACCCCATGCTTATTGCTCCCGGAAAGCCTGACCTCAGGGTTAATCTCAGCTATCAGGAAATGGTCGGCTATTCACCGAAAAGCCTTGATGTCATTAACCTTGAAACAAATACCTTTGAAACAACTTCAATTGAAAATGTCATAAAAGAAGCAGGCAATCAATTCCCGATGCTCAACGAAGTTTTTTCAATTTTAGAAGAGAAGCATATTAAAAAACCTGTCGGGCTTGGCATAGATACCAAAAAGCATGATATTGTAGTTACCTTTGAGAATTTGATATCCACAACTGATCACATTCAAAAAATTAACGCTATGCTGAAAATTCTTACCGAAAAGCTGAAAACACCCGTTGATATAGAATTTGCCTGCGACGGTAAAAACCTGTACCTGCTGCAATGCAGGCCGCAAAGCGAGACTTCCGACCGTGTTTCGGCCATTATTCCGCAGGATATTTCTCAGAGAAAGATACTATTCACAGCAAATAAATATGTATCGAACGGCAAGGTGCCCGATATTGCTCATATTGTTTATATCAATCCTGAAAAATACTATGAGCTTACAGAACTGAATGAGATGAGGGAAGTCGGAAAAATTGTAGGCAAGCTGAATAAATTACTGCCCAAAAAGACTTTTATTCTTATGGGGCCGGGGCGCTGGGGCAGCCGTGATGATCCCAGGCTTGGAGTAAAGGTATCTTACTCTGATATCCACAATACTGCGGTGCTTGTGGAAGTAGCTGAAAAGAAAGGCAATTACGTTCCCGACCTTTCCTTTGGCACGCATTTTTTCCAGGATCTGGTCGAAGCCTCCATAAGGTATCTGCCGCTCTATCCCGATAATGACGGCGTTATATTCAATAAGGGTTTCCTCATGGAGAATGAGAATACTCTTACCCGCTATCTGCCCGAATATGAAAGATTTAAAGATATAGTCAGAGTGATTAACGTTAGAGAAGCAACCGGCGGACAGATTTTAAGGCTGCTGATGAACGCCGACGATGACGAAGCCCTTGCCTATTTTTCAGAGCCGGGCAGCAAGTCAACATACGATACGGCTTCTAATCTTAAGAGTGAGAATATTTACAATGAACCCCTTCAATGGAGGCTTCGCATGACTGACAGCATTGCTTCCATGCTTGATATGGACAGATTCGGAGTAAAAGGTCTGTATTTATTCGGCACAGTTTTTAATGAAACTGCGGGACCTAATTCAGATATTGACCTGCTGGTGGTATTTGAAGGCAATGAAGAGCAGAAAAAAGAACTCAGAATCTGGTTTGAAGGATGGAATCACTGCCTGAGCCAGATCAACTACAATAAATCGGGCTATTTGCTTCAGGATTTTCTCGATGTTATAATCATGAGCGAGAAAGAGATCAGGGAACAACCCTATTATTCAGACCTGATCGACATCAACAAAAACAACTCGAGAAAACTTCTTTAAGTAAATCTTAGAAATATTATAATATTAAGGGCTGCCTGTGAGGCAGCCCTTTTCGATTGCGTTAAAAATCCGTATGTGCCCCTGCTGCTCTAAAGTTGTTGGAGCATTTTTCTCGCGGTGGGTACATATTCACTTTGCGGAAATTTATTCATCAGTTCGCGGTATGCCATTCTTGCGTCATCAACGCGGCCGGTTCTGACATAGCTTTCGGCAAGTTTGGCCTGGGCGTCGTCCTGCCGGGGATTAGGTTTGGTTTTAATCACTTTTATAAAATGCGCTATAGCTTCATTGTATTGCTCTAAATTAAAATGTGATTCGCCTATCCAGTAATTGCAGTCAGCCACTACTGAATTATTATCCTCCGCGGCGGCTATTATCACCAGCTTTTCAATAGTACCTGTATAATTACCGTTTTGGAAATCATTCATCGCGAGTTTGAAGTCATTGATCTTATCATTATCACTTATGCTGAGAGCATCGTTACTGCCGGATTTTTCATGAGTAGATTTTTTAGGTTCAGGATTAGGTTCTTTTTTCTCAGTGCCGGAGGCTTCATCCGATACTATGGTGTATTGAGCCGTTTTTTTAGAAGGTTTATCAGCAGCGGGCTTTGTGCCGTATCCGGCAACCTGCTCATTATTTCTTCCGTGCTCGCGTCCGCCTTTTAGAATCCTCTTTATTTCATCCACATCACTGCTAATATCCTTCATGTTCTTCCGCATATTATCGACTTTGGCGTTCAGTGCTGTTTGTTCCTGAGTGAGCATCTGCATTTGCTCTCTGAGTGTGGGAAGCCTTCTTTTGGCCGGGATGCCTATGGTATTGCTGCCTTCCGGGTTACTTATGCCGGATTCAAGTGTATCCGCGTAATTTCCCGATGTATTGCTAATTTTATTCTTATCTAAATCTTGTTTTGATTTATTCGCGAGCAATTTTTTCTCAAATTCTTTAATTTTATTTTTTGGGCCATCTTTCCCTGTTTGCTGCTCATCCTGCATTTGCTCACCGCCGGCCTGATTATTTCTGTCCGATTTTGTATATTGCATGCCGTCATAGCGGACAGCTCTCGGCATTCCGCAGGAAATTGCCAAAATCATAATAATGGTGAATATAAAGCATTTGGCCAATATTCTTCCGGCAGGGCCGGGCATTTTTATTCGAGATATTTTGTACATAGCTTAATTATCAATAAATTAAGTGATCAATAACTTTTTAATACCATACAGGTACAAGTAAAATGCCAAAACTGAAAATACTGGTAATAAACTGGCAGGATATTAATAATCCTTCTGGCGGAGGCGCTGAAGTCCACCTACACGAAATATTCTCCCGGATAGCTAAAATGGGCCACCGTGTCGATCTGTTCTGCTGTGAGGTTGATGGAATGCCGCAGCGGGAAACAGTGGACGGCATTAATATTATCAGGAAAGGCAGCCGCAACCTGTTTAATTATTATGTCCCAATCTGGTATAAAAAGTATTTTTCAAAAGAAAATTATGATATAATTATTGATGATATTAACAAAATTCCGTTTTATACACCTTTATACGTCAAAGAGCCGGTTTTAGCAATAAGCCACCATTTCTTCGGAAAGAGCATTTTCAGGGAAGCAGGATTTATTCCGGGCAGTTATGTGTATATTTCTGAAAAATTGATCGACCTTATCTATAAAAAAACTCCCTTCGCGGTAGTATCCCGGAGCACATTGAATGAATTCCTGGATAGAGGCTTCAGCAGAAAGTATTTTGAGATTGTCCAGAATGCCATACACAAGGATGATTTCCCGATGGCGGTTGGCGACAAGTATGAAGCGCCTACAGTAAGCTATTTCGGAAGGCTGAAAAAATACAAAAGCGTTGATCATCTTTTCCATGCTTTTGCCTCTATCGAAAAAGAAATACCCGGCGCCAGGCTTGAAATACTTGGCAAAGGTGATTTCAGGCCGTACCTTGAAGAACTGACAGGCAGGCTCGGCATAGAGCGCTCCACTTTATTTCACGGCTTTGTCAGCGAAGAGGATAAGAAAATGCTGCTTTCTAAGGCATGGTGCGTTGTAAATACATCAATGAAAGAAGGCTGGGGAATTACCAATATAGAAGCAAACGCATGCGGCACGCCGGTGATTTCAGCTAACGTGCCCGGCCTGAAGGACTCAGTTAAGCCCGGTAAATCAGGCCTGCTGTATCAATACGGCAATATTGAAGAACTGGCCGCACAAATTAAGGATGTATTACTAAATAAAAAGCTCCGCCATCAGCTGAATGACGGAGCAGTTAAATGGGCTTCTGAATTTTCATGGGATGATTCAGCTGAAAAAATGCTCAGCCTTATCGAGAGTATCATCAGCGGGAGATTTCCCTCTTAATCCAAACTATCAAGCATGTACCCTTCGGGGATTGAAGGATTAAAGGCGCTATCAGGAACTGTTATTCCCGTGCGCAGTCCTGTTATAAAGGTGTTAGACTGCCTCTTGTCTTTTGTAGCAGTTTCCATCGATATTTCGGATTTTCTTACATAGTAATCTCCCCTGCCAATATAATAGGTGATATCTCTGTAAGGTTCCTTTCTGATGATTCTTACTACCTCGCAGCTTACTCCGTCGACTTTGGCAGTTCCGTTATACGATAGGCTGTCGGTATCCTTAAGCTGAAGTTCACGGGATTCCAAAGGCATAACATGTTCTATCAGGGGCAGATATGTTGCCGCGAGCTTTGCGGCTGTTTCTGTATCATTTTCGATAACTGCCTTTTTGTGTCTGTCATCGAGTATGGTGAGGTTCGATCCGTTAAAGAATACTCTGGTGCTGTCTGTATCGGTTATCATAAAGTATATGCCGTTAAGGCTGTCTTTATCATGCCGCTTAACGACGACATTTCTTTCATGAACTTCTTTGCCCCGTTCGGTCTCTAATGAGTAAGTGACCGTGAAAATGGCTGTTTCCACTTTTTTTGCTTCTTCGAATGATTTCCTGAGCAATTCCTCCGGATTTTTTTCTCCGGCACATGAAATCATCAGGATAGCGATGACTGCGAAGTAAATTTTTTTCATATGGCTATTCCGTAAATGGTTTACCCGATATTTTTATTAATGTGTAAGCCGAATTCGAGAGGTCAATTTTATCGAGTTCTTCCTTATCTTTAATAATTTCAACTCCGAATTCAAATGTATTTTCAGGCCCGCTAAGGACGATTTTATTCGGGAAATTCAGTTTTTTCCATTTCAGCCTGTGTTCGAGCAGCGTGCCATCTTTATGAATATTTTGCGGCAGATAGCTTGCCACTTCGTTGGCGTACCTTTCAATCATGTCGGGTTCCTGAAGATATGAAGCAGCGAAATCCATAGGCTCAATCTTTGTATCTTCCTCTTCCCGGAATTGATGCCTGAGCAGGTCCAACATGCTGAGTTTATCCTCGTAATTCTCAAGGTTTGATTTAATGAAGTTCTCGGTATTCTCATAATAACGCTTGCTTTGAATTTTGGAATTTCCTTCATAGCTGAATCCGAGAAAATCCTTAAAAAAATAGCTCGCCGGTTCAGAATCGGGATTGAACTGCTGGTCGAACAGATAAGCTCCGAATTCTTCATTGGGGAATGTTTTGCCGGGTTCCTGTTCTTCCCGTTCATAGATAATGCCAATTTTGTACAATTTCTGAGAGGGGCTTAGAAAAACATCATCCAGCAGCCTTATCTGCGAATTACCATCTCTTATTTCGTAGCGGAGCGCTTCATGCAGTTCACATTTTACGGCAATATAAACCTGCCGGTGGTCTCTTGTCTGAGCTTCGATCACTAGCAGATAGCCTCCCGGGATGCTGTTCCGGGTTTGCGATTCAGCCAGTAAATATGCCAGTTCGCCGCTCGCCTTAATGAAATCGACGTCGCTCATGTGCTTCATTTTGTGCACCAGGGTGAAAAAGCAGCTGCCGTTGGATTTTTCAATATCCATTTCAAAGAATTTATTTGTTTTCGAGGCGGCTTTGGAAAACCTGTTTTTAATAATGTTATTTACGCTTTCTTCGAGCTGCAAGAGCTTGTCATCCACAGAAGCAACAGCATGCTCCTGCGAACCCTGTTTGGCAATTATTTCATGAATTGCCATTCTGCGGAAATTTATTTCATCAAAATTTATCATAAAGGGAGTTTAGACATAGCTTTGGGCAAAGCGTTTTCATAAATATCAACTAATTGATTTATCTCTTTGGTAAATAAGCCTTTTATCTCAAATGCCCCGGCCTGTGTTTCGCCAATTTTCGTAAATTCAACATTGTGCTTGCCGCAAATATCTTTAAGGAAAGCGGCATTTTCTTTCAGGATAGTAACTATTACCCTCGAATGTGATTCACCGAATAATCTTCCGTGCTTTGGATTATCCCCAAGATCTATCCTCGCGCCGATACTTCCTGAAAAAATTGCCTTCTCTGCAAGCGCGATAAGAAGCCCACCCTCGCTGCAATCATGAGCTGATTGGAGTATTTCTTCATCTATCATTTCAAGCAGCGCTTCCTGCATGCGTTTTTCTTCATCGATATCGAGTATGGGAGCATCTCCCGCGATCTTTCCATATATGGCCTTCAGGTAACGGCTTCCGCCGAGTTCTTCCCTGCTGTTGCCAATGATGTAAATTTCATCACCTTCGCGGATAAAGCCCGCGCCAATGGTTTTATCAAGGTCATCTATAATTCCCAACATACCTATCACCGGAGTGGGGAAAATCGCGTTATCTCTGGATTCATTGTGGAAGCTGACATTTCCTCCGGTAACGGGCGTATCGAAAGCACGGCATATATCGCCCATTCCTCTTATTACTTCCTTGAATTGCCAGTAAACCTCAGGATCGTAAGGATCGCCGAAATTAAGGCAGTTCGTTACTGCGACGGGTTTGGCTCCTGTACAGGCCACATTCCTGGCGGCTTCAGCAACGGCAGCTTTGGCGCCTTCATAGGGATTTAAATAAGTAAATATGCTGTTGCAATCAGTAGATACAGCTATAGCTTTGCCGGGAAGCTCCTTGAGCCTTATTATGGCGGCATCGCCTTTAATACTGATTGTATTGGTCCTCACCTGTGAATCATACTGCTCATAAACCCAGCGTTTAGAAGCTATGACATACGAGCCGAGCAGTTTATCAAATATTTCTTCCACGCTAAGATCAGTTTTGAGCGATGATATATCGAATTTTGACATTTCTTCAAGATATTCCGGCTTTTTACTTTCTCTGACGTACTGAGGTGCTCCGCCGCCCAATACGAGTGATTCCGCCGGCATTTCACAAACGTATTTGCCGTTGCGCCATACTTTGATCAGTCCGGTATCATTGATCGTACCTATCTGTGTGAAGGGTACATCCCATTTTTCGCATATTTTCTGCGCTTCCTCTTCCCTGCCTTTTTCAATTACAACAAGCATCCTTTCCTGAGATTCAGATAGCATGATCTCGTAGGCGGTCATATCGTCTTCGCGCAGTGGAACCAAATCAAGATTAACATCCATACCCGTGCCTTCGGTTCTGGCACTCATTTCGGATGTTGAGCAGGAAATACCGGCAGCGCCCATATCCTGTATGCCGACAACGACTCCGGACTCAATGAGCTCAAGAGTAGCTTCGAGCAAAAGTTTTTCAGCGAATGGGTCACCAACCTGAACAGTAGGACGCATATTTTCGGTCTGCTCGTCGAATTCTCTTGAAGCAAGCAGCGACGCGCCGTGAATGCCGTCCCTGCCGGTGCCGCTTCCTACGATATATACGGGATTGCCCTTGCCCTTTGCGGCAGCCGAAGCAGTTTTATCCACATGGACAATACCTACTGCCATGGCATTAACAAGCGGATTATCATGGTAGCAGTTCTCAAAGTAAACTTCCCCGCCCACGGTCGGTACACCGAATGAATTGCCGTAGTGGCTGATGCCTTCAACAACTCCGCTTAGCAGGAATTTAGTTCTTTCGCTGGTTAGCTCGCCGAACCTGAGAGAATTTAGCGCGGCAACAGGCCGCGCGCCCATAGTGAAGATATCCCTCAGGATACCGCCAACTCCTGTCGCGGCTCCCTGGAAAGGCTCTATAGCGGATGGATGGTTATGGCTTTCTATTTTGAATGCTATCGCATAGCTGTTGCCAATATCGACTAAACCGGCGTTCTCTTCGCCTGCCTCAACTAAAAGCCTTCCTCCTGAACGCGGCAGGGTCTTGAGCTGAAGTATTGAGTTCTTGTAGGAGCAGTGCTCGCTCCACATTACGCCGAATACTCCTAATTCTGTATAAGTAGGTACTCTGCCTAATATTTCAAGCACTTTCTTGTATTCTTCTTTGGTCAGCCCTACTTCGAGGGCAGTATTTTCATCGACCGGAATTTCGGAATAAATATTCTCTGTATTCATAATTAAAAAAAATTAGTACTATTGAAAACTTTTTTAGAACAAAGATAAGACTTTTTCGTATTAAGTCATGATTCTTAACAAAAGGCGGCAGAGGAAAATTATTTTGCCGTCAAATTTTTTTTCTTATTGAAAACTTAAAAAATCAAAATAGTTTAATGAGTACCACAAATAAAGCAGAACTTAAATTAAAAATTGCCTCGACTGCCGCCGGGATGTTTTCAAAGCAGGGTTATAAGCAGGTCAAAACCGATGACATTGCCCGCCAATGCGGCATCAGCAAGCGGACACTCTATGAAGTGTATAAATCAAAGGAAGCGATTTTTACCGATATAGTTGAAAGCAATTTCAGGGAAACAACACGGAAACTCGATGAAATAATTAACAGGATAATTAATGTTGATGATGTGGATTTCCAAAAAGAGCTGGAAAATATATTGCGGGTATCATCAGATAACAGCAAGAGATTTTCCAAAACTTTTTTTACGGATATAAGAACTTATATCCCTCATGTCTGGGAAAAAATTGTTGAATTCAGAGAAGAAAAGTACAAAAAGAATTTCAGGGTAATTTTTAAAAAGGGACAGGAAAAAGGAGTATTCAGGAATGACATTAATAAAGAAATTGCATACCTGCTGCATTATCATACAGTAAGGAATATTGCCATGCCCGAGGTGATCAACACCCTGCCGATGACGGCTACGGAGATTATCGGCGATATTTACAAGATACTATTCACGGGAGTGCTTACCGAGGACGCGAGAAAAAATTACAATTGTAAAGATAATAATGATGTATAAACTAATTACCGGAATTTTAAAATGAAGCCTTACAGAATAATGAAAACATCTATCCTTGCGGCCTTTCTGGCCATGGCCGGGATTTGTTCAGCTGAGGCTCAGCAAAGGCTGACTTTAGACCAGGCCATTGAAACTGCCCTTGGCGGCAGCAGCGAAATCAATCTTGCTGAGATGGAAGTAAATAAAGCACAGCACCAGGTTAATGAAGCATTCGGTAACGCGCTGCCGAGCGTTGACTTAAGCGCAAATTTCAACCATTTTCTCGAGCAGCCCGTATTCTTTGCACCGGCCAATGCTTTTAATCCTGAAGCGCCTGCTGATGAACTAATGACTTTGAAAATCGGAGGAGCTAATTCCTATGAAGCCACCGGAACTATTTCTCAGGTACTCTTTAATTCAGCCGTTTTCCGGGGGATAGGAGCATCTCAGGAATATCTGGATGTTTCAAAAGAGATGTTGAAAAACACTGTTTCGAACACCATTTTGAATGTAAAGAAAGCATTTTATGGCGTATTACTAACGCAAGACCTGCTTGAAATCACCAGGACAAGCCTTCAAAACGCGGAGAAAAATCTCGATAACGTAAGCTCTATGCATAAAGCCGGCCTTGTTGCTGAATTTGACCTCTTACAGGCTGAAGTCAGAGTGGAAAACATAAGGCCTAACGTTATTCAGCTTGAAAATCAGCTTAAATCGGCAAAAGACATGCTCAAAGTGACTTTGGGCCTGCCTCAGGATGAAGATATTTTTTTGGAGGGCGAGTTAAAGTACGAAGATAAATCAACTCCCGGGCAGAAGGCCAGCATCCGGGAAGCCATGAAATCAAATTATCAGATCAATACCCTGCGGAAAAAAATTCAGGTTGATGATGCTTTTGTCGATTTAGAAAGATCCGGTTACTGGCCAAGCCTTGTGGGATTTGTCAATTATACTTATCAGGGACAGGCAAATGAATGGGATTTTGTTAACAGCAATACTTCCATAGTCGGATTGCAGTTCTCAATGAACATCTTCAACGGCTGGCAGACAAGCAATAAGGTACAGCAGAGAAAAATCGAAATGGATAAAACCAGACAGCAGCTTCATCAGCTAGAGGATGTTATTAGTGTACAAATAAAACAGAAAATTGAAGAACTCGAAGCGGTAAGGATCAAAATGGATGCTCAAAACCGCAATGTCAATCTGGCTGAAAGAGCTCATGAAATAGCTCAGTTAAGATATAAAGAAGGAACAAGCACACAGCTTGAAGTGCAGAACGCCGAGATAGAGCTCAGGCGGGCGCGCACAAACAGGCTACAGACTGTTCTTGAATACATTGTTGCAAATGCCGAGCTTGATAACCTTCTGGGCAATGTGGAAGACAGGTATATGCGCCCGTTTATGAGTAAAATCGAAAACTAACAATAAATATTTAACGGAGTAAAAAATGAACAGCATTTACAAAAAATTAATAGTGGCGTCGGCATTTTTT
Source organism: uncultured Hyphomicrobiales bacterium (assembly GCA_964544155.1). GTDB lineage: Bacteria > Bacteroidota > Ignavibacteria > Kapaibacteriales > UBA2268 > CAZJAH01. The sequence continues at coordinate 12,557 of CAZJAH010000018.1, read as the reverse complement.
GTGCCAGTTTTATTATTTGTTTCCTGTGGAGAGGAAGAAGTAAAAATTGAACAGAAAAGCATGACTGAAATAAGAGAAGAAGATGGTTTACCGGTTGAGGTTAAAACATTGCAGCCGCAAATGTTTGAAAAAAACATCAGTTATTTTTCAAGCCTGCACGGGATAAAAGAATCCACTAAGGGCGCCGCTGTTGCAGACAGAATCAGGAAAATTAACGCCAAAGTAGGCGATTATGTGAAAGAAGGACAGGTCATTGTTGAATTTCCGACGGACAATCCCAACATGCAGTATGAACAGGCTAAAGTTGGATTTGAAAATACCAAAAAAACTTATGATAGAATGAAAGGCCTACTCGAAGCAGGTGAAATATCCCAACAGCAATTTGACAATACAGAAACTCAGTATCTGGTTGCCAAAAGGAATTTCGAACAGGTAAAAGAAGTTCTTATGGTTGAAGCTCCAATCAGCGGCAGGATAGTGAAACTGCATCATAAGGAAGGTGATATACCAAAAATGGGTGATCCGTTATTCACTGTTGCCCAAACCAATCAGATGATATCCAAAATCGATGTATCGGATGATGAAATTCTTAATTTTAAGCTCGGACAGCAAGCTACAGCCGAATGGCAGGACTACAGCTTTAATGGAAGAGTATCAGAGATAGCGCTCGCCACCGAAGCAAGAACAAACGCTTTCCCCGTTGAGATTCAGTTCAATAACCCGGAAAACAAGCTGAAGAGCGGCATGTCGATCACCGTAAAGGTCAAAATATATGAAAACCCTGACGCTTTGGTTGTCCAGAGAAACCTCGTACAGACAGACAGCGAAGGCGAATTCATTTACCTGAAAATTGGCGACAAAGCTGTTAAAAAACATATAGTTACAGGCGAAGGAAGCGGACTCGATGTAGAAGTATTGGAAGGCCTCAATCCTGGTGATGTAGTTATCAATTGCTGCAGCTCCATGCTTGAGGACGGTATGAAAATCAATGTAACTAAATAAGGGGAATATAAATGTTTTTAGCAAAAGTATCGATCAACAGGCCTATCCTGACGACGATGGTTATACTGCTGTTCCTGATATTCGGCGGGATAGCTTTTATGAACCTAAACCTAAACCAGATGCCTGATGTTGAAATCCCGTTTGTTACGGTATCTACTATTTATCCGGGGGCAGGGCCCAAGGAAATTGAATCGCAGATAAGCACCGAAATTGAGGATGCCGTGGGTACAGTCAGCCAGATCAAAAGGCTGCAGTCATACTCACTCGATGGCGTATCTATTGTCATTCTGGAATTTGAGCTGGGAAAGGACGTAGACATTGCAAACCAGGAAGTTAAAGACAAAGTTGACCAGATTGTCAATGAGCTCCCGGATGACGCCGAACTGCCAATTGTTCAGAAAGTTAATCTTCAGGAATTTCCAATTATCGATGTGGTGCTTAGCGGCGACGTCTCTCCTATTGAGATGTTCAATTATGCCGATCAGCGCCTTAAAGATGAGTTTTCCCAGATACAGGGTGTCGCGCAGGTGAACATTACAGGCGGCCAGGAAAGGGAAATAAATGTAAATATGGACGGCAAAGTTGTTTTTGAAAATGCCATTTCAATGCCGCAGCTTATGCAGGCGCTAGACGCTCATAATATGGACCTGCCCGGAGGCTACTTTGACCTGAAAGACCAGGAATACACTGTGAGATATGACGGTTCATATAAAACGATTGACCAGATCAGGGAAACAATTGTACAGACACCTTTCGGCGAGAAAAAGATCAAACAGTTTGCCAGTGTTATAGACGGCGGCAAAAAAATCCGGGAAAGAGCCATTTATTATAATAATAAGGAAAACTTCAGGGATCAGAACGTTGTAAGGCTTTCACTCGTAAAAAGCGCCGAAGGCAATGCCGTAGAGATCGCCGAACAAGTAATAAAAATCCTGCCGGAGATCAACAAAACCCTGCCCTCGGGCATGCACCTTGAACTCGTTAACGACCAGTCGGTATTTATCGAAAGTACTGTTAATGATACCATTAGCAATATCATACTCGGTGTGATCTTTACTTCGATAATCCTGCTGATATTCCTTTATGACTGGCGCTCGACTATTATTGTTGCACTCTCAATGCCGACATCAATAATATCTACATTCATGCTGCTTCAGGTATTTGACTTCAGCCTTAACATGATGTCACTTATGGGCTTATCGGTATCTGTGGGTGTGCTTGTGGCAAACTCGGTTGTAGTACTGGAAAATATCTTCCGGTTCAAATCATTGGGCCATAGCCGCCGCGACTCTGCCTATAAGGGTACATCGGAAGTGGCAGTGGCTGTTATCGCAGCCACTCTGACCAATATCGTGGTATTCGTACCGCTCGGGCTTATGAGCTCAATGGTTGGTAAATTCCTTCAGGAGCTTGCTTTCACAGCAGCATTCGCCACAATTATTTCATTGATAATGTCTTTCACACTAACTCCCATGCTGGCTTCCATTATCCTTAAAAAAGACGATAAACTGGGGCCTATAGGCAAGAAAATGGATCAATTCTCGAAAATGTGGGATAAGCTCTATGAAAGAACTCTCAGGATAGCTCTAAAAAATAAATTCATCTCACTGGGGATATTTGCCGGTTCTTTTATTATACTTATACTGAGCGTAATGACTATGGCACCGCAGCTCGGATTCGAGTTCATACCAGAAACCGATGACGGCAAAATTGGCATTGAAGTAGAACTGCCTGTAGGTTATAACCTGGAGGAAACAGCCGTAATCATGAATGAAATTGAAAAAAGAGTTAATAAATACGATGTTGTAACTCATACACTGACAAACCTCGGCAGGCTAAGTGAGCTCGACCTCGGCACAAACATGGCCAGAATGGACGTCCATTTGCTGCCGGCCGGTGAAAGGGAGCTCGGCCTGCAGGATATGATTGCTAATATCACTAAAGATGTTTCAAATATACCAAATGCCAGGATAGAAGTGAAAAAGCTGGAAGGTATGGGCGGGCCCGGCGCTCCCATTGAATTTTTTCTTTCAGGCCCAAATCTGGATACTCTAGAAAAATATAAAACAATAATTTACGAATCCACGAAAGACATCCCGGGGCTTATCAATTATAATCACAGTTCAAGGGCCGGCAAACCGGAAATTTCCCTTACACCCAAAAGGGATATGCTCTCTCTGGCAGGCCTTAACTCACAGACTCTGGCTATATCAGTAAGGGCGGCAATCGAAGGTATGGCCGCTACACAGTATAAGGAAGAAGGCGAAGAATATGACCTGGTTATCACACTTACAGATGAATCCGTGGATACTCCGGAGGAAGTTGGAAATATTCCCGTAGTAAGCCCGACAGGTGCCGTTTACCGTATTTCACAGCTGGCTGATGTTGAATTCACATCAGGCTATACAAAGATTCTGAGAAATGACAAGTTCACTTCCATCCAATTCACCGGTTCGCCTGCGGCTGATGTACCAATGGGCGGTATTATCGATCAGATAAATGACGAAGTTGAAAAAATTGATCTGCCCTCCGGTTACAGGGTAGCATGGGGCGGCAACGCTGAAATGCTTAACGCGATGGTGCAGGACCTGGGATTCGCGTTTATTCTTGCAACGCTGCTAACATATATGCTCCTGGCAGCAGTGCTGGAGAGCTTTACACAGCCTATACTTATATTGCTTACTCTTCCGTTGGCTATAATTGGTGTGTTGGGAGCTATGATAATTACCAATACCACATTTAACATTACATCAATGATGGGGATAATTATGCTCATTGGAATTGTGGTGAATAACGCTATTCTCATGCTCGACTACGCCAACCAGCTCCGGCGGGAAGAAGGACTGGACCCGAAAGAAGCCCTCATTAAGGCTTGTCCGGTCAGGCTCAAGCCAATCATAATGTCAGTAGTGGCAATTATTTTGGGTATGCTTCCCATGGCACTCGGTATCGGCGACGCGGGTAAGGAAATGCGCATTCCCCTAGGTGTGGTCAGTATCGGCGGCCTTATTGTTTCGACCGCGTTGACGCTTTATGTAGTGCCCGCGGCATACTATGTATTCTCGAGGAAATCTCTACCGGCAAGGTTCAGCAGAGAACCCGTCGGCTGATGACTATACACATGATGAACAAAAATGAGGCTCTGCTTTGCGGCAGGGCCTTTTTATTTGAAGACTATTCCCATGTAAACTATTATTGCTTTAAATTAATCCTATTATTGCTTTAAATTAATCTCGACTGAGACTAGAAAACTACTTCTCTGTGCTGATTATCTTCAGGAATTCTGATGATTTCTGGAAATCTTTTTCCAGCTCGAAAGTGAGGATCTCTACATCCATGTTTTTTACATCATCGAGTTCCCGGGTAAGTACTATCCATGATTCATCCTGCTTTAAGTCCAGTTTTTTAACACCTTCGAAAAAACCCGCTCCCCAAACCTCGCAAAGCAGAGCGGACAGCCTGACAACGGCTGTCAGCGGTTTATGGGCGGGAGCAAGGGAGGGCTGCATATGGTAAACAATTACGGTGGTCAGGTCTTCGGGAAGTTTCCACAAGCGTGCAATTTCCGCTCCGACTTCAGTGTGCGTAGCACCGAATACATCGTGTTCGGCTTCAAGGTCGATTGCGCCGTGGTTTTGCACCATTTCCACTACTCGTCCATACCGGGATGAATCATACTGCAGCATGGCCAGCTTGCCAATATCATGTAAAAGGCCGCCGATGAATTCACTTTCTCTGAAATAAACTCCCAGCTTATCACTAAGTGATTTGGCAACCATTCCCGTGCATGAGGCATGCCACCAGAATTTCTCCATGAGCTGGCGGGCTTCTTTTTGTGAAGATAATAAGAACTTGGAAAAAATCGATACCCCAAGTACAATATTGGTAAGCCTGTTGAGCCCGAGGTTCATTATGGCCTGCTGTATACTGGTAATTTCACTCCTTGTGGCATATAAAGGCGAATTAGCCACCCTGAGAAGCTTTAATGTAAGTGATGCGTCTTTTTCTATGACTTCTGCTATATCACGTACATCGAGGTCATCGTTTTCAAGCATGTTCAGGACTTTTGTGGCGACAGGAGGCAGAGTCGCGAATTCCTGAGTCTGCACTAATGATTCTATTATTGACATATTATCTGGTTTTTTTAATCAATTTCTTATAAATTTATGAAAAAAGAACAAATTATCATTATTTTAAATAAGTAATGCCTCTACTTTTGCTCCTCATTTATATATGCCATGGCTTCGGAATTATCCCCGTCCATAACAATGGTGAGTTTTGAATTCCCGAACATGTCAGATACCTTAAGAACTTTTACTACCCTTTCATTAAGCTTATAATCATTAATATAATTCCTGATCCTGTTGGGCATGGAGTAAAAGAAATCATTACTGAATATTACACCTTCCTTATCGGGATAAAGCGGCAGGTACTTTATATCAGCCTCGACCAAATCCTGGAAGAAATGCGTTCCAAATGATAATTCAGGGCTGTATCCGTCTTTTTCCAGTGATACCTCTATCAGCATGGCGGTATTATTTATATCCGAATAAATAACAGGCACACCAAGCTTTATATCTCCTTTACTGCCCCACCTTCCCGGGCCTATAAGGATAAATTTCCTCTTAGGCAGCTTTTTATTCAGCCTGCTAATTGTTTTACCTACTTCATAAATCTCATCTTTAGAACTGAGCTTTGAATATTCTGCTGAATCGACATAAACCACATATTCAATATCTTCGGCTATTCCGGAGGATATATAAGTATTAGCGGTGAAAATAACTTTCTGTTCAGGGATACCTGCCGGTAGCTTAATATCTGCACCGTTTTTAAGTTTGCGCTGTGGCCTGCACTGCAAAAGGTAAAGATCTTTGCCGTCGCTTGCAAATTCGACGTCGACAGCACTGTTAAAGGCCTCGCTCAGCTCTTTTAGTATTTCTTTCATCTGCTGAATAAAACCGGTATTTTCAATTAATGAATTAAAAGTGATTACCAGATCCTCACTCATGAAGTCTGAGAGAGCCCCAATGGGATCAACCATCATGGCGCCCCTGTTAAATGATACAATTCTCTCCAGGCCCTGAAAATAGCCGTTGGCTTCGTCGATAAGTTCCTTTAATGTGATGGTTTCGAATTTCCGCTCCTCAAGATTAATAACATCGATCTTTTGTTGCGAGTATCTGATAATATCCTGAAAATTAGTATTTACCTTAAGTCCCGGCTGGCCCGGAGAAATCAGTGTGGGGTAATCGTCCATAGTACGGTCAACAGCTCTTGTGCCCAGGCCGGCAACAAGCCTGCAAATGCCGTCCTCCCGCTTAATTCTGTTCGACCAGCGGAATTCATTATGGCTGAATGCCACACCCGCCATTGCGGGAAAATAGTATTTCCCGGCCTTTGTACCGACTACTTCCTGTATTAGTATTCCCATTTCTTCACGGAAATCCAGGAGCCCTCTTTCCTTACGGTACTCGATGGGATCAGGCCCGAAAATGCTTGCGTAAACTTCCGCTATGGCGTTTTTCAGCGCCGCGCACCTTTCTTCCCTGGTGCCTGTGTTTGCTAGAAACAGGCTCTTGTACTTACCGCTGAATGATGCTTCAAAGCTATCTTCAAGCAGGCTTGATGACCGCACCACAATTGGTTTATCCTTGAAATCATCCAATATCATATTAAATGCGGGCATTGTTTCAGGCGGAAAATGTGAATTTTTAAAAATATATTCTAAAAATGGATATTCATTCTGAATTTCTTCAGTTGATTGATATTTTGTAAAAACGAACTCATCCAGCGCATTATAATGAATAAATTCAAGCACTCCGTCTGAAGTCAAAAAATAACTTTTCGGGGTTTTAATATCTAAAAGATCGGGATTCTCATCTTTCTTTTTTTCAATGATCTGATAAGCAAGCAAAAGGCCTGAACTTTTACCGCCGAGCTTGCCGTTGCCATAAGCAGGTCCGAGAATATAATCAAGTATTTTACTGATTGAATCTATTGTGATAAAGTGTTTTGCGATATTTATATAAGTCAGGTTTTCGGATAAAAACCGATTAATAAGTGAAACCCTCAATCCTACGCGCTCCTCGTACGTTTGGAAGCTGGTACGGTTAAATGCCCTCGCGTACTTTTTAAGCGCTTCAATAACTTCAACAAGGGGTACGTGCCTTTTTTCAAGTACCATTGACAAATGCCCTATCCTTTCCTGCATTATCCAGAGATTTAGCATCTCCGTGATTCTATTATCCTCGATATGCAGATCTGCAATTTGAAAAACCCGGTATATAATATCCGACGCGATAAAGGGGGAACCTTTAGGTTTAGGCCAGTTAGGCCCGATGATCTGAATTTTGCTTTCAACAGTATCAGTGGGGTTCAATTGCTCAAGAAGGTCATGTATCTCTTCAACTTTCATTCTGTCGAGATGGATTATCATTTTCCTGCAAATCCGGTACAGAGCGTCGGTATCCTGGTAGATCAAATGATCCAGGATTATCTTCCATTCCGGTTTACATGGATAGCAGCGTTCCTTTTTAGGCAGCATTCTTATTCCCCTTTTATGATTATGCCTCTTCCAGTATGGCCGTCAACCCTTATTTCAAGGGTTTCTTTTAGTCTTACAAGTCTTAAAAAACCGGTTTCGGTTTCAGCTGGCTGATTATTTATCCAGTCCCAATCTATATTCTTGTCATCACTGACTTTGTTCATTGTGAAATAAGCGATCCTGAAAGATGTAATATTGTGGAAAAAATGCGATCCCTGCGAAGGATCCACTGTCATGTGCGGCATGGCGGTTTCCACAATGGCCTGCGCAGCCGAAATATTAGAAAAATCAACGGGGATTCCCAGCCAGGGATCGGATGAACCCCACCTTCCAGGGCCCAATAACAGGTAATTTTGCTTTTTATCGAGCATCAATCTGTTGATCTTGTCTATCTCTGCGGCAATCTGCCTTGTACGCGAAGGATTGAATTTATCTTTATTTACATAAAGCATATAATCAAGGAAATAAACGCCATTCCCTAATACATTATCTGATTTGAGCAGTATACTGCCTGTACTGATTTTGTCAATGTCAAGCTCGATTTTGCCTTCGGTTTTTACCATAGGCCTGACCTGCAGGAATTTGAATTCAGCAGGTGTCGGATCATCGCCCGCAAGATTTACCGCAAATTCGATCTCCACAGGTGCGTTCATGGCAATTTCGCTCATTTTCATCAGTAGTTTAAGAATGTCGTTTAGCGGGAAAACCTTTGATTTAAGTATAGGGGCAAAATTAAGCACACGGGGGCCTTTTCTGGCTATACCTTCGTAAAAGATGTCATTTTCAGGTGAATATGTTGACGCGAGGTGTTTCAGTGTGCCGTGCCTTTCCGCGAATCCCAGGTCGATCTGCTTTAAATGGCTGTTTTCGTCAGGAATTTTTTTAATGATATCAGAAGTCATATCCAGAGCCCAGTATTTTATCTGGGATTTATTGAAAAGATCGGAAGTACTTCCGAATTGGGGCGTTATGCCGGGATACCGCGGCGAAAACTGCATGCTGACTCCTCCGTCAACTATGGTTTTGCCTAATCCGAGAGCGAGATTGACCACGCCGTCTTTCGGCTGTGATTTCCCAAAGGGATAGTAATTATAAGATTTGGCAACACCGGAAATGTGCGGATAAAAATAATTGCCGTATTTTTTGCCGACAAGCCTCTGGATTATAACGGCCATTTTTTCTTCCTCGATGCGGTTTCCCGTGGCTTCAATGTAATTTTTTGCACTTCGGAAATAAGTTGACGCGTATACATACTTAATAGCCTGCACGAGGTTCTGAAACCTGACCTGCGCGTTTGTGTTGCTGTTGGGAAGCATCACTGTTGCATAAATGCCGGCGAAGGGCTGATAAACGGCGTCCTCCAGCAGGCTGGAAGAACGCACCGCGAGCGGAAACTTTGTCTGATGTATTATTTCTCGGATATCGCCCAGAACTGTTGGGGGCAGCTCTGCTCTCAGAAAAGCTCTTAGTATCTGTTCATCGGGGATATTCTTAACTGCTATTTCATAAAGATCGTTCAATTCCATAAAATGACTGAAAACATCAGCCCCGAGAACAATTGTATTAGGGATTGAAATTGAAATACCGGGGAAAAATCCCGGCTTAATATAATGCTTCAGTATCTTATCGATAAATCCCAGGCCGCGTGCTTTGCCGCCTAAAGAGCCCTCTCCTATCATCTGAAAGACTTTTTCGTTGTCGAATTCAGATCGCTGGAATATTGAAATAACTCCCCGCTGCTCTTCGTGAATATGCTGTGTCATGACGTGTATCAGGTGCTTTCTTAACTCAGCGGCTGTTTCAAAAGAGTTGATCTTAACGGGCCGGATTTTATAGGCCAGTTCGAACTGTGTGCGAGCTATCAGCCAGTATGAAAAATGGTTATAGCGTGAATGGAACAGCAGTGATTCATTCGGTATGAATTTCAGTCTGTCGCGAAGTTCACGCAGGTTCCTTGCCCTTTGTACTACGGAGCCGTCAGGCATTCTGAAAACGAAATCTCCGAACCCGAAATTTTCCTGCATAAAATTTCTAAGTTTCAATAGCAGAGTACGGGAGCTTTTATCAAGGAAATATATACCGTGCCTGAGAGCTTTAGATTCAATTTCCGTAAAGTTTGACTGCAGCAAAACGGGCAGGTTAGGCATCTCTTCCTTAACATGTGCTATAAGCCGGAATCCGGCGTCGTCTCTTATGATACCGTCTTTTTTAAATTTAAGGTCGCTTATAAGCCCGAGAAGAGTATCCTTGTACATTTCAAAGTAGCTGTAGGCTTCTTCATAATTGGTAGCAAGGAATATCTTTGGCCTTGCCCTCTGCTTAAGAAGCTTTTCCGGTGAATTTTTACTTTCTTCGATTAATTTTTGGGTCTGCTTCATTACTTCAGTATATATTAATGGCAGGTAAGCAGAGTAGAAATTCGGCGAATCCTCCACAAGAATGATGTTGGTTATGCCGTTTTCCAGACAGTCGCCGGGAGCGTTTTTTTTATCTTCGAATAATTTGATTATCGCGAGAAATATTCTTCTTTCACCCGACCAGATGAATACCCTGTCAAATGAATCCAGTTTCCCGCTTTCGAGATGTACCTGTAGTTCTTTCGATTGTGAGGCAAGCAGCACAACGGGAAGCTCCGGATGTTTTTCTTTTACTGTATCGGCGAAATCCGAAAGCTCGATCTCGCCCAGCCTTAGGGTAGTTATAACCAGGTCGTAGCGGTCATTATCGAGCATTTCGAGCGCGGTATTGCCTGAGTAGGTTCTCGATATCTGCGGCGCGTAGTAAAGGTTGAGCTCCAGATATTCATTGAATAAAGCTTCCTGAAGATGTCCGTCTTCAACAATTGTGTAATAGTCATATAAGCTGCAAACAAGCAGTATCTTATCGATGCGGTGCCGCATGAGGTCTTTGAATTCAAGCTTGTGCTCGTCACCGTTCAGGCCTGTAAAGCCTTCTTTCTCTACGATCTCTAAAAGCTCGTCACTTTGAAAAGAGTTTTTCATTAATAATTCTATTCATAGTTATTTTATTCAGTTATTTTTTTTCGGCCTATTCAATAAACTTAATTCTTTCTCGCTTGCAAAGCCTCATTATTGTATCTTTTCCGGTAATTAATGCAATGGGAAGCCCTCCCGGGGGTTGAAGCCATTGACCGCTAAGAAATATATTTTTCAAACCCTTTATACGGCCGGTGTGCGAAAGTGATTTCCCGCGGAGGGTTGGCCAGAAACCCATAAAAGCTCCCCGATAAGCGTTACAATAACGCTCATATGTTTTTGGAGTGGCAACATCAAGTAGTTTAATTTTCCCCTTCATTTGAGGAAAGCGTGACTCCGCAGCCGCGATAACTGCCTCACCTATACGGTCCTTTTCAAGCTTGTAAGCCTCTTTGTCTTCATATAGTACATCCCAATCATCCAGCTCTGGTTGAAACTGATTGATGGCAAATGTTATGGAAGTATGTCCCTTAGGGGCAAAATCCTTTTCATAGCCGTAATGTGTCATTTGCAGATGGCTAATTTGCTTTCCATTCTGTTTGACGCCTATTGACTCGACCGGAAAACGAAGGGTACGCGGAATATCATCCATTGTACCTGCATACCCGGCTCCGATATAGATATTTGATGCCAGGGGGTAATCTTTTGGGTTATTGTACCTAATTTGAAACTTTGGATCATTAAATTGGCCTTTCAGCAAATGATCATACAAAACTTTTGCATCACATGCTGCTATAACATAATCTGCATCGAAATCCTTTCCATTTTTGGTAAAAACCCTTTTCACCGTCTTTTTGTGTATTTCTAATCCTGATGCCTCGCATGATGTTTCAACCCTTCCTCCCAGAGAGATAAACTTATCCGCCATACGCATGGCAAGGGCTTTGGAACCACCGTAGGGAATTGAAGATTGATCGCCGGTAAATGTCCCGAGAGGGAAAACAACTGACAGGGCACTGTAGCCATCATCCGGCATAAATGAAGACAAGGCTTCTCGCAGTGCAGGATGGCTGAAGCTGCCAGCAAAATCCCGTACACTTATCTTACTATATTTCTGCACGATCGGGCCAATATCCTTCATAGAAATCATATATTTGATTTTTTCAAGAATATTCATCATATCCATTGGTTTGCCGACAGGAAAAGAAAAGGATTGGAGAATTTTAATGTCAGCGCAAAGCTGCTCAATTGAATTCTTATCTTCGGGTGAAATCTCAAGCCAGCTTGTCCTTAGCCTTTCAAGGTCACGATAAAAGTGTACGGTTACACCCTGATGTTCGTGCGCTAAAAAGCTTTCAGGATGGTAGATTTCAACATTTTCCAGCGCGCCTGCCTTTTCCCATAGCCTTCTGATTGGAGTTCCTTCCATCGTGCCCACCAGCCAATGGATACAACCATCGATATGATACCCCTGCCTGTCCCACCCGGTGCATTCTCCACCTGTTGTATGATGTTTTTCGAGAATAATGCTTTTGAATCCATTTTTCCGGGCGAATATTCCCGCAGTCAGGCCGGCAATTCCGCCACCAATTATTAGTATTTTTTTCATTTAATTAAATATCTTGCTATTGACTATAATTTGCTTTTACATCTAATATTATTTCTTAAATAATTTTAGTTCAAACATCTGAATGAATTAACAGATAAAAATACTCTATTTAATAGTATATAACAAGCATATTTGTTTTTTTTAAATAATAAGGTGATTGCTAATAAAAAGGGAAAGATAATTTAGATATAAAACAAACTTAATATTCAGATAGCATCAGCTCTTAATTGAGGATATTTTATTAATAAATAGTTAAGTATATTTTAGAAAATAAAAAAAGGCTGTCCCTAAAAAAAGAGACAGCCTTTTATGAGCGGGGCCGACGAGACTCGAACTCGCGGCCTCCTGCGTGACAGGCAGGCGCTCTAACCAAACTGAGCTACGGCCCCACAAATATAAAGCGCAGTGGACCCAAGGAGATTTGAACTCCTGACCTCTTGAATGCCATTCAAGCGCTCTCCCAACT
>CAZJAH010000017.1:0-57773 GCA_964544155.1 uncultured Hyphomicrobiales bacterium | reverse complement strand
TCATAAGGCTGAATTTTTAACATCAATAAATAGACAGCCCCCAAAATGGAAATCAAACTCAAAAGAAGTTCCAAAAATAGATGATAAAGAGCCAATTAAAGGGCAATTAATGGACAAGATGGGAGATTATTATGAAATGAGCCTGATAAATTCAGTGAATTTTATCAATAATGACCAATTACTTATATGCTGGGAAATACCCGGCGAATACGGAAAAGAGTACTATTTTGATATTTGGGAAAGAACTGAAGGCAGTTGGCAATTAACCCGGGGTGACATGACATTTCCGGGAAAAGAGGATGAAAAATTCAACCCTGATTTACTAAAGCTGGGCTCCAGCCATAAAGTATCAAACGGTATGATACTCAATTTAACGGCTTTTCCATTTGATGTAAAAGAAATAAACAAAGGAACTAATGAAGAAATCAATAATAAAGTGGAAGAATATTTTTTCGAAAATGACCTGAAGTATTCTGTATTTATCAGGGAAATAAAATGAAAATTATTCTTATAGCCGCTTTTTTATTGATCAGTTTCACAGATTCAGAGGGTACACTCTACAAAGCCGCTGATATCCGTGGGAATGAAGTCATTATAGGCGCGGGTAATGAACCTGCTATCATAATAATGTTCCATGGCATCGCGTGTAAAGAATGCTTTCATAAGATCGATACCGCGCTAAATAAAATCAATGTACCGCTCAAAAAAATCGTCCTGCTAAACGGGGCAAAACGAAACATAATCCGGAAAAAAGAAGAAATTAAGCGGGCGCGGCAGTATTTTTCCAAAAAAGAATATGAATTTCTATTTGATATAGAAGACGATCAAGATTCCGGCAAGAACATTCAAACAGGGCTGTTATCTAAATACAAAGTAGAGATAGCTCCGGCTGTTCTGATCATTACCAGGAAAAAAAATCAATTCTACAGACAGAAGGAGCTGTTTAAGGATAATACCGTTGCCGCTGATTTGGAATTACTCTTCAGGAAACATTTGAAAAAATAAATTACAAAAGCAGCATCAGTTATGATTTTTAAATTACCCGACCCAAACTTTTAATTTGAAAATTTCTTAATTAAGTGTAAATTAATATCTGCTTTTTACGTTGTAACAATAATTAAAAAACGCTGTTAATCAACTAAGAGCGTTTAGATCATTTTTTTTCGGAGGTTCCGCCGGGCTTTGTTACTTAATGTCATTTGGTTTTTAATAAGGAAATTGAAAATGCCTAAATTCCGGTTATTTCTAACGGCCCTGTTGTTTGTGGGCTTAACAAAACTATCCTTTGCCGCGGAGCCTACTCCTTTTGAATTTCTGCGTTATGTCTCTGATGCCAGAGCGGCGGCTTTGGCGGGATGCTATGTTTCCATGCCGGAGGATCCGGATGCCATTTTCTTTAATCCGGCAGCTGTATCTACAGTTGATGATAAGAACTTTTCCACTACATTCTTAAAGCACACGCTGGATATTAATTCGGGCGCGGTAACTTATGTGCGACCACTTGAGGAGGGCACTGTGGCAGGGTTCGCGGGATATACAAATTACGGTTCATTTCAGGGAGCGGATGAATTCGGAAACCTCAGGCCTGAATTCGGGGCTAATGACATTGCCCTGGGAGGAACCTATTCCAATATTTTGGATACAAACCTTTACTATGGTGTATCGCTCAAATTCATTTTCGTAAATATAGAGGATGCCAGCACTTCCGCCCTGGCGGTTGATGCAGGAATTATATATCTTATTCCGGATAAGCGCACAAATATTGGCGTATCCGTTTTAAACGCGGGCACTCAATTAACTAAGATTGCAGGGGAGAATGAATCGCTTCCTTTGGATATTCGCGCGGGTATTAACCACAGGCTGCGCGGCCTTCCATTGCTGGTAAACTTCACTTTTCACCATCTTGGTGACAGCGACGGCGGCTTTTTCAGGAGGTTCGAGCAGTTCGCGCTTGCCGGCGAGCTGTACTTTGGCGAAGCGCTCAGGGTAAGGCTCGGCTATGATAACCAGGTTAGAAGAATGACCGCCCCCGGCGAAGAAAAAGGGCTATCCGGAATATCCGCGGGAGCAGGTCTAAATTTCGAGGATTTCATAATAGATTACGGATTTGCCCGTTACGGTTCGGCGGTTAACCTGCACAGGTTCAGCCTCGGACTTAATTTATAAATATTTGAGAATTTTTTATCAGGATAATGTATGAATGCAAGATTGATCTTAATTGTCATAACTTTGATTTTTGCAGCGATATCAGTCAGTGCACAGGAAGTTCCCGCAGGAGAGGAAAAGCTGGAAAACCAGATACTCAAACCTACATTTATTTTCGGCGATATAGTTTTCGCCAATAAAGCTATGGCAACCATCGATATAAAAGGCAGCGAGGTCGATCCTTTTCTCCAAATGCAGGCACGTCTCGAGGGTTTTATCAATGCAGCTAAGGAGCAGGAGGTTACCAATACCGATTCCGTTACCGTGCAGTTGACAGTTGCAGAAGCCAATAATTTAATATTATTCCTTGAACGGGCAACATTATCCGGAGCGAACGCGGTAAGATACAAGAGATTCACTGACGCATTGAGGTCGTCCGCCACGGCCCTTTTGGAAGAACGGAAAAAGAAAAAGCCAACCGGAAATTAAATTAAGAATAATAAAATTTCATAAAGCCGTTTAAAGCGGCTTTTTTTTATCTATTCAGCCTGCCTTATATAAGCTTATATTTGTAGCGGATTGCTAATATGCCTAATTTTGCCTTCTTAATTTTGATCATGACGAAAAAGTATTTCACGGTTTGGGCATATTAACGGACAGGGAAAATGGAACATCACGCGGAAGTGCCGCTTTATTCAATAATACCATTTGTATTGATGCTTGGAGCAATAGCGGTTCTGCCGCTGGCGGCACACAGGTTTTGGGAATCAAACAGGAATAAACTCATCATCGCCCTTTCGCTCGGCATACCAACGGCGGTTTACTTATTTGCTACAGGTATGTCGCACGAATTTTATCATATCATATTTTTTGATTACGTGCCTTTCATTATTCTATTGGGAGGTTTATTTGTTATTACCGGCGGAATTTACGTGGAAACCAATCTCAGGTCGCGTCCGCTTGTAAATACGATAATTATGGCAATAGGTGCGCTTCTGGCCTCATTTATGGGCACAACAGGCGCGGCCATGCTGCTTATACGGCCTTTGATAAATACAAACAGGGACCGCAAATCCAATGTTCACACGATACTGTTCTTTATAGCAATTGTGGCTAACTGCGGAGGGCTACTCACTCCTTTGGGAGATCCACCGCTATTCATGATGTACTTAAGAGGAGCGGATTTCTTTTGGTTTACATGCCTTTTCAGAGAATGGGCATTTACCAATGCTATATTGCTACTGATATATTTCCTGTTTGACAGCTATAAGTATAGGAAGGATTTTAAGGATAGCAAGCAGGCTCCGGCAGAAAAAATCAGCATAAAGCTGCAGGGCAAAAGAAATTTCATCTTACTGCTTGGAGTTATTCTGGCTGTTGCCTTTATTAATTCGAATACTCTTATTATTATCAAACAAAATGCCAATTACGGCTTCATTAGGGAGTTTATTATACTTGTAATGGCCTTGCTGTCATTAAAATTAACCAGACGGGAAACACGCCTTAAGAATAAATTTTCCTGGGAGCCAATACAGGAAGTTACCTATCTTTTTATCGGTATTTTCATAACTATGGTACCGGCGCTTGAATACCTTAAAATACATGCTAACGAGCTTGGTATAACAAGCGCGAGCCAGTTTTACTATGCTACTGGCCTTTTGAGCGGTTTTTTGGATAATACCCCGACAGCCGTTACATTCTACTACCTCCAGGTTGGTATAATAGAACTGCACCCGGAAATGCTAATTCCGGGGCATATAGTAGCCGGTATACCCGACAGAATAATGGAGGCCATAAGCGCTGGAGCTGTATTTTTCGGTTCTATGACTTATATTGGTAACGGGCCGAATTTTATGGTTAAGGCAATAGCCGAAAACCGTAACATCAAAATGCCCGATTTCTTTTCCTATATGTTTAAGTTTTCTTTAATCGTGCTTTTGCCGATATTTATATTGGTTCAGCTCCTTTTCATATAGGATTAAAGGCCGTTTAATTGCCAATTCATAAGTGAATAAATTAGAAAGAGGATAAAATTTTTTTCATGAAGGGTTTAGTTTAGGCTAAACCCTTATAATTTATTGCCTTATAAGGCTTTTGGCGGAATTAGGGGCTGCGGCTCAACGATTATGCTATTATTTTATTTTCAAAAAATAGTCGGTTTTTTCCGGCTGATTGATTAATTTGCGCGTCGAAGTCAACGCTTAAAACGCGTTTAACTGACACTTACGATTGCTCAATAATATAACGGATAAAATATGCTGACGAATTTTGGCGTAATCCTGATATTTTTAATCATTGGAGTCATGTTCGTTGCGGCAGGTTTAATAGTTGCCGCGATTATCAGGCCAAGCAACCCGACCCCTGAAAAGCTGACTACCTATGAGAGCGGCGAAGAGCCCATAGGCAGCCCCTGGATACAGTTTAATACAAGGTTTTATATAGTAGCGCTTGCATTCCTCATCTTCGATGTTGAGCTTGTGCTCTTATTCCCCTGGGCAATAGTTTTCAAGGATCTGGGATGGTATGCTTTCTGGGCAATGGCCGTATTTGTGTTTATTCTGGTGCTGGGCCTTGCTTACGACTGGGCCAAAGGCTACCTCGAATGGGAAAAGCCCCAGCCATATATTCCTAAATTGGACGATCTTGTATTGCCAAAAAGAAAAAAAACGGAATAATTATAACGGAGTAATATATAATGGGACTATTAGATAGATTAGATAAACCATATAACGCCGGGGGTTTTGTACTCGGCACAATGGAAGACCTTCTTAACTGGGGGCGCAGTAAATCGGACTGGTACCTACAGTTCGGCCTGGCATGCTGCGCTATTGAATTTATGGCGCTGAACGCCGCTCATTTCGATTTTATGAGATTCGGCTGTATCCCCAGAACCAGCCCGAGGCAGGCTGATTTTATCATCATTTCGGGAACTGTTACCTTAAAGATGGCCGAAAGGATAAAAAGGCTTTATGAACAGATGGCCGAGCCAAAGTATGTTCTCTCTATGGGTTCATGTGCCAATACGGGAGGGCCCTACTGGAAGCAGGGCTATCACGTGCTTAAAGGCATTGACAGAATTATTCCTGTGGATGTTTATGTGCCGGGATGTCCGCCCAGGCCTGAAGCTTTCTTCGAAGGTATGGTCAAACTGCAGGATATGATCAGCAAACAGAAGATCTTTGAGAAAAGGAAAAGAATTGCTAAAGAAGATAGAAATAATCCGGAAAGAAAAATTGAAGTTCCCGGATTAGTAGAAGTTGAAGGGCACGGAAAATCAATTAAAGATAATAATTAACCGGTGCGGAAATGAACATAAAAGAAATTCACGACAAACTTAAAGCTGAATTCGCCGAAGCGATAATTGAGCTGGCAGAAGAAGAAAACTCCGATCCCTGGATCAATATCGAGCCGGCAAAGGTAAACGAAATATGCCATGCCCTCAGGGATGAAGACGATTTCCATTTCGATTACCTGGTGAACTTATCGGGTATGGATTATAAGGACAACTTCGGGGTTGTTTACCACCTTTACTCGATAAAACATAAGCACAGGCTGACTCTGAAAGCTAAGCTGGACAGGGATGAGCCGGCCCTGCCGACAGTTGAAAATATATGGAAAACGGCCAACTGGCATGAAAGAGAAGCATGGGACATGTTCGGCATCAAGTTCGAGGGGCACCCAAATATGATCAGGATACTTTGCCCTTACGATTGGGAAGGATTCCCGCTTCGCAAGGATTATAAAGAACCGGATGTCTATCACGGCATAAAAGTTCCTTATTAATTTAATTTGAATTAATCTAAATCAGGTCAGATATAGTGGCAGAAACAAAATATTTTGAAGTAGATTTCGGGCGCGTACAAACAGAAAGGATGCGCCTTAACGTAGGCCCACAGCATCCCTCTACACATGGTGTGCTGAGGCTCGAAGTAGAGCTCGAAGGCGAAATAGTTACAGAAGTTGTGCCTCATATAGGCTATCTGCACCGCTGCTTCGAAAAGCACGCTGAAAACCTTACCTATCCTCAGGTGATCCCTTATATCGACAGGATGGATTACATTTCATCCATGAATAATGAGTGGCCCTATGTAATGGGTATGGAAAAAATGCTCGGCATAGAGGTATCTGAAAGGATAGAGTACATAAGAATGATCCTGGCCGAGCTCAACAGGATAGCTAACCACCAGATAGCTGTGGCAACATTCGGCCTCGATTCGGGAGCTTTTACTCCCTTCCTGTTCTTATTCCGGGACCGCGAGCTGATCATAAATCTTTTTGAGCACTGCTCCGGCGGGCGGCTGCTTTATAATTATTTCTGGATAGGCGGATTGCAGCGGGATGTGCCGCGGGACTTCAAACAGCAGGTAATGCATATAGTCAAAACTGTGCGCGAAACCAACGACGAAGTTTACAAGCTGCTAATAAACAACAGGATATTCCTGGAAAGGACAATAAATATCGGGATTTTACCGGCTGACGTAGCTATCAACTACGGCTGCTCAGGCCCTGTTCTCAGAGGTTCCGGCGTTCCTTACGACCTTCGTAAGGATGAGCCTTATTCATTTTATGACAAAATGGATTTCGAAGTTGTCGTAGGCAAAGGCGAGATGGGAACACTCGGTGATTGCTGGGACAGGAACATAGTAAGAATGCGCGAAATGGAAGAAAGCTGCAAAATAATCGAGCAGGCCATTGATAAAATGCCCGATACCGGGGACGATGTCAGGGAAAATGTTCCTAAAAGGGTTAAGCCGCCCGTGGGTGAATTTTACGCGAAAGCAGAAAACCCAAAAGGCGAGCTAGGTTTTTACATTGTGAGCAACGGCACTACCTCACCTGAAAGGGTAAGGCCAAGAGCCACAAGCTTTGTCAACCTGAGCGTTCTGCCTGAAATATCAAAAGGCTATATGATAGCCGATTTAATAATGATACTCGGCAGCATAGATATCGTACTTGGTGAAATAGACAGATAATTAAAAAAATAAAATAAAACAGAGTATGGAATCGAATTTTGTTTATAAGTTACTTGGTGAAAATTTTCTGGGCTATATCATAGTCGCGGCACTG
Organism: uncultured Hyphomicrobiales bacterium; assembly: GCA_964544155.1. Classification (GTDB taxonomy): domain Bacteria; phylum Bacteroidota; class Ignavibacteria; order Kapaibacteriales; family UBA2268; genus CAZJAH01. Next base: position 50,561 of record CAZJAH010000017.1, on the reverse strand, counting down.
CCGTTGGCATTTCTACTGCCTTATGCCCTGGTAGCAATTCTCGGCGAACTGAAAATAGCTTCATGGGTTCAGGACAGGCTCGGCCCCATGCGTACGGGATGGAAAGGCGTGCTGCAGCCTTTGGCTGAAGTTATAAAGCTTCTGCAAAAGGAAGATATAACACCTGCAGCGGTAAATAAGCCCTTATTCAATCTGGCGCCTTTTGTTATGTTCATGGGCGCTTACGCGGCTTTCGCGGTAATGCCTTTCAGCTCATACTTTATTCCCGCTGATATTAACCTGGGGTTGTTCTATATCTTTGCCGTGGGTGCTTTCGGTGTCCTTGGCGTGGTTATGGGCGGATGGGCTTCGAATAATAAATATTCACTGCTCGGCGGTATGAGAGCCGCTTCCCAGATGATCAGCTATGAAATTCCCATAGCTGTTTCACTATTGACAATTGCTTCGATGGCCAATTCGCTGGATTTGAGAGTAATTATAGAACAGCAGAGCGGAGGATTCTGGAACTGGAATATTTTCGGCGGGCCCGGCCCGGCATGGAAAGTAGTTTTTATACCTTTTACGGTATCACTGTTCCTGATACATTTTATCGCGTCGCTTGCCGAAACGAACAGAGTTCCATTTGATATACCTGAAGGCGAATCGGAGATCGTAGCAGGCTACCATACCGAATACAGCGGTATGAAGTTTGCCATGTTTTTCTTTGCCGAATACGCCAATATGTTTGTTGTATCTGCCATAATCACGGTCGTCTTCCTTGGCGGATGGGAATCGCCATTGGGTGATGACATCCTTGGCGGGCCTTTTTTCGGCTTCCTGTGGTTTACCGTTAAGGCTATGTTCCTGGTGTTTGTGCAGATATGGCTTCGCTGGACTCTTCCCAGGCTCAGGGTAGACCAGCTGATGTACGTAAGCTGGAAAGTAATGCTGCCGATAGCATTCGTGTGCTTCTTTGTGCTTGCTTTCTGGTCAATGATTAGATAAATAACAGAGACTATGCATTAACTATATAAATTATTGAAAATTATTTCAGGCTGAATTATAAATGCCGGGAGAATAATATAAATGCAATATTTTAAAAATATATTTTCGGGGATTTATACCGCTCTTGTCGGTATGAAGATCACGCTTGAGCATCTTTTCAAAAAAAAGGTGACCATGCAGTATCCCGATAATTATCATCCCATTAAGTCAGGGGATATGCCTTCGAACAGCAGGAACCGTATCCATGTGGATATGGATGACTGCAACGGCTGTAACAGCTGCGCGAGAGCATGCCCTGTTGATTGTATATCCATCGATACGGTAAAAGTAGTACCGGGAGATGAGCCGCCGCCGCTTAAATCAGGCGGAAAGCGTGCTCTTTGGGTTACAAAATACGATATTGATTTCGGTATATGCTGTTTCTGCTCACTATGCACAGAAGCATGCCCGACAAATGCCATAATGATGACAAGGGAATTCGAATACTCTACTTTCGACAGAAATGAACTTCTTTACCATTTCGGAGAAATGACGCCCGAAGAGGTAAAAGAAAAGGAAGAGAAATTCAAGAAGTTCCAGATTGAAAAGAAAAAGCAAGCCGCTGCCAAAAAAGCCGCTGAAGCAAAAGCTGCTAAAGAAGCAGATAAAGAAGGCGGCGATAAAGAAGATGCCGGTAAAAAAGCAGAGCCTGAAAAGAAATCCAAACCGGCAAAAGATGAAAGCCCTGTAAAAGGCAAAGAAAACGATAATAAAGAATAAACACATAAATTAGTAAAGATATGGCACTATTTGACGTAATTTTTTATTTCTTCGCGTTCATAATCCTGGTTTCAGCAGCCGGGGTAGTGTTTTCGAAAAAGCTCATGTACTCGGCATTTTCATTGCTATTCACATTTTTCGGCGTGGCGGGTATATATGTGCTTTTGAACGCCGACTTCATAGCCATAACGCAGATTATGATCTATATCGGGGGAATACTTGTTCTTATAATCTTCGGTGTGATGCTTACCACAAAGATCACGGGCGTAGATATTAAAACGGGTACCACCGGGAAAATGGAATATACACTTGCCGCGCTTGTAACAAGTGTGCTGGCGGTATTCCTTATTGTTATGTACAGCAATGTGCAGTGGTTTTTGAAGGAAGCCCCCGAAGCCGTTTCAACAATAGATGAAATTGGCCTGTTGCTGATGACCGATTACCTGATCGCCTTCGAAGTTGCGGCGGTAATGCTGCTGATAGCCTTCATAGGCGCGGCGCTTATTGCCAGAAGAAAGTAAATTATTTAAGGGATAGAGGATCTATGACTATTGGACTTGAACATTATCTGATATTAAGCGGGCTGCTATTCTGCCTGGGCATTTTCGGAATAGTAACAAGGAAGAACGCTATCCTTGTACTTATGGGCCTGGAACTGATACTCAATTCCGCTAATATCAATTTCATAGCGTTTGCTAAATACGGAGGTATGAATATTGAAGGCCATGTGGCGGTTACCTTCGTGATATTGCTCGCTGCTGCGGAAGTTGCCGTAGCTCTGGCTATTGTTCTGAATATTTATCAGAATTATAAGCATATTAAAGTTGATGAAATTACCCGGCTTCGGGACTGATTATATCTAAAAATTTTGAATTAACAACAGGCAAAGAAAAGAACTATGTCACCGGATAATTTACTGTTACTATCGTCAATAATATTATTACTGCCCCTTTTGGGATTCGTAATAATAATATTTTTCGGCAAGAAGCTCGGTGATGGCATAAGCGCCGCTATCGGAACAGGCTTCCTCGGGATTGATTTTCTTCTTTCGATCTATGTGGCTTTTGTAAAGCTCACAGAGTATCCCGATGCCGGAATGCTTCAATGGAAATTCGACTGGCTTATGCTTGGCACCAGGAATATATCCTTAGGCCTGGGTATAGACAATTTAGCCGTTATTATGCTGATAGTCGTTACTCTAATATCGCTCCTGGTTCATATTTTTTCTCTGGAATATATGCGTGGAGACAGGCGGTTCTCTAGATTTTATGCCTATCTCGGCATATTCTCCTTTTCGATGCTTGGTATAGTTATAGCGAACAATTTCCTTAATATGTATATATTTTGGGAACTCGTTGGGTTAAGTTCATACCTTCTTATAGGATTCTGGTATGAAAAGGATTCCGCCGCTAATGCCAGCAAAAAAGCCTTCATTGCCAACAGGGTGGGTGACTTAGGATTCCTGCTCGGTATTCTCATAGTGTTCTTTACCTTCGGCACGATGATGTTCGATGATGTTTATGCGGGCATTGCTTCCGGCATCGTTCCTTTTGACAGCGGCGCCTGGCTTACAGCAGCAGGCATCTTGCTTTTCTGCGGCGCTATCGGCAAGTCGGCTCAGTTCCCGCTTCATGTGTGGCTTCCCGATGCCATGGAAGGCCCGACGCCTGTAAGCGCTTTGATCCACGCTGCTACAATGGTTGCCGCCGGAGTATACCTGACCGCCAGGATTTTCCCGATGCTGACGGCAGACGCCCTGCTCTTTGTGGCATACATAGGAGCAATAACGGCATTTATTGCCGCTACCATCGCCATAACTCAAAATGACTTTAAAAAAGTACTGGCATATTCTACTATATCCCAGCTTGGATATATGGTCATGGCAATGGGTGTAGGCGCTTTCACAAGCGGATTTATGCACCTTATCACTCACGCCTGGTTTAAAGCCGGATTATTCCTTGCTTCAGGATCGGTGATACATGCCATGCACGTATCCATGCACCATGCCCACAATCATGATATGGACGCCCAGGATATACGAAATATGGGCGGGCTAAGGAAAAATCTTAAAATTACATATATAACATTCTTATTCTGTACACTTGCTCTGTCAGGTGTGCCTTTTACTTCGGGGTTCCTCAGCAAGGACGGTATACTCGCCGGCACACTTGCCTTTGCTAATTTGAGCGGCCACTGGCTTATACCTTTAGCAGGTTTTGCAGCTGCGGGAATGACTGCATTCTATATGTTCAGGCTGACTATCGAAGCTTTCCACGGAAAACCCAAAACGGATATAGCTTCACATACAAAAGAAAATAAAATGGTAGTTGTCGGCCCGCTGATAATACTTTCATTCCTTTCGATATTCGCTTTCTATTCATTTAATCCCTTTGACGCTTCGTCGGGATGGTTCCAGCAGCTCACAAAGGCTCCATTGACTGTTGTGCCGGATGAATATCAGTTTGATTTCTTTAAGCCGTTCGGACAGGAAGAAGGGCATATATTAGATGAAGAGCTTATTGGAAAGGCTACTAACGGCGGCCACGAAGGAATGACAGCCGATGAGGAAAATGCAATAGACGAACACGGCCACGCTGCTGTTCATAAAGAACATGCCGGAGGAGCTCACAGCCACGGCGAGCACCACGGAGCCCATGAATTTGAAGTTGCCATGCACGAGGCTCACATGCCCGCCATGACTGCTTCGATAATAATAGCTTTCTCAGGTATAATTCTGGCTTTTCTTATTTACCAACTTAAGTTATTCAAAGCTGATAACATGGCAAAACTGTTTGCCCCTGCTTATAAATTATCTTACAACAAATGGTATTTTGACGAAATATATCAGGCCTCTTTCATTAATGGGACGGTCGGGCTGGCTAAGGTACTTTCTTGGTTCGATAATAAAGTGATCGACGGAATAGTGAATTTCTCGGCCACATTAACAAGAGGCATATCCATTGTCATAACCAGGTTCGATATTCATTTTATCGACGGTTTTGTAAATCTTTCGGCGGGTATGACAGGATTCTTCGGCGCGGTATTCCGCAAAGTACAGACCGGTAAGATACAGGCTTACCTGGTATTTGCGGTGATCGGCCTGCTGGTGATAATATTCGCTGTGTTATAGATAGATTGATCTTATAGAAATATTTTGAAAAAATTTAGTGAAATAAACTTGTGATCCGGAGGATTAATGTTTGAGATTTTTGGCGTAGGACCGCTTACATGGATTACTTTCCTGCCTCTTATAGGCATGATAGTGATACTTTTAATACCTGCCGGCAAAGATGAAAGAAGCCGGGAAGTATCGCAGAACTTATACAGATGGCTGACAGCAGGGTTTACCTTCCTTCAGCTGCTTCTTGCAATCGCGATATATGCCGGTTTTGATTTCAACATGGCGGGTGTAAACAATATTGAGGGAATGCAGTTTGTTGAAAAAGTAAGATGGATTGAAGTCCGGGGCCTTCCTATGATGGGCGATGTAAATATCGACTACTTTGTGGGTATCGACGGCCTGAGCGCTCCCATGATACTGCTCACAGCCATAATCTGCTTTGTGGCATCCTTAGCTTCGTGGAATATCAAGAAAGCGGCAAAAGGCTATTTTGCCATGTATCTGCTGCTCGATCTCGGAATGATGGGAGTATTCGTTGCTCTCGATTTCTTCCTTTTCTATGTATTCTGGGAACTTATGCTGCTGCCTATGTACTTCCTTATAGGTATATGGGGCGGCCCGAGAAAAGAATATGCCGCGATTAAATTTTTCCTTTATACATTATTCGGAAGTGTTTTCATGCTTCTGGTGATGGTAGCGCTTTTTTTCGCGACCAATACATTAAATCTTCTGGAACTTACGAATCCGGCCAATTATTCGCCCGATTCATTATTATACGGAATGGATACCACCTGGAGGTTCGTGGCTTTCGCGGCCCTTTTTGTGGGTTTTGCAATTAAAGTACCTACCGTTCCGTTCCATACATGGCTTCCCGACGCTCACGTAGAGGCGCCTACGCCTATTTCAGTCATTCTTGCCGGGGTACTCCTTAAAATGGGTACGTACGGATTATTAAGAATTAGCTGGCCAATATTCCCCGATGGTGTAAGGTACTTCCAGGAACTCATTGCCATTATCGGTATGGTAAGTATTGTTTACGGCGCTTTCTGCGCTCTCGGCCAGCACAAAGTAGGCAAAAGAGACCTGAAAAAGCTTATCGCTTATTCATCTGTGAGCCATATGGGATTTGTAATGCTCGGTATGGCATCAATGAACACCGAAGGAATGGTTGGCGCCATATTCCAGATGTTTAACCATGGTACGATCACAGCAATGCTCTTTATGATTGTGGGAGTAATTTATGACCGCGCTCATACAAGAGGGCTGGATGACTTTGGCGGCCTGGCCAACAAAATGCCCGTTTACACAGGCGTAATGATGATAGCATTCTTTGCGGCGATCGGCCTCCCGGGGCTTAGCGGTTTCTGGAGTGAGATAATGATATTTATCGGCGGATTTAAGGCTTATCCGCTCTATACCGCGATATCAGCTTTTGGTATCGTAATTGGCGCCGCTTATATGCTTTGGGCCTTGCAGAAGGTATTTTTCGGTAAACTGCCCGATAAATGGAAAGGCCCCTGGGATCCAACGGGTAAGCAGTTTAAAGGGGATGATATTAATGCCGTTGAACTTACGGCACTCGTTCCACTTGCGATAATTGTCATCTATCTCGGAATTAACCCGAATCCCGTAATGGGAATGATGAATACATCGGTTAATCACTTAATTGAATTTGTTAAAGTTACGGGGCAATTTGCCGCCGGATTATAATTAGTACTTTGGGAATATCCATAATTGGTCAGATATGAACGAAACAGCAATATCAATGATTCAGGAACTGGCAAACAGCATGGCGCTGTTTAAAGCGGAAACGACTCTCGTAATCGCTTTTGTTACTGCCATTATTGCCGACCTGATATTCAAAAAATCAAGGCATATAGCAGGAATTATAGCCATAATAGGCTTTGTAGTCTGCGGATATTTTCTCATTGGCCAGTCCGGCCAAAATGAACCCGTATTTTCAATGATGCTGACGGTAGATCCCTTTGCCGACTTTTTCAAGTGGCTAATACTTCTATCGAGCCTGGTGGTAGTGCTTATGTCATTTTTATCAAAAGAACTGAATGACGGCGGCAGAAGTATGGGCGAGTACTATACCCTCATCCTGGGAATGGCCGTGGGTATGTTCCTGCTCGCAGGAGCTACTAATCTGATAATGATCTATCTTGCAATTGAGACAATGAGCCTGAGCTCCTACGTGCTCACCGGCTACACAAAAGAAGTAAAGCGGGCAAGCGAAGCATCACTTAAGTATGTGATATTCGGCTCTCTTGCCTCCGGCATAATGATTTACGGTATTTCGATTATATTCGGGCTGACAGGTTCGCTAAACCTTTATGAAATCAATGCCTTTATCAACGCGGAAGGGCTCAGTAATCTTGCAGTGATTACATCGGGAATTATGATATTGGTTGGTATAGCTTATAAAATATCTGCCGTACCATTCCATTTCTGGACTCCCGACGTATACGAAGGCGCGCCTATACCGATAACAGCTTATCTATCCATCGCGTCTAAAGCGGCAGGCTTCGCGGTGCTGATAAGATTCCTTAAGATAACATACATAGATCCTGCTTTGTCAGCAGAAGAGGTTTGGACTCTTAATATATTCGGCGGGCTCGACTGGCCGGAGCTGATAGGAATATTATCAGTTATTACTATGACATTCGGCAACCTGGTTGCCCTTTGGCAGACTAACGCCAAAAGGATGCTTGCTTATTCGAGTATTGCCCACGCGGGGTATATGCTTATGGGTGTTGCCGTAATGACTGATGCAGGCATTTTGGGCGTATTGGTTTATTTCCTTACTTATCTTATAATGAACCTCGGCGCATTTTACGTTATCCTTCTTATAGCGAATAAAACAGGCAGCGAAGAGCTGGATGACTATACAGGCCTTGGTTACCGTGCCCCGGCCTTAGGCGTGGCAATGACCATATTCCTTGTATCATTAACCGGCCTTCCGCCTACGGTAGGATTTATTGGTAAGTTCTTCCTTTTCGCTGCAGTTATTGACGCAGGATGGATTTGGCTGGCAGTCATAGGCGTACTTAATAGCGTTGTGGCATTATTCTACTACGTGAAAATATTCAGGAATATGTGGGTACGCGGAGTTGAAGCGAGCGACGAGAAATTATCATATTCGCCGGCTGCAAAAGTACTGCTTTACGCACTGGCAATTCCTGCCTTATACTTCGGTATATTCTATTCACCGATTGTTGCCTGGGCTGAAAACTCGGTTAAAATATTTTTCGGAATGTAAAATGAAATAAGTTTGATAAATTAAGCCGTTCCTTTTTCGGGGAGCGGCTTTTTTTTATAAAAATATACACTATGAAGGCTATTTCGGAAAAGAAGGAGCAAATCAAAGAGATTGTCGAAAAATGCACCGACGGCAAAAGCATTTTCGGCGCTGTTCTAAGCCTTAGCAGGGGTAATGAATCATTCACTGTTGCCGCCGGCAATATGGCTCCGGAAAGCCCCTATTTTATCGCCAGCGTTACTAAAATGTACGTCGCGGCAATGATACTCCAACTCGTTGAAAACGGCTATATAAAACTCGATGACAGGATAAGCCTGTACCTCGGGACGGATATCGTTAAAAAACTGCATAATTATAAGGGCAAAGATTATAGCCGGCGTATTACGGTAAGGCAGATTATGTCGCACTGCTCCGGACTGCCGGATTACTTCGAACAGAAAAGGGAAGACGGTACAAGCCTGCGCGGCAATCTGGCAAAAGGGAAAGATGTTTCCTGGGCCTTTGAAGATGTACTTTCATTTTCAAGGAATAACCAGGCGAGGTTCATTCCGGGCCATAAAAAGCGAGCGTTCTATTCAGATACAAACTATCAGCTTTTAGGAAAAATACTGGAAAATGTAAGCGGGAAAACTCTTTCCGAAAATATACGCAGCCGGATTGCAGTACCGCTTGGGCTTAAAAACACTTATCTTTACGAGAATGCTTCTGATAAATCTCCCGCTCCGATTTACTACAAAAAAGAACCGCGCTTTGTGCCCAATGCAATGCGCTCATTCACATCAGACGGGGGAATTGTTTCTACCGCAGATGAAAACCGAATTTTCCTCAGGGCATTTTTTGAGGGAATGCTTTTTCAGCCTCTATTCTTAAAGGATATGACGCACTGGAGGAAAATATTCTTCCCATTCCGGTATGGCATGGGTATAGCAAGGTTTAAGCTGCCCCGGATTTTCTGGCCATTTTCGCCTCTGCCTGAGCTGATCGGCCACCCGGGTTCCAGCGGTGCCTTTGCTTATTTTTACCCCGGCAAAGACGTTTACCTCGCCGGTACTATCAATCAGATGAGTAATCCCGGCCTGCCCTATATTATGCTCATTAGAGCCCTGATGAAGCTGTGAAATTCAGAATATTAATTCGGCTCTTCCCGCAGAATATGCCTGTAGCCTGAGTTTTCGAGGAGCTGCCCGAGTGTATTGTAAAATTCCCCATGCTGCTTTTTTGGCAGGAAGAACTTGGTTTGAGCGCCGTTTTTAAAGATAAAAGTATAACCCATGATCGACTGGCCGATGTTTTTATCAGGAACTATCTCAAGAAATTCCTGCCACATTCTCGGCCGGGAAAGATAAGAGAACATAATCCCATTTTCACTAACGAAAAAAAGATCAGATTTAGATGTTAAAAAATAAAGCCCCGGTACAAATAGTACATAAATAATGATATTCAAAAATTCGATAAGTGAATCGGAATACAGGCCGGCTGCAATTATAAAAAGCAGGAAGACAGCTAACATAAAGTACCAGGATGCTTTTACTCCTTTAAGCATGCTTTTATCGAATGCAGCACTAATAACCGGGCTGCCCAGGCTCTTTAGGAGCGATTTGTGCCATAATTCTCTGCCGTAATATACCAGCACGATCACTGACGCTTCAACCATAAGTACCAGGAGGTATTTCATAGGTTTGATATATTAGTTAAAATAAAATAATTGATTTAATATGCCGTTCAAATTTATTGACTTATTTAAAATCAATTTATTAAAATTAAAAGGAAAAAAGAATGATTAAAGAGATAATTCAGGAAGCCATCAACAGGCAGATAGTACGCGAAATGTATTCATCAAATCTTTACCTTGCCATGGCGGCATATTACGCGTCGATCAACCTCAATGGCTTTGCTAATTGGATGCATGTCCAGGCCGAGGAAGAAACCCAGCACGCTCTGAAGTTTTATGATTATCTGATTGACCGCGGCGGCCAGGTGAAAATTGGCCGGATTGAAGCTCCTCCTTCCCAGTGGGATTCACCATTGCATGCTTTTCAGAACGCGCTCGAACATGAGCAGAAAGTAACGCAGTGGATATACGAACTGGCTGACTTAGCCATTGATGAACGCGACCATGCCACTAGCAGCCTGCTACAGTGGTTTATCGACGAGCAGGTAGAAGAAGAAGCCACAACAGGCGAAATGGTTGACAGGCTCAAGCTTGCCGGAGATTCAAAAGGAGGGCTCTTTATGCTGGATAATGAACTTAAGCAAAGAAATAAAGTTGTTATTAGCAAATAATTATTCCGGCAAATGAAATGAATATTAGAAAAGCTGCTCAGCTCAAGCCGGGCGGCTTTTTTTTTAAATAAATAAAATAAGACCTTGCAAATATGATCCAAAATTCATATATATGTATCAATGATTTAAACAAAACCATAAAGGAAAGAAAATGGAAGAGAAAGAATTTCAGGAAATCATCGATTTCGCTATCCGGAGAGAGTATGAAGCAGCAAAATTTTATAAAGAATTAAAAGAAAAAGTAAAAATACCTGAAAGCAAAAGAATGCTCGAAGAACTTGAGCAAATGGAACATGCACATGCCGAGCAGCTCAAAAAGATCACCGCCGCCGATACCAAAGGTGAATACCTCATTCCGGAAGTGCCAGACCTAAAGCTCAGTGACTACCTTGTTAATCAAAACGATACTGAGTTTGAAACGCTGCAGGATATACTGCTTGTTGCCATGAAACGAGAGGATGCCGCGGCTACCCTTTATAACAAACTGGCTGAACAATCCAAAGATCCAAATACCAAAAATCTTTTTCTCAAATTATTCACAGAAGAGAAAAAGCATAAGCTTCAGCTCGAAACAATTTACGACGATGAGATCTATACCGAAAACTGATCATATTACCCGGTATCATGATAATTTAAGAAGCAGGCGGATAGCCTGCTTTTTTTATTATTTTTCTAAACACTGCATCAAAAACAGTTAAGAAATTCATAAAACAGCAACACAAAAGAATACAAACATTAACTTTTGAAAGAAATTACTTTCTTTTCGTTTCATTTTTTTTTAATATATCAATGAATATATGATAGGAGCCGCGAGAGCGGTACTTTCCGGGCAGAAATACCTCTATCCATATATTATTATTTAACTAAAAACAGGAGCAACAGGGTAGAAATGAGTATCAGTTTAATAGGTAAATCAATAAGCGAATCGGCCACATTAAAATTAAATGAAACGGCCGCTATACTCAAAGCAAAAGGAGAGCCTCTTATACATCTCGGAGGAGGCGAACCAAAGAGCCGCGCGCCCATGGATGCGCTGCTTGCCGCCGTTAATTCGGTCAATACCGGCGAGATAAGATATACCCCGGCCGACGGAATACCTGTACTAAAGCAGGCAGTGATAAGATACACGGAAGAATTCTATAACAGAAAAGTCGCTCCCGAAAATGTTATCTGCTCCGGCGGCGCCAAGCAGGCCATTATGGTCGCGCTTCAGGCCATTGTCAATCCACAGGAGGAAGTTATCTTCCCCGCGCCCTATTGGGTAAGCTACCCTGAAATGGTCAAGCTCTGCGGGGCGATACCTGTTCCGGTATTTCCTGAAGACGGCAGCTTTTATCCACGCCTTCAGGATATTGAGCAGGTAGTTACATCTTATACCAAAGCTGTGATAATAAACAGCCCCAATAATCCTACGGGAGCCATGTATTCGAAAGAATTCATTTCGGATATAGTTCAGTTCTGCGAAAAGAAAGGCCTGTATTTGATAATGGATGATATTTACCACAGGCTGATATTTGATGGAAAAAAGCCGATCAACTGCTATGACTATACTAATGATTTCTCAGATAATTCAAAGCTCATAGTCATTAACGGAGTATCAAAGCAGTATGCCATGACCGGATTCCGCATAGGCTGGGCAGTAGCCAACAAAAAACTGATCGAGGTGATGACAAACATACAGGGCCATCAGACCTCAGGGCCGTCTGTTATCCTCCAAAAAGCCGCTGCCGCAGCCATTAACGGTGTGCAGAGCCATGTTGAAAGCCTTAGGCAGACCCTCGAGAATAACCGCAACATAATGGTCAAAAGGCTCAAAGCATTTGAAGGCATAAGAGTTAGTCCGCCGGACGGCACTTTCTACAGCTTTGTTGATTTCAGCCATTATGAAAAAGATTCCAAAAAGCTGGCTGAATTCCTTTTGGAAAAAGTCAGGGTAGCAACAGTTCCCGGTAAGGAATTCGGCATGGACGGCTACCTGAGGCTGTCCACATGCGGAGCAGTGAAGGATATTACCGAAGGCATAGACAGGATCAAATGGGCACTCGATCCCAATTCGCCGAATGAACTCTTCATTGGTGACAGAAAATTAGTGAGGGATTGGTTATGAGTAAATATTTGAAGATAAAAACGCCTGCACAGGATCATGCGGCAGAGCTGGCGAGCGATTTTAAACTGGATAATCACGGGCTGGTCAATCTTTCAAGAGTTTACTGGAACCTGCCCGAAGCGGCCCTTTACGAAGAAGCGGTATTCAGAGGAGAAGGAAGTATCGTTTTCGGCGGGCCATTCCTGGTCAATACAGGCAAATGGACAGCCCGTGCAGCAAATGACAAATATGTTGTCCGCGAAGAATCGACTGAAGACAAAATCTGGTGGGGAGAATACAACCGCCCCATGAGCGAAGATAAGTTCAACGCTCTATTCACAAGGCTGCAGGCCTACCTTCAGGGAGAAGAGCTTTTCGTTCAGGATTGCTATGTGGGCGCCGACCCAAATTATAGCATGCCCATCAGAATAGTGACCGATACAGCCTGGCAAAGCTATTTTGCAAGGAATATGTTTATCAACATTGAGAACCGCGACCGCATGAAAAACCATGTGCCGGAGTTCACTCTCATAGCTTCGCCATCATTCAAGGCCGATCCGAGAATAGACGGCACACGCAGCGAAACCTGCATGGCTATCAATTTTTCAAAAAGAATTGCTCTGGTAATGGGGTCGTCTTATGGCGGCGAGATAAAGAAAACCATCTTTACCGTCATGAATTTCTTAAAGCCTTTAGAAAACGTCATGGCCATGCACTGCTCGGCAAACGTCGGGAAAGGCGGCGATGCGGCATTGTTTTTCGGGCTTAGCGGGACGGGTAAAACTACTCTTTCGGCCGATCCAAACAGGAAACTCATAGGCGATGACGAGCACGGTTGGAGCGATGAAGGTGTATTCAATTTCGAAGGTGGATGCTACGCCAAAGTGATAAGGCTTTCGGCTGAAAACGAACCTGAAATATATGGCGCTACACGCAAATACGGCACTATACTGGAAAATGTGGTTTTTGACAGGGCTTCCAGAAAAGTCGATCTTGATGACGACCTTTTGACCGAGAATACCAGAGCATCATACCCCCTGGAATTTATCCCCAACGCAGTCCCCGAGAAAATGGTCAGAGATCACCCGAAAAACGTTATATTCCTGACTTGCGATGCTTCAGGCACACTGCCGCCTATAGCAAGGCTGAACATGGACCAGGCAATGTATCATTTCATCAGCGGCTATACATCGAAAATCGCCGGCACTGAAATTGGCCTCGGAATAGAGCCTGAGATAGCATTCAGCGCCTGCTTCGGAGCGCCGTTTATGGTACACCACCCATTCATATATGCCGATTTGCTCAAAGGAAAAATGAATAAATTCGGCGCTACCTGCTGGCTTGTCAATACAGGCTGGGTAGGAGGAAAATTCGGCGTGGGCAAACGAATAAGTATAAAGCACACAAGGAATATGCTTAATGCCGCGCTCGACGGAAAGCTGGATAATGTAGAATTCCGTAAGGATAAGCTCTTCGGATTCGAAGTGCCACTTACCTGCCCCAATGTGCCGGCGGACGTGCTGGAACCCTCTAACGCCTGGGGCGACAAAAAGGAATACTGGCAGAAATACGATGCCATGGCGGCGCGATATATAGAGAATTTCAAACTTTATAAAGACGGGGTTCCCGACAGCGTACTCAAAGCCGGACCCCGCAGATTAAGTGAAGTAGAGAAAGGATAGTATCCCTTTCCTATGTGGTCAAAAGAACGGCTGCCTGTGAGGGCGGCCGTTTTTATTAGTGATTGCTGCTTTCCACTTTTGATAGTTTTGCTTATGCATTATAATAAAACAAACCTGCTTTTCACTCGTACAGAATTAAAATATATTAATAATTGGCCACTGTGTGAAAATGCCGGAAAAAGAAAAAGCAAAGCAGGATCATAATTATAATAATGAACAGAAAAATCATCATAAGAATGAAAAAAAATATGATCATGGCAATAATAATAATCATGAACATCAAGATCAGGGAAATGGACACGGACACGCCGGCCACCACGAACACATGATAAAAGACTTCCGTAGAAGGTTCTGGATATCCCTGGCTATTACCTTACCGATACTTATCCTATCTCCGATGATACAGGGAATACTTAATTATTCACTGGAGTTCGCTTATTCGGGATATATCCTGTTTGCCTTATCTACAGTAGTATATTTCTACGGCGGGCGGCCATTTCTGGAAGGAATTTATAATGAGCTGAAAAATAAGCAGCCCGGCATGATGACTCTTATCGCCGTGGCTATAACTGTTGCCTGGGGGTACAGCTCTGCTACTACATTCGGCCTGGAAGGGAAGACCTTCTTTTGGGAATTGGCGACACTTATTGATGTTATGCTCCTTGGCCACTGGATCGAAATGAAATCCGTTGCGGGCGCCTCCAGATCTCTTAAAAAACTTGTGGAAATGATGCCCTCGGAAGCCCACAAAATTACAAATGGCAATAGCGAAGACGTTAAAATTAATGAACTCGAAAAAGGCGATAAAGTACTTGTACGGCCGGGCGAAAAAATTCCCGTTGACGGCGTCATCATCGAAGGCGAGAGCAGTATAAATGAATCAATGGTAACGGGTGAATCAAAACCGGTTAGAAAATCAAAGAACGACGAAGTCATTGGCGGAACAATCAACGGCAATCAATCGCTTAGGGTAGAAGTCGCGCAGGTAGGCGATAGCGCATATCTGAGCAAAGTTATTAACATGGTACGGGAAGCGCAGAAAAAAAAATCGAAAACCCAGCACCTTGCAGACAGGATAGCCTTCTGGTTGACAATTATCGCTCTGACCATAGGCTTTGGTACCTTAGCCACCTGGCTTATACTCGGGCAGACATTCGTTTTTTCTTTGGAAAGAATGGCCAGCGTTATGGTAATTACCTGTCCTCACGCTTTGGGCCTGGCAGTGCCGCTTGTTGTTGCCATCTCTACTTCGATCTCGGCTCAGAAGGGACTGCTTATCCGCAACAGGACTGCTTTCGAAAATTCCCGAAAGATCACAATGATAGCCTTCGATAAAACAGGTACTCTCACAAAGGGTGATTTTGGAGTTACCAGGTTCGGATCCCTTAATGATGAGTATGATGATAATGATGTACTGCGTCTTGCGGGAGCACTTGAGGCTGAATCAGAGCATCCCCTGGCAGCGGGTATTATGAAAAAAATTAAAGAAGAAGAAATCAGGCTGCCAAAAGCTGAAAAATTCAATGCTATTACCGGTGAAGGCATTGAGGCAGAAGTGGAAGGAAATTGGATCAAAGTTGTCAGCCCCGATTATTTAAAGGATAACGGCATAGAAGTACCGGAAAAAGCCTATAAAAGCCAAAAAAGCGGGCAGGAAACTGTAGTATTCCTTCTTGTGGATGATAAGCCGGCAGGATTCATTGCTATGGCTGATGAAATACGGGAAGATTCCTACGAAGCTGTGAAAACGCTTAAGAAGAACGGCCTGAAAGTTTACATGATGACAGGCGATAACGAACAGGTAGCCAAAAGCGTGAGCGATGAGCTGGGCCTGGACGGATATTTCGCCGGCATCCTTCCTGATGAAAAGCTTGCAAAAATAAAGGAATTCCAGGATAAAGGCGAATATGTAGCCATGACCGGCGACGGAATTAATGACGCTCCTGCACTAGCTGCTGCCGATGTAGGAATCGCGGTTGGCTCAGGCACAGATGTGGCCGCTGAAACAGCAGATATTATTCTTGTAGAGAGTAAGCCAAAAGATATAGCATCACTGGTGATATTCGGAAAGGAAACACACAAAAAAATGATACAGAACTTCATTTGGGCTACTGCTTATAATATTGTTGCAATACCATTGGCTGCCGGAGTGCTGTATTCGGCAGGCATAGTGATCAGCCCGGCGCTCGGAGCCGTGTTCATGAGCCTGAGCACGGTTATTGTTGCAATCAATGCTCAGCTTCTCCGCGGGAAAATGGATAGCGGCACAGGAAAAGATTAAAGATTTTTAGTTGTAGAATCTGTATTAATTGCGATAGCACTATAGAATAAAAAGCCTGTGCTTTCGGCACAGGCAATTTATTATCTAATAAAATTCTAATAATTATCGCTTAATATTCACAGACTATCGCCGCTATGCATGGCTATGTTCGAAATTCTGCGGTCTCTGCGCTGCTTGGCGATAAGCCTGAGGTCAACGAACTTATCCGCTTCATCGACAATTTCCACACCCAGAATGGTCTCAAGCACATCTTCCATAGTGATAAGGCCTTCAACTCCGCCGTATTCATCTACCACCATGAACATGTGCTGCCTCCGCTTAAGAAAGCGGTCGAGCGCTTTATCCAGCTCAGCGTTTTCAGGAATGAAGTACACATCGTGCATAAAATCTTTAAGCTGTTTATTTTCTTCTCCATTGAGCGCCGCGTGAAGCACGTCCTTAGATATTACATATCCCAGAACGCCGTCATCCAGCGATTCCCCTTCATAAACGGGGAAACGGCTGTACATTTGCAGTTCCGGCATGTGTAGAACTTCGCGAATCTTCTTATCGCCTTCCAGAGTGAATACTACCGTGCGCGGTGTCATCACATCAGAAACAAGCACATCGCTGAAGTGCATAATATTTTTTAATATTCGGTATTCGTCATCATCAAGCGAACCTTCTTCACGGGCTGATTCCACAAGAGCGCTTATTTCATCTCTCGAGGCGTCTTCATCTTCATCTCCGCCTATGGTATCGATTATCCTGTTTGCTATAAATACCAGAGGCGCGGCAAGGCTGCTGTAAAAGAAAATCGCCCCTTTGAATTTCATTACTGACCTCTCAGCCAGCCTTATTCCCAGGCCGTAAAATGTGTACCTGACAAATCCTCCGAAAATGACCACTCCGGCGCTTATGCCGGCAATAACCGGCCAGTGCAATTCCGAGCGGCTGAGAAGTACGCCCAAAATTAGCAGTGTTATGGAATAAGATAGTGTTTCAATTATGAAAAAGGGGTTGCTTTTATCTTCAAACCTTTCTTTCATGTCGGTAAGACTTTCGGCCAGCTCCGGTTCGGTTTCAGATATCTTCTGGTAAGTATCCTGCGAAATATGTGTCAGAACTGCTGATAAAAACGCGCCCAGAACCCCAATTAACGATAGTAAAATAATAGCTGTTATTTCCATCATTCAACGTTGCTCCGGCGCAATTTACTACACGAACCCAAGTTTGTTTCCTCTAATGTTCAACATTTTAATTAAGAACGCGAATAATATAAAAAAATTTCTGAAATAATTGAAATCTATATAGGTTAATAATAAATTTTTCCGAAAAATTAAAAAGGTGTATTTCTAAAAGTCCTTTCTCGTATAAATACCATACCTTCCGATCTTTTCTTTAAGCGTAAAATTCTCCCTGAGATAGTAATCGAGCAGGATATCCCCCCGCGGGTAATCTTTGCTTACATCAAATTCATGTTCTACCATCATTATGACGCGGACATTATTGCGTTCCAGATCCGCGATTATTTCCTGCTGTACCCCGGCTTCAGTGGCTACCCCCGGATGAAGCTCGTGGTATTTGGTTCCGGCAGGCCTATCCGCAAGGAAGTACGCCATTACGTCATTGGTTTCGATAATGTCATGCCTATTGTTGCCAATAAATACATACTCGCCGGGCTCCGTAAGGCTTTTCAGCCTGCTGATTGCTTCCTGATAATTCAGTGAAAATTCTTTGTCCGCCTTAATACCTGCGGCTCTTTCGAGCGCGAACCACTCAGTTCTGTCCGTTATATAGTACTTGTAATTATCCCTCAAAATTTTTATTCCCGGTATGCTCATAACAAATAATATCAAAAAAGCCAGCAGCGAAACCGATGCCGATTTTTTACGCGTGATATAAAAAATAACCGGTATTAGAATAAGTGAAAAGAGCACCGCCGGCAAAGCGTGTTCTACTTCAGATCGCACCATAGCATGGTTAAAAAGGTTAATTCCAATATTAAAAATCGTGATCTCTTTCCAGAATAATAGGTCGGTGGTATTATAGTATTTCTTCTTGACCCGGTAAATGATAAAAATCACTGTGCTTATATAGATAAGCAGGGGCAGGTAAAATACGCTCCCGGCCCAGACATTAGCCGCAAGGTTCGCGGGGCCCTCATTATCGAAAACCGGGGCTATGGGGTTGGGGAATGGCAATGACCTGTACTCGCGGAAATCTCCAAGAGGGAATTCCAAAAGCTGGCTGTATATATCCGATAGGGGAATGTGGAACATCATGAACACAAACACAGGTATAACCACGGTAATCACTGCCGTAGTAAATACAAAAATCGCGTTTTGCAGGCCTTCGAGAGCCTTCCGGGATTTTTTAGCTTGCCGGCTGAAAGCCATACCCGAAAAGAAGACCGCCCAGAACTCCGTGCCGTAAATATAAGCCGCGCTGTCATGCCTGAAAAATACGCACACGCCTATCATCAGCCCGGCGAAAAAGAGCCACTTCTTGTTTTTATCCGTGAAATAATTAAATAAAAAGTAAGCGCTCAGAGCTACCAAAAGAATAGCCACAGACATTGACCTGCCGAACAGGTTATAATGCGCGAATAGCACAGCTCCCGCCGCTACCGGCAGCCAGGCGTGCTTTTCGCCGGCAATTCTTTTAATAAGATTGAAGAAGATAAGCAGGGTAGAAAAATTAACCAGCATAATGGCTGCGCGCTCGGCAAGGATTTCAGTTCCAAACAGTTTAAAAACCCCCGCCAGAAAATAGAACATCGCGGGAGGGTAAATCGTCCAGAAATCCAGATAGGGAATATCGCCGTTCAGAACTCTTTGAGCGCCGTAAACGGGAATGCCCTCATCGTATGTATTTATGTTAACCGGCAGGCTGAGGGACATTAATATCAGCACTGCCGCGAAGAATAATATCCGCCTTGTATTTTGATTCATTGATAAACCGGTATTAAAATATGAAGCTCAGAACAAGCGTTTTTAATAAAATATAAAGATAAGAATTCTGAAATAATTAATCTTCAATAAATGCAGAAAACACCAAAATCCATGCGCCTGCAAATAGGCATTTTCGGCAGGACCAATGTGGGTAAATCCAGCTTTTTGAATATGATAGCCAATCAGGATGTCGCCATGACAAGCGAAGTACCGGGAACAACCACCGACGTTGTGGAAAAATCCATCGAACTGCTGCCGATCGGCCCGGTTAATATTCTTGATACGGCAGGTATTGATGATGTATCGAAGCTTGCCGAAAAGCGTGTGGAAAGAACTGAAAGGATATTCGACAGGGCCGACCTGATAATCCTTGTTGTTGAACCCGGAAAGTGGACCGTGTTCGAATCGGATATTGTAGCGAAAATTAACCGAAAAAGGATACCTTTCCTTATTGCCATTAATAAAATTGATGAAGAGGCGCCAGGCAGCGATTTTATTGAAAAACTGCGAAAGTTTGCCGATTGGGTGGTGAGTGTTTCATCTGTGGATACGTATAACAGGGATAAATACATAAGCGAAGTAAAGAATGCAATCGCGGCGCTCCTGCCCGGTGAATTTACACAGCCCATGCCGCTCATAGGCGACCTTGTTCCGCCCGGTGGGCTTTCGATATTTATCGTGCCTATAGATATATCCGCGCCAAAAGGGCGGCTTATATTGCCCCAGGTGCAGGCCATCAGGGATATATTGGATAACGATTCTGCAGTGCTTGTTGTCAAAGACAGGGAATATCCCTATATGCTTCAGAAAATCGGGACAAAACCCGATCTTGTGGTATGCGATTCGCAGGTTGTGATGAAAATGGTTGCCGATACACCGCGGGACATAAAATGCACGACATTCAGTATCCTTTTTTCAAGATTCAAGGGCGACCTGGTGGAAGAAGTCAGGGGCGCCGGAGTTATTGAATCGCTAAAAGATGGCGACAGGATACTAATAGCTGAAGCCTGCAGCCACCACCCCAGCGAAGACGACATAGGCCGTGTGAAAATTCCGCGATGGCTGCGGCAGTATCTGGGAGCAGAAATCGAGATTGATACCTGCGCGGGCAGGGATTTTCCGGACAACCTGAAGGATTATAAGGTAGTGATCCACTGCGGCGGATGCATGCTTACCCGCCGGGAAAAGCTCGTTCGCATTGAGAAAGCAAAGCATGCCGGAGTGCCCATAACTAACTACGGCATAACTATATCCATGATACAGGGAGTTTTGGAAAGGGTACTATCGCCTTTCCCCGCGGCCTTTGAAGCTTACAGTGAAGCCAGAAAGGACAGTAAGATAATTAAGTGAAAACTTAGTGCACATTTAATCCCTGAAAGTATTTTTGAATGGAATTTTTTTTTTTTACTGACAGGCCCGGCGCCGTTTTTATCGATTCATATTGATAAGCAGGAATCATAAGGCCGGAATTATTATGATTCGATTATGAGATGTTGAAAAATCTACTCAGGGCTTAGCTGATCATCTGAATAAATTGCCCCTAATCATAAAACAGAAGTTTTACAAATACTCCAGATTATATGTGTAGGAGCCGGTCTCTTCCGGGCTGATTCTTTTTAAAAAGTTCATAATATGCTGGCCGCAGTTGCTGCCTATACGGTTTTCTTCAAGTTCACCTACGCTTTTTATAACTCTGAAGCCGGATTCTTCTATTGAATTTATAAGTTCCTGTTCCGCGCCGTTGAATTCATTTGCCAGGCCCTCTCGCATGGCAGAATAAGTAGGATTAACCGGAGTCACTTTGATAATAAAAACATCCTGATTGAAATAATGCTTAAGCACTGCAGCGTCGATTATACTTTCTTTGCTTATGGCAAAATTAAGAGTGATCTTTCTACCCGAGCCGCCATAGAATCGCTCACCGTAATCTGATATTTCGGAAAAATTCATCTTTTTCACGGGGATGAGACTATCCCTTTGTGCCTGATCGGTGGAGTGGACGGAGAACTGCATCTGGAAGCTGTCGGGATAGATTTCATGTTTAACTTCCATCAGATTTTCAAAAAACTTTTCTCTGCCTGCCGGCGCTACGGTCGATATAGAAGGCATCATGCCTGATATATCATATATAAGCGGTAATTTCCAGAGAGCGCTTACCACAGCCGGATTATAAGCCGGTTCGCCAATCCGGGCGAACTGTATCTTTATCTTTCTGACCGGAATTTTTCCACCCGGGTAGCGGCTTTTAATCAGGAAATCAATCTGCGCCAGCAGGCCGGCTTCATCTATTCTGCCTTTGTAATCGCCTCCGCAGTCACAGAAGCGGCATTCCACCGGGCAGCCGTATAATGTTGAAATAATGAGCACCCACTTATCTTCGCGCGGAATTGGCGGCTGGACGGATTCTACCATCTCAGCAAGCTTGCCGTGGCTTATTTCTGCTACATAAACCGTGGCTATATCCGAACTTTTAGTTTTTGCTAATATTTTCATTTATATGTATTGAAGTTTTTTCCAATTAATACAGGATCTTAACGCTCAAGCCTGCGCAGGTTCTGCCGGCAGTACTCGAGATTGAGTCATCAGTACTGCTTTTTAAATATTAAACCGGAACCGATAATTTTTACAATCTCAATTATGACAACAATAGAAAAAGTAGTACCGATAACAATCCACCAATCATTTGCTTTGAGCTGAACTGTGTTGAGCAGGGTGTTCATCACCGGTATCTCCACCGCTGCTACCTGAAGCCCGGCTGCAAGCAGCATTACCCCAAGCAGGGGAAGGTTTTGGGTAAACCGGATTCTTTCCATAATCTTGCCTTCTTTGGTTTTAATGTTAAAGAAGAGAGACCTGTCCACCGAACGTGAGTTCTGCACATTCCATATCTGGAAGAATGCCAGCACACAGAAAGCCATAGTCTGAGCGTAATCAAGCTGATATTCAGTGTAATTCTGCATATCGGGCAAATACATATTGAATATGGTCAGAGTACCAATCATCATTATAAATCCCGCGATGCCCATTCTAATAACCATGCGTCTGGATACCAGTGGAGCGTCTTTTCGCCGGGGCGGGAAGTCCATTACATTTCCGTGCTCCTTTTCAAAGGCCAGCGGGAAAGTGGATGTGCCGTCGGTCACGAGGTTCACCCATAGAAGCTGAACGGCAAGCAGCGGTAAAGGCATCCCCAAAAATACAGATGTAGCTATTGTAAGCAATCCGCCGAAACTTGTGGCAAGTATATAAATGAGAATATGCTGCAGGTTATGCAGTATAACCCTGCCGCGACGCACGGCTTTAACTATTGTGGCAAAATTGTCATCCATAAGTATCATATGTGCGGCTTCTTTGGCAACGTCGGTGCCGCTGCCCATAGCTATGCCAATATCGGCTTTTTTTAGCGCCGGGGCGTCGTTTACTCCGTCACCGGTCATGGCGACTATTTTATTTTTTTTCTGTAACTGCTGTACAATGGAGTACTTGTGTTCAGGCGCCACTCTGGCGTAAACGTCAAGGTTGTCCACCATGTCTGCAAGGCCGGATTCGCCAATTTCTTCTAGCTCAACACCGTTAATGGCTTCCGGTTTTTCTTTATCCCCTGCAATTCCTATATTCGAAGCCACTGCCCGCGCTGTTTTAATGTGGTCACCGGTTATCATCACGACTCTGATGCCTGCTTTAGTACAATCCTTGACGGCTTCCACGGCTTCTTCCCTGACTGAATCGAATATTCCAGCGAAGCCCACGAGCTTAAGATTGCTTGCATCATCCAATTCTATCTGATCTTTATTTGTTTCCGTGTAACCCATGGCAAGCACGCGCAGTCCCATTTCGGAAAATTCATCAAGTACTTTATTGATCTCATCCTTGTTTATATCCAGCTCATTTCCCTCGCTGTCAATAATCGCGCTGCTTCTTTCGATGATCTTCTCGGGCGCGCCTTTCGCGAGTATGTATGTATTACCGCGGTATTCGGCACGTACTGCCATCATTTGCAGTTCTGATTCAAAGGGTATATCCACATCCACTTTGCAGTCCGTGCATTCAAATCCCAGTTTGCGAGCTGCTATCATAAGTGCGACTTCTGTAGGATCGCCGGATATTTTCCATTTATCGCCATCATCTTTAATGCTGCTTTCAGTGCATAGCAATCCTATAAGAGCTGCCATTTCGGAAGATTTATTGGAATCGTATTTTATTGCTTTTCCGTCTTTTCCCTTTACTTCGCCATCTTTACTATAGCCGGTACCGGATACTTCTAAGCGTTTTTTACCAATGTAGAACTGCTCTACCGTCATCTGGTTTTTTGTCAGCGTGCCGGTCTTATCTGTGCAGATAACATTGGTGCTGCCAAGGGTTTCCACGGCAGACAGTTTTTTAATGATAGCCTTGTGCTTAGCCATTTGATTAATGCCTATTGCCAGTGTGATAGTAACCGCTACGGGCAGCCCTTCGGGAATAGCCGATACCGCGAGTCCGACAGCTGTCATCATCATGGTAACCCAGTCCTTACCCTGCAGGAATCCGACAATAAATATCAGCACAACAACACCCATAATAGCAGCACTCAGGTATTTACTGAAACGGTTGATGTTTTCCTGCAAGGGAGAAATACTTTCTTCAGATTCAGCGACTTTTTCGGATATTTTACCGAATTCAGTCTCAGTACCAACAGATGTAACTACAGCTTTGGCGCGTCCTTTCTGGACAATCGTACCGGAATAAACCATGGTTTTACGGTCGCCAAGCGGGGCTTTTTCGTCAATCTCCAGGTCGGCTTTTTTGGTAACCGCGAATGATTCGCCCGTAAGCATGGATTCATCCACAACAAAATTATGGGTTTCTATCAGCCGCGCATCGGCTGGAACTCTTACTCCGCTTTCAAGCAGCAATATGTCGCCGCATACCAGTTCATCAGTGGATACGGACTCTTTGCTGCCGTTCCTTATTACTCTGGCGTCGGGAGCAGCCATGCTTTTAAGAGATTTCAGCGCTCTTTCCGCGCGGCGCTCCTGAATAAAACCAATAACCGTATTAAGTATAACCACAGCGGCAATAACTATGGCGTCTTTGAGATCGGCAACTATAGAATTGACTACAGCCGCTGCAATGAGAATATAGATCACCGGGTTATTGAACTGCTCCAGCAGCAGAATTATCGGGGATTTTGACTTTTCTTCCCTTAATTCGTTTTTACCGAATTTTTCTCTGTTTTGTTCGATTTGTGAACTTTCAAGCCCCTTTTCGGGATTGGAGTCATACTTTTCCAGCGCGGTTGTGTAATCTTCCGAGTGCCAAGCCATTTTATAGTCCTTTGTTGCAATATTATATAAAGGTTTTCCAGCCGTCCGGGTCATATCCCGCGAAGGCCTTATTCTTAAGCCTGACTACAGGCGTTTTTGCCAAAAGAGGATCATTGAGGATCTCTTCAAAAGGGTCATAGACCATGTACTGCATATTTTTATTGTCGAATCTTTTGCCGTCTTTATCTATCAGCTCTTCGGGCTGAACGTTGCGTGTGATGCTTTCCAGTTCGCCTTTCGAGAAAGCTTTTTCCGTCAGGTCAATGAACTGGATATCCACACGCCTTTCCATAAAAAATCTCAATGCTTTTTGCGTATCTTTGCATTTTTTAGTTCCGAATATCTGTATCGGAGCGCCCATTTATTTCACCTATATTTCTCTTTTATCCCTAAGCATTTGTATTGCCTTTTCAATTCGGCTCTCTCTGGTTTCATCCTGCTTTGATTCATTTATCCAGTCGAGGTAATCCCTTTTATGCGAAGGAGAAAGACGTTCGAAATACTCTTTAGCGACGGCGTTTTGTTCCAGTGCAGAATCAAAATCATCGGGCAGTTCCAATGTGGCAGCCGGCTCTTTGGTTTGAAGTATAAGATGTACTATATTTCCAACGCCTTTTTTAAGCTGCGAAAGTAATCTGTTATTCAGCACAAGGATGTGCTTGCCTCCGCCTAAAGGCTGAAGCGTATTGTTGAAGGAAATGTCGTCAATTGTTCCCGAAACATTTACTTCCGCTCTTGTACCGAATACTGATTCAGAATCGAACGGCATAATTATAGCGGCTTCTGAGGGATTCCCCGGAATCTCTTCAATCTGTGCTTCAAATTCCTGTCTTATCATAATAGTAAATCGTTATTGGATCAATATGAAATATAGTTAATAACGTAATTTCCGCTCTATTCATTTTATAGCTCAGCTATTTTTTCGGATTAAATTGGTTAAATATTAAAAAAATTATTACTTAAAAAGCCTGCTGATCGAAAAGTTAATACTTCTAATTATCGAGTGGTATGATATTTGCCAAATTTGCCAAAAACCTGAAAGGCCGGTTATTATAACCGGCCTTTATTGATGAAGTTAGGTTCTTATTCAGCCTTTATCGTCAAATAAGGGGAATTTGGAAGTAAATTCTTTGACTTCATTCTTAACCTGCTCGTGAACTTCTTTCTTATCTATATTGCTGATAACCTTATCAATGAATTCAGCTATCTGCTTCATATCGTCTTCCATAAGCCCGCGGGTGGTCATCGCGGCAGATCCGAGCCTTATGCCTGAAGTAACAAGGGGCGAGCGTTTGTCGCCGGGTACGGCATTTTTGTTGCATGTAATGCCTGCCTCGTCGAGTGCGTGCTCAGCGTCTTTGCCGGTAACGTCTTTATTTGTAAGGTCGATCAGCATCAGGTGATTATCGGTGCCGTTACTCACGAGGTTATAGCCTTTATCCATCATTGCCTGAGCGAGAGCTTTGGCGTTTTTCATAACCTGTATGATATAGCGGTCGAATTTTTCGGTAAGGCATTCGCCGAAAGCGACAGCTTTAGCGGCGATAACGTGCATAAGCGGTCCGCCCTGAATGCCGGGCATTACCCATGAATCGATAAGTTCGCTCATGTTCTTTACCCTTCCGGATTTGGGCGCTACGATTCCAAAAGGATTTTCGGGGTTTTTACCCAAAAGGATAAGCCCGCCCCTGGGGCCGCGCAGTGTTTTATGAGTTGTGCTAGCTACCACATCGCAGTAAGGCACGGGGTTACTTAGGTGTCCTTTTGCTATAAGTCCTGCCGGATGTGCAATATCAGCGAAAAGGAAAGCGCCTGTTTTGTCGGCGATTTCGCGGAATTTCTTGAAGTCGATATCCCTCGGATAAGCAGAAGCGCCAACCGTGATAAGTTTAGGATTATGCTTTTTAGCGAGGTCTTCTACCATGTTATAGTCGATCTTGCCTGTAACGGAATCGAGCTCATAAGGCACAAAATTAAAGAATTTTCCGGAAAAATTCACCGGTGATCCGTGTGTAAGATGCCCGCCGTGAGCGAGGCTTAAACCCATTACGGTATCGCCGTGGTTTATGTAAGTGAAGTAAACAGCCATGTTCGCGCTGCTGCCGCTATGGGGCTGCACATTGGCATATTCGGCGCCGAACAGCTTTTTTGCGCGGTCGCGGGCAATATCTTCAGCGACGTCAACCCATTCGCAACCGCCGTAGTAGCGTTTGCCGGGGTAGCCTTCTGCGTATTTATTGGTCAATACAGAGCCCTGCGCTTCCATCACTGCCGGCGAAGTAAAGTTCTCGCTCGCAATAAGTTCGATTTTTTCATGCTGCCTTGTGTATTCATTCGAAACAGCGTTATAAACTACAGGGTCATTTTTTTTTAAAATATCGTACATTTCCTGACCTACCTTTTAATAAATGATTATCTTTAACAATTCTTAAATATCTTCAGACAAATTTTTTTTAATCTATTTATTTTTTATCAGATTTTCAAAAATTAGTTGCTTCATTCCGGTATATATCACGTAGTAAGATTGATTGTATTCATGTACTTAACAGGTTCTTCAAATATTATTTGGTTGTTAATACAGGAAGTGCTAATTTTGTAGTTCCTCGGCGTGTGGCGCAGCCCGGCAGCGCACTACTTTGGGGTAGTAGGGGTCGCCAGTTCAAATCTGGCCACGCCGACGGATAATACAAAGCTCCGCGTAATTATTTGCGCGGAGTTTTTTTTATAACATTCCTGAATATTAAAAAAAAACATTCCTGAATATTAAAAAATTTTAAGTATTAAACTGTAAAATTATTATATTCACTTAAGCTTTACGTCAAATTAACGGAGTGTTAACATGAAGAAGTTTCTTATACTCGTCTTACTGCCTTTTGTAATGTTGTTGTCATGCTCAGAGGATCCCGTTGACCATGATTATGGCGACAGGCAAACCCTGGTAATAATCACCGACCACGATGAATCATCCGAATTTATGGTAAGCCTTAGAGGAACCATACGCGCAGATTACCCTGACACGGAGATTCAATACTTTGAGGCAGACGATTTTAGCATTTTTGATGCTGCTTACACATTGTTCCTGGCCGAAAGCAAATATCCGGAGAACACTTACTTTGCTGCTATTGTGGAACCCGGGGCAAACGCGGATAAAATTACCACCGAGATAAACGGCAAAATGTTCCTCATGCCGGATAATGGCCTGGGTACTTTTCTTTTCAGGGATCACCCTGAAGCCGAAATACATCTCTGCGATAATACCGCGCTGACCGGCGATCCTGCTGTCATGCCGCTCTATGACTATTATATCAATCTTATCGCATTGATCCTCGATGGCAAAAAGGCTCAGGATTTCGGGAGCCGGCTTACAAACCCGGAAAAGTTAGATATTATGGAAGCCGCGAACCATAACGGAATTATTACCGGGCAGATAATGTACACCGATGATTTCGGGAATTGCGTAAGCAACATATCAGGTAGTTTACTTTCAGCCGAATTAGCCGAAGGTGATTTTACAAGAGTAACAATCGGCGACGATAGTTTCCTGACCTATTTCGGAGGCAGCTATGAAAGCGTTCCCCCAGGCAATAATGTCAGCCTTGTAAATATTGATAACGCACTGGAGCTCGCCGTAAACAGGGGAAGCATCAGTAAGAGGTACAACATTGAAGCAGGAACTGTTTTTACCATAGAAAAATATAAGCCGGTAATAGGTATTCTGAAATTCAATGAATCGGCTATTGTAGAGGACATAATTTCGAACCTGAAGGATAAGCTCGTTCAAACAGGCCTTAATGTTCAAAACTCAATAATAATTGAAAAAAATGCCGATGGTAATCCTTCTGAGCTTAGCGGGCTGTTAAAAGATCTGATAGCCGAAAATCCGGATTTAGTTATTTCGGTCTCGACTCCTGCTTCACAAACAGCGGTTAATGAACTGCCGGAGGATATCCCCTTGCTATTTACTTATGTTACCGATCCGCAAAGCGCCGGATTGCTGACTACCGGCAGATATTTAGCCGGATGTTCCGACGCCACAAACTTTAAAGAATATTTAAACTTTGTAGACGCTTTACTGCCGGAAATTCAGAAAGCCGGAATGATGTATTCTCAATATGAATCAAACGCAGTTTACGCTAAGGAAAAAGTTGATGAGTTCCGGGTATTCTATGATTTTGATGTTGAATTCAGCCCTGTGCCCAATAAAGATCTGATAGATGAAGTATTCAAAGCGCTGAAAAACGGTGGAGTTGAGGCATACCTGCTAGCTGCCGATAACATGCTTAGCGAAAATATTGTCATGATTGCCGGATTTTGCCAGGCTGATAAATTCCCTCTGATAGGAGATTCATACGAGCATTGCGCTAACGGCGCCCTGGCTTCAATATCGGTAAATTATAAATCACTCGCTTACAGTACAGGCGAAATGGCTTTTTCTTCATTGCTGGGCAATCCTCCTGATAAAGGCACAGTGAATTATTTCGAGACCGAACTGATCGCGTTTAATACAAGGATAGCCGAAAGGATTGATTTCACGATACCACAAGAGCTGCTTGATAAAGCAGAATATATTTATAAATAATTACAGGCAATAAATGATTATTTATATGGGCCGCTATTTTGGCGGCCTTTTTTGTTGCTCTTTTGAAATAATATGATCAGTATTTAATAATTAAAATCATTTGATCTTATGATAAAAAAGCAATTGTTGATCTATGGAATAATTATTTGTAATTCGCTTAAGAATTATTGAAAATCACCGAAAGAATAGATTAAATCTATTTTAATTAGTAGGTCATCAAAAATTTCCATATTTTGTGAAATAAATAACATTAATTATTTTTTATTAATACTCACTCAAAAGGATTATAATAATTATGAAAAAACTGCTATTGTTACTATTTCCGTTTCTATTATTAACATCATGCTCTGATGATAGCCCAGTTAAAAGTAATGAAAGTCAATCTATTGTATTTATAACCGATTATGAAGAATCCTCGGAATTTTGGATCAATCTGAAAGGACAGTTAAAAACTGAATTATCAGATGCCGAAATCGAATATTACAAAGCTGAAGATTTTAATATTTTTGATGCTGCAAATACTCTCTCGATAGCAAATGAAAGCTATCCTGCCGAAACCATATTTATCGGCTATGTGGAACCTGGAGAAAATTCTTCCATGCTGATCTTTCAAGCGCAGGGCAAGTACTTTGTTTTCCCTGATAACGGGCTGGGAACATTCATTATGAATAAATACGCCGGCAACAAAGCTTATAGAATAGAAGCAGCAGATATTACCGGTAATGGAGAAAATATTTCGAAAAGCCGGTATTTTTTAAATATAATCAAATCGATAAAATCAGACAAAGAAATGAGCAGTTTCGGGCCGGTGGAAGATAACCCCGAAAAGCTCACAATAACAGAACCTTCATTAGATGATGGTGTTCTGTCAGGCCAGATAATGCAAATTGATAATTTCGGTAATTGTGTAACTAATATTAAACCGGAACTGGTTAATGAGGCTTTAAACAAGGATGACTTCGCTGTCATAATGATCAACGGCATTGAATTCAAGTGCAAGTTCGGTGATGATTATTCAAGTGTTCTGACAGGCAGCAATGTATGCCTTATCAACTCTTCGGGCTATCTGCAATTCTCCGTTAATAAAGGAAACATGAGCCTGCGGAACAGTATACAAGCGGGACACTCCTTTACAATGAAGAAGGCTTTACCGGTCATAGGCATACTCAAATATAATGAATCTCCTGTTGTAGAAGATATATTGAACAGTGTAAAAAGCAGATTCAATGAATTAGGACTATCAGAAGAGAATACCCGTTTCATTGAGAAAAATGCTGCCGGCAACGCTTCGGCATTAAACGGACTCATTAAAGAGCTTATGTCGCAGGATCCGGACGTAGTAATTTCGGTTTCGACACCTGCTTCACAGGCCGCCGTTAACGAACTTGCCGACAGTATTCCGTTGATATTCACCTATGTTACAGATCCGCAAAGCGCCGGGCTGTTAAATTCAGCGCGGCAGGCAGCCGGCTGCTCTGACGCTACCAACTTCAAGGATTATCTCGATTTTGTCGATCAATTAGTTGACAGCCTTTTTAAAGCGGGGATGATATATAGTTCAAATGAAGCAAATGCCATATTTGCGAAAGAAAGCATAGATGAATTTGATACATTTTACGAATTTGATGTGTTATTCGAAGGTGTAACCTCAGACAGCGAAATTAACGGCGCTTTCGATAAACTGAATGCTGAAAATCCTGAAGCCTTCATTGTTGCGGCTGATAATATGCTGAGCGATAACATAGAAATATTGGCAGGCATGTGTTCAGATCATAAAATCCCGCTTATCGGGGATTCATACGAACATTCCGAAAAGGGGGCTCTGGCCTCAATATCCGTAAATTATGAAGCTCTCGGGCAAAAAACCGCGGATATGGTCATGGCTACGATACTGGGGAATCAACCCGATAACAGAAAGGTAGAATACTTTAAAACTGAATTGAAGGCCTTTAACTTAAAAACAGCTGAAAAAATAGGATTTAATATATCTGAGGAATTGAAACAAGAAGCAGCCTACATTTTTGAGTAAAAATTATTGATAAGAGTTAATAAAAAAGGGCCGTTTCCTTTTGGAGGCGGCTTTTTTAATGAGTCTTATGTAACCTTTTTTCTAAAAATGTTGTTTTAGTTCTGTTGAATCGGAATGATTGAATATATAAGCAAACTACACCAGATTAAATAGAATTGGTATATTGTTTTTATTTAAAAATAATATTATTGATTTTTTTTTTAATAGATATTTAAGCATTATATCCATTTAACTCAGATAAGCTCAACTTATGATTAGAATAATTACAATTTTACAATAATATTGGAGTATTGACTGAATGAAGAGATTGTCGAATTTTTTTCTATTGTTGGCCCTGCCGGCTTTACTGGCTTTTAATGCCTGTTCCGAGGCAGATAATGAAAAAGATGTAAATGAAGGAAAGGAAATGAATAATGCTATAGACAGAAACAACATGGACCTTAGCGTTAAGCCCGGAGATGATTTTTTCCGTTACGCTAACGGAAAATGGATGGCAGAGAACTCCATACCCGATGAATACAGCCGGTACGGCTCATTTGACATATTGAACGAACAAAACGAAGAAAAGCTTAAAACACTTCTGCAACAGGCTTCCAGGAGCGACGCCCCTGAAGGAAGCATTGAAAAGCAGATTGGTGACTTCTACTTTGCAGGAATGGATGTTCAAAAGATAGACCTGCTCGGTATATCACCCCTTAAACCGGAACTTGACAAAATTGATAATATTTCCGATAAAAAGCAGCTTCAGGAGCAGGTAGCTTATATGCACAAAATGCTCGTCAGGCCGGTATTCAGCGTTCAGGCCTCGCAGGATCAAAAGAACAGCGAAATGATGATACTTTCCCTCTACCAGGGCGGCCTGGGCCTTCCCGACAGGGATTATTACACTGATGATAATGAACACTTTAAAGAGATCAGAAAAAAATATGTTGAGCATATCTCCAATATTTTCAGGCTCATGGGCGATAGTGAAGATGAAGCAGGCAAAGCCGCTCAAACTGTAATGAATATTGAAATCAGGCTTGCTGAGCATTCCATGACACGTAAAGATATGCGCGATCCACACCTGACATATAACAAAATGACTGTTGATGCACTACAGTCAGCTGCGCCCAATTTCAGCTGGGCGAATTATTTCGAACAGATAGGATTGGAAAACCCCGCTGAAATAATTGTAAGACAGCCCGGATTCTTTGAAGAATTCAGCCGCATGATGGATGATGTAAAGTTAGATGGCTGGAAAACTTATCTGCGCTGGAACCTTATTAACAGCATGGGTACTTACCTGAGTTCGGATTATGTTGAGGAATCTTTCAATTTCTACGGAAAAGTACTTTCAGGCAAAAAGAAAAACCGCGACCGCTGGAAAAGGGTTTTGAGCGTTACAAATTCCTCGCTATCCGAAGCTGTTGGCAAGGTTTATGTGGAAAAATATTTCCCTCCGGAAGCAAAAGAAAGAATGCTCGGCCTGGTGGAACATCTCAGGCTTTCATTTGCCGAAAGGATAAAAAAACTCGACTGGATGACTGAAGAAACCAAGGAGAAAGCGCTTGCCAAATTGGGAGCAATCAGCGTAAAGATCGGATATCCCGAAAAATGGACAGACTATTCCTCTGTAGAAGTCACAAGGGATAACTACCTGCGGAATGTTATCAATGCCAGAAGATTCAGCTTTAAGGATAATATCCGTAAAGCAGGCAAAAAGAAAGACCCGGCGGAATGGCACATGCCTCCACAAATGGTTAATGCTTACTACAACCCTACTATGAACGAAATTGTATTTCCCGCCGGCATTCTACAGCCGCCATTCTTCTTTATGAATGCCGATGACGCTGTGAATTACGGAGGTATCGGGGTGGTTATCGGCCATGAAATGACACACGGTTTCGACGACCAGGGCAGGCAGTACGACCTCAATGGCAACCTTAATGACTGGTGGACAAAAGCCGACGAAGAGAAATTCAATGCCAAAACAAAAGTTATTGCTGACCAGTTCAGCAATTTTGTGGTGATTGATACCATGAAGCTGGACGGACAGCTTACTCTAGGTGAGAATATTGCCGACCTCGGCGGCCTTTATATCGCTTATGACGCGCTGCAGAAAGCCCTCGAAGAATCTGGCGAAAGGCAGGAAATCGCCGGTTTTACACCCGAGCAGCGGTTCTTTCTTTCTTACGCGCAGCTCTGGAGGCAGAATATCCGCGATGAAGAGCTTATCAAAAGGCTTAAAACTGATGTACACTCACCGGGCGAATTCAGAGTAAACGGGCCTATAACAAATATGAATTACTTCTATAAAGCATTCGGCATAAAAGAAGGCGATAAACACTGGCTTAATGAAAAGGACCGCGCGTTGGTCTGGTAATTTTTATATGATTCAATTATTTTATAAGGCCGCTCTATTCAGGGCGGCCTTTTTGTATTACAATGGTGAAGTTTTCACGATAAAAAGTCCTGATATCAGCAGATTAACATAAGCCGCAGCCCTAAGAAAATTAACCCAATTCCGGCACTTTTTGGATTCTCCGCGCCGGCAGGAATTACATTTTAAAAAAGCCATTAAGGTTAATACTTTCCGTAAAATTACAGATCATTCTTATCACTGTTCAAAATAAATTTGCCTGCTGCTGCCTTAGAGTTTTTTATTCCAGTCTTCTACCATGCTTTTTACTTCGCTTACGATAACGTCGGGCCTGGAAACATGCATATTGTGGTCGCTTCCGGCAACGAGTATGAACTCGCTCTTCGGGCTTAAGTCAGTCAGGGAGCGGCTTAGAGAAAGCCACAACTCTTCTACGACGCGGGCTTCAGATTCCGGTATTCCCATTTGCGCGGAGAGCTTAATCATCTCGTTATGGTCGCGGCACAGTACTTTAACCGGTACTTCAGGGAAATTATTCAAACTGCTAATTATCCTGAAATTTTCCTCCCGCGCGATATATTCATCGAGCACCGTTTTGTAAAGTTTCTTTTCTGTCTGGTAAGTGATCATTGCGCGCTTCATTTCTTCAGGGAAATCCGCGTAGATGTTATACACAAGGGGGACAACTGTTTCCTCAAACTCGTCCTTTTCCAGGGCGACAAGCTTTTTCAGGTTGTTCATGCGGGTACCGAGTGAAGCTATCTTCTGGTAATTGGGAGCATCGAGGTTATCGAATTCATTATCCCTCGCGGTAATGGAATCCACAAGAACAAGTCCTATCACTTCTTCAGGGTAGAGCGACGCGAAATTAATCATGTTAAGGCCGCCGGCAGAATGGCCAATGAGTATGTATGGCCCGGGATTACCGGAATTCATCAGGGATGCGCGAAGCTCTTCGGCGATCTTCTTACTTGTTCGGGGAAGGCTGCCCGCCGGGCTCTCGCCGTATCCGGCGCGGTCGTAAGTAATCACCGTGCAGAATTCCGAAAGTTCTTTTTGAATATTCCACCATTCCACCGACAGGCCTCCGAGCGCGGTATCGATGATTACCTGCGGATCTTCATAACCCGTTTCCCTGATGTAAAGATTCTTTTCGCCGTTGCTAAAGTAGCGTCCGTCTGTGATTTCCATATTCTGTCCCCTTTTAATGCGATGTTTTCAGCTGATTTATCTGTTTGAATTAGGCTAAAATAAGAAAAAAAGACAAAAGATAATTCCATGAAATATTAGACATATAAATAAATATACCCGTCGGGGAAGCGTCAAAATATATTTACCGCAATTAGCGAAGAATGAAAATAGCCTTTTATAATATCGGATGCAAAGTAAATTACGCAGAAATTTCCGCTTTGAAAGACTCTTTTACAGCGTTGGGCCACGAAGTTGTAGAGCCGGAGGCGGGCGCCGGCGCTTTTTTTATTAATACCTGCTCTGTGACTTCCCGGGCGGAGGCCGACTGCCGCAAAGCAATCCGCCGTATAAAGCGCGAAAACCCCGGGGCCTGGATAGGCGTGCTGGGGTGCTTCGCCCAGCTAAGGCCAAAGGAAATTGCCTCGATAGACGGAGTTGACGCCGTTTTCGGCATGGACGAAAAGAATGACATCCCTGAACTGGCAGGCGAAATGAAAAAATCCGGCAAGCCGCTTATAATGGTATCGGATAATAGCGACGCGCGCTTTTACCCGGCATGCGCCTGCGACAGCGAAAGCCGCACACGAGCCATTCTGAAAATACAGGACGGCTGCGATTACCACTGCTCTTATTGCACCGTTCCCAAAGCCAGGGGCGGAAACCGCGGGATAGAGTTTGAAAGCATCCCCGCACAGATAGAGGCTGTCGCCGAAGCGGGATACAAAGAAGCCGTCCTTACGGGGATTAACCTCGGAGAATACCGCTCACCCACGGGCGAAAAACTGATCGACGCTCTAAGGCTAATCGACAAAATTGATACCGGTATCAGGATTAGAATATCTTCCATAGAACCGCACCTGCTGACAGATGAGATAATTGACATGGCTGCCGGTGATTCAGCGGTATGCCCGCATTTTCATGTGCCTCTGCAAAGCGGTTCGGATGAAATCCTCAAAAAAATGAGACGCAGGTATCTTTCAAGTGATTTTAGAGATCTTATTCTTAAGATAAAAAGGAAAAGCCCTCATTGCGGTATAGGCGTGGATGTCATTTCCGGATTTCCGGGTGAAGATGATAAGCACTTTCGTGAAACATACAACCTGCTTGAATCCCTGCCTGTGAGCTACCTTCACGCGTTCAGCTATTCGGTCAGGCCGGGCACTCCCGCTGCCGGCATGAAGGGCAAAGTCCGCGGGGATATCATCAAGGAAAGAACTGCCGCTCTCAATGAGCTATCCGAGCGAAAAAGGCATCAATTTTATGAAGATAACCTGGGCAGAAAATTCACATTGCTGAGCGAAGGCCTCATAGAGGGCAATTACCGCCTGGGCTGGACTGAAAACTACATAAGGTGCGGCATCAATGCGAGTATTGAAGAAAACGAGCTTCTTAAAATAGTTATTAAGCAGCCCTACGGCAAGTACTGCCTGGCTGAAACGGTTTAATCTTCTGCTCTTTCCGCCACCCGCATTTTAGCGCTTCTTGCGCGCGGGTTCAATTTTATTTCTTCTCTACCGGGAATTATGGGTTTAGGCGTAATAATATTCAGTTTTGGCACAGGTTTTGTAGGATCTTCGGGAGACGTTCTTTTAGAAATATCCCTGAAGATATTCTTAACTATACGATCTTCGAGGGAATGATACGAAATTACCACGATCCTCCCTTTGGGAGCTAAACGTGGCACGATGTTTGTTAAAGTATAGTCTAGTTCTTTGAGTTCATTATTGACAGCTATTCTGAGAGCCTGAAAGACTTTGGATAGTACTTTGAAACGCGCAGCAGGGGAAACAATTTCTTCGACTATATAACGCAGGTCGAAAGTTGTTCTAAGAGTGGAAGCGCGGCGCTTTTCCGCAATACGCCGCGCAATCACCTTAGCCATCGGCTCTTCGCCGTAGTCATGGAGTACCCTGGCTATTTCTTCTTCGGAAGCGGTATTCAGCAGCTCCTCTGCCGTTTGTCCCTGAGGCCCGAAACGCATATCGAGCCTCGAGTTCACACGGTAGCTCAATCCGCCCCCCGCGGTATCGAGTTGTTTTGAGGAAACGCCGAGATCAAGCAGAAGGCCGCTTAATTGCTCCCTGTTCTCTTGTATGCTGCATGCCATGGTGAAGCTGTCATTATATACTGTAAAGGACGCCCGGGGAGTATGAGGCTCGTCGTCCATATACTTCCTCTTGATGAATGCGATGGAGTCGGGATCCTTGTCAAAGGCTGTTAAATTCCCCCCAGAATCAAGCCTGGCAAGGATCTCTGCTGCATGCCCGCCCCCTCCGAGCGTACCGTCTATATAATAACCGCTTTTTTCTGTTACCAGAAAATCTATCGATTCCTTCAAAAGCACCGGAAGATGGTATTCATATTCCGAGGTTTTTGATTTATCAAGCTTTTTTTTAAAAGTGCGTTTTTTGGGTTTCTTACTCATAGCCTACATTCATTACCTGGGCAGCTACATCTTCGTATGATTCATCGTGCTCGCTTAAGTATTTATCGAATTCTTCAGGATCCCAAAGTTCGATCCTGTCCACCATACCGACAATCATTACCTTATTCTTGATACCCGCGAACTCCAAAAGCTTTTTGGGTACCGATATCCTCTGCTGCCCGTCGAGTGTTGCCTCATCGCTCCACATTAACAGCTTTCTGAGAAAGAACCTGTTTTGGGAGTCATACTGGTTCAGGTTTTCGAGCTTTTCCTCGTACTTTTTCCATTCATCCATGGGGTAAGCGTAAATACACTTGTCTGTCCCCCTTGTGATAATAAAGGTATCGTTAGCGTCTGGCGATAAAGCCTTACGCATCTTGGCGGGTATGTTAACCCTGCCTTTATTATCGATGGAAAATAATTCCTGACCTTTAAAGAAAGCCAATTTCTTTGACTCCGTTTCAATTTATTAGCAAATTAAAAAATATCTACCCCTTGTGCAATAACTTTATGGTATTTTTACCCACTTTCCCCCACTTTTTTCACACAAATTAAGCTAAATATGATGATATAAACAAATCTTTTTTTGTAAAACTATGAATTATTTCAGGCGGTTAGCCGAAATCACGCATTGGCATTGGTTATTTCAGTGAAAATTAAAATTGACTCAATATATCTTTCCGGTGTATTATCAAATATTATTGAAATCCGTAAAGCAGATACCGCGTCTGACATTTTGTCACATCTATTTTTTTAAAAAAAGAGTAAAGACCGGAAATTTATCCTCTTTAATTAAGTCGGCTTAGTTATGTTATTGATTCTAAATGATTTGAATGTAAATGGCCTGGTGGTGCAAAATGGGTTAAAATGAATTAGCTTCTAAAAGAAAGTGAAAACACTGTTATTGGAGCCTTTTTGTGGTGCAATGTGGGAGAAATAAAAAAAATGGAATTAATTTAATCGTTGGCCCTGTAAACTATCATAATTTCTGTTTCGAATACCTTTGAATATCTGCTATCCAGAATTTTATTCAATTCCTCATTAGCTAAAAATGATTCCATGGTCGTAAGGTCATGCTTCATAAAAAAATGATCAGGATCATTTCTTTGAATAATGAGCCAGTCAGCATTTTTAACTTCGTTTATGTATTTATTATACCATATATCCGGTGCTAATTTACTGAAATAGAACGCGGAAGAGGCAAATGCAGAGGTGTTATCGACATCGGCGATCTGATAGATTGAAGAAGAGCCTATTCCCGATACAACTAATGTATCGCCCTTATTCTTGTGCTTTTTGATAAAATTACCTGCCTGATAATGCTCATATCTGCGGAAGCCTGGAAGCCGATCATTATGCAGATAACTATTATACGATTCCTCACTCTTGAAATACAAATAGGATAAGGGCGCTACTCTCAACCATCTTGGAAGCGGGCTGAAAATAATAAAAAGCACTGCCAGAGTAATTATTATCAGCTTTGAGTAAAAATCCTTACCCTTAAGCCGGAGGTAGCCATGTCTGAACAAATAATCGATACCCAGGCCGGATAATAAAAACAGGGGAATTAGAAACCTGGCATAATGGTAAGCAAAATATTTGCCTTCCCACAGCATAGATAAAAATAGAAAGAAAAACAGCAGGTATGATACCGATATCAGGCGCCTGTCTTCTTTCGACTTTATTAAAATGAAGAATGCCGGAATAATTACAGCAAATGATAAATTATTCCCCAGGTATTCGGAGGTGAATTTAATTAACCCTTTAATAAAGCCGGCAAGGGATTCATCACCTCCGGCATAAGCTTTTAAAAAGGATAATACTTCAAAAAAACCATTTCGGATTTCAGGGTCTAAAAGAGGTAATAAAGAAAGAATTACAGGTGCCGCAAAAAACAGCATATAGCTGAGTATTTTCTTAAAATCTCTTTTATGATAAATGGATATGATAATTATCAGAATAAGAATCAGGCCGAAAGTAGGCTTAAACGCGGTTAATGCCCCGGCGAGCAATGAAGATATTAATAGCCGCCGATTATTAATTTCACCGCTTAATAAATATAATATCCATAATACAGGCAATCCGGCCAGGGTTTCTATTTGTAAAGTATTATAGTAATTAGTACCGCTAAGGTACATTGAATAGAGAATTATACTAATTCCAGCTGCAACTATTTTGCCGGTCCTTTTGCTTATAACATAAAACATCGTTCCAACAGTCAATAACTGCCACAGGAACCCAAATATCCGAAT
Organism: uncultured Hyphomicrobiales bacterium; assembly: GCA_964544155.1. Lineage (GTDB taxonomy): Bacteria > Bacteroidota > Ignavibacteria > Kapaibacteriales > UBA2268 > CAZJAH01. Next base: position 11,026 of record CAZJAH010000017.1, on the reverse strand, counting down.
TCCCATTTCGCTGTCGCCGAATATCATATAGGGAATAGTAAAGAAATAATAAACGGCCGGCGGCTTTAAGTCGATATAATCGACATATATCTTTCCGCCTTCGGCAATTGTTTCAGCTCCGAGCAGAAAAATTGATAAGTCGTGTGATATAGGAAAAAATAAAGAAGGCAGCAGTAGTATTACCGCTGCCAAAAAATATAGCGTTCTGATTGTTTTATCAGCCATTATAATTCATAATCTACAACAGCACTCTCATGTACAACTTGCTTAATAAAATTAACGACTTTAACATGCTCCGGATGAACGGAGTATTCTCTTAATTGCTCGGTATCATCAAAACTTGAAATCAGCGACATATCCCATGCGCGTTCCGATTCGTTAACATTAAAGCCAACCTCGTAATCCTTAATAAAATTGATCTTACCCGGCAACTCCTCCAACGCGTCTTTAACCTTGGCTATGTTCACTATCTTGGGTTTACACTCAGCCGCTTCCTTAAACCTGAAAAAAACAAGGTGCTTTACCATATCATTTGATTTTATAATTAATAAAATATAATATAGATTGTATGTTCAATACAAACTCTACAAATTAAAACTAATGGAGCTAAAAATGAAAAGAATTATGATAATTATGATGATGAAAGTTTCTGTGATACTTATATCCTGCGCTGAAGGAACCGCCCCCGGAGGGGATGATGTGCTGAATAACGGCCCGGAAGTTGTTATCAGCGAAAACGGAGATGACGGCAGCCATAAGAACGGCGCTATGTGCATGAGCTGTCATACTCGCGGTGGTACCGCCGAAGGATGGTTTACATTAGCGGGAAGCATTTATCTGCCAAGCGGCGAGCCGGCCGAAAACGGCTGGATTGAGCTTTATACAGGAAAAAATGGAAGCGGCACAAAAATCAATTCCACGGAAGTTGACGCTAAAGGGAATTTCTATACCACAAGAAAAATCGATTATACAGCCGGGCTTTATGCCGTGATCATATCAGCGGATGGCAAGCCAACCTTTAAGAATAGTGCTGTTACTCATGGTAACTGCAACAGCTGCCATGGTATTACGGCGCCAAAAATAAAATTTTAGATCCTATGTCATTAGAAATTAACTTAAATTCATTAACATAAAAATTGGTTTAAAAGGAGTTTGGTGATGAACGGCGTTGAGTGGCATCTTCTTCTGAATCATTTCCCGATAGTAGGAACTATTTTCACAGCCGGGTTTTTCGCCGCCGGTGTTATTTTCAGGCAGTTCACGTTAATTCAGGCAGCGCTAATCAGCTATATAGTCATTGCACTCATTGCTATTCCTGTATATTTTACCGGCGAGCAGGCAGAAGCTATCGTTGAAGAACGTCCCGGAATAAACCCGGAACTAATAAAAGCACATGAGGAGCATGGAGTTAACGCTTTTATATTAGTTGAAATAACCGGGCTTGCCGCTTTGATTGCGCTTTTGGCAGGAATTGAAAAAAAAGAAAAAACCGGAATGATAGGCATGATAGCCTTTATTATCTCGCTTTTAGCAATAGTTTTCGCCGTAATGGCGGGAAGCAGCGGGGGAAAGATCAGCCATCCCGAATTAAGGCAGGAAAGAATAATTGATGAATAATATAAAATAGTTTTTATTATTGATCCAGTATATTCTTGTATTAATCAAGAAAAATCCAGATATTACCAACGAATTTAGTTGCATTTTTTATAATAAAATGTCTCACAGGCAAATTATATCATTACATATAATTTAAATTACTACTTTTTAACATTTTCTTAGGTTAACGCTATGAAAAAAGCACTCTCTTTTATTGTTTGTATGTTTTTATTAACTGCTGTTTATTCACAAGCTGATCCCGGCATTCGTGTAGGTATGGGTGTAAGCCTTAATACAACAGCTTTTGGAGATAATTCAGATAATATCCTGCTTCCTGTTGGTTTGGCAAATATTCGTGTCCCCCTGCAAATAGGTGATCATTTCAGGATAGAACCCGAATTCGGTTTATATTCGATGTCGGAAGAGTATGATTATACAATCAACTATGGTAATATGGAACAAGAATATGTGGAAACTTCTGAATTAAATATTACCAGATTGGGAGGCGGATTTTATTATACAATGGAACACAAGGCTGTAGAAAACGCGACATTGCTTTTCGGATTAAAATCGGGGATGCTTTTTTTAAGCCGTTCTGATGAAGATGAAACTAAAATTGAAAGGACCCAGAATATATTCTATATTGGCGGAGCAATTGCGGGAGAGTACTATTTTTCTGAAGCCTTTTGTCTGGGCCTTGAAGTTCAGGTTAATCATATCAACTATTCCGAACCGGAATACGAAGGAGGAGAAATCTCAAGTGAATATAATAGTTTCAGCCGTAATTTATTTACAACAAACACCGTGGTTTTCGCTAAATTCTTCTTTAATTAAAATGCCCGCGATCTTTGTTCACGAGCCTTAAGAATTGTTCTAAGCCCGGGGTTTTGCTCCGGGCTTTTTTATCTGTCTTCCGGTTTTTGGCAGCAGCGTGGTAATTCGCTATATGCTTCTTTATCAGCTTTCACATCATCGGCGTCATAGCCGATATCCGCGACTGACTGCCTTACTTTATCGGGATTGGTTTTTTCAACGTCATATTCCACGTAAAGCATAGCGTTCCTAAGGATAAGCTTAGCTTCCTCAACGCCGTCAGTTTTAGGCAGCTCTTTTTCAATTCTTTCCTTGCACATTTCGCACTGCGCGGAAGTCTTTATCTTTACCGTTTCGGTATCGCCCGCTTCAGCAGCGTATAATAGAAACAGCGGCAGCATGAAAAGAGCGAGAAATTTTATCTTAGCCAAACAATCGTCGCGGTATAGCGCATTTATTTTATCAACCCGGGGATCAATAAGTGAAGTAACAGTTACTTTATGGTGCTCACTCGTTAATTTGAGCCCTTTGGCAATATCATTGGTAACTTCGCAATGGTAAAATCCGGGATACTTTTCTATAAGCGTTTTCTCGGTTTTACCGGTGAGGATTTTATCATCTCTGTACCATTGGATCTGTTTGCCCCCGAGATTTTCATCTCCGATAATGATCCGTACGGCTTCAGCAAATACTGATTGAAATTACCGAATATGTTCATGCGCACCATTAGTATCTGCTCAACCTTCGGAATATGCCATTCGTCAATATATATATTCAAGGCAGGGTTATCTGCTATAAAAATATCTTGTACTTCCGGTAAAAATACTTTTTTTAGATTCCCTTTTAACATGCTATTATACAAATTCATTTCCTTAAGTTTAGGATAAATAAGTGAGTCTAAATCATCTGCATAAAGTTTATGTCCAGGAAGAAACAAATATTCTAGATCATTTAGATCTAAATGAGGTAAATAACCTTCAATGTTCATATCTTCATTGCTTCCACCCATTCCGGTAATTACATAAATAAACCAATGAAAACGTTGCTAACAATTATAGCCCTGCTATTTTTTATGTCTGCCGAGTCCATGGCAGTCAAAAAGACCCGTGAAAAAGATTCTCTGGAGCTTTTAAAATTCTATTACGCTACAGGCGGACCCGACTGGGGTAAGTATTCAGTTATCGATGATTTTATAGAAGGCCCCGTGTGGTCTTGGGGTTGGGACTGTGGGTTTTTTTATTGAATCAGAAGGAGATTCACACTAATTTTTTATAATACTTTCTGCTGCCTATTTGTACGGCCACAAAGTAAATGCCTGCTGAGTATAAAAGCAAAACTTTTTCATTTCACACATCCCAAATGTAAAAATGATTACAAAATAACATAGTAAATTTAAACGTCATTTGCAAGTGTTTTTTTACTGAAAAAATATTTTTCAGGTTTGAGCCGGAAATTTATATTTAAATAATAATCCACGCCCATGAACGCTGATATAATAAAGCATTTGGACAAAATTTAAAAATTTGAATGGAAAACCTGAAAATTGAACTTAGGAATCTGGTGCTGGATGATTACGTTCAGCTAAATGAAACCGCCAGAAGAGTATATGAAGAAAACGAAAGCCTTCGATGGGATGAAGGCCAAATCAAAAAGCTGCTCGATATATTTCCTCAAGGACAGCTTTGCCTGGAAGTAAACGGCAGGGTAGTGGCCAGCGCCCTGACAATAATAGTTGATTACAAAAAATTCGATGACAATCACACCTTCAGGCAGATAACCGCCGATGAAACTTTCGACACTCACGATCCAAAGGGGGATGTGCTTTACGGCATAGAGGTATTCGTGCACCCTGATTACCGCGGCATGAGGCTCGGCCGCAGGCTTTATGATGCCCGTAAGGAGCTTTGCGAAAACCTCAACCTGCGTTCCATTATTTTCGGCGGAAGAATACCCAATTTTAAAGATTATGATAAGGAAATGAAGCCCCGCGAATACATCCAAAAAGTAAAAGAAAATGAAATTTACGATCCAGTGCTGACTTTCCAGTTATCCAATGATTTCCACGTAAGAAAAGTGCTTAAGGGATACCTCCCGGGCGATGCCGAGTCCCGCGATTACGCTGTTTTGCTCGAATGGAACAATGTTTATTACGAAGATCAGATCCCCCCAATGGTCGGCGCCCAAAAAAAGGTCGTTCGCCTGGGGCTGGTGCAGTGGCAGATGCGCCGCTTCGACTCAGTGGATGAACTCATGGAGCAGACAGAGTACTTTGTTGATGCCGTGAGCGACTACCAGGCGGATTTCGTGCTTTTCCCTGAATTATTCAACGCTCCTTTGATGGCAAAATACAATCACCTGGGTGAGGCACAGGCCATTCGCGGCCTGGCGGGATATACTGAGAGGATATATAACCGGTTTAGGGATCTGGCAGTAAGCTATAATGTTAATATTGTCGGCGGAAGTATGCCGGTGATAGAGCATGACAAGCTGTATAATGTTACTTATCTCTGCCGCAGAGACGGCACAACGGAGCAGTACTACAAGCTGCACATAACTCCAGCGGAGAAGGCCGCATGGGGCATGACAGGCGGCGATCAAATCAAAGTATTCGATACTGACTGCGGCAAAATAGGAATACTGGTATGTTACGATGTAGAATTTCCGGAGCTGTCCAGGGTTTACGCTGATCAGGGCATGGAAATACTATTCGTTCCGTTTCTGACTGATACTCAAAACGGCTATAACCGCGTCAGGGTATGCGCGCAGGCACGCGCCGTGGAAAATGAATGTTATGTGGCAATAGCAGGATGCGTCGGCAACCTGCCGAATGTTAATAATATGGATATCCAGTTCGCGCAGTCTGCTGTATTTACGCCTTCTGATTTTGCTTTCCCAACTAATTCGATTAAAGCGGAAGCAACACCTAATACAGAGATGACCCTGATAGCAGATGTTGACCTCGACCTTCTCAAGGAGCTGCACCATCAGGGAAGTGTCCGCACATTATCTGACAGGCGCCGGGATATTTACGAAATAGTCCTGAAAAACCTGGGATAGTGAAGTTTTCAAAAAAGGGAGGCAAAACCTCCCTTCCTTGTTCTTTTGTTTTATCCCGATAAATAATCTACCTTTGAACAGTAAATTTCATCATATAGTGCTTATCGCCTATGCTGAGCTTCAGGAAGTAATTGCCTGAAGGCATATCCCCAAGGCCGATTTCTTCAGAGTAATTACCTGAATATTTATTTTTTGCTATTATTTCTTTAATTCTATTACCCTGAATATCCAATACTTGTCCCTCGATACGCGAAGCCGCATCAACGTTAAAGCTGATCCTAATGATTTCGTTAGCGGGGTTGGGGCTAATTCTCATGCTAATTTCTTCAGGATTTTGAAGCATACCAGTAGTATTTAATACTCGCCATACCTGGCTCCAGGGGCTTTCAGCGAATTCAGATTTACTTCTTACCTTCCAGAAATAATCATCATTTTCGAGGGTGATCGTTAAACTTGTATCTTTTGTTATATCACTATGTTCGAGAATGCTGAAGCTTTCATCCTTAGCCAGTTGGAATTCATATTCTCCCATTCCCGAACTAGACCAAATAAATGTCATTTCAGATTCAACATTTTTGTTATTTTGGGGCATTAAAAGATCAGGTATCTCGGGTGCTTTAAATACTTCAACGGCAAAGCTTTCGTAGTCCGACCATTCTGTTTCAACCGGTTCTAACGATTTAACTCTCCATTTGTACATTCCTGCTTTATAAAATGCCGGCTTGTATTCCATTACGGTAACCGTATCTTTTAAATAAAGTACATCATTCTGATTCTGCATAGCCACGATCTCAATCACAAATTTTGTTAGATTAGGCGAATACCATTTAAATACCGGATTCATGCTTTCTATGGAAGCAAAATTAACCGGGTAGATTAAATCCGGCCTTTCATCTGCATTTACAACAAATGATCTTGTCCCTGACCACACAGTGTCAGAACCCGCTTTCCAGTAATACAATCCGTCAGCTAAAGTAAGATCAATTTCTGCATCACCGGTAGTTGTATCAATGGATGTTTGAGTAAACTCTTCATCTTTAGCAATTAATAAATTGAAAGTATTGATTGATTCATCGCTGCACAACCAATTGAATTTAACAGTATCGGATTCGAAAACCTGATCTGGTTCAGGTTTAACCAGGTCTATTACGAATGGCTTACCCTTGGTAAAAAGTTCTTTGCTGTTATGAACATTCCCGGCCCGATCAACCGCGTAATACTCCAAATAAGCTTCTTTTGTCAGATCGAGGACTTCAACATTAATAATAAGGGTGTCCTTTGGCGGCCAAAAACTCGGACTTTCATCATAATACAACTGTACGTTTTGTGTGTCTCTGACGAAAACATTTTTAGTAAATTCGCTTCCCTCGTCGGTGATGATCACCTTATATTGATTATTTCCCATATCTTCGGTAAAATCTTGAGGCATGTTTTTGTCGTCAGTGATCAGATTCGACGAAAACGCAGCAGGCCAGCCATAGGAATCAACTGATTTATAGCCGTAAACGTATGCGCCGAATTTTGTATTTCCTTCCAAAATGTGAGGCCCCATGGCAATTTCTACTCTTGCCCAAAAAAGATCAGTGCCCGGTATTTGATTAAAAGGAAAGTATGGAATTAACTCGAATACAGGTTCTCCATCTAATTTAATAGACTTTATATCAGCTCTCGTTGGATCCGTTACATCACCTATGGCGATGATATTAACATAATTCTTTTTAAATCCAAGCTGAACTGGAGTTTGAAAAATAGTTGAATAATTATACTGTTCTTTAGCTGTTACCAGAAACATGAACGGGTCATAATTTGAGTCTCCATCCCATGAAACTGAATATGAGTATTGCATTACGAGAATTGGTTTATCAGCCTTGAAAACAGAAGTTCCTCTGATCGATGGATTACTATGAGGCCATCTGTGATCAGTTTCCAGTATATCATGGAAATCACCGGATTTTTCAAGAATAAAATTTCTCTTATCGATTTGTTGTTTATTATGCAAATCATACCATCTAATATCGACATCTGTGTCCTCTTCCAGAGCTACAACTCTAAAGAGGTCGCCCATATTTATTTTTCTATTAAGGGCTAAGCTGTAATACTCCTTACCCCAGGCAGTTGTAGGGGGTATCATCTCGGACAAATGGTCCCTGCTCGATGCATTCGATTTCGGTAAGGTAGTTCGGTTGTGGAAGGATATTAAACCAACCGGCTTATCTGATGTAACCCGGGATCCGGTAAGGTCGAATGTTGCCTGGGTATTTCCGCCTCCCCTGATCATATAGACTTCACCTTTATCGAGCTTTACTAAGTAATTCTTGCCTATTTCTTTTCCGCCGGCGGTTTTATCATATTGACCTCCTCTTCCCTTTAAGAAAATTCTGGCTTCCGTATTATCATGGGTGCCAATGATTAAAAAACCTCCTGCCCATTTTCTATTTTCATGAAAGTCATAATAAGAACAATGAATGTAGTCAGTCCCAAAATTTGAAACAGGAATGGCCATATAACCGTCGGAAGAAGCACTTTTTGAGTTGAGCACATAAACATTGACAGGTGCATCGGATGTTATTTCTATGGCTTTTTCAACCGGGGATTCATCTTCCCATACCTCAAGGCTCCAATCCATACCGCCGTTAAATGTACTAAAGGTTTTAACTTCTCCGGGCTTAATTTTGGTAGAAAGGCTTCCTTGAGCACCCGGCATTTTAATCTTAACATTCGCGGCAAAAGCCGAACTAATATACATTTCAAGAGATTCCCTTTGAGCCAGCTGGTCATCATTTGGCGGTATCGCAATAATGAATTCCCTGCCGGCATTTCCGTTGTAGAAGTAGGTCTCATCCTGTACATAAGAATGAGTATCATTTGAAAGTAATGTGCCGTTTAGAAATACAGTGACAATTACTACGCATAGCATTTTGTAAATTTGTTTCATCAATTTCTCCCATCGATTAATTGGATAGCATTTTACATTACTAACAGCTAAGAATGTAAAAAGTTTCATTATAAAAGGCGATTTTATTTTGGTGAACAGATTAGTTTACATGAATGAATTTTGTAAGTTTTTGTTATTAAATTAATTAATAATAAGCCTTAATGTGTTTGGGTTAAAAAAAAAAATTCAAGAAACAACACAAGTTTTACAAAATTTAAATAATGCTTGCTTTTTAAATATTTATATGTCTGCAAATTTTACTATTTAGTTTTATGATATTACTATAAACTTCTTTATATTGAAATATACACAACAATACAAACTCAGGCTTTATCAGAATGAAAAAATTACAGTTTTATTCAATTTGCTTACTTATTCTTTCTTGTACTACCTTGTTTACTCAAGATAGCGCCGCGATAAATAAATTCGGATTATCGGGCGGATTTAATTACAACCTTCATTCGGCAGATTTTTATAAACTAAAAGACATACCAAACTGCTGCCCGGCTTTTGAAAGCGGTGACGGTACAGGTTTCAGCCTTGGAGTGCTTTATCAGAGAAAGCTGTCGGATGGGTTTTGGGCGTCAGCTAATTTAGGCTATTCGGTTCTGAACGGCTTGCTTCTCAGAGAAGAATCCACAACAATTAATATCGAATCAGGCCCGGCGCCGGGCACTTTTGAGCACCGCTTGCAGGGAAATATCTCTAATATTAATTTAGATTTATCTGTTGATTATAATATATTTCAAAGCTTCTTTGTGGCAGTTGGCGGAACGGTTGGATTTAATTCCAAAAGCGCCTACGAGCAGGAGGAAGTTATAACCGAACCCGAAGGCTATGGCACATTCCTCGATGAGGATGGTAACGACACACACAGCTCTGTCAGAAATGAATTCTCAGGCGATATACCCGAATCGGTATCCACTCACATGCATCTGCTCGGAAGGGTTTATTATGAACTGCCTTTGAATAAAAGCGGCGAGCTTCTCTTAGTGCCGAGGCTCACCTATTATTTACCAATTAATGAAATTGTCAGCAATACAAGCTGGAAGATCAATACATTTAACGCCGGCCTGGCAATTAAATACGCTCCAATGCAAACTCATGAGAAAGAAGAAGTCCGCGAAAAGGAATTGCGCATAGACACAATCAAAGTGGAATCCGATCAGATCGCCCGGATGGTGATCATTCCCGGCAAAGAAAGCAGCAGAATAGAAGTAAATGAAACCGATGAGCTGATCATTAATACCGAGATCATCACCCGTATCGATACATTGAAAATACCGCGCGATTACAAAATCGCCGGAAAAATTACCGCCCTGGGAGTTGATTCTACTGGCGCGGAAATGTCAAATCCCGTATTTGTGATTGAAGAGTTTATCGCCAACCGACTGGACCCGCTGCTAAATTATATATTCTTCGAAGAAAATTCGGCAGAAATCCCGGGCAGATATGATCTGCTTTCGGTTTCGGACGCAAGTGAATTTGAACCTGACAGCCTTTATTGGGTGAATACGATAGAAATCTACCACAATTTACTTAATATAGTTGCCAGGCGAATGGCTGATTACCCGGAAGCGAATATTACCTTAGTCGGCTGCAACTCTGATACCGGCCCTGAAAAAGGCGCTCTGAGGCTTTCCGAAAGGCGGGCTGAAGCAGTTAAAGCTTACCTGACTGAAGTTTGGAAGATAGCACCCGGTAGAATTAGTATAGAAAAAAGAAACCTGCCTGAGCTGGAATCAACGCCCACAAATGAGCCTGAGAAAATCGCGGAAAACAGGCGGGTAGAGATTAATTCAGATGACCACAGGATAATCGAGCCGGTATTTATTAAAAATATCCACCGTACATCAAATCCGCCTGTGGTGAGATTTAAGGCGGATATTGAAAGCGAGGCCGGAGTTAAATCATGGGGGATTAGCGCCTGGCAGGAATCGCGGGCCGATAATAAGTTCAGATTTACGGGAACTACTGATGAGATCAACACAGCTGATTGGGTACTGGAAGAAAACCAGAGGATAACGCCGCAATATAATGAACCTATCCTTTATTCACTGAAAGTGGAAGATAAAAAAGACAATATCAGGGAGTTCGAGGGTGAAGCACTGGACGTGGAGGTAGTTACCCTCGAACATAAAAAGAGAGAGCGCGTCGGCGATTACGAGATCGAAAGGTTCAGCCTTATACTTTTTGACTTCGACAAAGCAATAATAGAAGGAAGCAATGAAAGGATAATCGACTTCATTCAGGGGCGGGTAAACCCGGATTCGGAAATTGAGATCGCGGCTTATACCGACCGCACAGGCGAAGCCGCTTACAATAAAGAACTATCAGAGCGCAGGGCGCGTGCGGCCAAAGAAGCTCTGGGAAGAAAAGACGCCGACCACAAAGGAATGGGTGAAGAGATACTGCTTTATGATAACGATCTGCCTGAAGGCCGTTTCTACTGCAGAACTGTTGTTATCACTGTAAAAAATAAAATTGATTAAGAAGGATAAGTCATGAAAGCAATCAATAAAAAAACATTTTTGAGCACGGCAGGATATTTTATTTCGGTGAATATATGTATGCTGCTGCTCGCGCAGGCCGCGCTATCACAGTCGTTAACGATATTCGACGTGG
>CAZJAH010000016.1:6579-58574 GCA_964544155.1 uncultured Hyphomicrobiales bacterium | reverse complement strand
TCTACACCTACTCTTTCCTGAGCTTCGCCTGTGCTGGCGCCGATATGAGGAGTAACAGATACATTGGGGTGGTTGATAAGTTCTTTCTGAGCGTCTGTAGGAGGCTCGTTTTCGAACACATCGATACCCGCGTAGTCAACTGTGCCGTCGTTCAGAGCGGCCAGCAGAGCTTTTTCGTTAACAACTCCGCCGCGGGCGCAATTCACGAGCACGAGGCCTTTTTTGACTTTCTTAAATTCTTCTTCGCCCATTGCCGCGCCCTCAGCTTTGATAAAGGGCATGTGCATGGAGATATAATCCGACTGAGCGAGGAGTTCATCCTTAGTAACAAGCTTAACGTCGAGGGCGGTTTCCTTAACGAAGGGATCGTAAGCGATAACGTTCATCATGAGTCCGATGGCTCTTTTGGCAGTTTCCCTGCCGATAGCACCGAGGCCCATAAGGCCGAGTGTTTTGCCAGTAAGTTCGCGTCCGGCTTTGTATTCTTTTTTAGGCCATTTGCCTTCGCGCATAGCCGTATTGCTAAGATGCAGAAAACGGCTTACGCCGATCATATGGCCGATAGCGAGCTCAGCCACTGAAATTGAAGAAGCGCCGGGAGTATTCAGTACCTGGATGCCTTTTTCCTTAGCGTAAACAGTATCGATATTATCAAGGCCTACACCGCCCCTGGCTATGCACTTGAGGCTGCCCGCGTCTATTACTTCTTTTGGCACTTTTGTGGCTGACCTGACAATAATTGCGTCATAATTTTTAATCTGATCTAATAGCTCATCGGGAGATAATTTCTTCTCGGTAACTTCCAGGCCCGCGTTTCTGAGCAGTTCCGCGCCTTTGGGATGAATACCGTCAGTTATAATAACCTTCATTAGCTTCTCCAATTTGTTGTGAAGTAAAAAAATACTTTTCCCAAAAATAGGAAATTAGCCCCTAATAAGCAATTACGGCTTTTAGGATTATGGGAGATTGACAGAATTTGTGAGAAATCAAAGGCGGGGGTTTTTGTGAGAAGCACAGTTATTTACGCTTTTCTGCAAAAAAAGCCCTGCAGGAGCAGAGCTTTTATTTATTACAGTATTTATATATCAGGATCAATAGAGTATTCCGCCGTTCCTGATTAAGAAAAGTACGGCTTATTTCTCTCTGTCCATCATATCATGTTCGGCTTCGAGCCTGTTGGTAGACATTCTTTTAATCCTTTCGAGCTTTTTCGCTCAGTTGATCATTTCTACCGGGTAATTACCTTTCGCCGCGTCCGCGTCCATCATTTCATTTCTGCTTATCTTACGCTTCTCCGCCGGATTCAGCTTTTTCAGCTTCCTGCTGCTGTTTTAATTTTAATTCAGCACGCTTTTTACGAAGCTCCCTGCGGCGGTGATATCTTGCCATGGTTACTTCTTTGTGTTTCTGAACAGCTTCTTCGATCTCAGCCTGTGATTTACCTTTCACTCTGAGATGCTTCCTGAGGAGAATACCTTCGTAGCTGAGAAGGTACCTGACCGTGTCCGAAGGCTGTGCCCCGTTTTCGAGCCAGTAAACGGCACGGTCGGGGTCTATACTAATCGTATTGGGAGTAGTATTAGGGTCATAGAACCCGAGTCTTTCCAGATACGCGCCATCGCGCCTTTTGCGCTTATCGATGGCGATGATATCATACACGGGGTGATGCCTTCTTCCTTTTCTCCTGAGTCTGATCCTTACCATTAAAAAATCCTTAATTAATAGAAATAATATAAATTAAAAACCTAACCCGCCCGGCAGTTTAGGCATAAACCTCGACTTTTTGCCGCGGGTCATATTTTTCATCATTTTCTGCATATCGTCAAACTGCTTTATGAGCCTGTTGACGTCCTGGACTGTTGTCCCGCTGCCTTTGGCTATTCGCCTCCTCCTGGATCCGTTAATGATCTTGGGGTTATTCCTTTCCTGCTTTGTCATGGAAAGGATAATGGCTTCTACGCGGTTGAAAGCGCCATCGTCAACATTTATGTTTTTGAGCTGCTTATCCATGCCGGGTATCATACCAAGCAGGTCTCGGATAGAGCCCATTTTCCTGATCGTTTTTAGCTGGTCGAGAAAATCGTGGAAGGTGAACTGGTTCTTCCTGATCTTTTTCTCTAAGTCTTCGGCCTGCTGCTTATCTATCTGCTGTTCGGCTTTCTCAACGAGTGTGAGCACGTCGCCCATACCGAGTATCCTCGAAGCGATCCTTTCGGGATGGAAAGGCTCAAGGGCGTCCGGCTTTTCGCCGGTACCTACGTACTTGATAGGCTTTCCGACAACGCTTAGCACCGAAAGCGCCGCGCCTCCGCGTGTATCGCCGTCGAGCTTTGTGAGCACAATGCCGGTGAGGTTCAGCTTTTCATGGAAAGCTTTTGCCGTGGTAACGGCATCCTGTCCGATCATCGCGTCGCAAACGAATAGCGTTTCAGTCGGTTTGACCGTGTCGGCGATGTTCTTCACCTCGGTCATCATCAGCTCGTCGATGGTTGTACGGCCGGCGGTATCGACAATAACCACATCACGCGCGAATTTTTTGGCGTATGATATGGCGTTATTGGCAATCCTGACGGCGTCCTTGCTATCCTCGCTGAAAACGGGGATTTTTACCTGGTCGCCGATCTGCTTTAGCTGGGTTACTGCCGCGGGCCTGTGCACGTCGCATGCCACAAGCAGGGGCTGCCTGCCTTTCTTGCGCAGGCTTTTGGCAAGCTTGCCGCAGAAAGTGGTTTTACCGGAACCCTGAAGCCCGGCTACCAATACGACAGTGGGCGGAGCCGGCGAAAATTGCAGCTCGGCTGTTTTGCTGCCCATAACTTCGATAAGCTCATCGCGGACTAACTTAACTATGAGCTGCTCCGGCAGCAGGTTACCCTTAACCTCGGTGCCGACGGCTTTTTCCTTTACGTCTTCGGTAAATTTTTTGGCTACCTGGAGATTAACGTCAGCTTCGAGCAGAGCGCGCCTGATTTCGCGCATTGCTTCGCTGATGTTCTCCTCTGAAATTGTAGCCTTTCCGCGAAAACGCTTAAGGGCTAATTCCAGTTTTTCCTGTAAATTTTCAAACATAGGCTTTTATACATTTTAACAGAACTACAAAGATATAACAAATAAACCTAAATTGCAATACCTTCTTACTAAAGTATTGATAATCCCGCAACATATTTTTTTGAATATTTCTAGAATTTAATAATAAAAACTAGAATATAATAATAAAAACGGCAAATAATTTATGAAGAACTTTGCTGAATATTTATATTTTTTCCCTGAAAGTTTATTCTTAAATTTGAGCCGTTGTTTTAGTAATAAAACTCAGGGAATTCTTATGATATTAGTAGAAGAAGCTTTAAAGCTTATATTCCTGAATTCCGATTTCGTCGATGCCTACAGCAGCTCTCTGGATGAAGCAATTGCGGATTTTGAAGACGCCCTGGATTTCACAACAGGCATAAGCCAGTTAAAAGAGGTACTTAAGCTGGACAGGCTGCATTTTTTGCCTATATCTCTGGCAATAGATACTTATGAGAAATATCTTGCCCTGAATAGAAACGATACAGAAATTTTACGGAATTACGCGGATTTCATCAACGATCTTATCCCGGAATGGGGAGATTACGCTGATAAACTCACAAAGGAAGCCGATGAAATAGAAAAGCGGGATATTTAACCCGCTTTTTTTTTATCAAATGATGTTCTTTTAGTATAAAAAAAACGAGTGAAGTTAATAAACTTCACCCGCTTATCGGAGGGATTAATCATACGACTAATCCTTTGTTGTTAAATGCTTATTTCTTAATGAACCTGGTAGTTATATTATCATCATTTGTCGAGATTTTAATCACATACATACCGCTATTCAAAGCAGATGCATCAAAATCAAGCTTGTACGTACCGGTTATAAGATATTCATCCATCAAAGTCATGACTTTTGTACCAAGTAAATTGTAAACTTCGGCTTTAACCTGAGTATCATTTACAAGTGAAAACTGAAGTGTTGAAGCTCCGTAAGTCGGATTAGGATAAATTTCAGCAATATTTTCCGAAGTGAAGTTCGGCCTGTGCTGAATTACAGAAGTTCCGGTTTCAGGATATTCAACAATAGTTCTGGCACCAAAGGGTGATGCGTAATTACCGGCGCCAAGGAAAGTCCAATCCACGGCCCAGTTATATTTATCAAACGCACCGATATATTCTGTTTGAAGATAGAATCCGTCCTCTTCAGGAGTAATATATCCGGAATAAACCGGGCTATTTTCTTCAGGCCTCGGATCCAGTTCCGCGTCATTGGATCTGCCTATTGATACAAGCATGGGGTCGATTACTCTGTTGTTATTCGAAGAATTTGTCAGATAATCCAGAGTAAATTGCTGTGTGGCTGGATCAGCAAGCCCGTCTTTGAAGTTATACCAAATATTATTGGTATATTCGAGGTTGCCGGCTTCGAGCCTTGCCCTTGAGTCTTCGCCTGATTCGAGGTCTTCAACCTGAAGGGCAAAGCCCGGGGCATCCATAAATATTGATGAGAAGTATTTGCCGCCGGCATTATCTCTCATATTTATAAATGGATTATTCTTTGTGTTTGTAGAATTTACACCTGAACCGATATATGTCGCATTATAGATCTGCGGCATCGCGTAGGGCTGTCCGTCTTCAGGAGTAGTGCCTCCGTCGTGTTCACCGGCGGAATTGCCGATAATATCATCCTGAATTGCGAACCAGAACTGGCCTTTGCCGCGGAATCCTTCATCATAATCAAAACCGTCATCTCCACTGAAAGCCGAGACTAAGTATCTGGTATTTACCGTACCGCCAAACCATTCGAAACCGTCATCTTTGTTTGAGAAAACTTCAACAAATTCAATAACAGTTCCCGATCCGACTCCACCCATTGTAAGGCCGTTAATTTCATTGTCCTGGCCGATGTTCGATCCGGCATGGCGAATAGAAATAAACCTTATAATACCTGAATTGTCATCATTTTCGTTGCCGCCGTAAGCGCCGCGAGATTCTTCCACAGGTATACCTTCAATCTGTTCTTCGCCTCCGGCAACGTTTATGCCGGCTTTACCCAGAATAATTACACCGCCCCATAGGCCACGGTCGTCTTTGGTCAGGTCATAAGGATCATTAACGTCATCAGATTCAGCAGTAAAAATAATCGGTTGTGTAGGTGTACCCATAGCATATATCTTGCCGCCTTTTGCAACAACAAGTGCTGAAGCATTTGCAGCTTCACCGGGTTTTCCTTTGATTACTGTACCGGCTTCAATCCATAATTCCGACCCTTCTTCCACAAAGACAAATCCGTCGAGAATGTAAGTATTATTCGAAGACCAAACAACTTCCTGACCGGGTTGTATATCATCATCAGTAATTACGATTTCATTAGCGCCTGTTTGAGGTGTAAAACCGGCTTCATCAAGGAATGTCCAGTTTTTAATCCATAATTCATGAGGCCCGAAAGCGCCGACGTAATCGACTTTTGTATAAAACCCGTCATTCGGTACTTCTTTATATCCCTGAAAGGCAGGGCTGCCGGGTTCAGGCCTTGGATCAAGCCCGCCGTCTTCGGTTCTGCTTATAGATACAAGCATGGGATCGATTTCTCTGTTATTATTCGAAGGATCTGACAGATAATCCAGAGTAAATTGCTGTGAAGCTGGATCAGCAAGCCCGTCTTTGAAGTTATACCAAATATTATTGGTATATTCGAGGTTGCCGGCTTCGAGCCTTGCCCTTGAGTCTTCGCCTGATTCGAGGTCTTCAACCTGAAGGGCAAAGCCCGGGGCATCCATAAATATTGATGAGAAGTATTTGCCGCCGGCATTATCTCTCATATTTATAAATGGATTATTCTTTGTGTTTGTAGAATTTACACCTGAACCGATATATGTCGCATTATAGATCTGCGGCATCGCGTAGGGCTGTCCGTCTTCAGGAGTAGTGCCTCCGTCGTGTTCACCGGCGGAATTGCCGATAATATCATCCTGAATTGCGAACCAGAACTGGCCTTTGCCGCGGAATCCTTCATCATAATCAAAACCGTCATCTCCACTGAAAGCCGAGACTAAGTATCTGGTATTTACCGTACCGCCAAACCATTCGAAACCGTCATCTTTGTTTGAGAAAACTTCAACAAATTCAATAACAGTTCCCGATCCGACTCCACCCATTGTAAGGCCGTTAATTTCATTGTCCTGGCCGATGTTCGATCCGGCATGGCGAATAGAAATAAACCTTATAATACCTGAATTGTCATCATTTTCGTTGCCGCCGTAAGCGCCGCGAGATTCTTCCACAGGTATACCTTCAATCTGTTCTTCGCCTCCGGCAACGTTTATGCCGGCTTTACCCAGAATAATTACACCGCCCCATAGGCCACGGTCGTCTTTGGTCAGGTCATAAGGATCATTAACGTCATCAGATTCAGCAGTAAAAATAATCGGTTGTGTAGGTGTACCCATAGCATATATCTTGCCGCCTTTTGCAACAACAAGTGCTGAAGCATTTGCAGCTTCACCGGGTTTTCCTTTGATTACTGTACCGGCTTCAATCCATAATTCCGAGCCTTCTTCCACGAAGACAAATCCGTCGAGAATGTAAGTATTGTCCGCGGTCCAGACTACCTGTTCACCGGGCTGAATCGATGCGTCAGTAATAGTGATTTCTTCTGCTTTTACTGTAGAAAATAATAAAAGCGCCGCAAAAAATGTAATAATGTACCTGCTCATAAGAACTCCAAATTAAACAAAAACAAATATTAAAATTCGTAACCTAAACTAATTGAGTAAGTGGTGCCCAGACTGTATTTTGATATGTAATAATCGTCTCTGCCTCTATAGCTTATGGACTCTATATAGTCAGAATTCAAAATATTATTTGCTGAGAACCCAAATTTTATATTATCATAAACTTTATAACTTGCATTAAAATCAAGTATGGGCCTTGGATTTTCATACACATTAGGAGTACCGCCAAGGCTTACTTTTGATAATCTTTTTCCGAACACATTGAATGACAAATTCATATTCAGATCGTTTTCAACATTACTATAATTTATCATCACATTTACTACGTAAGGGCTCTGCCCCTGCAGCTCTCGTTTTGAAGAAGCATTCGGATCGAGTTCGAGTTTTGTAATCATATCTTTCTTCGGAATATCCACTTCGGAATTTACAAGAGTCAGGTTAGCGCCAATACTGAAATCTTTTAAAGATTCCGCGATGTGATAGAGTGTAAATCTTGATTCGAATTCAATCCCGTAAGTTATCCCTTCATCGACATTTTGGTACTGTATCTGATTGTTATTTGAAACAATAGCCATTTCTATTGGATTAGTAAACTCTTTGTAAAAGGTGCTTACTGCAAATAGTTCACCCGGATTAAAGAACCATTCCCATCTAAGGTCATAGTTATCTATCAGGCTTCTCTTTAACTCCTGATTACCGTTAAGGATATATCCGCCAATAAAATCAAATGAAGGATAAGTAGCCAATTCTCTGAATGAAGGCCTCGCAAGAGTCTTACCGTATGACGCTCTTAAATTCATATTTTCATACAGCTGATACACAAAATTAAGTGAAGGAAGTAAATCATCTGTTTTTACTCTTCCCAGCTCTTTGGTAGTACCGTCTTCAAGTTTTTTATAATTTTTGGACGTGTCGGCGCTTTTTACATCCATATCATTAATTTCATATCTTACGCCGCCAATGATTTTAAGATCAGATAGTACCTGCAATTCCACCATACCGTAATATGCTAACAGATTTTCTGTTCCTGTATATGAATTACCGGGCTGCGTCTGATCGACAATATAATTCCCGAAAGTATATCTACCGGAGTTTTCATTATAATCAACTATACCGACAAGTGAATCCGAGAAAAATACATCAGGATTGCCATTATAATTCGTCCTGGGCTCATTTCTCATTTTGTAAATGTTTTCGCTGAAATTTCTGTCTTTAACAGATAATTTACTACCAAATTTGAAGTTTGACTTCAGCTTATTGTATAATGAAAATGGAACTGTAAAGTTCAGATTTCCCTCTGCAAGAGACTCATCTAAATTTCTATAATAATGAGACGGCTCTGAGTAGTTAGAAGCTGATATGCTGTAGAGATTAACAGTATCTCCGTTTTGTTCAAATGGTGTATAGTCATTTACGAAATATCTCATATTTGGTTCATTTCTGTATGAATTACTGAATGTGGCATCCCAGTCCATGGTGGTACTGAGAATTGATTTCAGAAAATGTTCACCCTTAACCTGTATGGAGTTTAGATTTCTTTCCGTAAAAGCGAGCGTCCTTGTTTCATATACTGAATAGGGGTTGCCGAGAGTCTGGGCATAGCCGTGAAGGTATCTGGCAGTCTTTTCTCCGGTATGGTTGATCATGTAATTGAGTGAAATTTTACTCAAACCGGAAAGTGAATAAGCCATATTGACCATTCCGCCCCAATTAGCAGTAAAGGATCCGTGTGAATCGCTAAGCCTGTAAATATTATTTAAAGTTTCATTTTCTGATACCTTTCCGGTAAGATTATACTGTCCCGAAATGCCGTCAGAATAAGCTGAGTATTTATTACTGTAATTTACTCCGGCAATAATGCCAAATTGTTTGCCGAATAACTCATACTGGTTCCCGTATGAAAGCCCCCAGCTTTGATTAAGAGCTGAAGAACCTGTAGAAGGAGCCATTTCATCAATAAATGCCTGAGAAATATCATTTAATGCCTGAGCTTTATCATCGTCAAACCTTGCTTCTGAAAGATGTGGTACTTCATCATATTCACGAACGATTGAAGGTATGTCTCTTTTACCGTCGTCAATTCCGAGCCAGTCAGTGCTTGAACCGCTGTAAGTCAGGTAGTCGTTCTGTAATGAACTTATTGTATTATATGAAGTAGAAATGCTGAAATTGAATGTTTCTTTTTCAGGGAACGACTTAGTAGTAATATCGACGGTACCGCCGGTAAAGTTACCGGGCTTATCAGGTGTAAAGCTCTTAACTGTGGTAATATTATCAATAAATTTTGAGGAGAATATATCAGTTGATACTGAGTTATTGTCTGGATCGGCGTTTGGAAGCGTAGCGCCATTAAGAGAAGTGTTCATATATCTGTCGCCCAGTCCTCTTACATAAATCTTTTTTCCTTCTATTATAGTTACACCTGTAACTTTTTCCATAGCCGATGCCACATCTCCTGAACCTGTTCTGGAAATCATTTCCGAACTAACGGCATCAGATATTGAAATTGATTTCTGCCTTTTTTTAATCAGGCCGGCTTCTGAATCGCTTGCCGCCTCGGCAGTTACTTCAATTTCCTGAAGGTATATATCTTCAGATATCAATTTCACATCAATTTTAACAACATCATTAGGTTTGACTTCCACATTAGTAATTTTTGTAGGTGAATAACCAAGAAATCTTATAGATAAGTCGTATGTGCCAACAGGTACATTCGTGATCCTGTATTTTCCTTCAAGTTTGGTAAAAGCGCCCAGATTAGTTCCTTCTAAACTGATTGAAGCCCCAATGAGCGGATCTCCTGTCTTCCCGTCTACTACGGTACCGTTAATTGTACCGCTTGCCTGGGCTTGTAAGCCCTGTACTAAAAACAATAGCAAGATTACTTGCATAGCTGCAAATTTCATTTAATTAATTCCTCCGATAAAATCAAATAACAACGTTACAAAAATGGACTTCTAATATGAAGGAACTATAAAATCAATGTTAATTTAATGTTAATAAGGAATTTTTTTTAATTGTTCGGTATTGTTGCTATTAATAATAGATGGATACAATAAATATAGCAACATGTTTATTTATATGTTCTTCAAATTTTCCTGATCGCTGTTTCAGACTGTCTCATGAGCGGATATAACTAAATGGATTAAGGTGTATAAATTATCAGACTATTATTTGAAATCTTGCGGCCTTTAAGCGGGTCAGCACAGGCGCAGCCGCCTGTGCAGGAGTATTTTCAAAAAATTTCACACTTTTAGTAAGCTATGCTCCATGGGCAGTTGATATCCTTATTAGAAAGGATCTTCTTCATCAATATCGTTTAGTGATTTTATATTCGCCGGGGGTTCCTCATACTCGAATGCCAGATTCTCGAAGCGGGCATAGTCGTTAAGGAAGGCAAGCCTTACCGTTCCGATAGGGCCGTTTCTCTGCTTGCCGATTATTATCTCCGCTGTGTTGTGGGTTGGAGTGCCATCGGCATAATTCTCAATTTTATATACTTCGGGGCGGTTAACGAACATCACTACGTCGGCATCCTGCTCTATTGAACCTGATTCCCTCAAATCGGACAGCATCGGCCTTTTGTCTGGGCGGGATTCCACTGACCTGTTAAGCTGGGCAAGCGCTATCACCGGAATATCGAGTTCCTTGGCTATCTGCTTAAGAGTTTGCGAAATGATAGATATTTCCCTTTCGCGGCTTTCCGCTTTTGGCGGATTCATGAACTGAAGGTAATCCACTATCACAGCCTGTATGTCGTGCTCGGCTTTCATTCTTCTGCATTTGGCCCTGAGTTCCATAACAGTAAGCATTGCGCTGTCGTCGATTAAAATCGGGGCCTCCGAAAGCCTGCTCAGAGCTTTTACGATTTTCGAGTCTTCATCGTTTGAGATCATTCCGGTACGTATCTTCTGCTGATCTATCTTGGATTCAGCGCTGAGCAGCCTTATTACAAGCTGTATGGCGGACATTTCCAGCGAAAAGAAAGCAACAGTCTGTTTAAAATCAACAGCCATATTCCTTGCCATAGAAAGCGCAAAGGCGGTTTTTCCCATTGAAGGCCTTCCTGCAATGATAATCAGATCTGACTTCTGGAATCCGCCGAGATAGTCTTTATCGAGCTTTACGTAGCCGGTAGCTATACCCGTGACCGCGCCTTTTTTTCTTTCTTTAAGCGTGTGTATCAGGTCGTAGGCACTGTGAGCAAGGTCTTTCATGCTAACAGAACCTTTCTTAAAACGCTTTTCGGAAAGTGTGAAAATCTGGCTCTCGGCCCTGTCTATCTCTTCAAGGGCGTCCGTTGTATCGTCGTAAGCGGCAGCCATTATGCTGCCTGTTACTTCTATGAGCGTTCGTTTGAGGTATTTTTCCTGAACTATCCTGGCGTACTGTTCTACGTTGGCGGATGTCGGCGTGCGGGCGTTTATCTGTGAAAGGTAGAACACTCCTCCGACTTCTTCCAGCTTGCCTCTGCGGCGAAGTTCTTCTGTCAGGGTCAGAATATCTACATTTTCGTTGCGCTCGAACATAGTCCAAATAGCTTCAAAAATTGTCTTATTCGCCAGGTTGTAAAAGCTTTCAGGATTGATGATCTCCACAACCTTCGCGATTGCTTTGCGGTCAAGCATCATCGAACCGATAACGGATACTTCACCATCGGGTGAATTTGGCGGTACTTTGGCGCCTAAGGATTCAAATGAGATTGATTTCGCGGGATTGCTCCCCCTCGATGTATTTCGTTTTTTATTTTCTGACAATTTGTTTCTCCTTTTCTTTCATTTTCAGTGTCGCAAAAAAACAAAAAATCCGGAAAAATTTTCAACATTTTGTTAGTCAGTTATCAACATTTTGCAGTTTTGAGAAGCATCTATATTTTTTTTACAGTTGAGGCCAGCTAATGCGTCTCTTCAACTTGAATTTAGTTTATTCTTATACTAAGGTGTTGCGGCCTTCAGTAGTAATTTCATAAATTTTTAACTCAAACGCGTTTCATCTATCGATAATATTCAAGCAGATGATTCAATATTATCTGTAAATCACCCTGAATAGCGCTGCCGGAAATTTACATTAGGCTATTTTTTTTAATTTAAAATGAGTATCGCAGGTATTCTCTGATAATTCACGAAGGTATTCTCTGATAATTCACGACGTCGTAAAATAGCAAAATTCCGAGTTCCTCACATATTCATTATGCTGTAAAGCATTTACTATCTGCCACTTTGGTGCATTTCTTCTCTTGCTCTGTTAATAGCATTTTGAAGTGATTCCAGATTATATTTAAGGTTATTACCATCTGCCACTATTTTCTTAGAGACAGGCGAAATTGTATCAATGCCTTTTGATGTCAGGTCGTTAGAAAGATACAACTGCATTTCTTTTATGTCAGACAAATATACTCTGTAAGCTTCTGTAACTCCAACACTGTTTTCTGCTATTCTATCATATATAGACCCCAGTTCATTGCGGCGTTGATCACTTAATTGTTGTATTTGCGGGTTTGAATATTCATTTCCTTCCTTTTCCCATTCCGCGAAGTATTCTTTACCGCGTTTTTTCATCTCTTTAGCATGCTCAATGAAATCATCCTCTTTGCTTTCCATTTTTGAAACATTTTCTTTAAATGATTCATATGTACTCTTGATATCCTGCTGATTTGGCCTCATCATAGCTTCAAGTGATGCTTTTGTAATTTCTATCTGTGCGATCACAGTCATGATATCATTGTCCATTGTTTCCATTGTGGTTGATGTTTTTTCGGATCTTTCCATACCTGTCGAAGAGCATCCTACCATAATAACCATCGCAGCCATCATAATACCGCATAGTTTAATTAATTTTATTTTACTGTTTTTCATTTTTATCTCCATTTTTTTGAATTTATACAAACCCTTTGAGATTGTATTTTGTTATAAGTTTTGTTAAGTTTTTTCTTATCAGCCTTAATTAACCAAAATGATTATTAACGCAATTGTCATATATAATCCGATCTTTACTCCAAAATTATTTTTTTCTTAAAACCGCCCCTGCTTGTTTAAGCAGGGTACGGTATTACAAATAATGGAATAATTATTTGATTATTTCTACAATTACATTTCTGTTATACATTCTTCCTTCAGGGTATCTGTTATTGAAGCTGTAATGTACTTTGTTTTGTCCTACTCCGATAGCTTTGATATTTGCTGTCCTGTTTTCACTTGCCAGTTGTTTGTCAATCACCATTTTAACATCGTTGGCTCTTTCTTGAGATAGATTAAGATTACCTTCGTATGATCCGATATTATCAGTATGCCCGTGGACAATAACCCTGCTCTCCGGAGTAATTGACGAAACAATTTTTTCTTTAAGATTACCTTCGTAAGTATTAATTGCATCATTGCTGTTGTAATCGAAAAGCATAAGGTAACGGGCTGCATTTTCAATTTCAGTGTTTTTTGTGAGCATAAAGCTCACATCTTCTTCGGTTTTTTTACCATTATCATCTGTAATTACTACTTTTGCGTTGTATTTTCCTGTTTGGAGAAATCTCATCAATTCCGATGGGTTGATCCTTGCGTGTCTATATGAATACGGGCCAAAGTACATGGTTCTGTCTTCGCCGGTTATGGTAATATCCCAGCTTTTAAATGAAACGTCTTTATCAATAGAGAAAAACATATCATTATCAATAGAAGACTCATCTCTTATTGTGTATTCTATTGGTTTAGTCATTTTAGGATTGCTGAACACAAACTTGACTCTTCTGTTTTCATCAGCTATCAATTTTTTTGAACTTTCTTCCGAATATATACTACCTGAGGGCGTATATGGCGGATCGGTTTCTATTGAAATTCTGTCTGAATTGATTTCAAAGTTTTCAACCAAATATTTTTTTACTCTTTCAGCACTGGTCTGAGCGTCAATCTCTTCGGGGTCGCTGCCTCTGAGCATAAGCTTTTCTTTTGGATTTTCTCTCATTCTGTCGCCGTAAATATTAAGTATGTTGTAATATGTCTTTATCAATTGGTCGATATTTGTTTCTTTTGATGTTAAATCACCGTCCATAAAGTTTTCGAGGTCGGATTCTTTGAAATTCTTTGATTCTGATTTTGACAACAATGTGTATCTCGGAGGAATATCGTTTGTTGCTTTTTCAAAGAATATATAAGGATGAATCGGGAAATATCCTTTTACGTTTTTTGTTGAAATTTCATTATACACCGGCATTTGAACTGCCACTTTTTCAGCAACTATCTTTCTTGCAGGCTCCACCGCAGGGACGTAGCTGCTCATTAGAACTTCTTCACCGGCGTCTTTCCTGTAATCTAAAGCAATCATTACACCGACTCTGTAGCTTAGTGTTGACCAAATATCCGTTATTGAATTTTGATCTAGCTGGCCATCAGTTTTTCTTTGATTCACTAACCATGACATATCAACGAACGGAGTGATATAAAAAGAACTCTTTTGGTTTATCTTTGCAATTTCCAAATCATATCCCAAACCACCCTGGATACCATAGGTTGCTATGTTTAGATCGCTTACCTCATACAATTCTTAATCGGCATTTGCCTGATCCTTGTCTGCCTTGTAATAGTATTCTCCTGACAAATTTGCGTTTAAAAATGGTCCAAAATGGAAATTCAAATTTGGTATTAAGTTCTGGTCGATTCTGATTGATGGAGCAAACGACAAGTAACTCATTTTTGTATCGAATGAAGGTATAGGCAAACGTGTGTCATCATTTACAAGGGCATTACGCTCGTCATAACTGATTTTCATTTGAATACCCCACCAGCTTTCAGATAGATAAGATCCGAATATGCCGCCGTAAATTCCACGGCCGGTACCGTCAACTCTGTCTATATTATCCGGTGCAGAGTGGAAATTCGCATTCGATCCGTGCAAAGTTTGCCAGCCAAGTGAAGCCGTATTATGCTGGAACGCGCCCATAAGGCCATAGCGCCATGCCTGGTCGCGAAATTTTCCATCTTGCGCATTTGCTGAAGCATTTATAGAGACAGCAAGAATGACGAGTAATAATTTTGCAATTAATATTTTAGCAATATTTTTCACAATTTCAATTCCTTTTCAAAATAAATTTTTGAAAGCAAACAACTATTTCATTAGAAACATCGTTTACTATGGTTCGGAAGCACTTCTTCCAATTCTTTTAATTTATAAAACACACACTCGGATAAAACCTTTGTTGCGTTTTTAGTTAATTATCATACCCACTTTTGATAATTGTCTGTATCATTTTGAATCTTTCGTTTGCATTGATTATACTTGCCGCATGAGCGGGTATAACAATCGACTGGCCTGTATTCAGTATATGGGATGTCCCGTCAATTATTATCTCCGCCTTACCATCAATTATTTCTGCGTAAGCGTCAAAAGGAATTGTTGTTTCTAATAAAGATTCACCTATGTCAAATGACATAACATTCACTTTGCCAGTTCTTTTGTTGATTATAGTTTTGCTTATTATCGAACCTGATTTATATTCAATAATTTCAACTGTAATCATTGCTATTGATTTCTCAACATTTATATTTTTACCTGAGTTTTTTTTCAAATATTCCATGCCCTGCCTAAGCTATTTCTGCGTTTAAATTTTAAACGCTATATGATACCCGCAATCGGGCTAGTGAAGTTGATGTATATTCTCGGGGGATATTCGGGAATGTTTCCACTTAGTTGTTTTATTCAATCAGATTATCTATCAGAGAGATTTGATAAAACTGTGTAATCCTTCTTTCGTTTTCCCGATTGCGTTCCCTATCTTGGAATGGATTTTTTCTAGCATCCCGTCCACTTTACCATCTTCTAAAGTAAGGTCCTCGTCTGTTAATTCTGGGAATTTCTCCATGAGCTTATTTTTTTTTGTTTCCCAGATTTCCTTTTCCAAAAAATATTCTTTCACAGCGGCCTGTTTTTCCTGGTTCGCGGCCTGTTTTTCCTGGTTCTCGATCTGTTTTTCCTGGTTCTCGATCTGTTTTTCCTGGTTCTCGATCTGTTCTGCTTTTTTCATTTGAATGTTTCCTTTAGGAAGTTATAAAATTATTGAGAGCAATATAATAAATTGAGATTTAAGATAGTTACATAAGGCAAACAATTTGTTACATAATTCACATTTTAGTTTAATAATTATTCATTATCCATTGTTATATACTTTTTGATAGTTTTCATTAGTTTCTCAATTCTTATAGGTTTAGATAAATAATCATCACAACACATAGCTAAAATGTCTTCTTTTTCTTGACTGAATCCATAAGCTGTCTGCACAATAATGGGTAGATGAGGCTTCATTTTTTTAATTTGTTTTGCGGCTTCTATCCCGTCCATTCCAGGCATTCTGATATCCATTAAAATCACGCCGATATCAGAATTATTCTGTACTTTCTCAATGGCTTTTAAACCGTTTTCAACGGCCAAATTTTCTATTCCGGCCCTTTTTAGTACAAGTGCTAGATATTTACAACTGATCAGATCGTCTTCTACAATTAGGACTTTTCCTTGTTTTGCCATAGCTGCCGTTTCTGAATTCTTATTATTTACAGGGTGAGAGGTGAGTGATTTTGGGATGTTCATTGGGTATATTAAAAAAATGTTCTTCCATCAATAATGACTGAATACATCCAGATTTTGTCTCCTAGTAGTGCATCTAATTCTTAACATTAAATAGATTTGAGAAACCGATGATACCAATAATTGGTGTCCGTATTAGGCGCGATATATTGCCGGAGGCTAGCAGTATTTATTTTTTCTCTTTTTATTGCCTTTTATTTAGCCAAATTTATTCAAGATTCAGCTTTTCCTCTCAGCTTCATTAAAGCTTTATGTATCCGAAAAAAAATTCGCGCTGTTATATATCGGTTTTCCCAAATCTAAAATCTATAAGCAATCGCCTATATAGTGCATCTGACGGTATTCCATTTCAGAATCGTCATTCTTATCATATGTTTTTCGAAAGTGTGTCTTAACAGCTTATGAAATCACCATGACAGATAACTTTTGCCCGGCCTTTGCCTTTATCCTCTTCAAGAGATTTTCAGTGAAATTTAACCAGGGTTGATAAAAAATTGCTAATTTTTTCGGTATTCGCTGACCATATAATAGTCAGGCACAACTTGGCGAGGTTTCAGTATTTTTGCTGTGTGTTTTTGCGAAGTACTAATAATTTCTTCTATTAGTTTGCTGTCTTTCCTTTGCTTCATTAACTGTAATCTGTCTACCCTGGATTTCAGTTTCGTTTAAATCCTGAATTGCTTTTCTTCCAGCATTTTCAGGCATCTCGATAAAACCAAAGCCACGGGATTTGCCGGTATCTCTGTCTGTAATAATTTTTAAAGACTTAATTTCTCCAAAGCCTTTAAAATGTGAGTTTAATTCTTCTTCAGTCAATTCGTTGGGAAGGTTACCTACAAATATTTTCATAAACATTCCTGTTTGATAGTAAATAATCAGAAACACACTAATGTCTTTCCTGATTTCCAATATACAATTTTAATTTTTGGAAACATCATATAATTTTGCGTATATGTTGTATAATTCCCACATTAATGTATTACAGTTCCCACATTATTAAATTTCATTGAGGCCGCTGCGTCTTTTGTCTTTCATTTTTTTGAAGAATGACGGTGTTAATCCGGTGATTTTTTTAAATTGATTGGATAAATGCTGCACACTGCTATAATTTAATTTCCAGGCAATTTCCGATAGATTAAGTTCATTATAAACAAGTAATTCCTTTACGCGTTCGATCTTTTGATTGATGATAAAATGTTCTATGGTGGTGCCGTGCATCTCAGAAAAAAGATTTGACAGATATTTATAATTATAATTCAACTGCTGGCTAAGAAGCTTGGGAAAATTGGCTTTCACTTCTTCTTCAGAATAATGAATTTGCTCAATAATGATAGTTTTTATTTTTTCAATTATTTTTGCTCGTTTATCAATTATTAGCTCCAGGCCGAATCTTTTTAAACCAATATCCAAATCATCTAATTTTTCCTGTGAGATATTTTCAAGTAAATCTACTTCTCCCAAAATAAGATTTCGGTATTCCAGTCCTAACTTTTCCAATTCAGAACTAACAATCATCTTACAACGAATGCAAACCATATTTTTTATAAATATTTTCATATGTATGTCAAATTCAGATCAATTTAATCCGAAATTATTAAAGTAATGTATTATTTTTGCCATTTTGACTGAGCAATACTATAAATTAATTTAAGCAAATTTTATTAAGACAACAAATTGATAATACAATTACATTATTTGCTGAAATGATTGATTTATGAAAATAATAAAGAAATAATACTTAAATTAAGCTTGACACAGGACAATTCTGGCCATTATTATTTATATATTTGCAAGCCGGTTTAATAATTTACCGAGATAACAAATGATTTAGCCAATTTAAAAAGATTGATAATGAATATTGCAACTAAGGATAAAAATCATTATTTTTTTAAGATTGTTCTTTAACAATTTCGAATAAGTTACATTGGAAAAATAGAAATTAATAACAGATAGCCTGTAAAAACAGTATTTGCAGAATAAACCCCTCAGAGAGGGCTATTAATCAGCATTCTGCTTTCAGAGAAAACTTTTGGGAAAGCAAGTTTGCAGATAATAAAACAAATATTTCGGGAATGAATGAAAAAAATTCTTGTTATAGACGACGCGGAATTCATTTTGGAAAGCACTTCCACCTTGCTCCGTTTTGAAGGGTATGAGGTTTTTACCGCCCCCGACGGACTGGCTGGCGTGGAGGAAGCCTTTAAAACGAAACCGGACCTTATTCTGTGTGATATTTCCATGCCAGGCCTGGACGGTTATGGTGTGCTGGAGAAGATCAGAAGCAACAACATAACTGCCACGATCCCATTTATTTTCCTTACCGCATTTACGGAGAAGTCAAATATGCGCGCCGGTATGGAAAAAGGCGCCGATGACTTTCTCGTAAAACCCTACACCCGCGATGAGCTTATAGCCGCGATTGACGCGCAATGGCGGAAACATTCATTTATTGAAAGGCAGGTGCAGGAAAAAGTTGAGGAAGTTGGCAGAAACGTCACCTATGCCCTGCCCCATGAATTCAGGACAGTGCTTAATCAGGTAGTAGGATCAGCCAAGTATTTGAACAGTAATTCAAAGGACATATCAGCAGATGAAATCGAAGAGCTTTCTCAGGATATTATCTCTTCATCAAAAAGGCTTATGCGAATTACCGAGAACTTCCTGATTTATATAAGAATCGAATCTTTCGCGGCAAATCCGGAGAAAAGGATTCAGCTTAAACAGCACAGAACAGATGAACCGGGCGCCATGATAGTTGACCTTGCATCAATAATCGGCGAAAAATACGATAGGTTCCAGGATGTTGATATTACTAGTGATGTGGAAAGCATTTCGCTTACCATATCTACCGAAAGCTTCCATAAAGTCATCGATGAAGTTATTGATAACGCCTTCAAGTTTTCCGAAAAGGGAACCCCGGTAAACCTGCAGCTGTGGCTCGAAGGAGAACTGCTCTATATATCCGTCAAAGATGAAGGCCGGGGAATGAGCAAGGAGCAGATTGCAAATGTGGGCGCGTATATACAGTTCGAGCGCACAATATATGAGCAGCAGGGTGTGGGCCTTGGCCTTGTAATAGCCAAGCGCTTAGTTGAGCTGCATGACGGCAGTTTCAGGATTGAAAGTGACGGAGAATCCTTTACGCAGGTGACTTTCTCACTTCCTTTTGTAAAGATGCCATTGCATTAATTTTGCATATTATAAATATGAATTAAATAATGGGTGGTTTTATCATGCTTTCATATATCCAGCATGATAATCATTTAACAATTATTATTTAATGATTAAATGCATCATGGTATCATCTATTTGTGTTTAATAGCCGGTCATCTCAAGGTAGCCCATGCCGGTTGTTCTTTCGCCGCCCCAAGTTCCTTTAACATCAATCGCTCCTTCCCAGTACCTTAGGGAAAGGTCCATTTCCTGCTTATTAATGACTGCCGAAGTTTCGAGCAAAATATCTTTCTTCGGAATAGTTATCTTCCATTTCACCGGATATCTGCCTCCGAGCGGGCTATCCCAGTATTCAAGGGCTTCAGCATAAGCGTCCTGCATTTTAATCATTTCTGTACTTCCATCGGGATATATCAGTGTCCCTTTGGCAAAATCTACCGATCGGTTATCGGCGCCGCGTATTTGAAAGTACATAAGGTCATAGCCCTTATCCAGTTTAACCGAAAACCAGTCCCAGCCACTCTGCCTTTGGCTGAGCGCGCTTGTGCTCCATTCGCGGTCCATCCACGCCTTGCCGCTGACTTTGTGGCTTTCACCGTTAATTGCAATTGTGCCGGCGGCCTTAAGATCTGTAAATGAATAGTAGTAAGAAGCATTACCCGGCTGACTGCTCTTCGGGCTTAAGCCTTTTATGCCGTGCAGGGCCATGGGCTTTTCGGGAATGAGGGTAATATCGATGGAAATATCCTTTTCGGCGGCGCTTATCCGCATTTCGGGTAACAAAGTATCGCCCTGGAATGATCCTTCTATCCGCCAATCACCTATCTTTACAATAAAGGGTTTGGCTGAAGCATAAGCGTATCCAGGAGTTTCCCTGTTAATTCTTTCAAAATAGTAAAATTCATCATTCTCAATATCGCTAATAGCGAAATGCCCCATGTAGATATTATTAACAGCCCAAGCGGATTTGCCGCGGGCGCTATCCGCGCTCAGAGAATGACGAAATATGGTAAACTGAAACCCGAACCGCAGGCCATTTTCAGTAAATAAATTGCCGGTATAATACCACCATTCCGTGCGGAACCCCGGATGGGCGCCATAATCTTCGGGGAATTTGAAATCCACCGGAGCAAGCGCTTTACTATAACCGCTGTCATTACCTGCCATAGCCTCGGATATATCTATCTTGCAGCCGGGGGCGCCGGGATCATTACCCCCCGAAAACAAAAAGAATGCAAGGGCCGCAATGGCTATAATAATTATTATTGATAATACTATTTTCATTTTATTCCTCCCTCAAAGCCATAGCGGGCGGAGTTTTCGACATTTTGTATCCCGGATATATGCCTGCCAGCAGTGCCGCGCCTACCGAAAGCAGGAGCGCCTGAAGCTGAAGCTCAGGAATGAATTCAAACTGCAAAGTCCAGCCGAATGACCTTTTATTGATAAGGTAAATTAGGGCGTAAGCCAGAACATTGCCCAGGGGCAGCGCGAGTATTCCCGCGATAAAGCCCATTATTCCTGTCTGCATGGCAACAAGCCTTCTGAGCTGCCCGGGTGTAAGGCCTGTAGCCCGCAATATGCCAAGTTCACGTGCGCGCTCTAGTTGCAGGGCGGTAAGCGCTGAAAGTATACCCATAAATGCCACACCGATAGCCAGAAGCTGCAAAACATTAGTTATGATAAAAGTCCTGTCAAAAACTTTTACGGATTCATCCAGCAGTTTTTTATTTGACCTTACAATCATTTGCGTACCTTCCGGCATTCGTGCACGTATCTTATATATCAGGCTGTCCGTATTAACACCCTCTTTGGCGAATACCGCCAGGCCGGAGAGCATACGGTCATCCCAGTATTTCTTAAGAACTGAGCGGTGCATTAGTACAAGCCCCATATCAGAGCTGTAATCATAATATATGCCCGCTACCCTGAATTTATTTAGGCCTCTGTCCGTAGGTATTTCCAGGCTGTCACCAATATCGAGCTCATTTCTGTACGCGAAAGGCTCGGAAACAAGCACGGCCTCATCATTTTCGAAAGCATTCCAAACTTCCTCACGGTTACCTTCCTTAGCCATAAAAGTATCATAACTGTAAACAGAGATCGCTGCCGCTAGTACGTGTATAAGCTTTCCTTCATGGCGCACCTGAAATTCACGGTATAGGTTCATGCTTTTTACATCATCAATCTTTCTGACGCTGTCTGCGATAGACTTATCAAAAGGCGCATCATTGAAGCGGGAAATCATGCTAGGCGCGGAAACATAAATATCCGCTATAAGCCTGTTTTCCAGCCAGTGGACTACAGTTCCGCGGAAGCTGCTGACCATTGTGCCTACCCCCACCGCCGCGGAAACAGCTACCGCCAGAGCGGCCACAGCTATACCCGTACGGCTGAGCTGGCTCTCTACTCCCCGGGCAGCCATTTTGCCGATCGAGCCGGCGAATTTCCCTATAATTGGGCGGATAAGCCGTATCATCAGCACGATTGTAGACGGCGTAAGCAGGGCAAATCCAAGTATTAACGGCAGTATTCCGGCGTAGCTCAGGAATATACTATCGGTAGGGATTTGTAGGACAGCTATTCCGGCGGCAATAGCAATTATTCCTGCCACAAGGTATAGTTTCATACGTTTTTGAAGCGAACTTTCCTGTACGGACCTGCTCAGCACTGTGCGGGGCGGCATTTCAACTGCCTCGCGGGCGGGCCTCAGCGCCGCCAGGAATGTAGCGGCTATACCGAGCACAATCCCCTTGAGTATTGTAAGAGGCGGTATTTCTATCTCTCTGACATTCAATACAAAGTATAAGTCATTTATCGAACGGGTAACAAGGCCTACCATGGCTTTACCCAGCAAAATACCCAGCAGGGCCCCGATAATCGATCCGGCTATTCCCAATATTAGAGCTTCGGTAATTACAAGGCGGAATATTTCTTTCTTCGTAACCCCCAATGTGCGCAGCAGCCCAAGATAGGTCTTTCTTCTCACAACAGAAAATGTCATCGTATTATATATAAGGAACATGCCCACAATTAGCGCCAGTAGGCTCATTGCGGTAAGGTTCACATTAAAAGCGCTGACCATCTGCTTAGAAACATTCGTACGCGCTGCTGAGCTTTCCAGGACTATCCCCGCCGGCAAAGAGGTTTTTATCTCATCCAATTTCGTGCTGTCCTCTATTATCAGGTCGATACGGGAAAGCCTGCCATAATTGCCCAGCAGCTCATGAGCGGTGGATATATCCGTGATCATTACGCTTTCGAGAGCGAGCCTGCTTTTTTTGTCTTCAGGATAAATAAGGCCTGCCAGTACACAACTTTTCTGTTCCGCTCCTGACATGATCGAAAGCGTATCGCCGGGGGCGAACCCCATATTCTCAGCTGCGGCGACTGACATCAGAACGGCGTTATCACTAATGAGAAAAGCATCCAGGCCTGCCGATATTCTGCCGCTAAGCCCAGAGAGATAGGGCCTGAAATTTGCTTCGGCAAGCGGATCAATCCCCAAAAGGGAAAAAGTCCTGTCCGGATCGCTCTTCACGGTAATGTATCTTTCTATTACAGGCGCGGCATTATAGAATCCGCTGATATCCCTTATTTGATAATAAAGGGAATCAGGTACCCCGGAAGGGCCGCCGCTGACCTCATGGGTAGTACTTCCGGAAACGCTTTCCATCGATAACTCAAAAGACCGGGATGAACTCTGGTTCGCGATATCTATCGATACCACCACCCCTACACCGAGTGAAATACCCAGTATGGATAAAAATATCTGCCAGGGATGCTTTACTGTGAACTTTATGGCTGATTTGAACAAAAGCCCCGGCATCAGACATTCTCCGGAGCAGTGACTTTAATGCTCCCCTGCTTAACGGTAAATACCCTGTCGCCTATCGCGCTAAGTTCGCGGCTGTGGGTTGCCATGATCAGAGTTTTGCCCTGCTCGCGTACAAGATTTTCCAGCAGGTTCATTATATCCCTTCCCGTCTCATGATCGAGATTCCCCGTGGGTTCATCGGCAAGAATGATAGCGGGATCGCTCATTAGGGCGCGCGCGATGGCTACCCTTTGCTGTTCTCCGCCTGAAAGCACATCCGGATAGCTGTTTTCCCTGCCTCTTAGCCCTACTCTTTCAAGAAGGCCGGCTGCAGTATTTCGGGCTTTTTTTTCATCGATATTAAGCAGTTCGGCCGGCAAAAGAAGATTTTCGATAACGGTTAGTGTTGGTATCAGATTGAAAAACTGAAACACAAATCCTATCTTTTCCCTTCTGAAGAGTGTAAGCTTATTTTCATTTAATGAAGTGATTTCTTTTTTTTCTATAATGATCTTACCGCTGTCGGGACGGTCTATTCCGCTTAGAAGGTTCAGGAGGGTACTTTTTCCCGAACCACTCTTACCAAGCAGGATGATTATCTCACTTTCGTTTATAGATTCTGTAACATCAGTCAGTACATGATGGATATTATTTCCTTCATGGTAAGATTTTGAGATTTTTTCAATGCTGATTATCTTTTTCATTCATTTTCACTGCTTTATAATTTTTTGCGACGAAGCACATAATTGAATATTAATATTTCGGCTTTTCTTTAAATTTGCTTATATTTTATGATATTTTCTTTGGCATTTATTTAATCAACAAAAAAAAGAATTGACAATGGATATTGAAATCACACCAATCGATGATTATACCACAATTAAGCCTCTGGAGATCAGGCTGGATAAAAAGACAGCTGAAACCTTCAAAGATGAGATCAGAATGGTCATAAATGATAACGGCCCGCACATTTTAATAGACCTGAGCAATATTAAATTCATGGATTCAAGCGGCCTTGGAGCAATAATTACGAGCCTGAAACTGGTAGCTACAACCGGCGACATCGTTCTTTGCGGGGTGGAACCCGAAGTACTACAGCTTTTTAAGCTGACACGTATGGATAAAGTTTTTTCAATTATATCATGCAATGATGATCCTGAAAAGCACTTCAGGAATAAATGATGCAGAACTTTGAATTCGAAATTAAAAGCAGCTGTGATGATGTACGCTCAGTCCTCGGGAAGATGAGAGACATAGTAGAAAAAAAAGGATACCGGGAACATGCCGGCGATTTTGAATTATGCGCCGCCGAGGCTCTGAATAATATTTGCGGACATTCATATTCTGATTCAGTTGACGGGGACATTTATATCAAACTTATTTTAATGGAAAATCAGATAATTCTGAAATTAAAAGATTGGGGAAATACTCTTATGGATTATTCCGGCGGCAGCAGTGCTCCTGAAGTTAATCCAGGCGACATTGAAAACCTCCCCGAACGGGGCTTTGGCATGCATATAATTAGCAACCTTTGCGACGAAGCCGTTTACGAAAAATCAAATGGATATAATCTTCATATATTGAAAATGAGCATTTGAAATTTCTTAATAAAAAAGAACGGAAGATTATGCATAAACCTCCGTTCCTTTTTTTATTAAATACACTGTTGAATACACTGTCTGTTGAAATTAACAACAAATTATTTTTTTTCGTTTAGTTCACGTAAGAGCGCCTGTTTTTCAATTTCAAGCTGGCGCAACTTTCTCTCAATACTGTCGAGTTCTTCGGGCATGGAGTCCATTTCTATACGCAGCTTGCTGGCAGCTTCGTCAATCAGATCGATGGCCTTATCCGGCAGAAAGCGGTCTGTAATATACCTTGCTGAAAGCTCTGCCGCTGATACAAGCGCGCCGTCCTTTATCCTGACTCCGTGGTGTACTTCGTATTTCTCCTTAAGGCCTCGTAATATGGAAATTGTATCCTCCACAGACGGCTCATTGATCACTACTTTTTGGAATCGTCTTTCCAGAGCGGCGTCTTTTTCGATGTGTTTTTGGTATTCATCGAGCGTGGTAGCGCCAATGCAGTGGAGTTCTCCCCTGGCAAGGGCCGGTTTGAGTATGTTCGCGGCATCCATGCTTCCTGATGTTGCTCCCGCGCCTATCAGGGTATGCAGCTCATCAATGAATAGTATTATTTCACCGTCGGATTCCTTCACTTCCTTTATAACTGCCTTAAGCCTTTCTTCGAACTGGCCGCGGAAGCTTGTTCCCGCTACCAGGGTTCCCATATCGAGAGATACAAGCTGCTTGGTCTTGAGCGATTCAGGTACGTCCCCTGAAACAATTCTCTGCGCAATGCCTTCGGCTATCGCAGTCTTGCCAACACCGGGATCGCCAATCAGGACGGGGTTGTTTTTTGTCCTGCGGGAAAGCACCTGCATTACCCTGCGTATCTCATCTTCGCGGCCTATGACCGGGTCGAGCTTACCGGCAGCTACGAGGTCATTCAGCAGAATACCGTAACGTTTGAGTGCCTGGTATTTATCCTCCGGGTTTTTGTCGATTACTCTTTGGGAGCCGCGAATTTCCTGAAGCACATTATAGATAGCCTGCTTAGTTACACCCTGTTTTTCCAGCATTTTTTTAACTTCCCGGCCTTTATCGGACAGTCCGATCAGAATGTGTTCTGTACTTACATACTCGTCTTTCAGGTTTTTCGCCTCATTAAAAGCCGTGTCGAATACATTGCTAAGGTCATTGGATAAATACTGCCCCGCTGAGGATGATCCCGCTACCTTGGGAAGTTTTTCCAATTGTGAATTAACTTCAATCTTCACCTGGTTCAGGTTAGCGCCTACTTTTTTAAGTATATCCGGCACTATTCCCGCGGCATCCTGAATAAGCGCGGCGAATAAATGCACCGGCTCAATTGCCTGATTATCATAGTTCGAAGCGATTTCCCTCGCTGTCTGCAATGCTTCCTGCGATTTTAAGGTTAACTTCTGATAATTCATGGTTTTTCAAATAACAAATTGATCTACATACTTTTGTTAAATATAGACTAAAGTGAGCACAAGCTTATTTTAGCATAAAATAAGTCGCAAACAATTATTATATTAAATTTCGTCATGATTCTTAATAATTAAAAAATGAGTGAAGTAAATGAAGAAACTGATGTTGTTTGTAATTTTGGCCTTGTCGAGCCTGAACGCTTTCGCTGTAGAAAAAGGCGAAAAAGCGCCTGATTTTAAAGTGTACACGACAAGGATGCAGCCTTTCGGACTCGATCAGCTTATGAATAACAAAACTGTACTTGCCTTTGTGCCGGGAGCTTTTACAGGGGTCTGCACAAAGGAGATATGTTCCTTTCGTGATGATTTAAAAGCCTTTGAAGAATTAGATGCCGATATCGCGGTTGTAACAACGGATTCACCATTCGCGAATGCCGCCTGGGCTACAGAGCATGAAGTGACATTCCCCATTCTCGCGGATGTATCCAAAGAAACAGTAAAAGCTTTTGATGTCTTTTATGAGAATTTCGCAGGAATTCAGGGATTCACAGTCCCGAAAAGGGCCATTTTCATAATTGATGAACAGGGCATGGTCGAATACAAATGGGTTGCCGAAAACCCCGGCCTTGAACCGCCTTATGACGAGATCAAAAAAGCTCTTTCCGAAATGAATTAATTTTTTTTACTAATAACAAACAGGATAAGTATGTTCCTTTTTACTCTTTTTAATAATAAACCGGCCTTTCATTGCTGAAGGGCATGTTATATTTACTCGGAGTGAACAATGGAAGAGAAAAAAGGCGAAATACTTTGGATCGATGACGAAATAGAGCTGCTTAAGCCGCATATTATTCTGCTTAATCAGCGCGGTTATAATGTGGAAACCTCAACAAACGGCGAGGACGCCGTTGAGCTGGTCAGGGAAAAGCACTTTGACCTGATTTTCCTCGATGAGTCGATGGTCGGGATAAGCGGCCTGGATACTTTGCCTTTGCTAAAGGATATCGACCCCTATACGCCTGTTGTTATGGTAACAAAGAACGAAGCCGAAAGCCTCATGGAAGATGCTATTGGCCGTAAAATCGACGATTATCTCACTAAGCCCGTGAATCCGGCACAGATACTAATGGCCTGCAAAAAATTCCTTGAAGCAGAACGTATCGAAGGTGAAAAATTCCAGCAGGAGTACCTTCTCGGTTTCAACGAAATCTCCAGGAAGCTCTACGAGCCCCTGGAATGGGATGACTGGAAGGACCTGTACCTGAAACTTGTTGATTACTCAATTGAGTTGGACAGGCACCCGGGCATAGGGCTCGCGGATACCCTTAGAGAGCAGTGGCGCGGAGTGAATAACGAGTTCTGTAAATTCGTTGAAAATAATTATACGCATTGGCTCCAAAGCAATGAAGAAGACGGCGCGCCTTTGATGTCGCCTCATATAATGGACAAATACCTCTATCAACCGCTAAAAGAGGGAAAGAATATTTTTTTTATTGTGGTTGACTGCATGCGTTATGACCAGTGGCTGATGTTTAAGGAACTGCTCAAGCCTCATTATACATTCGATACTTCATTTTACTGCTCTATTTTGCCAACTGCCACGCCTTACGCAAGGAACGCAATCTTTGCAGGCCTCTTTCCCACGGATATTAAGAAGTATTATCCGCAGTGGTGGAATGTGGAATCGAACACAGAAGACCATAAGCAAAACGCATATGAAAAGGAACTGCTTGAATCATGGATAGAAAGAAAGCGCCTTAAGTTGAAGAACAAACTATCTTTTATAAAAATATTCGATACGGATTTCGGAAAAAAGATCGAGAAGGATATTGATAAATTCATCAATTCGCAGTTTACTGCATTTGTGATCAATGCTGTAGATATGATTGCGCACTCACGATCAGATTATGCCATACTTAAGGAGATCGCGCCGGATGAATCAGCCTACAGGTCCCTTTCAAAATCATGGTTCCAGTATTCGAGCCTTTTCGGAATGCTGAAAACAATTTCTAAACACAAAGACGTCAATGTAGTTCTGACTACTGATCACGGCTCAATAAGATGCATGAGAGGAGTCAAAGTACTCGGTGACAGGGATACTTCGACAAACCTCAGGTATAAGTTCGGTAAAAACGTCAAAGCCGATAACAGGCACGCCATGCAGGTGCCTGATCCTGAAGATTTGATGCTACCGTCGCACGGCATTACCGTAAATAATATAATTGCCAAGGAAGATTATTACTTTGTTTATCCGACGGACTTTCATCATTATCTGAATAAATACAAAGACAGCTTCCAGCACGGCGGAATTTCGCTGGAAGAAATGATAATCCCGGTTATAAATATGAAGCCGAGATAAATCTTTTTTAATTTGATTAAGGATTTTTGCTATATTAGCTATATGGAAACAGAAAATCACAAAACATATAGTGAAGAAGAAACAATTGAACTGGGCAGAGACTTTGCGAAAAAGCTAAAGCCCGGTGATGTAGTTGTTTTCTTTGGTGACCTCGGATCCGGAAAAACCGAGTTTATCAAGGGCATTTGCGACTATTTCGAAGTGGAAGAAATCGTAACAAGCCCAACCTTCACTATAATGAACCAGTACTCCGGCAATATCGGTGATAAAGAAATTACCATATTTCACATAGATCTATACCGTATTAAATCCAATGAAGAACTGGAAGAGATCGGTTTCAGAGAATGTATTTACGCCAAAAACGCTATTAAGCTTGTTGAATGGGCCGAAAAAGCTGAAAGCAAGCTGCCCGATAATAAATATGTTGTCACAATAAAGCTCGATAATGAAAATGAAAACCTGAGAAAGTTCGATATTATTAATGAATATAAAATAGAAGCCTGATTAGGGGGAATTTTAATTTTCCCCGTATTCATTTACGGGAGTGAAAACAAGGGATGTAGTACACGATAAATGGGGGCTAAAAGGCATAAGATCACGGGAATTTTAAAAGATAAAGCTTCGCCTTTATTTTATCCTGTTTTATCATTATCCGCCTCATTATTATTTTCGCTGATCTGGATTGCTCTGTCGTTTATATATAATTATCCGGTTTTCGCGGCAGTTTCCGTTATATTTGCCATAAACGCTTTCAGTTCTTACTATTATATAGAAATAATAAGGTTCTGCCTGCGCTCTCCGGATTATTCTTTTAATTACGGATACGGCAAGTACCATAGCTTCGCGGCATTTACTTCTACTGTATTATACATATTTTTCATGATCGCCTTTGCCATCTGGCATATATTAATGCCGGATAATACTTTCAGTGAAATGAATTACATTTACGGGATAGCTGCATCGCTTTTATTCATGGGTATATCTAACTTTTTCGCCTCAAAATTTGACCTTCTCAATAAGGATTATTACATAAGCCAGTATAAATCAATGAGCAGGCTCTGGAAAAGCTACTCATACACTTTCATCCTGATGGCAGCAGCTCAGGCAGTCACATTGTTAATGTACGGTAATTACCCGGCATTTTCCGGGAAGTATTACTCATTGGCTGTTTCCCTTATTCTGCTGGCGCTTCCCGCAGCGAGAAGCTTCCGCTGCTTTCCCCATTCAGTCAGGCAATTACTGGATAAACCCCTGCCCGAAGAAATGAATTTCGAGATATTATCAGTTGTAACTGAAAACCTGCACCGCATCTGTGAATTTCGGGCAATGCATACAAGGCAGAGCGGTAAGGACTTTTTTATAGAATTGGATATTATGCTGCCGCCGGATTATTCTCTGGAAAAAAAATTCGAAATAGAGAAAATATTTTCAGCACGGATACAGAAGATAATTCCCGGAGCATATGTCAGGATATATGTTCTGCCCTGCGATAACAGCTGCAGGAATAACGATGGCAGGAACTGCCCGATTGATATTTTACCAAGAAAAAAAGGCGCAAAATAAAATCATCCGAAAATGGAAAACAAACGATCAAAAATGACCGATCCGGATAAAGTCAGAGAAGACGAGCTCGATAATACGCTCAGGCCGTCTTCTTTTGATGAATTTACCGGGCAAAGGAAAATAGTAGAAAATCTTAAGATATTCATCAAAGCGGCCAGGAAAAGAGAGGAACCGCTCGACCATGTCCTGCTCACGGGCCCTCCCGGCCTTGGCAAGACCACACTCAGCTATATCATTGCCAAAGAGATGGATACAAACATAAAGATAACATCAGGCCCAGTACTGGAAAAGGCAGGCGACCTGGCAGGCCTGCTCACCAATCTTGAAGAAGGCGATGTGCTCTTTATCGATGAAATCCACCGGCTTTCAGCGGTAGTGGAGGAATTTCTTTACTCTGCAATGGAAGAATACAGGATAGACATAATGATAGATTCAGGCCCTTCGGCGAGGACTATCCAGTTATCCCTGCCGCAGTTCACTCTGGTAGGCGCCACAACCCGCGCGGGCCTTCTTACTGCTCCACTCAGGTCGAGGTTCGGCGTTATAAATAGGCTCGATTACTACGGTGTGGAGGATCTTTTCAGGGTAATACTCCGGTCTGCGAAGATACTGAACGTCCCCATTGAAGAGGACGGCGCCATGGAGCTTGCATCTCGCTCACGGGGTACTCCCAGGATAGCCAACAGGCTGCTAAGGCGCACAAGGGATTTCGCCCAGGTTAAAGGCGACGGAACCATAACACTCGATATATCCCAAATAGCACTCGAAGCGCTCGAAGTTGATGACTTCGGCCTGGATGAAATGGATAAGCGGATTATTTTAGCCATTATTGAAAAATACTCCGGAGGGCCTGTTGGAATTGGTACCGTAGCTGTTGCCGTAGGCGAAGAACCCGGCACACTGGAGGAAGTTTACGAGCCCTTTCTCATACAGCAGGGCTTTATTAAAAGGACTCCCAGAGGGAGGGTAGCTACTGACCTTGCCTATAAACATTTCGGCATTGCCCGCGGTGATGAAGGCAAGACTTTATTTGAAGGTTAAGGGTAATATAATGGTAGAAAATTTTTTTGAGAATATACCGGACAATTCCGAAGAAGAGATATTCACCGAAATCTTTAAGCACAGGAATATCAAAGTGGAAAGAATAGTATCTACCGGCCAGGCCACTCCCCAAGGCGATGACTATAACCAGGATTGGGATGAGTGGGTACTCCTGCTTGAAGGTAGGGCAACCCTTAGTTTCACTGATGAAAACAGAATTTTTGAACTAACAAAAGGCAGCCACCTTTTTATTCCGGCCGGAACCAGACACAGAGTAGAGCACACAAGCTCAAAGCCGCCGGCAATATGGCTCGCGCTGCATATCAATCAACCTGCTTAAGCCTCATAATACCTTTCGCGGCATCATGCAGGAATATCCCCATGGCGAAAAGGTAGATCAGGTTGTTGAAGCGGAAATCATTTATCAGCAGTGTAATCAGAATTACCCTGAAAATCATACCTGCATAGGCTGAAACTACTTCCGGAGGATTCCCCCTCTTTAAGAATAATCTCAAAACAGAATAAATCAAAAGCAAAAGAAAAATCCCCGCGAAAGCTATCCTGAATATTTTCTCAGCTAAATAAGGGATAAATTTATCAGACGGCAGGCCGAACATTTTGATGAATCTGTCAAAATAGCTTTTTTCGGCTTTCATAGCATTATTAATCCGAACACGTTCATTTTTATCAAGGAATAAATTTGCGTATTCACCAGTATAAACGCCTGATTTAAATATACTTATAAAATTAGCAGAGCATTTCATCATAAAAGCGCCGGGGTGCGACTCAAGGGCTTCGAAGAATGTTTCCTTAAGCAGGCTGTCACCTTCCGGTGAATAAGGATTACTTATGCCTTTGCTTTCTAAGTATTCAGCGGCAGCGCTGTCCTCAGGGATTATACCCCAGGGATTATCTCGCAGGTTACCCAGGGATATATACATAACTAGCCCGCTGTTTGAAGAACTTAGCGAAACTTCGCCTGTATGATCATAATAATAGTATATCCATGGCAGGAGCATGACTAAAGCGATTAGATAAGCAGCCGCGTAGTTCTTTAATGATATGCTGAGCCCTGTTTTATTGAATATTAACACAATAACCAGAATAAAAGCCGGGAAAGCAAGATATTCCGGCCTAAGATTAATTACCAGCCCTAAAACCGCTCCTCCTGACAGGGTATATTTCAGGTTTTTGCCCGAAATACCTTTATTTATCAGATATAAAAAAACAACCACAAGAAGAAGCGCCGGGCCTTCAGGGGCTTTAACTGCTGCCTGGGCGATAAGTGGCAGCCATAATGGCAGATGAATGTACTTCGGCCTGATACTAAAAAATTGGTAAAACGCATATATTCCTGCCAGAGCGCTTACGAAGTGGAATAAATACAGCAGAGCATGACTGCCTGTGAAAAAAAGGCTTAAATAAACTATAAAAGTATATCCCCATAATGGAAATAAAGCATGCCGGCCGGGGTATTCACCTGAAATATACCCTTCACCCTTCAACAAATTTTGAGCAATATCGAGGTAATGATGCTCGTAAATATACTGCTGATTTAAATGTCCGCTGTTCAATATAAAAACAGCAATGATAAAGATCATTGCTGCTATGTAAAATCCTGTATCCTCTCTGAGAGAAAATGTATTAGAGAGCTTCAATTATTTCCTCGTCGGGTTCGAACTCTTCCGGAGTCAGCATCCTGCCGCAATTTTCGCAGAAGCGAATATCATCCAGATTATTACGAATCTCAACAATTTTCTGAGGTGGAATAGCACTAAAGCAGCCGGAGCAGCTGTTCCTGTTAATCCGCACAGCGGCGTCAGGCATTTGTTTTCTTATTCTTTCATATTCCTTTATTAACTTA
Organism: uncultured Hyphomicrobiales bacterium; assembly: GCA_964544155.1. Lineage (GTDB taxonomy): Bacteria > Bacteroidota > Ignavibacteria > Kapaibacteriales > UBA2268 > CAZJAH01. Next base: position 25,427 of record CAZJAH010000016.1, on the reverse strand, counting down.
TCGTCGATTCCCGCTACAACTTTTTTTCTTTTATTCATTAATTGGTTTAGCTCTTCATTCTGGTCAGATGAGAGAATTTCAGCCTCTCTTTGCTTTTCAGCCAGATTTTTTTCAGCTTCCCGAAGTTCTTCTTCCTGGCCTTCAAGTATACGTGTAAGATTTTCCTGCTTTACCCCCTCTTTCCTCATTTGCTCGGAAAGTTTCTGGTGTTCTTCCTGTATATGCTGTATTTCATTAGTTATAGCATCAAATTCTTTGTTATTTCTGACCAGGAATTGCTGTTTGGCCAATTTTTCCTCTTTTTCTTTGAGCTCAATAAGCGTAACCTTAGAAGTCGAGCAAAAGGATTTGATATTATTGATTATTTCATTTGTTTCTTCAACTGTTTTTCTTGCTTCATCTGCTCTTTCCTGTCTTTGCCTGATAAGTTCCGGCAGATCGCCGAATTCATCTTTCAATTCATCAAGCCTTTGGTCAATTAGAGATAAAACTGCCAAACTATGACTTTGATATTCCATAAAATTCACACCATTCAAGATTTATATTTGATAAATAATTTTCCTGTAAAGAGTTATAATTCTTTTCATCAAAAAAGTAGCTCACAGGGTTAGTCCTGACTGTACTTAGATCAATTTTGTCCAGTTGGTCGTCGTCGATATTGTCGTAAATAAGCTGCGCTATACCGCGCGCGTTAAATTGTTCCATTTCGTAATGGCCGGGATCGACCAGAGCCATCCTGCCTTTCATGGCATGGAAAGTATGGTAGCTTATATCGCCGGTAATAAATATGTCGGCGCCCGCGTTCAGTGCGTCATCCAAAAATGAACTACCGCTTCCTCCAACAACGGCCACCCTTTTAATGTAATCGGATTTCCCTGTGCAATACTTCAACGGGGCATGCATTGCTTCCGAAACCATATTGAGAAATCCTTCAAGTGAGATCCTTTCCTCCAGGCTACCGATTATTCCCATTCCCGTATTTTCTGAGTTTTTATCCGGAACAAGCCAGCCTTCCTTTTCGAGGCCGAGCTTTTTGCTCAGAATAGAATTTGTTCCTTTGTGATGTGCATCAAAAGCTGTATGCACAGAAATCAGAGAGATAGAATTTTTAATCAGTTCTGTCGTCAGCCTTCCGACTCTTTCGTTGTGGTTGATTTCAGCTAAAGGCCGGTAAATGAGCGGATGAAATGCTATAATACAATCTGAACCTTTTTCTAAAGCTTCGTTTAGGACTTCGTCGGTCAATTCAAGCGTTACCAGCAGATTGTGTACCTCTTTGAGTCCGCTTTGAATCTGCAGCCCTGTGCGGTCACCTTCCATGGCCGTTTCGGGAGGCAGAATTCTGTTAATTAATTTTAACAGATCCTCAATACGCATTGGGTGTAAATGCCAATAATTTCAAATAATTTTAAATGAGACTAATGTCTCTTATTAATATGCAAATTACAAAAGTTTGTGCTTAAAGCAAATAAGTTAGTTTTTTCACATTTTTAATATAATCGCAATTAAAAAAGACGTAAAATCCATTTTTTTAGTTCTTTTAATAGAATTGGAAATTTAAAAGAAAAACTCAAAAAAATTAAAATTTCAGGTATAATAAGCGTGATAATTCTTACGTTTATCTGTTTATATAAGTATTAGGTTTAAGCATTAACAGAAATTTCAATGAAGCATACAACGATATTAATCATATTTTTAATTTTGCTTCCGGCCGGACTATTGGCTCAGGAAGCCGGAAAAGAACCGCAGGCTATGCCCGATGATACTACTTTCATCTTTAATTCACCGCGCAAATTGACTACTTACGGAGATGAACAGGCAGCCCGTGATTTGGCATGGGCCTTCGACTTAACATTTTCCGGCAGCGGATTCGGAGCGGGATTTATGCTCCAGAAAAAGCTCGGAAACGACTTTCAGGGATTTTTTGAATTTTTGATCTCAGGCGCCAGAAATACAGATGAGTTTGAAACATTCGATTTCGATGATAGTGCCTGGCGGGTTGATGATAAAATAAACAGGGTGTTTATTTTTCCCATTGCTTTGGGTATGAATTATCAAATTTTTTCAAACGCGATTTCGGAATCATTCAGGCCCTATTTAACAGCCGGAGGAGGTATTACTTACGTTCTCACTACACCTTATAGAGAGAACCGTCAACCCGATTCCTCACATATAAGCTTTTTTGAAGCCTTCGGAGAAGCGGATCATTACGTCAGGCCATTGATAATGGGAGGCATAGGAGGTTCATTCGGATCAGGTTCTAACCACACGGCCTTTAACATAAGGTACTATTATATACCGTTCTCTGAAGGCCTTGAAAGCGTAGCGGGAGTACCTATGTACAATCTCGGCGGCGTATTTCTAACATTTTCTGTAGGTATGTATTTTTAGTTTTTTACGCGCACCACCCCTTCACTCTATGAGCGTGCCATATATTCCTTTGATATTTTTTGGCTATGGAATTGCATTTTCTTCCCCTCTCTGAGGGGAAGTGGCCGGGAACGGCTCGCAGAGCCGGTGCCGGACGATGGGGTACGAACATAAGCAGATGGCTAATTCCCCGCAAATGCGGGGAGCATGTAATGCTCTGTTTAACTACACCTCTTCGGCTGCCATATCTATAAGTTCTTTTTCTTCTCCTTCTTTCATTGATTCGGCTATGATCCTGATGATAGGTTCAGTGTTGGAAGTTCTGATATGCAGCCATTTATCAATGAAATCTATTCTGATACCGTCGCTGCGCGTTATCTCATTACCGGCGAATTTCTTTTCCAGAACATCGAAAAGTCCTGCCGGGTCGCCTGTGAAAGTTTGTTTGGTTTTAGTCATGAAGGTCTTAGGCAGTGATGCGGTAATCTCCGAAATGGTACCGCCGCTATTAGCCATCAGGCCGAGTATGAGCGCGATCCCGGCGAGGGAATCCCGTCCGTAATGCACATCCGGCAGGATAACTCCTCCGCTGCCTTCTCCTCCGATTACCGCGCCTTTGCTTTTCATAAGATTAACAACATTGATTTCACCCACGGGCGAACGGAAAACCCGCGCCCCATGCCTCTTAGCAATGAGTTCCACCATCATAGTGGTTGATTGGTTCACAACAGCACACTTATCAGCGGCGGCCGCTCCCAACTCATCAAATACCATGGATGCCGCGAGTGTAATGGTTTTTTCCTCGCTAATAGGATCGCCCTTTTCGTCGATAAGTACTAGACGGTCGGCATCAGGATCTACAGCAATGCCTAAATCTGCGCCTGTTTCTTTGACTTTAGCAGCTAGTTCAGTCAGATTTTCTGGCAGAGGCTCCGGCATATGTGGAAAATCGCCGTTGCCGGCACAGTATAGCGGAATTACTTCGCAGCCGAGTTCTTCAAGAAGCATGGGCACAGCTTTTGAGCCTGAGGCATTCACCGCGTCCACTACCACAGTATATTTCATTGAACGGATAAGCTCATCAAGCCCGTTCGAGAAATACCGGGACTTCATGATCCTGGAAGTATGATTAAGCAGGGCCTCATCATTAAGGCTGATCGAATAATTTCTTTCGTATCCCGAATATTTAAATTCAGCCTTTTCAAGAATTGACCTCATTTTCAGATTCTCTTCCCCATCGAGAAAAACACCGTGTGAATTAAGGAATTTAAGCCCGTTCCACTCTTTAGGATTATGTGAGGCGGTTATAGCAATTCCGCAGGCAGCGTCGCTGTGTTCCGTTTCGAGCTGTACAGTCGGGGTAGGCACCATTCCGAGAAGCACTACCGGCCTTCCGAGAGCGGAGGCGCTGCCAGCCACAATGTTTTCAATCCAGCTGCCTGATGGCCTGCCGTCACGGCCAATTACTACAGGGCCGTAAGGCATCATTGAAAGAAAAGCGGACGTATGGGCGGCAATTATACCTGGCGTCAGGCTGTCGCCTAAAGTCGCGCGTAAACCGGAAACTGAGCTGATTAAGGGCATAGCAATTCCTCTGTGTTTTTTCAGAATAAAAAAAGTAAAAATATTATTTATGAGTGAAAACTAAAAATATTATGAGCAAAAATATAGTTTTCGTCACTCATCTACGTTGAAATCAATTGTGCCTATAGTTCCTTTAAAATATTCAAAACCGCCATGCGGCAAATGCCACATTGCCCGTGCATTTTCGGCTATGTTCAAGCCTCCAAGGTTTTTATAGCTATCGACAAATGCCGAATATCTGAATTTTTTATAATTATTTTTACCGATTGAATAGTATCTGTCATTAGTTTCAAAATGCCTGAAAAAGCCCTCACCGTCGAAATGAAACAGACCGGTTACCTCAAAGCCATTGTCGCGTAGGGTAGCCCGCAATGTGGTATCATTCAGAGTTTCCCATTTAACATTATCAGAAAAAATGTATCCGGGAATAAATAAAAACTCTGCGAAACAGGTAATAAGAGCCGATTGTGCGGTTTCCACGCTGTTATCAAAAACCACACTGATGAGGTTAAACAGCTTCCCCTTCATTTCGCCATACCCGTTGCTGTAAATATCCCGGGCTGATAAGGGCATGCCTGAGAATTTCATATATGCCGTACGTGCGATAGGGTTGACTGAATTAAACTGAATCGTTTTCATTTGTTTCCAGTCTTTTCCGGGGGACATTTTAAAAATACTTTCCTCCCAATCCACAGTCGCGTTATAAGGCAAAGGAGTATTCATATAACCACATACGCGCAGATATTTTTGCAGCAGACGGGGTAATCCGCTAATCAGTTCATCAGTGATAATTTCGTTTTTTAAAGCCCTGTTATTCTTAAGTAATTTTGCTCTTTCTCTTAAATAGGTACTTTTCATGCTTATAATTCAATTTTTACGGGAAAAAATAATACAACAGAATATAAGGATTCTCATACTATATCAAAATTAAAAAACGGAGGAAAGAAAACCTTGTTTAATTTGTAATAGATTTGAGATAAGGCTCGCTAAGCAGTGTGAGTATATCGTTATTAGCATAATTTTAACAAATCGCTGACTTTTTCGTAATATTTTTGAGGGAATTATTTTAGTAAAAAAATGAAATTTAAGTTAGAAAAAATCGTTATTCAGCATTAGTTCTTTTCAAAAAATCGAAAAAACGGGCGGATAATAATCATTACGGAGCTTGATAATGACTGACATAAGTGAACTCAATGAAAGAATTGAACAGGAAAGCCGCTTTGTGGACGTTCTGATGATGGAGATCGGCAAGGTTATAGTCGGGCAGAAATACATGGTCGAACGCCTGCTTGTGGGCTTGCTCAGTGAAGGCCACATCCTTTTGGAAGGCGTTCCCGGCCTGGCGAAAACTCTTGCAATTAAAACGCTTTCGCAGGCTATCGACGCAAAATACAGCAGAATACAGTTTACGCCGGATCTTTTGCCCGCGGACCTTACCGGCACAATGATTTATAATCAAAGGAAGGAAGAATTTACTGTCCGCAAAGGGCCGGTATTTGCCAATTTCATATTGGCTGATGAGATCAACAGGGCGCCGGCAAAAGTGCAGAGCGCGCTGCTTGAATCAATGCAGGAACGCCAGGTTACCATAGGTGATGAAACTTTCCGTCTGCAGGAGCCATTCCTGGTTATGGCCACGCAGAATCCCATCGAGCAGGAAGGTACTTACCCACTTCCCGAAGCTCAGGTAGACAGGTTCATGCTCAAGCTTGTGATCAGCTATCCCGGCAGGGATGAAGAGCGTTCTATACTCAGACAGGGTATAGCAAAAGAATTTCCAAAATCTTCTCCCGTTATCAAACCCGTGGATATTCTTAAAGCCAGGGAAGTTGTAAAAGATGTTTACCTTGACGAAAAAATCGAGCAGTATATACTTGATATAATCTTCGCCTCCCGCTTCCCGGCTGATTACAACCTGTCCAGGCTTACAGAACTGATCAGCTTCGGGGCGTCGCCTCGCGGTTCGATCAATCTAGCCATTGCCGCTAAAGCTTACGCATTTATTAAACGGCGCGGATACGTGGTACCCGAGGATATAAGGGCTGTATGCCTTGACGTACTCCGGCACAGGATAGGCCTGACCTACGAAGCCGAAGCCGAAAACGTAACCAGTGAAGATATTATTATTGAAATTCTGAACAAAATTGAAGTTCCCTAATGGATACTGCCGAACTGATAAAAAAAGTACGGAAGATCGAGATTAAAACACGCGGCATTACCCGGGACCTTTTTTCGGGTAATTACCAGAGCGTTTTCAAAGGGCGCGGCATGGCCTTTAGCGAGGTGCGTGAGTACTTCCCCGGCGATGACGTCCGAACAATAGACTGGAACGTTACTGCAAAGCTCAACCACCCATATGTGAAAGTCTTCGAGGAAGAGCGCGAGCTTACCGTTATGCTCCTGGTGGATATAAGCCGTTCGCAGGAATTCGGTACATCCGTTCAGTTCAAAAACGAGATGATAGCCGAACTTTGCGCTGTGCTCTCATTTTCAGCCATAGGCAACAATGACAAGATAGGGCTGCTACTTTTTTCTGATAAAATCGAAAAATTCATAGCCCCCAAAAAGGGACGCAGCCACGCGTTAAGAATCATTCGCGAGCTGCTGGAATTCAGGCCTGTAAGCTCCGGCACGGATATTGGAAACGCGCTCAGGTACTTCACCAATATGATGAAAAAAAGGACAATCGCCTTTGTGGTATCCGATTTTATTGCTGATGATTTCTCTGAGCCTTTAAAAATAGCTTCGAAAAAGCACGACACCATATTTATACGTGTGAATGATCCCCGGGAAAAAGAATTGCCGCCAATAGGCCTCGCAAAAGTGAGAGATCCTGAAACCGGGGGCATTATCTGGGTGGATACATCGAATAAAAAATCGCGGGAGCATTACAGGCACTGGTGGGAAAATAAGGACGCTCATATAAGAGCTCTTGCTGTCAAAAGCAAAGTGGATATTATAGACCTGAGCACTGACGGTTCTTACATAACTCCGCTAAGGAAGTTCTTCAGGAAGAGGGAAATTAGAAAATGAGGTTTTTTTTAGCTATTATCATAATAATAATTAATTCAGCCGCTGTTATCGGGCAGGAGCCCGATATTAAGCTCAATGCCGATACAAACAATGTCAGGATAGGCGAATGGATAGGCCTCGACCTGCGGGTTAAAGCCGATACTTCGATTAACCTCAAATGGCCCGACATAAACGAAACCGTGGGCAGCCTGGAGCTGATCGAAGATAGCGGTATTGATACCGCCGAAGCTGCCGGATATTACGAAATGAGCCGTAAGCTGACTGTTACATCTTTCGATTCAGGCAGTTACAGTGTACCGCCGTTTTCATTTGTTTATGAAAGGCAGGGGTTCGACAGGCCTTTCGCTGTCAGCACTGATTCACTTATGCTGAATTTCCGCACGGTGACCGTGGATACGTCAAAGCCTATCAGGGATATTAAACCGGTGATGGATGTGCAAATGTCCATATGGAGATACTGGCCCTATATGCTTGGCGGCCTGCTGCTTATTGCCGCGGCAGCAGCTGTTTATCTTATATTGAAAAATAGGAAGAGAAATAAGGCTGAAATTAAACAAGAAAGCTATGACCCTCAGATACCGCCGCATATTTTTGCTCTTCGGGAATTAAAAAATTTAGAAAATGAAAAGCTTTGGCAAAAGGACAGAATCAAGCAATACCACATCAGGCTGACGGAGATAATCAGGATCTATATCGAAAGAAGGTTCAACATTCCTGCTCCTGAACTAACCTCGGAAGAATTGCTTGATTTTGCTCAAAGAATGGATATGAGCGATGAAGCAAAATCAAATCTCAGGCAGATCCTCCATACTGCAGACCTTGCCAAATTCGCCAAATTCAAACCAATGCCGGATGAGAACACCCTATCAATGAGTAATGCCGTGAACTTTGTGGAAATAACAAAATCTGCTGACAGCAGCGCTCAGGAGGGCAGCGATGTTCAATGACATAACATTTGCCAACCCTGAAATGTTCTGGCTGCTGCTTATTTTGCCGGCGCTTATCTTATGGCAATTCATCCGCAGGAAGAATTATCATCCTTCACTCAGGCTATCATCGACTGCCGGGCTTCCGGTAAAGAATAAACCCCTGAAAGTAAAACTCAGGTATCTGCCCTTTGTACTGCGGCTGATATCAATTACTTTAATAATTACTGCCCTTGCCAGGCCGCAGTCAAGCTCCAGTGAGCAATCTATTACAACAGAGGGTATTGATATAGTCATAGCTCTTGATGTTTCCAGCTCAATGCTTGCAAGGGATTTCGATCCTGACAGGCTGGAGGCAGCCAAAGAAACAGCCGTACAGTTCATCAAAGGCAGGCCTAATGACAGGATCGGCCTTGTGGTATTTGCCGCGGAGAGCTTTACGCAGTGCCCTGTTACCATTGATCATGATATTTTGATCAATTTGCTGGATAATATCAAAACAGGGACAATCCCCGACGGTACAGCTATCGGAATGGGGCTTGCTACTTCTGTGGCCAGGCTGAAAGACCTGGATAGCAAGAGCAAAGTAGTAATTCTTCTCACGGACGGAGTTAATAACCGCGGTTCCATAGCGCCGCTTACAGCCTCGGAGATAGCTGATACTTACGGTATAAGGGTTTATACCATAGGTGTGGGGACTAAAGGGCAAGCTCCTTATCCCGTTAAAGACCGCTTTGGAAGAACGAGGATAGCACAAATAGAAGTAAATATCGATGAGCCGATACTCGAAAATATCGCTGATCAAACCGGCGGTAAATACTTCCGGGCGACAAACAAAAAAGCCCTTGAAAGCATATTCCAAGATATTGACCGGCTCGAAAAAACAAAGATCGATGTGGCATTTTTTACAAGATATACCGAGGAATACCTGCCATTGGCTATCGCCGGCGCGGTGATCCTTTTGATTGAACTGCTCAGCAGGATGCTTTATTTCAGGAATTTATCATGAGATTTTTCTGATTATTGTAATTTAAACCTAATTATTTTGATTTAAACAAAACTATGGCTTAAATATAAACGAAAAATGGGCGCCATCCTGTGGTGCCCATAGTTTTAATGATATTTGAATACAGCCCCTTAACTATCTCCTATCTCCTGCTGGACGGTTACCTCCGGGGCGGTTGCCACCCGGCCGGCCGCCTCTGCTATCAGAACGGCTTCCGCCTGGGCGTCCGCTACTTCTTCTTTGTGGCCTGTCATCATCCTGCTCGACGTAACCTTCAGGTTTTGGGAGCACGGCTTTTCTGCTAAGCCTGTATTTGCCGTCGCGTGTGATCTCAAGAAGTTTTACGTCAATTTTATCGCCTTCTTTAAGATAGTCGGATACTTCCTCAACTCTCTCATAGGCAATCTGCGAAATATGCAGCAGTCCCTGAACTTTAGGAAGTATTTCAACAAAAGCTCCGAGGCCTTCCCGAATTTCTTTAACCGTACCGGTATAAATCTTGCCTTCTTCCGGCTTGCGGGTAAGCTGGGCGATCATCTCTTTGGCTTTCTCGCTATCTTCGGTACTTGTAGCCGCAATGGTAACTGTTCCGTCATCATCGATATTGATTTCAGCGCCTGATTCTTTGACGATGTTTCTGATGTGCTCACCGCCCGGGCCAATTACAGCGCCGATCATATCAACGGGTACTTTAATAGTTTCGAATTTTGGCGCGTATGCTGATATATCTAATCTTGGCGCGCCTAAAGCTTCATTCATAATGCCAAGTATATGAAGCCTGCCCCGCCTTGCCTGCTCAAGAGCCGTTTTCATGATCTCAATAGAAAGGCCTTCGATTTTAATATCCATCTGGAAGGCGGTTATTCCGTCAACAGTGCCTGCTACCTTAAAGTCCATATCGCCAAGGAAATCCTCATCGCCAAGAATATCGCTGAGAACAGCTACCTGGTCATCCTCTTTGATAAGCCCCATGGCAATTCCGGCAACGGATTTACGGAAGGGTACGCCAGCGTCGAACATACAAAGGCTGCCAGCGCAAACAGTTGCCATCGAGGATGAGCCGTTAGATTCAAGTATATCCGATACAATTCTAAGAGTATAGGGGAATAATTCCTGTTCGGGTAGCATTGCTTTTAAAGCCCTCCAGGCAAGATGTCCATGGCCGATTTCCCTTCTGCCGACAAAAAGCCTGCCTGTTTCACCCGTACAGAATGGTGGAAAATTATAATGAAGCATGAACCTCTCGGTAAATACCGGGTGCAGTCCGTCAATCATTTGCTCATCCCTCGAAGTTCCCAAAGTAAGTGTCGATAAGCTCTGGGTTTCGCCTCTGGTGAATAGAGCTGATCCGTGAGTTCTCGGAAGAATCCCTACTTCGCAGGTAATAGGCCGTATCTCGTCGTAAGCTCTGCCGTCGAGCCTGCGTTTTTCTTCGATGATCATTTTTCTCATTTCGGATTTTTCGAGCTTACCCACAACTTCATTCAGGTACATGGGAATCTTATCAGCATGCTCCTCGTCTTCTCCGTATTTTTCAGTGAGTGCATTTTCTGCGGTTTCCTGAATTTCTTTCCGGGCGGCCGAACGCTCTTCTTTTGATGATTGAGCATGAACGTAATGATCAATTTTATCTTTAATAGACTCTTTAATAAATTCCCTGATCTCTTCGGGAACTTCAAACTCTATAAATTCTCTTTTTACTTTGCCGACAGCTTCGGCCAGCTCTTTCTGCAAGCCGTTTAACTGCTTGATCTTATCGTGGGCAAATTCGATGGCGGCGAGGAAATCTTCTTCGGATATCTCTTTGGATTCGCCTTCCACCATAGTAATGGCATTATCGGTGCCGCCTACGATCATATCGATATCGCATTCTTCGATCTGATCATAAGTAGGGTTAGCAATGAATTCGCCGTTGATCCTGCCTACTCTAACTTCGGATATGGGCCCGTTAAAGGGGATATCGGATATCATCAGAGCAGCGGAAGCGCCCACAGCTCCGAGTGTATCGGGTAAAACATTAGGATCAGCCGAATAAACTGTAGCTATAATCTGCGTTTCATAATGCCATGTTTTTGGTATCATAGGCCTGATGGGCCTGTCGATAAGCCTTGATGTGAGTACTTCGTTGTCTGAAGGCCTGCCTTCCCTTTTCAGGAATCCACCGGGTATTTTTCCGGCCGAAGCTGTTTTTTCTCTGTACTCTACCTGTAGTGGCAGAAAATCGATATTATCCAGCTCTTTTTGTGAAGCAGTCGCGGCAACCAGCACCATGGAGTCGCCACAACTCACCATAACGGAACCGCTTGCGAATTTAGCATATTTCCCTGATTCGAGAGTATATTCACGGCCTTCAAAATTAATTGATACTTTTTTTGAAATCATAAGGTTCTTTTAAATAATTAATAAAAAATATTCAGGTATGTCGGCCTGTAAGTCCTTAATCATTATTTGACGAATAAAATGAAAATTATTCATTACATTTAAGGAATTAATATAAATACGTAAGGAATTAATAAAAAAACGGCGGTCATAAGCCGCCGGTTAATATTATTTACGTAGTGAAAGCTGTCCCAGGATCTCGCGGTACCTGCTAATATCTTTTTTCGCGAGATAATCGAGAAGTTTTCTTCTTTTACTGACGAGCTTTATGAGGCCGCGTCTGCTGCTCACATCTTTCTTATGGCCTGACAGATGGCCTGTCAAATCATTTATCCTTGCTGTCAGTATAGCTATCTGCACTTCGGCTTTTCCTGAATCGCCTGTGCTGCTTCCATATTTTCCGACTATTTCTCGTTTTTGTTCATGAGTGATCATAAATCGCTACTCCAAATACACCTGTTCATTATTATACGAATTACAAATATAATAATTCTTTTTTTCTTAAGAAAATTTTCTTTTTTATTTATTCAGTTTATTCGTAATTTTTATTCAGTTTTTTCATTTTAAAGCTCTTTTTTTCATCAATGCAAAGCATTTACTTCTGTCTTTTTCAAGTTGGGCACGAAATTCATCCGGGCCTGAAAATTTGCGCTCAGGGCGTATAAATTCAAGAAATTTCACCGTTATCGTCATTCCGTAAATATCTCTGTCAAAATCAAAGAAATGTATCTCCAGCCTCGGATATATATCGTCAGTAAATGTTGGCCGGGTTCCTATATTCGCCATTCCGTAATTAATTTTGCCATCAATTACCGCGGATACAAAATATACACCCTTGCCCGGCATTAGTTTGTATTCGTCTGTGGGCCTGATGTTCGCTGTCGGGAAGCCTATTTGGGCACCACGCGCGTCGCCGTGTACCACCTGCCCTGTTAAGAAGTAATCATAGCCCAGCATTTCGCGTGCTCTTGCCAATTCGCTTGTTTTAATTGCCTGTCGAATTTTTGTACTGGAAATAACGGTATCATTCTCTGAAAATGCTTCTATTTTTTCTATGCTGAAATTCAGTTCCTCGGATAGTTCATTCAGAAGCTGCATATTGCCTTCGCGATTCTTGCCGAACATGTGGTCATAGCCGACAAGTATTTTTTCCATTCCAATCATGCCGTGAAGGTAATCCCGGATAAAAACATCAGGTGGTGTACAGGAAAATTCATATGTAAAGGGAATAACCAGTACATGCCCGATGCCGTAATGCTCAAATAGATGAAGTCTTTCGTTAATATTCGTCAGCAACTCTAAAGGCTGCAAGCCTGTTCTCTGCAGGACAATACGGGGATGCGGGTGCATGGTTACAAGAACATGCCTTAAGCCCGAATGTCGGGAAATATATTTCAGCCTGTCTAGTATTATCTTATGGCCCTTGTGCACACCGTCAAAAGTACCGGTAGTTATAACGCTTTCGGCTTTTCTTTCAATTTCATCAAATGACCTGTAAACCTTCATTTATGACTGATTTTTAGTACCGTTTTAATTATATAAAAAAAATTATTGACTATCCGGACTTTTATTTATTTCAACAAACTCATTAACCGTAAAGGCTTCGCCTGCATTGTAAGGGCCTATGGCTGTTCTCCTGAGAGAGCTTAAGTAACCGCCGGTGCCGAGCCTTGCTCCTATATCCCTGGCGAGTGACCTTATGTAAGTACCTTTTGAGCAATTTACATCGATAAGTACCCGCGGCAGGCTGATTTTCAATATTTTTATTGAAAATATCTCAACTGTTGAAGGAGCAATTTCTACTTCCTGCCCCTTACGGGCCAAGGTATAGAGCTTGTGCCCTTTAACTTTTTTCGCGGAATACATGGGCGGTATTTGCTCAATTTTTCCTTCGAAATCTTTTATTTCATCTATTATTTCATTATCTGTGAATCCGGGTACGGGCCTGATGTTCTCTTCATCGGCTTCGGCGTCGTCAGTTTTGGTGGTAGCGCCAAGTTTTATCTCGGCAAGATACGATTTGGGCATATCTTTAAATTTATCAAGCTCTTTTGTGGCTTTCCCGAATCCGAGTATGAGAAGCCCGGTAGCAAGGGGGTCAAGTGTGCCGGCATGGCCGACTTTTTTTATTCTTGTAAAATTTCTGAGTTTGGCGACTACATCAAAAGAAGTCCAATCCATATCCTTATCGATCAGGGCTAAAGCACCTTCGGTTGATGCCGCGTTCAGCCATTCATCATAGCTTAGTGTGGAATTCTTATCGAATACTATCATAGAATTCCACCGGCTTTAATTATCATCCCTGTTATCTTTTTTAACTGAATCAAGAAGATTTTTTATGTGTTCCATCTGGTCGAGTGTATCATCGAAGAAGAACCTCAAGTCAGGTGTAAACCTGAGACGCATCTGTGATCCTATCATCGACCTAAGCTCTCCTTTGCGGTTTTCGAGAGTTTTAAGGAATTCGAATGGGGAGATGTTTTCTCCAAACATACTGAGATAGATTTTAGCTATCTGCAAATCACTTGAGACCTTTACGGAAGTAACGGTCACAAGGCCCGCGTTTTCTTCGCGGGCAATTTCTTCTATTGGCAGTGCCAGGACTTTTTTAATTGTGCTGGCAACTTTTTCTGATCTTATTGACATTGAAACTTATTATTATTTAAGAGTTCTGCGAACTTCCACAATTCTGTATCCTTCAATAATATCTCCTTCGAGGAAATCATTGAATCCTACGAGCTGAATACCGCATTCGAATCCTGAGTCAACTTCTTTAACGTCATCTTTGCCTCTTTTAAGCGAAGCAATACCGCCGTCGAATACCGGTAGTCCGTCGCGTAATACGCGCACCTTATCATTTCGGGTAATTTTACCGCTTAGCACATAGCATCCCGCAATAGATCCAAGCCTGCTGATTTTGAAAACTTTCCTGACTTCGACGGTGCAGATTGTTTCTTCTTTGTATTCTGGTGAGAGCAGGCCTTCTAAGGCAAGCTGCACTTCGTTTATACAGTCATAAATGATATCATACAGCCTTATATCTACATGTTCGGATTCGGCGGCTTTGCGTGCCTGAGCGGTAGGCGATATGTTAAACCCTATGATGACCGCGTGTGAGGCTGCCGCGAGCATTACGTCTGATTCTGATATGGCTCCCACGCCTTTATGAAGTATAACTACTCTTACTTCCTCACGCGAGAGCTTTTGCAGCGAATCACTTATAGCTTCAACAGAACCGGATACATCGCCTTTAATAACAAGGAACAGATCTTTGACTCCTCCAAGTTGAATTTGCTTGGATATCTCATCAAGTGTTACGTGGCGTATCTGTCTGAGTTCCTGTTCCCGCTTTAGCTGCTGTCTTTCGGTGGCGATATGTCTGGCATCGGAATCACTGCTGACTGAAACGAACTGATCCCCTGCTTCTGGCAAGCCGTCAAAACCGACTACCATAACCGGTACGGATGGCCCTGCTTTATCAACTTTATTGCCGCGTTCATCAAGCATGGCTCTTACTCTGCCAGAAAATACACCTGATACAAAGGCGTCGCCAATATTAAGCGTTCCTTTCTGTATTATTATGGTAGCTACGGGTCCCAGGCCTTTATTCATATTTGCTTCTACGACTATACCTCTCGCACCTTTGTCGGGGTTCGCTTTCAGATCGAGTAATTCTGCTTCAAGCAGTATTTTATCAAGCAGCTGGTCTACATTTAAGCCTGATTTTGCAGAAAGTTCTATTGACTGGTATTTACCGCCCCAATCCTCAACAAGTATATTATGGTCGGATAGCTGCTGTTTTATTCTGTCGGGCCTTGCGTCGGGCTTATCTATTTTATTAATGGCAACAACTATCGGTACATTAGCTGCTTTAGCATGGCTTATAGCCTCGATGGTCTGGGGCATAACACTGTCATCTGCAGCTACTACGAGTACTACAATATCCGTAACCTGAGCACCTCGTGCTCTCATAGCCGTAAATGCTTCATGGCCGGGAGTATCGAGGAAGGTAATCGAACGATGTGCATCCAGCTCTACTTTATATGCGCCAATATGCTGCGTAATACCGCCAGCTTCACCTGCGACAACATTCTCACTGCGAATATGATCGAGAAGTGAAGTTTTACCGTGATCAACATGTCCCATTATGGTGACTATTGGCGAACGGGGCTTTAAGTCTTCTTCCCTGTCCTCTTCTTCTTCGATAAACTGAAATTCTTTTTCATCGTGAAACTCCACCTCAAAACCGTAATCATCGGCGATAAGAATTATAGTATCTTTGTCAAGCCTCTGATTTATTGTTACCATGAGTCCGAGTTCCATGCATTTAAGGATTATATCATTGGCAGTTTTGCCCATTAAATTGGCCAGGTCACTGGTGGTAACATATTCCGTCAGCTCAAGTTTCTGTAATTCTCTTTCTTTTTCTACCTGTTTTTTGGCTTCTTTTTCCTCTCTTTCGGCCAGGCGTCTTTTTCGCATTTTGGTTTTAGTAGCCGATATTTTCGACTGTTCCATACCGGAAAGGGTTTGCTTGATAGCCTTATCGACATCTTCCTCGCTAATCATTTCGCGTATGGATTTACGGCGTTTTTTCTTCTTGCGGCTTATATCTTTTTCTTTTCTGCCTTCTTTAGTTTGTTCTTTTTTATCTGTCAGAGCCGGTTTTTCTTTAGCAGGAGCCGGTTTTTCTTTAGCAGGAGTTTTTGCCCGGGCTTCTTCAGTTTTGGGTGCCGGTTTCTTGCCTTTTTTATCTCTTTCAATTCTCCTTAACTTCTGTTCTTCATCTTCCTCAACAGGCTTTCTTTTAATTTTTTTCTTACCTTTTTTAGCCTGTTTTTCCTTTTCAATATCTATCTTTCCAAGCACAGTAAGGCCGCGAAGCTTAGGTGAATCATCGTAATCGATTTCAAGTATCTTACGGTGGTGTTTTTTCTTCCTGGGAGCTTTATCTTTGATTTCCTCTTCCTGAGCCTTTTCACCGGATTTTTCATCTGATTCTGCTTCTTCGGGCTCAGTGTCAATACCTTCATATTCCGATTCAGCCTCTTCTTCAGGACTTATTCCGCTTGTTTCTTCCAGTGCTTCTTTTCTGATGTCTGCTTCGGCTTCTATCTTTTCTTTTTGCCCTTTGTCAATTTCAATTTCTTTTCGGGGCGGTATTTCTTCAGTTACAATTTCATCAACTGATTCTCCGGGCTTTTCATCTGAAACATCTTCCATTACGGTTACCGGCTGGCCCTGCGTATGATGATGGCTTTCTTTATTTTTTATTTCGATATTTTCGGCAGGAAGTTTTTCTTTTTCAGGAACTTGTGTTTCAGCTTCAGCTTCAACAGGAACTTGTGTTTCAGCTTCAGCTTCAACAGGAACTTCCTCCGATGAAACTTCTTCTGCCTGCGTTTGCTCAGGTGGAACTTCTTCAGTTTTTTCTTCTAAAGGCTCTTCTGCCTTTTCTTCCGCCGCGGGAGATATTTCTTCAGTATCTTCGACTTTGATACTGCCTTTCATTTCGGGTTCGTGCTGAGCTTCAATGGGTTCTTCATCAGCGGGAGGAGCTTT
The DNA here is from genome assembly GCA_964544155.1 of uncultured Hyphomicrobiales bacterium. GTDB lineage: Bacteria > Bacteroidota > Ignavibacteria > Kapaibacteriales > UBA2268 > CAZJAH01. The sequence continues at coordinate 8,567 of CAZJAH010000016.1, read as the reverse complement.
TGGTTCCTGTTCTTCAGGTAATTCTTCCTCGTCTATATGCTTATTGCGTAATTCGACTACCGCATCTCTACGCTGATCTTTATGCTTTTGGATTTTTTCCCTTTGAACTTCGGCAGCTCTTTTTTCACGTTTGAATTTATCATAAACTGCCTCTACCATTTGTTCATCCAATCGGGCGGTGGGTTTATTTTCTATATCAAACCCTTTTCCCTGTAGGAATTCAACAATGGTTTCTTTTCCGATATTTATTTCGGAAGCTATCTTAAATAATCTGACTTTTTTAGCCGCAGCCATATATAGAGATTTATACCTGAAAAATTAAACAAAAAACTGATCATTATCAGCGATTAAACTTATTATCTTCATCTTCATCGACGTAATCGGTTGAGCTTTCCTCGGGTTTCACCGGTTGTTTTTCCTTTCCGGATTCGATTTCGTCTTCATCATCCTCAATTTCGTCTTCATCGTCCTTGATTTCGTTCTTCCCGGTTACGATTTCGTCTTCATCATCCTCGATTTTGTCTTCAGCAAAATCAGGCGGTTCCCATCGGGTGATCCTGGCAATTATCCCTATAGATTCTTCTTCATCAAATTCAGAAAGCATAATCCTTCTTATTTCAAGAAGTTTTTCCTTGCTCATACCAGGGAGCATAAGGAATTTTTCGGGTTCTGTTTCAAGGAATTCTCTGCTTGTATTGAGCCCCATGGCTTTGAGTTCTTCATAAAGCTGCAATCCGAGTTCTTCTTCGAATTCGCTGAGTTCAATATCTTCACCGCCTTCTTTCACGAGTGAAATAGAAAAACCGGTGAGCTTTGAAGCAAGCCTCACATTTTGCCCGTTTTTGCCGATTGCCAGCGAAACCTGATCATCGGGAACTACAACAGTGGCAGCACGTGTATTCATATCGACTCCGATCTCTTTGATCTTGGCCGGAGCAAGTGCTCTGCCAATATATGTACTGACATCATCCGAATATTCTATAAGGTCGATATTTTCATTATTCAATTCTCTAACGATAGAGTGTATTCTAATACCCTTCATACCCACGCAGGCGCCAACGGGATCTACCCTGTCGTCAAAGGAGGCTACTGCTACCTTTGCTCTTTCACCCGGATCGCGGGCAATTGATTTTATCTGGATAATTCCGTCGTAAATCTCGGGAATTTCAATTTCAAAGAGCCTTGCAAGGAAGTCATCTGATGCTCTGGACAAAATTATCTCCGGCTGACCGCCCGGGCCTGAACGGATTACTTCTTTTACAATAGCTTTTATGGACTGGTTTTTGCGGAATCTGTAAGGCTCGTTGGGTATCTGTTCTTCCCTTGGAAGCCTTGTTTCGATCTTATTATGCATTACCAGAATGTCATGCCTGCGGACCTGGTATATTTCACCAATGATGATCTCGCCGACTTTGCTTATATATTCATTATAAACATTGTCTTTTTCGATTTCTCTTATTCTCTGGTTCAGGTTTTGTGAAGCCAGTGATATAAGCCTTCTTCCAAAGCTGTCGGCAATGTTATCGAGAGTTATCTCTTCGATGAATTCATCGCCGGTTTCATAATCGTCATCACCGTAAAGCTTAGCTTCTTTAAGTGATATTTCGAGGTTGGGGTCTTCTACTTCCTCGACTATTTCACGCATCAGGTATATTTCGATGTCGCCTTTTTCCATATTAACGATAATTTCAAAATCTGCCTCCTGGCCGTACTTCTTTCTAATTATCATGGATAAGGTCTCTTCGAGAACACCCTGAAGTAAGTCACGATCAATACTTTTAGACTTCGCCATTTCGGTGAAGCTTTCGATTATGAGCTTTTTATCAATTTTATGTTTTGCTCTGCGCCTGGGCATAACAAAATTCCGTTTATGTTTTAAATCTTAAAATATTCTTTTTTATTATGTGTTATATTTAACACTTGATCATACAGAAAACTGTATCTTTTGACCAGTTAAACTGTATCTTTTGACCAGTTAAAAAAACAGA
>CAZJAH010000016.1:0-6479 GCA_964544155.1 uncultured Hyphomicrobiales bacterium | reverse complement strand
AAACTGTATCTTTTGACCAGTTAAACTGTATCTTTTGACCAGTTAAAAAAACAGAAAAATAAAAAAAGGGCTCATCCTTGCCCTTTTAATAATACTAAAATACGAACTTTTGTAATTAAGTCAAATTAATCTTTCTGATTTTTTCAATATTAACTGTTTGAGAGTCAATATATTTTAAAAATATGGAGAAAAAACATGTCCTTCAAAGGCGTTGATTATTATAATATTGATGAACTATTATCTGCAGAGGAACTGCTTATAAGGGATACCGTCAGAGAATTTACCGATAAGGAAGTTATACCCGTCATAGAGAAGCACTACCGCGATGGTACTTTCCCCATGGATCTGATACCCAAAATTGCAGGGCTCGGCCTGCTGGGGGTAAAGACTTCTGTTGATTACGGCGGCGCCGGCGCCAATCATACTACCTATGGCCTGGCAATGCAGGAGCTTGAAAGAGGAGATTCTGCTATCAGGTCATTTGCCTCGGTGCAAAACTCTCTTGTAATGTATCCGATAGAGGAATATTGCAGCGATCAGATAAAGAAAAAATGGCTGCCAAAGCTGGCTTGCGGCGAAGCTATAGGCTGCTTCGGTCTAACTGAACCTGATTTCGGATCTAATCCGGGCGGTATGGTCACAACGGCAATGAAAACAGACAACGGGTACCTGCTGAACGGCGCCAAAATGTGGATCACCAACGGCACTATAGCTGATGTGGCGGTAGTTTGGGCTAAGCTGGACGGCGTTATAAAAGGCTTTTTAGTGGAAAAAGGAACTAAGGGCTTTTCCGCTCCCGAGATGAAAGGGAAACATTCACTGAGGGCATCTGTTACTTCCGAACTTGTATTTCAGGATTGTGAAATTCCGGAAGAGAACATTCTCGATGTCAGCGGGCTGAAAGGGCCGCTTAGCTGCCTTAGCCAGGCGCGCTATGGAATAGCATGGGGCGCTGTGGGCGCGGCGATGAGCGTTTACGAATCTTCTGTGGATTACGCGAAATCACGTATTCAGTTCGATAAACCGATCGCCTCTTTCCAGATAATTCAGGAGAAACTGGTCTGGATGCTGAATGAAATTACAAAGGCACAGCTAATTGCTTACAGGTTGGGCAGGTTAATGGACAGCGGTAATTTCAGGCACCAGCAGATTTCCCTTGCTAAGAGAAATAATGTGGATATTGCGCTTCAATCGGCAAGAATTGCACGGGAGGTTCACGGCGCTAACGGCATATTGGGTGAATATCCCGTTATGAGGCATGCCGCCAACCTGGAATCAGTCAAAACATACGAAGGCACACATGATATCCATACGCTCATACTCGGTGAGGATATTACAGGCATACCGGCTTACGTTTGATCGACTGAGTTTTTGTTATTATCCCGGGGCGGAGTGGCTGCTCCGGGTGACTTATCTTTTCTAAATGCCATACCCAGATAGTAGCTTCCCATAAGCACTGCTATAACCAATACTGCTGTTATTCCGATTTCAGAAAGAAATACAGTTTTAAAGCCGGATTCACCGAACGCGGCTTCTGAAATGAAGTTCCCAAGCAGCCCGCTTCCTATCAAAAGCAGCGCCACACCTAAGAAAAGCATGGGTTTCCGGCCAATTTCGCGATCGAACATCGGAGTTTCCGGATTATTAAAGTAATACCTCGAGATCATATAAAGTGCGATTAAAATCAGCGCTATACCAATCATTTCTTTCTCTGTTTATTTTGTTTTTATATTTAAGATAATTAATATATTAGCAATTTCATAAAAAAAGCCCCTGCCAAAAAGCAGAGGCTTATATTTGCCGAATAAAATTAAATTTTATTTTCCGCTTACGATTATCTTGCTGTTATAGCTGTTCCCGCCAATAGTTACGGAAATAATGTACGCTCCGGGTGATAGCTCATTGCCTTGAGCGTCTGTGGCGTCTATCCTGGCACTCAGTGTTGTCGCCGGCATTGGGCCTTTAAAGATATTCTTTATATGGTTACCGCTCATATCATAAATATCGACAGTGCCGTGATCGCCGCTCAATGTATATGGAACCCTGAAGCTCAGCATGGAGCTTTCGGCCACTGGATTTGGATATACCCTGAACTTGACATCCGCTGTTTGAACCGGCGCATCGTCTTCCACACTAACCGGCAGCATAAGCAGATTGCTTAGGTCGCACTCGCCATTTTCATCCGCGAGGTAAATATCGGTAAATTCCGGACGGATGCCGTTTTCTTTGTAAAAATCTCCTTCCGCCCATTCTTCATCGTTAAGCCTTTTGAAATTGCTGCTTACATATTCATAATAGCTGAGTACAGGGCCGGCGAAAGCCGTTAGTTTGCCATTGTGATTTTCGGTAACTACCAGCATCATGTTGACATTTCCTGTGCCTGCGTGCATTATCCAGCCGACTAAATTACCTGCCCAATCTGTAGGAACTGTATGTACATCAGCTATCACAAGGTCTTCGACTTCCTCATCGCCCGGATTGTAGAACATCTTGGCGAACCAGCCGGAAGGCGCCTGGACGCATCCCATATTAGCGTAGCTGTAAGTATTTTTTACAAATGTAATTTCTTCAGCGCTAAGCGGTGTACGATTTAGAATTTTCTCTGAAATACCCTGCAGGGTATCGGCCAGAGATTCCAATTCTTTAAAATACTGCCTTATGTAAGAGGTCGGCATAATTCCGCCTAAAGTGCCTTCAGCATTATCCGCCAGCTTTTTGATCGCGCTGTAAAATTCCGGTATAGGTTCTACATAAACATCAGGATATGAACATCCTGCCATCCCGGTATATGACTGCTTGGCGTAAAGCAGATTATCATGCCTTAGCTGTGCCCAGGATGCGAGCTGTGTATTCATCTTCTGCTGCCACCAGGCGGCCGTTTTCATAAATCCGGGCAGATATTCGCGGTCATCTTCATCAGGTGGATTAAGCGCTTTAATTGAATTAAGCCATGATGTATAGAAAGTTGACTGCCAGTAATCTTCATCATAAGAATCGATCAGATAGCGCATTGCCGCTAAATCTGATGTATAGTTGCAGGCCTCAAATTCACCTTTAAGAAGGTCGCCCGAAGCATTATTACCAAGAGCGAAAAGAACATCAAGGCTGCTGGGCATCAGTCTGCAATCTACTTTATCAAACACAAGGTTTGAAAAAACATAGGAATCGATGATGAATCTCTGCCCCATCAGCAGAAATGCCGACGCAGGTTCGATTTTTTCTTCTGCCGAATTTGGGAAGGCTTCAAGCATTTGTGATAATATTTTCTGGCCGGCATAAGATTTGACCGCTAATATTTCTCTAAACTTCTCACATTCACCCAGACTCACGAGTTGAGCGGCTCCATTGATCGAAGCTTCATTAAGCACTTCCCGCATTTGGTGCATCTGTGTGTTATCCGATTCGCCGACAATTGCTTCGATGGCTTTATTAATATTCTGAAGCCTGCCATAGGCGCCCGAATTTTCGGCTGCTTCAAGCAAGATCACGGATGTGATGATATTCAGCCTGTTTTGCTCGGGTGTAACCTCAACATCATTAGATTTTGGAGGAATCAGGTAGAATTCCGTCCTTCCGAGCCACATCATCGACTGGAAATACCTTGTCAGCTCTTCGCTGTCGGTATAATGGCCTCTGGGAGTAAACTGGCTGTAATCGTAGAATCTTATTATGCCGAAAAGTTCTTCCTTAACCGGGTTTTCTTCTTTTATTTGATTAAGAATATGAGAAATCTCACTTTTAACTTCGCTGTCGTTAATAGCCGGGCTAATATTCTTATTTGCAAGGAGCCTGCGCGCGACGGTAATATATATATCCGCGTCTTTTAACGCCTCCATCATGATTGGATCATTCTGATAAACCGTTGCTTTATTTCTAATTTCGCCGCTCATTTCTTCAAGGGCGGAACTCAGCTCCGGTATGATCATATTTCTTTCAATATCTTTAAGAATGGCATCATAAGACATGTGCAGCGCATGGAGCACCATATCGGAAGTCACCATTAGAGGAATATCTTTATTCCAAATATCTTCCAGGGCAGTCCACATAGATCCGTAGCTCAAGCGTTCAGTAACTACAAAACCATTCTGCCTGAGGAGCTGCATTTCGCAATCGGTCAGCTCAAATTTGCTTTCCGCGTCGTTCAGATAGTTAACTCCGCCATTTGTTCTGGATTCGGCATTATAAAGCCCGGGCGGATACATATTCCAAAAGCCCTGGGGCGTCATGTTCGCGTTTTGCTCGCGAAATTCGTAGAAGTCATGTTCATCGAATGAATATGCCATAAACGGGGCTATGACCCCCAGGCATACAGCAAGTAATAAAAGGCGTTTCATATTATACCCTCCCTATTAATTACATAAGTTACATAAACTTATAAAAAATTAACCAAAAATGAAAATGATTTTTTTCTTTGTAATTTTGAGCACATTAATGGCCGGGAGGTTACAAAGTTTTTTTTTAAATATCATCAAAAAAATCGAAAACCACTACCTCTTCACAAATTTCATGGTTTCGCCATTTGATGAGCGGATAAAGTAAAGGCCGGGGCTTAGCGCGCTTACGTCAAGCTTATCGCCTTTATATATGCGCGCCGCGGCCAGCCTGCCCATGCTGTCGTAGATTTTTATTTCGCTGCCGGGAGCGATATCATCTAATTCAATGAAATCGTAGGCGGGATTGGGGTAAACCGCATGGGATTGTGCCAAACTATTAACCGAACTGGCTTTATGCTCGTACATACCCAAAAATAATTTCTTTTTGTCTTTTCTTCCTATAAACGGCAAAACCGAACTTGATACTTATTGAATCAATTTTATTTTTATAAGGAATAATAAAATTACCGTTCGATAATTTTTCCGGGGCATACACCCATGATGCAGAATCCCCAAGTGATATTTCTTTTTCCCAAATAAAATCAGGGCGCTCGGCATAAGAGAATGAAAAAGCGCATAAAAAAGCAAGGATAATTAGTAAGGATTTCATGATATGCTCCTAAAAATCAGGCCGGGCGCAAACCCGGCCCTGTTTTGAATAATTACTTGATTAAGAATTTTTGCGAATATGCCGTTGAATCATTTTTTAACTCTATGACATAAAGTCCCTTTGTAAATATTTGCTCCCGCAATTCTAATTCAGTGGTTTTCTTCCTTAAATTTATTGAACTATAGTGGTTTTGAAAAGTTCCCTGTATCTGTTTATATGGAACTTTTCAATTGAATTTGCCGGGTTAGCGCCCGGCTTTTTAATTTCTGCTTTCCTATCCTTTATTGTTGGAAAAATTCTTTTTATAATTAAATAAGGTGTATTCCTGTTTCCCGATTTCGGATATAATTATCTTTTTATGTTGTTGTCTCTATTGTCAAAATGAAAGCCTTTTCTCTTGGGATAAATATAAAAAAAAAAAGAAACCGCAAAATAATTTTTTCAAAAAGTTAAATATTTATAATAAAACATGATCAAACGATACAAGTGCCTACCCCGTCTTAGTATAGTTGTTTGTTGGAAAGAATTTATTAGATATAAAATGAATAGAGAAGAAGAACTAAAGAAACAATACCAGTTGCGCGACCGCGCGGTTAGAATTTTAACAAAAAACGGAAAATACAGGGCTGTTGCCGTAAAAAATACAGCCACCGCGCGCGAAGCACAGGAGAGACACAATCTCGGCCAGATACCGGCTTTTCTGCTTGCCAGAACTCTATCCGCGGCATCGCTGATAGCATCCTTCCTGAAAGGCGAAGAAAGGGTGATAGTAGAAGCCGAAGGCGCCGGCCCGGTGAAGAAAGTATTCGCTGAAGCTTTGCAGCTCGGCGAAGTACGAGGTTTTGTAAACCTTACGGGAGAACCCGGCCAATACGAGATCAGAAATATCGGCGAAGCTCTTGGCGCCGGGATACTGCGGGTAAGCCGGGTGCTCTACAACAAGGCCGAACCCCTGCAAAGCGTTATCCCCCTGCAAACAGGTGATATTGCAACCGACCTTGCTTATTTCTATCTGCAGTCGGAGCAGATCCCCTCGGCAGTAGTTCTCGATGCTGACTTTGATGAGGACGGTAAAATAAGGTATTCGGGCGGGTTCATTATTCAGGCCATGCCGGGTGCTACCCCGGAGGATAACCAGTTAATATTCGACGCCATCTCCGAAGTAAATTCACTGGCGCCCTATTTTAATATTGATTCCACTCCTGCAGATATGCTAAAGGATATCATGCCTTTCGATTACGAAATAATCAAAAGCACACAGATCGATTTCTTCTGCCGCTGCAGCAAAGACAATTTTATAGAAAAGATGATGACACTGGATAAAAACGAGATCATAGAAATGCAGAACGAAGGCAGCCGCGAGCTAGTCTGCCAGTACTGCAACGAAAAATACCTGCTCGAAGATGTAGATTTCGACAAAATGATAGAAGAAATGCAGGCCCGCGAGAATTAATTCAAGAAAAAGTTAATCTGCGCTGCGTTACCGCCCAATGGTT
>CAZJAH010000015.1:0-62535 GCA_964544155.1 uncultured Hyphomicrobiales bacterium | reverse complement strand
AAGTAATGTTAAGTCAACGTTCAATTATTGATTTTTCCGGGAACTTATTTTGGAAGGTGTTTCCGGCTGCGGAGAAGTTCACCGAGCAATCTCTTTTTATCCAGGAGTGAATCTATGTCAATTCTGTGCGCGTATGGGCTGTGTACTTATAAACCCCAACAGTGATTTAAACAATCACTTTTCAAAGGATTTCAATATTGTAACTGACATAAGAAATTCTTATTTTCTTTGTTTACATGCCAACAATTGGTAATAAGAAGCAATTAGCATTAGTAATGCTAATTAATTTCTCGATAAGCTGAAAAAGAGCTGAAACAGCAAAATAAAATCCACCCGAAGGTGGATCAGTACTGAATAGTTCTATTTATTTTAGCACTATTAGTTATATCTTTAAGGTTGATTATGCTAACAAATTGATTTAAATAAAATTGAAAAAGATAAAATTAAAAAAATCCGTCGCCGGTAAGCCCCGGGAACGGATTGGATACAAAATTAATTACGAAAGTGAGCTGAACGTAGCCCAGTATGAAGCTGTTATGCATAATAACGGGGCGGCGCTGGTTATTGCGGGAGCAGGAACGGGGAAAACCCGCACTCTCGTTTACAGGGTAGCAAGGCTTATCGAAGACGGTGTCCCCCCGCAGAACATTCTTCTGCTTACCTTCACGCGTAAATCCGCCGCCGAGATGCTGCGCCGGGCATCCATTTTGCTTGATGGGCGCTGTGACAGGGTATCGGGCGGTACTTTCCATTCGTTTGGAGTGCAGGTTTTGCGCCGCCACGCCGAATCGATTGGTTATGATATTAATTTCAGCATACTTGACCAATCGGATTCGGAGGATGTAATAAACCTCCTGCGAACGCGGTCAGGTATTATCCCTGATAAAAGGCGTTTTCCTCAAAAACAGACTCTACAGCGCATTTACAGCATGTCAGTGAATAAAAGGTCGGATATAGCTGAGATCATTGAAGAAGATTACCCCCATTTTTCTGAGGAAACCGACCGGATAGGCGAAATGATCCGCATTTATAATGAATATAAAAAAAATTATAACCTGATGGATTATGACGACCTGCTGCTGAATGTACTCAGATTGATGAAAGATAAACCCGGCATAGCAAAGCAGTTGAGCGACAGCTACAAGTACCTAATGGTAGATGAATACCAGGATACTAACAGGCTCCAGCATGAAATTGTGCTCCGGATAGCCGGCAAACATGAAAATGTGATGGCTGTCGGTGATGACGCTCAGAGCATCTACGCATTCAGGGGAGCTAATTTTCAGAATATTATGTTTTTCCCGGAATCATTTTCAAACTGCGAGATATTCAAAATTGAAGAAAACTACCGCAGCACGCAGCCTATACTTGATCTTACGAATGAAATAATAAAAGCGGCTATCTTTAAGTATGATAAGGGCCTCTATACAAACAGGCCGGGCGGCGAACTGCCAAAGCTTATAAGCGCGGTAAATGAGCGCCAGCAATCGCTCTTTTTGGTGCAGCAGATTCTTGAACTAAATGAGCAGGGTATCTCCCTGAATGATATAGCTGTGCTTTTCAGGTCAGCATTCCATTCCTTTGACCTGGAAATAGAGCTGAACCGCGCTAACATTCCATACCAGAAATTCGGCGGGATAAAATTTTCTGAAACGGCTCATGTTAAAGACCTTATCGCATATTTGAAAATACTGCAAAATCCTAAAGATGCAGTTTCCTGGCAGAGGATACTGCTTTTGATGGAAGGTATAGGCCCCGCCACCGCCGGCGGTATTGTGGAAATGATCGCCGGGGATGAGTTGAATTTTTTCAATACGGATAAGCTCTCGAAGTACAGTAAAGTAAAAAGCAGACTGGAAGAACTCTTCAGGCTATTTTCAAAATTGAAAGAGAAAAAATACGGCGTTGGCGAAAAAACCGCTCAGTTTGCAGATCATTACCGTGACCTAATGAAAAACAAATATGACGACTGGAAAAAGCGCTGGAAGGATATTGAAATGTTCCTCAATATATCCGAAAGATATAATTCAATTAACACATTCCTGAATGACATGGCGATAGAGCCGCCCCTTGAAGCCGTAGATGAGCTCACTCCGGAATCGAAGGAAGAGGATCTGCTTAACCTTTCGACAATCCATTCGGCAAAGGGGCTGGAATTCAGGGCTGTATTCCTTATGTGGGCGCTGGAAGGACGCTTTCCTTCTTCACGGGCGGTCGATACCATCGATACAGTCGAGGAGGAGAGGCGGCTTTTTTATGTGGCATGCACAAGGGCAAAGGATGAGCTTTTTATCACCTACCCGACGAATATTTATGACCGTGAATCAGGTTTTGTACTGAGCTCTCCATCGCGGTTTATCAGGGAAATCGACGAGCAGTACATAGATAAGTACGTCCTCGCGGATGATGATGAGGAAGATTGATTTTTTCAAATCGGGCATTTTTTACTAATTTGTTTATTCGGCTAAAGTAAATTCAGGATTTATAACGCACGGCCGGTTATGTTGGAATAAGTAATAATTATAAATGGAAAATAACAAGAGCTCCTCTGATAAGAAGCTCAAAATACTGTTTTTAACGGCACGCTTTCCCTATCCTGTTATTGGCGGGGACAGACTTAAACCGCATAATATTATTTCTTATCTGGCAAAAAAGCACGATGTTACCCTGGTAAGCTTTTTTCATGGGGGAACACCTCCAAAAAGCTATGTAAGGGAAGTAGAGAAGCTCGGGGTAAGGCTAGTTACCGTACCACTCTATCCCGCAAAAGCCGGTTTGAACTCATTGAAAAGGCTTTTTACGAAATATCCACTGGAGATTTTGTTTTATCTTCAGCCCGAATACAAAAAAACAATAGACGCACTTATAGAAACCGAAAATTTCGACCTCGCCGTGGCATTTTTTATGAGGACCGCAGAATATCTGAAAGAGAAGCCAATAAAAAAAATACTCATGGCGGAGGATTGCAGGACGCTTTACCAGAAGAGGTCGTACGAACAAAGTGAAAACTTAAAACAGAAGATCGTCCGCTACTGGGAGTATAAGAAGCTTTCAGGATATGAGCCCGAAGTACCTGATTATTTCGATATTACTACCTTTGTAACTAAGGTTGACATTAGTGAAATGACAAAACTGAATCCTAATGCTCAATACAGGCTGCTTACTAATGGTACAGACCTGGAAAAATTCACCCTTCCCGAAGAAAATACCAAAAGAAGGGGTATACTTTTTGCCGGTAAGCTCGACGTTTGGGCCAATCAGTTAATGATTCGGGATATAGTGCATAATATTTTTCCGAAAATTAATAAAAATATACCCGACGCTGAATTGAATATTGTTGGTGCCAAACCGCCACAATCAATTCAAAAGCTTGCCGGGAAAAATATAAACATAATCAGCGATGTTCCCGAAATGCAGCCATATCTGCAAAAAGCCCAGCTTTTTCTTCATCCTCATAACGGCGGTACGGGAATTCAGAATAAACTACTCGAAGCTATGGCCTGCGGATGCCCTGTGGTCACGACCCCGACCGGCAACCAGGGAATTGACGGCACGAGCGGTACACACCTGATGATAGGAAAAAATCAAGATGAGCTTGCCCGCCACGCCATAAGAATTTTAAAAGATCAAGATCTTGCCATGAATATATCGGCAAATGCCAGGAAACTTATTGAAGAAACTCATTCATGGGAAATAATTTTCAGGGATACTGACAGAATCATTGAAGGATTATTTAATCAAGAAAGGCCGGAATAAATGAAAAGGTGCGTTTTTTTTGACAGGGACGGTGTTGTAAATATCAGGAAAATGGGCGGTTATATTCAGAGTGTTGAAGAATTTAAATTTATTGAGGATTTTCTGCCAATATTTAAAAGGATTAAAGAAAAAGGATATCTGGCTATACTGGTTACCAACCAGCAGGGCATTGGTAAAGGCATAATGACTGAAGAAGTTCTTAAGGAAATCCATAACCACATGCAATTGCATCTGCTGGATTATACCGGATACAGCTTTGATGATATTTATTTTTGCCCTGAGCTCGATTCGGCAGGCAGCTTCCGTAGAAAACCAAATCCGGGTATGCTGCTTGAAGCAATTGATAAATGGGATATTGACAAAGAAAATTCGTTCATGATCGGGGATACCGACAAAGACGCTATAGCTGGAAGAAAAGCCGGGATAAAGACAATTATTATAACTGAAAAACAACTCTCCGCCAATCATATTTTCAAAAAGCACGCTGATCTTTTAGAAAAAATCGATGGAATTATTCCCGGTTAGAAGCTTTTTTAATTTCATTAAATTAATATAATATCATGACCGTTTCTGAATTTTTACTATTACAATAATCATAATAAGGCTTACGGAATAAATGCTTGAGACCGCGATAGATTTTGTTTCCCAGGTTCCCTGGTATTGGGTGCTGTTATTCGCCTTATTCATTACATTTCTGGAAAACGTTTTTCCTCCATCGCCATCGGATACAGTATTAGTTTTTACAGGCACGTTGATAAGCGGAGGCACTATAGGTTTTTTCCCCTTGCTTTTCACTGCGACGGCAGGATCGGTCCTGGGTTTTCTTGCCATGTATATACTCGGAAAAAATTTCGACCGGCGAATAATAGAATCAGGAAGATTCTCTTTTATTTCTCGTGAAGGCCTTCAGAAAGTAGAGAGCTGGTTTCACAAATGGGGTTACGCTCTGATTGTCGCGAACAGGTTTCTCTCCGGAACAAGAGCTGTAATTTCTTTTTTCGCGGGAATGACCGGCCTAAAGATCACTCTTACTATTGTGCTTTCGGCTTTAAGCGCTTTAATCTGGAACGCCATACTTATATACCTGGGCTATGCCTTTGGTGAAAACTGGGAAGAGGTCAAACACTACATGGACCTCTACGGCAAGATCATAGCCCCTGTGGCAGTCGTTCTCATTGCGGGATTTTTCGGTATAAAGTGGTATATCGCTAACCGTAAAAAGCAAAGAACAGATCAGTAAACCAGTTCCAGATCCACCAGTTTTTTGATTACTTTGTCTTTATCTATGGGTTTCACTATATAGCCCTCACATTGATTTTTAAAAGCCTGCTTTACATTATCAAAATCACTGAGCGCTGTGGTCATCACTATTTTAACCGATTCAAGCCCTGCTATATTTCTTTTGGATTCTTCCTCGCGAATTGCCGCAAGCACCTGTTGGCCATCCATTTCCGGCATCATAATATCGAGGAAAATCACATTGTAGCTTTCTTTGGAATTTAGTGAGGAAATGAATTTCTCCAAGCCTGCTTTGCCGTCTTCAGCAATATCTGATTCGCCAAAGGATTGCATAATTTCCTGCATTACATGCGCGGTAATGTAGTCATCTTCAATAATCAAACTTTTCATGCAGCTACTCCTTTTATCTAATAATTTTGTTGTTTTCACTTAATTTAGCAGCAATATTTTCAATTTCTATTACAGCTTTTTTGAATTGTTCATCCGCTTTTATGAAATCTTTCGCTTTAGCCGCCAGCTCAATTTTTCCGAGCAATTCCATGGCCTGATTCGCTCTGAAATTAGATATTTCCGATTTCAGTTTATGTGACGCAGCTTTTAATTCTTTATCGTCATTATTTTCAATCGCGTTAGCTATTTTTTTTAATGAATCCGCGTAGTTATTTAGGAAATAATTTGTAACTTTTTTAAACAATTCCATATTATAATTAATTGAAAAGAACAGCTTATCCAGATCGAGATTATTGTTTCTTTCGCGGATGAGCTTATTGATCTCATTGATAAGGCTGTCCCATTCCACAGGTTTAGGCATTACTATATTCATGCCGGCTTTAATGCAGTCTTCGTTTAAGTCCTTACTGATAAAGGCGGTTAATCCGATAATGGGTATTTTTATGCCGGCGGCTCTTAGCTTACCTGTAGATTCGATGCCGTCCATGAAGGGCATTTGCACATCCATAATTATAAGGTCGTATTTATTTTCAGTAGCCAGGTCATAGGCTTGCAGTCCGTTAACGGCAAAATCTACTTTAAACCCGTTGTTTTTCAGAATTTCCTTGATTACTTCTTTATTAATGAAGCTGTCTTCAGCAACAAGAAGTCTGTATTCTTCTTGTTTGTTTGCTTTTTCCGCGGCGGTTTGTCGGCTAAGCAGATCTTCCTGGTTGGCGTTTTCTCCAACAGACTTATTAATGGGCAGGTCAAAGAAAAAGGTACTGCCCTTGCCCGACTCGCTTTTAAAATCAATCCTTCCGCCTAACGATTCTACAATTTCTTTAGAAATTACAAGGCCCAGTCCCGTACCGCCGTATTTCCTGGTCATTGAATCATCGGCCTGGCTGAAGCTTTTAAAGAGCATTTGCCTTTTTGTCTCGGGTATACCGATACCGGTATCCGATACTTCAAACCTAAGAAGCTCCTTATCATGTTCTTCCATCAGGCTCTTAACTTCCAGTATGACCTTACCCTTATCGGTAAATTTCAGGGCGTTGCTCAGCAGGTTGATGATAACCTGCTGAATTCTCTTACTATCGCTGATATACCATGCGTCATCACTGATATTTTTTTTAACCCTAAAATCAAGCATTTTTGAATCGGCCTGGGGTTTGATCAGGGCTTCGATATTGCCAAGCAATTCAGACAAACTGAATGCCTCATGGCTGATAGTAAGTTTGCCCGCCTCTATACTTGAAAAATCCAGTATGTCATTAATTATATTTAATAAATTATATGCCGAATTGCTTATTATTTCTATGAATTTCTTTTGTTTATGATCATCCGAGGCATCCTTTAAAATGCTTGATACACCGATGATGCCGTTCAGCGGTGTACGGAGCTCATGGCTTACTTTAGCCAGGAATAGCCCTTTGGCTTTGTTGGCAGATTCGGCTTGTTCTTTCGCGGCAATTAATTCTTTTGTTCGCTCGTTGACTTTTTTTTCAAGCAGGTCACGGGATTTGATAAGTTCCTCTTCCTCTTTTTTCTGAAGCGTAATATCTTCCATCACCTGAACGAACCTGGTTATTCTCCCTGAAGCATCCGCCACCGGCGATAGTGAAACCAGCAGCCAGTAATCCGTATCTCCGGCAGTGACAAATACTTCCCCTTTCCAACCCCGGAAATTTCGGAATGCATCAATATAATCGGAATATTCCTCATTGTTATTTCCTGAATTAAGCAGCTCTGTAATACTGGTATTTGCAAGATTTTCCGGGTCACATCCGTAAAAATCGGCAAATTGATTATTAACGAATTCGATATTGCCTTTTTCATTACTTATAACTACCATACTGGAGCTTTGTTCTATGGCGCTTGATAAGGATTTTATGCTTTCATATTGAGCGTTTACTTTGCTTTCAAGCTCTAAAAATGAATAAATTCTATCGAGCGCGTTATTCAGGGGTTCTTTTTGTAATGGCTTTAGAATATATTGATTGATGCCTATATCGATTGCCTGAAGCAGAAAGTCCCTGTT
The DNA here is from genome assembly GCA_964544155.1 of uncultured Hyphomicrobiales bacterium. Classification (GTDB taxonomy): domain Bacteria; phylum Bacteroidota; class Ignavibacteria; order Kapaibacteriales; family UBA2268; genus CAZJAH01. Next base: position 55,067 of record CAZJAH010000015.1, on the reverse strand, counting down.
ATCGAATGCAGTGATAAGAACTATCTGCGCTTTGGGGTCAATTTCTCTGATCCTGCGTGACATTTCCAGGCCGTTCATTTCGGGCATACCCAGGTCGCTAAGAACTATTTGCGGTCTGTGCTTGCTGAATAATTCCAATCCTTCGATACCGTCCACCGCGGAATAAATGTTTTTTGCTCTGACCTTGATAAGCGTTTTCAGGAAAAGTCTTGAAGGCGCATCATCCTCTACAATCAGTATATCATATTTTTTATTAGTTAGATCACTCATATTAATTAACTGCTATTTTAATTACCCTAATAAGCTCATTGCCGATTCTATCAAGAGGAAGCTGCTTATGTATTCCTCCTAGATCCCATGCTACTTTAGGCATACCGTAAACCACCGAGCTGATCTCATCCTGCCCCAGATTGTAAGCGCCGGCGTCTTTCATCGCTTTCATCCCTTTGGCGCCGTCGCTGCCCATACCTGTCAGCATAACACCAAAGGCATTGGCTCCCACATTCGCCGCCACAGAATACATCATAATATCGACTGAAGGCCGGTGGCCGTTTACCTTATCATCCATAAAGCAAACCACTTCATACCTTCCGCCAGACCTGACCACTTTCAGATGGAAGTCCCCAGGAGCTATAAGAACCCTGCCAGTTAGTATCCGGTCACCAGTCTGTGCTTCTTTTACGTTCATCAGAGACTGCTGGTTCAGCCTCTCGGCAAATGTTTTAGTAAATCCTGCGGGCATATGCTGAACAACTACAATGCCGGGAGTGGTTGGCGGCAGGTTCATGATAACTTTTTTGATAGCTTCCGTGCCGCCGGTGGAAGCGCCTATGGCAATTACTTTATCGGTCGATTCCGCGAGTGCGGCTGATTTAACCGGCCTTCTTGCCTGAACGGATTCAAATTGTTTACCTTTCCAGTGTGAAACATTGGCATTAGCGGCTATCTTAACTTTGGTCCGAAGTTCAATCATCATTTCGCGCAGGCCGCGGGCAATATCTTTAGAAGGTTTGGGGACAAAATCTACAGCTCCGGATTCTAGAGCCTGCAAGGTGATTTCCTTTCCCTTTTGAGTAAGTGAACTTACCACAAGTACAGGTATCGGATACTGAGGCATTAATTTTCTTAAAAATTCAATACCATCCATTCTGGGCATTTCTATGTCTAAAGTCAGAACATCAGGCCTGTGCTTTATTATCATATCCCTGCCGTGGAATACGTCCTCTGCCGCTCCCACAACTTCAATGCCGGAATCGCCTGATAAACCCCTGACAAGTATATCTCTTACAAGCGCCGAATCGTCTATTACCAGCACTTTTATTTTCCTGATTCGCCTAGCTTCCATCTAATCCCGAATAATTCTAAATTTTTCTGTAAACCGCGGGCTTAATATAATGATATTTAGTCGAACTTTTCTTGATCGTTTCTGAATGTCCTATAAATAAATGGCCGCCGGGAGCTGTAAAATCATAAAATTTTGAAACGAGATTTTCCCTTGTAGGCTCATCGAAATATATCATCACATTTCTGCAAAAAATCACATCAAATTGCTTTTTAAAAGGAAAGCGAGGTACCATTAAGTTAAACTTTCTATAAGTGACTTCTTTCTTTACCTCGGGAGTTACTTCGTAATTATCTCCCTTTTTACGGAAATACCTGCTGATATATTTTTTTGGCATATTACCAAAACGCTCAGAAGCATATACTCCCGCCATAGCCTTTTGCAGGGCGGTTTCGGATATATCCGTCGCAAGTACTCCGGCTTTGAGCTCATTATATGCTTTCCCGAAATATTCCATCATCAGCATTACCAGGGTATACGGTTCTTCGCCGCTGCTGCACCCCGCCGACCACACGCGGATATCGTTTTCTCCGCGAGCCTTCATCAAGCGGCTGATCTCCGGAAGAGCGGTGTCTTTGAAATATTCAAAATGGTCGTATTCCCGGTAGAAGAAGGTATGATTTGTGGAAATGCTGTTTGCCAGCTCGCTTAAAGCTTTGCCGGACTTATCCTGAACCACAAAATTATAATATTCCTCAAAATTCACGAAGGAATATTTCCTGAGCAGCTTTTGCAGGCGGCCCATTAGCAGCGCTTTCTTCTGTTCGGTTAAGTTAATACCTATATTCTTATAAATATAGTCGCGGATGCGCTTGAATTCTTCGTTACTGATAGTCACGTAACTTTCAGAATGTATTTCTTTATAGCTTGATTCGGGCATAAACTATTCTTTTTCGCTAACGTTTCCTGATCTGTAATTAAGATATAGCAGCTTATCAATATCCAAAATAAATTTTACTCCTTCCTCCATGCGGCCTATGCCTGATATATACTTGCTTTGCGAGCCTTTCTTTGTCTGCGGGGGAGGTGATATCTGTTCCTTACGGATAGTGACTACTTCGGAAACCTCATCCACTATTAATCCGATAGACGCGGAATTATCGAATCGGATAACTATAATACATGTGCGCTCATCATACTCTTCCGGCTTGAGGCCAAAGCGTTTGCGCACGTCAATCACAGGGTGTATCATACCCCTTAAATTGATGATACCTTTAATGAATTTCGGAATATTCGGCACTTCGGTAATCTTCTGAATACCGAGAATTTCAATAACGTATCTTATCTCTAATGCGTATTCTTCATTTCCGAGCCTGAATGTCAGATACCTGTCCGCGAGAGTATCTTCATTCTGAAATTCTGCGTTAATATCAATAATACTATCCTGAGTTTCCATTTTTATCTTTTTATTTAATTTCAGACTAATTCCATTTCTGTTTCAGATATATCGATAAGGCTTTCAATATCGAGAATAAGGCCTATGCTGCCGTCTCCTGTGATCATACAACCCGTGAGGCCGGGAACCTTGCCGATATAGTCTGTTAGGCCTTTGATAACTGCCTGCTGCTGGCCTACTATCTCATCAGCGAATACGCAGACCTTTTTACGCCTGGATTCGATTATTATGAGGATACCTTCATCCAGTGTTTCAAATTCAGGTTTTTTGTTAAATAATTCATGCAGGCGGATAACGGGCATCATTTCATTTCTTACGCGTACAACTTCCAGCCCGTCCATTGTGCGGGAGATGTTGTCTTTACTGATCTTGAGAGATTCCTGTACATTGAGTATAGGCAGAGCGTAGCTGGTATCGCCTACCCTGAGTACCATAGCCTCCATTATGGCAAGTGTGAGCGGTATCCTTAGGGTAAAGACGGATCCTTTGCCGGCTGTACTGTCTATATCAACGCTGCCTCTAAGCTTTTCGAGGTTCTTTTTAACAACATCCATACCCACGCCCCTGCCTGATATATCTGTCAGCTGCTGTGCGGTGGAAAACCCCGGTTCGAATATAAGCAGGTAAACTTCTTTATCAGTCATTTTTTCGGCCTGTTCTTCGCTCACAAGCTCTTTTTCGATCGCTTTGTCGAGTATCCTTTCCCTTTCGATGCCGGCGCCGTCATCTTCTATTATAATTAGAATTTCATTACCTTCGTATCGTGCTTTCAGAGAAACATTTCCTGCTTCCGCTTTGCCTTTAGCGAGCCTGTCCTGAGGCTTTTCCACTCCGTGATCAATGGCATTTCGCAGTATATGTACCAGAGGATCGGCAATTTCATCGATAACGTTTTTATCCATTTCGGTTTCCTGGCCGCTGACTGTGAAGTCAACTTTCTTGCCCATTTTCAGGGATACATCCCTAACAAGCCTTTTCATTTTATTGAAGAGGCCTTCCAAAGGCATCATCCTGACCGACATGGTTATTTCCTGGAGCTCGCGCGTGATCTTATTGAGCTGGTTAGATGCTTTACTGAAATTAGGCAGCTCAAGCCCTTTAAGGTCGGGGTTATTTGTTACCATAGTTTCTATGGTAATGAGCTCGCCCACAAGGTCGAAAAGCTTATCTATCTTACGTGTTTCCACGCGGATATCCTTTCTCTGCATTTGCTGTATCTGTCCTGCCGGTTTAGGCGACGCGGATCTTGCCGAAGGTTTTGGAGCTGGTTTTGCTTCTTTAGCAGGCTGTTTATCAACCTTTTGAGGAACTTCTTCAGTTTCATTCTCTATAGAAAAATTCTCGTCTTCTTCACCATCTTCATTATCTTCAACTTCACCCCCTTCAGATGATTCGATATCATCCTCAATGCTGTCAACTTCGATTTCTTCATTTGTTTCTTCATGAGCGGCCTCTTCGGCTTTTTCTTCCGGCTCTAAGGTGCTTTCTGCTGCTACAGGCTTTTCTTCTCTTTTTCCTGCTTTATCAGATTTTTTCTTATCTGTAATATCATCTATTCTGCTTTTTATAGTTTCAAGATTGCTGAGTAATATAGTAACTATGTTTTCATCAATATCGAGGTCGCGGTTGCGTATGGAATCCAGTATTGTTTCCATTTCCATCGCGATCTCTTCAATTTCAGTAAAACCCATAAATCCGGCGTTGCCTTTAAGGCTGTGTACAGCGCCAAATGTCTCGGCAACTATCTCATAATTTTCATTGTCTTTTTCCAGAACGATGAGATTATTTTCTGCGAGCTCAACGAGCTCATTCGCTCCTGCAAGGAATTGAGACAGCATGTCGTCGGATATAAGGTCATCGAGGCCTTCGGAATTACCCTGAAGCTCTTCTTTTGCTTCCTCCTCGATAAAAGGGTGTTCATTGAGAGGAACTTCCGGGATTTCTTCAGGTTCGTCATGCGTCTCGGGTAGTTCTGAATCTGTTTCGATTATTTCTGCTTCGTTGATATCATCAGTCCGGTTTTCGATTTTGTTTAAAGTATCCTGCAGTACAATGATCATATCATCGGCTTCTTCTTCGCCGCTCTGGTCGGTAAATTCGACGCTGACAATCTGCAAAAGCTCTCTTAAAAAATCAAAAGTGGTATAGATTACTGAAATAATTTCATCAGACTGGGCTTTGTTCTGCTTCCGCATAAGGTCGAGAAGTGTTTCTGCCTGATGTGTGACCTTGTTGATCACATACATTTCAAAAAATCCCGAAAGGCCCTTAAGTGTATGAAAAACCCTGAAAATGGCGTTTACCGATTCGGAGTTGTTTTCTTCTCTCAGGTTCTCTACAATGGGTTCATTAGTATCGAGGGAGTCAAATGCCTCAGAAACAAAAGAGGATAGCATTTCCTGTGTTTCCGGGTCTATATGTTTTCCTCTGTCAGCACTCATTATTTATCCGATTAATATTTAATACTTTTTTCTTGTATTAATCGGATTATTTGCTGAAATCTGAAGTAGAAAATTACCTGTGGTATCTTTCCAAAGTAAAATTCTCGCCCAAATAGCGCGAGCGTACTTCTTCGTTATCGGCAATATCTACCGCAGTACCTGAAATATAGATGCTGCCGTCTATAAGAATATAGGCTCTGTCGGTTATTGATAAAGTTTCATGCACATTATGGTCAGTGATCAGAACACCTATTCCCTGGTCTTTCAAAGTCCTTACCATCTGCATAATATCCTCAACTGCAATAGGGTCGATACCGGCGAACGGCTCATCCAAAAGCACGAATTTCGGGTTGGAGGCAAGAGTTCTCGCAATTTCGCATCGCCGGCGCTCACCGCCCGAAAGCATATATCCTTTGCTTTTGCGTATGTGAGATATGCCGAAGTCTTCCAGTAATTGCTCCAGCCTTTCTTTTCGTTTTTTCCCGCTCAAGGGCTGCAACTGCAGAATAGCTTTTATATTATTTTCCACGGACATTTTACGAAAGATGGAAGCCTCCTGCGGCAGATAGCTTATCCCCAATCGGCTGCGCTTGTACATAGCACGGTTGGTAATAACATTATCATCCATGATGACTCTCCCCGCACTGGGGCGCACCATGCCGACAATCATGTAGAAGGTTGTTGTTTTGCCGGCACCGTTAGGCCCAAGCAGGCCTACAACTTCACCCTGCTTTACTTCGAGGCTGATGCCTTTTACGACTTCCCGCTTTTTGTATTTTTTTACAAGGCCTTCGCCTTTAAGTATGCTCGCATTGTTTTCCAATTACATCCCCTTCCTGGGCTTAAGGATCAGTTGTATTTTTAGTCTGTTATCATTACGTAATATTGTCAGATCAAGTTCCTGGCCGGTGACGGCATCATTAACGGCAATATAATAATCGTCGGGCCTCAAAATTTTCATATCATCTATCTTTTGGATAATATCGCCTGGTTCAAGTCCGGATCGGTCAGCCGGTGATCCTCTTTCTATGGCAAATATCACAACTCCTTCAGTTTTATCGGTGCCCAGATAGCGGGCCAGCTCATCATCCAGTTCACGTATTTCCATTCCGGTATAGAAATTCCGGTCAATTTCGCCTTTTTCGGTCAAAATATCAACTATCTTCTTCACACGGTTAATGGGAATGGAAAATCCTATACCTATACTTCCGGCTCCGCTTCTGCTTTGGGCGGTTGAAAATATAATTGTATTCATACCGATAACTTCGCCAAGTGAATTAACCAGAGGCCCGCCTGAATTACCGCTCGAAATGGCGGCATCTGTCTGAAGCATATCTTTATAAACTCTATTATAAGGCCTGTCTTCCTGAAGCATGTGTACATTAGTATTACTGACTACTCCTACTGTTATAGTCGGCTTTGCATTTATGTCGAATAATCCGAAAGGATTACCCAAGGCTATTACCCATTCACCAATTATGGTATCGTCGGAATCACCCAGCTTAAGATATGGCAGGCCTTTGCCGTCTATTTTCAACAGGGCTACATCGCTCACCATATCAGAGCCGATGATCTCGGCTTCGTACTTTTCGCCATTAGTAAGAGTAACAATAATTTCGCTGGCATTGCCGGCCACATGGTGATTAGTGAGTATGTACCCGTCGGCTGAAATCAAAAATCCCGATCCTAGGCCTTCTACTTTATATTTACGGCTATAAGTCCGGCCTCTGTCACCAAAAAAGAACCTGAACATTGGGTGGTCATGGAATCTGTCTCTATATTGCACTTCCTTTATTTCGGTAATATTAATACCCACTATAGCCGGGGAGCAGTTCTCTACAGCTTCCGTGATGGCATTGCGGCGGCTCTCGGCGATATCTATGGTTTGCCTTTGCCGCATCTGATTTTGAGTTTCAGAAGCGGAATAAATCTCAGATCCTGATTTGGCTAATAGTTCGGTATCCGGGTTTTCAGTCCTTGCATCACAGCCGTTTAAAATAGTAATGAAAGCAATGATTGTAACTATTAGAAAACTTCCGTTAAGCATTTTGTTTATTCCGTATTTTTAATTTAAATTTAAAATTAATTATGGCAAAGCTGTTATCAACTCAGTATAATTCCAAAAATTTCAGACGTATTTCAGACGTAATATAATTTGCTATATTACGGAATCAGGCGTCAAATGATAGCTCAAAAGGAGAACTTTCTTATATTTGAAATTCTATGGAAAGATATATCAAAATTGCTGCCGGCATTCCGGCTGATAAATTATTCACTTATAAAACAATTCAGCCCCCGGAACGCAAAATAAAGGGCTGCAGGGCGCTCATACCTTTCGGCAACAGAACTCTCACGGGAGTTATTGTAGATGAAACCGAAAAGCCTGAAAATATCGACATTAAAGAAATAATCGAACTGCTCGACGAAAAGCCCGTTTTCTCAGATAATATGCTCAACTTCACCCGCTGGATGGCTGATTATTACATGGCATCATGGGGTGAAACACTGAAATCAGCCCTGCCTTCGGGATTATCTCCAAAAAGCGTTATCCGCGTGGAGAGAACCTGGGAAAGCTCCTCAGGCATCATTCCGTCAATGAAAAAAAAAGCGCCTCGAAGAGCCGCAGTTTTAGAAGCAATTCTCCGCCACGAAGAAGATATCAGCATAGGATTTCTGGAAAATATCACAGGTCTGCAGGGGATAACGCCTCAGCTCTACGCGCTTGAGCAGGAAGGGCTGATCAAGGTGCACAGAGTAATCGTGAACAGGGCCAGGTCAAAAACACAGAAGGCCGCCTACATTCCTGATGAGATTTTAAGTAATGATGAAGCCCTGAAGGATATTTTTGATGAACTGGATAAGTCAGCGCCCAAGCAATCTCTGGTGCTGAGCAATATTTTCATCAGCCAGTCGGATACTTCCTCGCCCAAATTATTGACTGAAATAAAAGAAGTAACAGGAGATTCCGGATCCGCCGTAAAAGCCCTTGAAAAAAAAGGGATAATTAAAATCATTGACCTGGAACTCGACCGCAACCTTCCCTCAGATAAGTATGAATCACTCGCCCGCAGGAATGAGGCCGCGCTTAAGCTTACGGCCGAGCAAAGCCGCGCCGCGGATCTAATATTGGAAAAAATTGATATCGGGGAATTTCATCCCTTTCTGCTGCATGGAGTTACCGGCAGCGGCAAAACCCTTGTTTACATGAAAGCCATCAAGAAAGCGCTGGACAGCGGCAGGCAGGCGCTTCTGCTTGTGCCGGAAATATCGCTTACGCCGCAGCTTATAGACAGGTTTGAGTTGTCCTTCCCCGGGAAGATCGCTGTGCTTCACAGCAGAATGTCAGAAGGCGAGAGGTTTGATTCCTGGAGGTCTATAGTATCAGGCAAAGCAACTCTTGTAATCGGGGCCAGGTCGGCGATTTTCGCTCCACTGGATAATCCCGGGCTGATTATTGTGGATGAAGAACACGAACACTCTTACAAGCAGGAAGACCCTGCTCCGCGCTACCATGCCCGTGACGCGGCATTAGTCAGAGCCAGGATGGATAACGCGGTGGCTGTTCTCGGATCGGCTACGCCATCAATAGAAAGCATGTATAACGCGAAGACCGGCAAATACACCCTGCTTGAGATCACTAGCCGGGCAGACGGAGCCTCAATGCCGATAATCCGGGTAATTGATGTGCTAGATTCATGGAAACACGGAAAAATGAAAGGCTACTTTTCCGAAGGACTTATCGAAGCAATTTCTTCAAGAGTTCAGAAAAATGAAGGAGTGATAATCTTCCAGAATATGCGCGGTTATTCATCATCACTTCAGTGCAGGAATTGCGGTTATGTACCCGAATGTACAAACTGTGATGTAACTCTAACTTTCCATAAAAATATCGCCCAGCTGCGTTGCCATTACTGCGGCCACGCGGAAAGAGCAAAAAATATTTGCCCCAATTGCGGCCATGAAGAACTAAGGCAGTTAGGCTACGGCACGCAAAGAATTGAGGAAGAACTTGCCGGAAGGCTTAAGGATATCGGCATTGACGCGAATATCGAACGAATGGACCTCGACACTACCAGCCGTAAAGGCGCTCACCGGAGGCTGCTGCAGGATTTCGCGGCGGGCAGGACTGATATACTCGTCGGCACGCAGATGGTTGCCAAGGGCCTGGACTTCGAAAGGGTTACGCTGGTGGGAATAATCAATTCGGACATACAGCTCTTTGTACCGGATTTCCGTTCCAGCGAGAGGACTTTCCAGCTGCTTACACAGGTTTCGGGCAGAGCCGGCAGGGTAAGCGGCTTTCCCGGAGAAGTCATAATTCAAAGCTCAAAGGCATCGAATTTTGCTATTAAAGCGGCTCAGAACTCAAACTATGATATTTTTTACAATAGGGAATTAAACATACGAAAATCCGCCGGCTATCCTCCCTTTATCCGTTTTGTGATGATCGAATTTTATGGAAAATCCAGGGAAGAGACCGCTAAGCACGCTGTCTATTTCCTAAAGTACATGCCGCGAAATCAAAACGTATTTACTTTGCTCGGGCCTACTGAGCCTACTATCCCAAGGATTAGGAACCTCTACAGAAAAATCATCATAATTAAGGTGAATAAAGAGCTCGATCCGGGTGGTTACATATTGAGGAAAATATTATCGAGATCTGTTCAGCAATACAGGGAAACGCACGGTTCCACTTCTGTCAGGCTGGTTGTGGATATTGATTCTTACCGTACTGTATGACAGTTGTATTTAAAATATCTACATGTGCGAAAGCTCTTCTTCGAGCTTTTGCTTAGCGTAAATACCGGCATACTTGCCTTTTCTTTCAATTAACTCATCATGATTGCCTTCTTCGATAATTCTGCCATTATCCATGGTAATGATCTTATCTGAATCGCTGAGAGTAGATATCCTGTGCGATATAATGACAGTAGTCCTGCTTTTCATGTATTCGCGCAGTCCTTTGATGATCTTAACTTCTGTTTCGGCGTCAACCGCGGAAAGAGCGTCATCGAGTACAAGTATTTTAGGTTCGCGGAGAAGCGCCCTGGCAATTGAAATCCTTTGCTTTTGTCCTCCTGACAGGGATATTCCTCTCTCGCCGAGTACAGTTTCGTATTTGTCGGGGAATTTCTCGATTTCATCATGCAGCTGAACTATCTCAGCGGCTTTTTTAACCTTTTCGAAATCAGCATCCGGATTTCCGAAGCGGATATTTTCCAGTATTGAAGCTGAGAAAAGGAATGAATCCTGCTCAACAATGCTGACGCTGTTTCTAAGTGTACTGAGCGGTATTTTTTCAATTTCATTTCCGTCTATGTATATCTTTCCTTTTGTTGGCAGATATAGCCTTGCCAGCAGATTACCAAGGGATGATTTGCCGCTTCCTACATTACCGATTATTCCCAGAGATGTACCTTCGGGTATTTTCAGGCTGATATCCTTTAATACCTGCTCTTCAGATCCGGAATATTTAAGGTTCACATTTTCAAAATGGATCATGCCTTTAATTCTGCTAATGCTGTGGTCGGTTTCATCCGTATCGGTAATCTCAACTTTTTGTTCCATGAGCCTTCCAAGCCTTCCGGCAGATGCTGATGCCCTTTGTATGATATTAGTAATCCAGCCGATAGCCGCCACAGGCCAGATAAGCAGGTTGAGGTAAATGAAAAATTGCGTCAGGTCGCCCAGAGTAACATGGCCCTGTATAACCCGCAATCCCCCAAAACCAAGCACGGCTATAATGGCAAATCCTACAAGCACCATAAGAAGCGGCATGGTAATAGCCTGATAGCGTGAGAGTTTTATGTATTTTTTAAGATAATCATGGCTAATCTCGCCGAATTTTTCTCTTTCGTATTCTTCCCTGGAATACGCCCTTATCACGCGTACACCCGAAAAAGCCTCCTGAGTTTGTGATGTCAGCGTTGAAAACTGATCTTGCACATCGCGGAATGCCACGTGGACTTTACTCCCGATTAAATATGTAGCTATGGCTATGAAGGGCAGCGGAATAAGACCCACAAGAGTGATCTGAACATCAAGGCTGAGCATAAAGTAAAGCGCGAAAGCGAATGTAGTTATGGTATTTGCCGAATACATTATTGCCGGGCCGAGAAATTCCCTCGCGGCCGGGATATCATTAGTAGCATGAGCCATTAGCGAACCGGTGGAATTCCTGTGATAAAAGCTCATGCTTTGGCCCTTGATCGTATCCAGCAGATCGGAGCGAAGGTCGTATTCAATCAGCCTTGAAGCGACGATGATCGTCCGCCTTGTTAAAAACATAAAGCTGCCGCTGCCTGCCGTAAGCAATATTATAAATCCAAGCTGAATGTATATGTTATCCATACTGTAGCCCCCTGCCATAACTGTATCGACGACATTTCCAACCACCCGGGGCACATAAGTAGAGCATATATTGGAAATAGTTACGAACAGAAAGCCTAGATAAAGCCTGTATTTGTATTTTTTTATGTAAGGCAAAAGCCTTTTGAGTTCTTTCATTTATTAATGAATACCAGCCTGATCATTTATCGTAAAAAAGTATGCCGCACAAAAAAAAGCAGCGATAACCTGAATATTATCGCTGCCGGGTGTAAATTATTGTAAATACTTAAGCTACGGTGACATCATCGCAGAGATAAACATCCTGTATTGTGTTGAGCAGCTTAATGCCTTCAGCCATAGGCCTCTGGAAGGCTTTTCTTCCTGAAATAAGCCCTGTGCCGCCTGCCCTTTTATTGATAACAGCCGTTTCAGTAGCCTGAGCGAAATCATTATCTGCCGAAGCGCCGCCGCTGTTGATCAATCCTGCGCAGCCCATGTAGCAATTAGCCACCTGGTAGCGGGTCAGGTCTATCGGATGGTCTGAAGTCAGCTCACTATAAACTCTGTCATCAATCTTACCGTAGCTGGATTCGCCCATGTTCATTGCCTTAAATCCGCCATTATTTTTTGGTAGTTTCTGCTTTATTATGTCCGCCTCCAAAGTCACGCCGAGGTGGTTAGCCTGGCCTGTAAGGTCAGCGGCAGTGTGGTAGTCTTTATCTTTCTTGAATTCCGAGTTTCTGAGGTAGCACCAGAGTATTGTACCCATACCCAGCTCATGGGCATAGTTGAAAGCTTCGGCTATTTCAACAATCTGCCTGTTGCTTTCTTCCGATCCGAAGTAAATTGTAGCTCCTATGCAGGCCGCGCCCATTTCAAATGCCTGTTCAATCCTGCCGAACATGATCTGGTCGTAACTGTTCGGATAGGTTAGCAGCTCATTATGATTAACTTTTACTATAAAGGGTATTTTGTGCGCATATTTGCGGGCGACCATACCGAGAACTCCGAATGTGGAAGCTACACCATTGCAACCGCCTTCTATAGCCAGCTCTACAATTTTTTCGGGATCGAAATATTCGGTGTTCTTTGCGAAGCTCGCGCCGGCGCTGTGTTCGATGCCCTGGTCGACAGGCAGGATCGAAAGATAGCCGGTTCCGCCAAGGCGGCCGTGATTATGCAGCCAGGTAAGATTTCCTATTACACGGTTATTTCGATCTGAATTAATAAAAACTCTGTCCACAAAATCAGGTGAGGGCAGATAAAGATTGTCTTTTGGTATTTTAGGATTACTGAAATTAAGCAAACTGTCGGCTTTATCTCCTAATAACTCTCTTATCCTGTCAATCATAAGCTTTTTTCTCCGGTTAAATTATACATTATAAAATATGATATGAATTTAAATTTAATTTACAAAAATAGAATCTTTTTCGATAAATATTTTTTAATAATAACATGGACGCAAATGATTTTAAGGAATTTGATAAAAAAAGAGCTTTTTTTGCAATAAACTTTATTTGACATAAGTAAAAGTTTTCCAATCTGCTTTACAGCTTCAGCCGTACCTGGAATCATGCAAAAATTATATAAAAAAAAGGCTGTTCACAAAGGAACAGCCTTCTCTCCTAAATCAACAGATGCGTAACGTACTATTTTGTAATAATGAGTTTCCTGGTTTGTGTAAACGGCCCTGCATGCATCCTGAGGAAGTATATGCCTGAGCCAAGTTCGTTAACAGGTATGGTTATATTGTGTTTTCCGGCTTTTTTGGTATTATTGCTGAATACCCATACTTCTTCGCCTATAGAGTTAAAAAGCTTAAGGTTTGTGTGTACGTCAAAAGCTACGCTGTAATCAACCTCGACCGGCAGGTTAACCGGATTTGGTTTAATCTCAGAAAGATCAAAACCTTCGTAATTGATATTAACCAGGTTTCCGAAACTGAAGCAGGTGTTTACATCAATTGTTGAAGCATCGGAATCCGGTGTGAGGCAATTAATATCATCAGGCATTTCAAGCGTAACAGAAAAGTCTGTTTTGTTTTTTTCGGAAAGATAAATCATTGCCCTGAATGTGTTACTAAAAGTTTGGTCTGAATTGATACCTGCGCCGGTACCTGTTAGTGTCACTCTGTGTGCTTCGATGTTTTCATTCCAGGACCATCCTGTGAACGCATCATCAGCAATAAATGATTCGTATTTGAAAGCTCTCGCGTTTTCGAATTCGAAGATCAGGGTCATTTCATCAATAAGTTTACCCTGTAAATCCGGAATAGTAATATCGAAATTGATGTTAGCGATCTTTCCAACCTCGAACTTCAATTTATCATTAGTAATTTTAACATCGGCGCTGGTGATTGTACCTGTGCCTGTAACCGGTATAACAGCCGTGCCTAAATCCGTTTCCACATTGATATCAGCTAAGTAAATCTGAGGCAGCTGCGGGCTGAATGTAACAGTAAAGCTGCCCTCTTCTCCTGCAGGAATTGAGAAAGATGTTTTATCTACTGAAAAAGCAGTAGCGCCGGCGCCGTCTATCGAGACCGTAACGTCAGTATCTTCTGTTCCGCTGTTAGGTATAGTTACTACCTCTTGAGCCGTATTACAGGTTAAGACCTCTTCAAAATCAATACTTTTGGGATTAATTTCAAGACTTAATCCGTATCCGATAAGATCAACTGTGGACGTCTGATAAGTAACCGGTTCCGGTCCTTCTACGGCGTCATGGCTTATTTCAATTACATCTGTCCTCTGGCCGGCCTGGGTTGGGGTAAAGGTTAACTCAAAGCTTTCCTGGCCGTTATTTGCCGGTATAGTTATATCTGTAAGGTTCGGAGAACCCACAAAAATGAATTCACCGCTTATATCACTTACTGACTCAATATGCAAATCCATATTTCCGGTATTTGTTAGTGTAAGTGTCATTTCATTGCTTGTTTCTCCAAGCTTGTACTGCCCGAACTGCAATTCGGTTTCAACATCGAGTACAGGCAGTCCGCCGATACCTGATATTGTGGCTTCCACAGGAGCGCTGAGGTCTTCAACGGTTATCTGCAGTATACATTCATGTGGGCCCGCATCCTTCGGTGTATAGTTTATGATTAGGTCAACGCTTTGAGCCGGGTCAATCAAACCTGTCGGATCATTGCCTAAAGCGAAATTGCCGTCAGCATTATCAATGAGTTCGATTTTTGTGATATTAGCGGGGGCCTGTGTATTATTGGTTAAATTATAAGTGTAGTTTTCAGTATGATTAACCCTTATCATACCAAATGAATAGTCAGTTATCGGGAAATCAGTTGAAATACTTTCACCGCTTAATAATGTTGAGGGGCTGCCGCAAACAGCGCCGTTAGCAATATTGTAGTCAATTTGAGCTGATTTTGCTCCTAAAGAAGTCGGACTGAATTCCACTTCGACAGTTAATGCCTGAGATGGGCTTAAAGTAAAAGGCCCGCCTCCGGATTTCAAATTGAACATAGCGGCGTCTGCACCGCTCAGTTGAGCGTCGCCTACAATTATTTCAGGTGTATTATTAACAAAAACTTCTGTCAGGGTATGCGGTTTAACCGTATTATTTGCCACCTGTCCGAAATCGAACTGCTCTGTGTACTGCCCGCCGCATGGCGCTATAAGTGTTAGCGGTTCGGGGCTGCACGGAGTGCCGCTATAGCTGAGAGTATATTCACCCGGATCGCCTGCGGGATCAGCTGTATAAGTTACGGTAACAGTGGTGGGGGTACCTTCGATAACATTGAAAGGCGGAGCCGGTTCAACGGTAAAATCAGCTGCCGAGGGTACTATTGACATACTCTCGATTGCGATAGTCCCTTTTGTTGAAGTAAGGTCGAATGTCCTTTGATTAGTCCCTACTCCGGGCGCTCCGAATAGAAGTTTTGTCTCTGAAATCAGTAATTCGGTAACACCGCTTGGAGGTACTGTATATGTAGAAGCATCACTTAAAGTCAGGGGATTATAAGTGATTTCGACATTTCTGTCGAGGTTATCACCTTCACATGCCAGCGGGGCTTCCCAAACCAGTTTGCAAATATCCTGTTTCTGAATCCTGCCGACTATATCCCACATAGTTGAAACGAGTACGTCTTTATCCCATATAGCATATTCCTTTCCACCGGTTTCCTGCGAAATTTCCCTCAGATCAGGTTCCATGGAAAGGCCAATAGTAATGCTGTAAACTTCAATGCCTTCATCCTTGCATTTTGCCCAAACTGGATTTTCATCAAACGGAATTTGAGATTCGTGTCTTCCGTCTGTAAGAAATATGATAACTCTTCTAATATCAGCGGGCCTTTGCTCCAGCAGCCAGATAGCGCCGGGTTTTTGCTGAGGCGGCACATTCATAAAAGCACGGTCAAATTTCGTTAGCCCATCTGCCGTTGGCAGGTCTTTCAAAAACTGGTTAAGGATATCCCTATCAGTCTGGAATCCGCTGTTATCTCTGGTATTACCGGCAAAAGGCATGATGCAGACTCCGCCGGGAGGCTGCAGCTTAAGTGAATCCAGGAATTCACTCATGGCGTATTTTACCCAATCATAGCGCGTTTCTCCATTACCGGCATCTTCATCCATTGAGGTTGATATATCAAGCGCAAATACAACATTTACCGGCGATTGATATTCATTTTCCACACACTCTACCCTTAAATTGTAAGGGGATGCAGCAGTAACCGGTGTTCCATTTTCGGATACATTAAAATCCTCCACCTTAAAGGCGGCACCTGATATTGGCGCTCCCGATGGATCTTCAGCGTAGATAAATGCTTCAACTGTCGGAAACATATCTTCCTGAATGGTATACAATTCAAAAGCCTGAGCGTTGGCTTTACCGCTCATGCATATCACGGCCAGAAAAATGGCCGGAAACAAAAAATGTAGTCTTTTCCCCATACTCTTTTTCCCTAAATTTTATGTAAATCGAATATTTTTTAGCACTCAGTTTTACTTATATTATAATAACAGTTTAAAATTAATAATGTCACATTTTTTTAGTTCGCACTTTTAAAAAGTTTTCGTTAATTATTTTTAAATTGTTTTAGTTAATTTTAAGTATCAGTTATTTTCTTTAAATACACAATGACAATTTAAAAGTATTTTGGTAAAAAACAAATTTATATAATCAATTTAGTAAAGCATGAAAATTAATTCACTCATATTTTCTTTTTTGTTAATTCTGATCGCGCATTTTCAGCTGCAATCAGAAGACATCTGCCAGGATTACATGATATTTGACGGTTCTGAACCTGTAATTGTCTATGGTATGGATACAACTAAAAACTGGTGGATAATTACAAAGCCTTTTTCCGGAAAATTCAGGCTAAACGTTAACGGTTTCGAAACCGAAGTATATGATTCCGTTTATTTCCCCGTTTTTTCACCTGATTCATACCGGTGGGCAGCATTTGCTAAACTTGCCGGGCAATGGGAGATCATTACTAATGATTCAATACTCAAACTTAATGCAACTGATCCCGGTGAAATAGTATTCAGCCCGGATTCTCGTATTTTAGCTTATACTTATTTCAGCGGTAACATCGAAAATGTAGTCTGCGGAGATCACAAATATGAAGTATTTAACCGCGTACCGGGATTATACGTTGGGCACGGCGGCTACAGGGTAGCGTTTATGGGTATGCGCGGAGAAGATTATATACTTAATATCAACGGAAAGGAAACTACTCTTTACGACAACATACTACCCTTAGGCTTCTGGAAGGATGGCAAAATGATGTATGCCGCTCAAAACGGCATTACATGGCAGCTTTACAAAGGCGATGAACCTGTATCACAAACATACTCCCGGATAACAGAAGCAAGAATCAACCTTAACGGGACCGTTGCGGCATTTATCGGGGAGTTAAGTTCAGGCAATAAGGAGGTAGTCATTATCTCGGATGAATACTATGAACCTCTGACAGGAAGGGCATATGATGACGCCTGGAACCTTGTACTGCACCCATATCTCGCACTTGCCGGCTACAATGCATACTGGCAGACTTACGGATATACAGTACTGAATAATACTGAATACGACTGTGGCGTTAACTGCGGCGCCCCGGAATTTACCTGGAACGGTGAGGATATGTATTTCGCCGGTTGCGGTAATTTCGACTGTTTTATTAATGTTACAGGCAGAAAATATAACATTGCATCTGATATAAGCCTGACTAGTTATTATGCCAAAAAGCCCGGCCACCCGACTGTTGCATACGCTACCGGATCGAGCATGATAGTCCGCTTCCTCGATACCGGTGAACTGCACGCAGGCATGATGGTCGATCAGATTATCGCCCCCAGGTATAACCGCTTTGACAAAAGGTACGAGACTATAGGCAGAATATCCGAAAGGCTCTATCTTATGACTTGCGCTCCCTGATATTTATATAATCTTATGATTAGGCTGTTAACAACAGTTTCAGATATTATTAGCTGAAACAGACTATGTTGCCTTAAATACTTATTATCATTAAAAATATTTACTGAGAAAATTTCAGCTTTAGCTTGCCCTGGCGGGGATAGAGGATTTCATTACCCGCGGAATAAGTTCGCAGGAATACATTAATTTCCGGCTTATCTGTATATCGGTCGAACACATCAGCCGAGATCGCGAACTCTATTATTTCCTCATAGGCATACTTATAACTGTCTATCTCAAGGCTGCCGATATTATTTATATTAAAACCGTTCTTTTTGAATATTACCTTGAATTCAACAGGATCCGTTATTTCCAGCTCAATAAAATCATCGCTATCCAGAGTTTTTATCAGGTCAAGGCGGAAATAAATATTATTCTCATCCCTACCGAAAAGGAATTTATCCAGTAGTTCACCAATCTGATGCATTGAGCCCATACTTCCTTTGGCATTGTAGAATCCGGCTTTGTTCCATGAATCCTTGCCGGAAAGCACACCGTCAATCTCAGGTGAAATCTCATCTTCCGGATATTGAAGTTCTTGAATGTTTTTCTGCTCAGTTATTTCCATATAAACTTCTTCAGGAACATCAAGCCCGGCATTTTTGTAAATCTGCTCTACATGCCAGCGGAACATAATGTCGAATTCTTTCTTATTCTCAGCATTGTGCTCCGGGCCATACCACCACCACCAGTCAGATGCTTCGGAAATGTATACTTCATCGAGCGCCTTGTGCAGCTTATCTTCTGATAATTTTTGTCTTTTCTGCTCAAGGGCTGTTCTTGCTTTAGAGAGCATTGCCCATGCTTTGCGGTCATCCTCATGGCCTATCCAGATAGAAAAATTGGCGTTTATCCATGATCCTGCCACAATTTTATGAAGCGGTTTCATGTAAGACGCGTGCTCTTCAGAAGCGGCTTCCGAGCAGGTTACTGTTTCAAATTCTTTAGCGTTGGTGATCTGCTTATAAAGTTCACGCAGGAAGGGCACCCCATTGTCATGGTAGAATTCCCAACAGTTTTCGCCGTCGAGTATCACCGGCACTACCGCGTGCTTAAGGGCTTCATCTCCATAGGCGTCGATTATGGAATTTCGAATATTTCTGAGATGATGAGTAAAGTCATTAGCTGCGTCGAATGAATCCCAGTTCGAATAGGTAAATCCAATTCTGTCGGATAAGAACTGATCTCTGAACAGCAGGTTTATTTCACTGGTTCTGTATTTGAATTTTCTCGGGAAATATTTATCAACTTCCTTTAAGCCTTTGCCTGCTGAGTTTTTCAGCACATGTTCGTCGCTTGCTGTCCATTTGAATTTATTCCTGGAAATTATTTTCAGAACGTCAATTGATATAGAGCCTTCAGAAGGCCACATTCCGTCCGGATCGCTGCCGAACTTTTGTTTGTAAAAATCTTTTGCCATTTTTATCTGAGCATCGGCATCATCGGGAGCGGAAAATACCGGATTGGGCAGCTCCAGCATAGGGATGGATTCCCTGGCGGCTTCGGAATTAACCAGCAGTGGAAGTATGGGATGATGGAATGGCGAGCAGCATACTTCGATTTGATCTAACGATATAAGCTTTTTAAGCTGCGGGATTATAGATGATAGAATATCCCCGTGGATATCCATCAGCAATTCCTTTTCCTGCTCTGTGAAGTATTTGCCTTTGGTAAACAGCCTTTTAATAAGGCTTTGCTGCCGCGAAAAAGGGCCGATCCAGGTCAGGTTATACCATACCTGCAAGTCCAGCCAGTCATTTTCATCGAATGTCGATAAAGCGGATTCCACATTCTGAGCTTTATCGAAAAGCTCAATATACCTGGGATAAGGCCTGATCATATTATCAACATTACAAAGGAAAAATAGCCTGAGTATCTCCCTCTTATCGTTTTCGTTCAGCTCTGAAGCTCTTTTAAGGGTCAGGGCCTGGATCTTGTCACTGGTTTCACCGCTAATGTACTCATCTATCTGAGCCATAAGCGAAGGCACCATATTAAAGGTCTGCTTTATTTCGGGGAATTCATAAAGCACTTCGGGAAGGTCGTAATAGTCCTTGACTCCATGCAGCCGCACCCATGGCAGCACAAATTCTCCGTTCATTTTATAATAAGGCTGATGCTGATGCCATAAAAAGGCGATCCTTAATGGAAGCATATTGATTTCTTTTAATAAAAAATTTTAAAATCCCCATATACAATGAAATACCGTATACAAGCATTGCATTGCTGTTAATAATATCAGTACAAAACGTCGAACTGATTGAATAATTGCCGAAGTGACAATCATTACTTCAAGAAGAAATGTCCGCCTGTGAAATTTTTTGTTTTATTAATTTTCGTTTGGATATAACGGATAATACGGAGGGTATCCTCAGAGCGGCCTACTCATGTATGTGACGGCTCTACGCACCGTAAGAAGTAAAAACAGCAAGTAAAAATGTATTTAAATGATCATTTTTTTAATTCTTCTTTAAAATAATAATTATTCATTAGATTTAGGCTTTTCTCCAATCAGCATCGCGTATCCGTGATAATGAGGATCGCCATGGTTAGTATCCAGTTCTTTGGTTTCAATATATTTTTTAATTCTTAATCCACTGAATTTCTCTTTTAATTCAGCATATTTGTAATAATGCCTGACCCCGAAAGAAGTTTCGCTGCTTATATTGTCTTTAAGGTCGCTATATCCGGGGTCGTCAACGGTGAATACAGTGGCAAACAAAATGCCTCCTGGTTTGAGTGATTTTTTAATATCAGCAGTCACTCGCTCCCTTGTTTCTTTCTCCAGATGGCCCAATATGGTTGAAGCCACGATGATATCGTATTTCTCACCAGTAAAATCGTAATTTCTTAGGTCGGCTGCAATTGCCTCAATATCAAGGCCTTTATCACAGGCAATTTTATCGAGTTTTTTAACACCGTTAACTGCCGCATCTATTGCTTTTACTTCAACTCCCATACGGGCAAGGTATATGGCGTTGCGCCCTTCGCCGCAGCCAAGGTCAAGAGCTTTCGCGTTTTCAAGCTCCAGCTCTTTTACTGCATATTTTAAATAGGGAGAAACCTCCCAGCCGTAATACATTTCATCGATAGCGTATACTCTATTAAAGCCTTCTATAGTACCGGATTTCTGCATAAATTTTATGAAAGTTTATTAATCTATATATCTTTTTTTAAGAGGAATTACAGCTTTCATTATTTCACCAAAGCTAAATTTTAATGAAGTAAAATCGTTATCAAAGTAAAATATATTATTATGAATTATTTTCCGGACAGAGAAATGGATAAAGACCGAGCGAATAAGCTGATCAATGAGAAAAGCCCCTATTTACTGCAGCATGCCTATAATCCGGTAAACTGGTATCCATGGGGGGACGAAGCCTTCCTTAGAGCAAAGGAAGAAAACAAACCGGTTTTCCTTTCGATTGGTTACTCCACATGCCACTGGTGCCATGTTATGGAAAAAGAATCATTCGAAGATAATGAAGTCGCTGATCTGATGAATAAATACTTCATCAGCATTAAAGTGGATCGCGAGGAGCGCCCCGATATCGATTCTATTTACATGACAGTCTGCCAGATGCTCACAGGCGGCGGCGGCTGGCCATTGACCGTACTGCTTACTCCGGATAAGGAGCCCTTTTTTGCAGGCACATATTTCCCAAAAGAAACCGTGACAGGCAGGGCCGGTATGCTTGAGCTTATTCCAAAAGCCGCTGAAGCCTGGAAGGATAAGAATAAGGAGATATTGCGTTCGGCAGCAGAAATTTCACAAAGCCTGGATAAAGCACATCTACAGGCTCCCGTAGGCGATATAAACCAAAACATTTCCGAACGCGCGTATAGCGCTCTTTTACAATCATTCGACAAGCAATACGGCGGATTCCATGGCGCTCCGAAATTCCCGGTTCCGCATAATCTGCTTTTCCTGCTCAGGTTTGGCAAAAGGACAGGCAATGATACAGCCATAGAAATGGCGGCAGGCTCACTAAGAGCCATGCAGCGCGGGGGTATTTACGATCATATCGGGTACGGCTTCCACCGGTATTCTACAGATCAGTTCTGGCGGGTTCCGCATTTTGAGAAAATGCTGTACGACCAGGCAATGATAGCGCTTGCGTACGCCGAGGCTTATCTTATTACCGGGGATGACAGCCTTAAAAGAACCGCTGAGGAAGTTATTAACTATGTGCTCAGGGATATGCGCGACGAAAGCGGAGGCTTCTATTCAGCTGAAGATGCGGACAGCGACGGTATTGAAGGTAAATTCTATATTTGGCAAGATAATGAAATTAACGAAATACTAGGAAATGATGCTGGTTTTTTTCGCGAGTATTTTAATATAAATGAAAACGGTAATTTTAATGATCCCATGGGGCACATGCCGGAGAACGGGAACATCGTTTTCAGGAATTTATCAATTAATGAAATTGCCGCTGAGGAAAATGCCACAAAGGATGAAATTCTTGCAAAATTGGAAACTATCCGTAAGAAACTTTATGAACACAGGGAAAAAAGAAACCGTCCGCACCTTGACGATAAGATAATGACCGACTGGAACGGCCTGATGATAACTGCCATGGCTTTCGCCGGTAGAATTTTCGGCAGAACAGATTTTACCGAAGCAGCGGAACAGGCTGCGTCCTTCATTCTTCAAGAACTTTATCAGAACGGACAATTACTGCACAGATACCGCGGGGGCGAAGCCGGTATTAACGCGATGATTGATGACTACGCTTTTCTAATACGCGGTATGATTGAGCTTTATATGGCTACATTTGATGCTGATCATCTCGAAAAAGCAATAAGCCTGACTGATGAAGCTCTCAGGCTCTTCTGGGATGATGAAAAAGGCGGATTTTATTTTACTTCCACAGAAGCCGAAAGGCTTATTTCCAGAAGAAAAGAGCTATATGACAGCGCCATACCATCGGGCAATTCATTTATGCAGTATAATCTCAGGATGCTGCATTTGCTCACAGGCGGAGGCAAATACCTGAAGCTTGCTGAAGAGCAGGTTAAATACTTCTCCGGAACCATACTACAGGCACCTGGCGCTTTTACTTTCTTCCTGGCAGGGCTGGAGTTTGCTTTCGGCAGTTCGAGGGAAATTGTCCTTTGCGGCAATCCGGATGATGAAACCCTGCGGAAAATGCTTGATATAATTAATTCAAATTATCTGCCCGGAACAGTTGTTATCAATAAGCCTGATGATGATTCAAAGATCACTGAACTGGCGCCCTTCACTAAAGAGCAGAAGCAGATCGACGGCAAACCGACAGTTTACATTTGCACTAATTTCGCATGCTCGGCGCCATTGACCGATCCGGCAGAATTGCTATCGAGCCTATGATTGTTCTGTCATAATTAATTTAAAAAGGCTGTGCCTTCATAGACACAGCCTGTGTTTAAATTCATTTTGAGATTTTATTAATAGCTATGGGATTCCAGCTTAACTTTTCCTCTGAATATCCAGTAAACAGCGGTAGTATAGGCAATAACCATAGGCATACCTATCAGAGTCATTGTAAACATGATCTCAAGAGTTTTCCTTGATGATGCCGCGTTATAAATATTCAGGCTGAACTCAGGATTGGGAGCCGACGGAACTATAGTCGGGAACATACCGATAGCAAACAGAGAGAACAGAGCCAGAATGCTAACCGCCGAAGAAAGAAACGCCCTGAAATCCCTGCCGTGATGTATTTCGCGGGGAATATTCGCAATAGCAAGCATATTAATAAAAGCTACCCCGAAAAGCCAGGGATTAGCTTTGATATTATCGAGCATATGAGGCACGAAAATCAGGGTTACCATTGTTGTGGTAACATAGCATATCACAAAGAAAATAATTGTATTATTCACCCAGCTTCTGAGCTTATCATGCAGGGCGCCTTCTGTCTTAAGCACTCCGTATATGGCTCCGTGCATCATAAAGAGGGCGACCGTGGTTATTCCCACCAGCAGAGGATACGGCTTCAACATTTCCAACAGGGATATATTCGCTTCATACTCGCTGTCAAGAGGAATGCCTACTATTATATTGCCCAAAGCAGTACCCATAAGCAGGGCGATAACTATAGACGACGTGCTGAAGGCTATATCCCAGCTCTGGCGCCACTTTTTGGATTCCTTCTTGCTGCGGAATTCAATCGCGACAGCCCTGAATATTATCACAAATAAAAGCAGCATTAGCGCTACATAAAAGCCCGAGAAGACAGTCGCATAAACATGTGGGAATGCCGCGAAGAGAGCGCCGCCGCCGGTTACCAGCCACACTTCGTTTCCGTCCCAGACTGGGCCGATGGAATTCAGCATCAGCCTTCTTTCGGTGTCGTCTTTGACCCCGAGGTATAAGGCGCCTATGCCGAGGTCAAATCCGTCGAGTATAGCATAACCCGTCAGCAAAATTCCTATAAGTATGAACCAGGCTATATTCAGATCAATTCCGGAATACATTTTTTACTCCTGTATTTTAATAATAATTTCTCTGATAAAGGTCAGGATTTTCCTCTGTTAAAAATCTCTTTTTGTTTTTCATATTCTGTCGATAATTCTTCAACCTTTTCAGGGCCTGCTTTGATCTTACCATCTAAAAGGAAAAGGAAAAGTACAAATAACAGAATATATATCAGAGAGAAAATTGTGATCGAAAATCCTACCTGGCCGGCGTCTACCGACTTACTTAAGGCGTCTTTGGTTCTAAGTATATTATATACAATCCAGGGCTGCCTGCCTACTTCGGCGACAATCCAGCCCAGCTGATTAGCGATCTGCGGCAGCAGTACAGAGGGCACCAGCAGCATAAGGAACCACTTCTGTTTTTCAAGGTTACCGCGCCACCAGTAGAATATGCCGATAAGAGATATCAGTATAAGCAGCATTCCGATACCTACCATGATATGATATGCCTGGAATACAATGTTAACAGGCGGCCTGTCCCCCTGCTTAAAAGCGTCCAGCCCCATGACTTCAGATTTTGTGTCCCAGTTAACCAGCCAGGAAAGCATGCCGGGTATTTTAATGCCGTAAACTTCCTCATTCTTTTCATCAACCCAGCCCACCAGGTACATATCAGCCGGGCCGGTTTTATAATGGCCTTCAAGGGCGGCAAGCTTAGCCGGCTGGTGCTCGGTAATCATGTGCGCGCTCTGATGCCCGGTGAAAAGCTGAAATAAGGAAGCGAATACAGCCAGCACCAAAGCAATTTTGATCGAATTTTTGGCAAAATCAACATGCTTCTTTTTAATCAAATAATAAGCTGCCACGCTTAATACTAGGAATGCCCCCGCGAGCCAGGCGCCAGATACAGTATGTGTAAGCCGTTCAACGGTTGAAGGATTGAATACCATTTCCCAGAAGTCCACGATTTCGGCGCGTGCCATGGTACCTTCGCCTACTATGTGATGGCCGGCAGGAGTTTGCATCCAGGAGTTAGCCACGATAATCCATACCGCGCTAAAATGTGCGCCTGCAGCTACAAGTATGGTTGCAAGAAAATGAACGCCGGAACTTACTTTATCCCAGCCAAAAACAAGAATGGCAAGGAAACCGGACTCCAGGAAGAATGCAAAAATACCTTCAGCTGCCAGAGCGCTGCCGAATACGTCACCTACAAAGCGTGAGTATGTCGCCCAGTTTGTACCGAACTGGAATTCCATTACAATTCCTGAAGCTACACCTAAGCCGAAAGTTAAAGCAAATATCTTTACCCAGAATTTTGTCATTTTTTCAAAAAGCGGGTTCCTGGTTTTAATGTACATGCCTTCCATCATAACGAGGATCACGCCGAGCCCGATGCTCAATGGCGGGTAAATATAATGGAAACCGATAGTTATAGCGAATTGAAGCCGGGATAATATTTCTACATCCATTGGGACTCCTTTATGATATATTTGCTGTAATAGACACTCGTTGCTATGTTTCCTCAAAAATAGGAAAAAATTGCCTAACAGTCATATTAATGAATAAAAAAAATCAATAGTTTAATCACTCTTAATTATTTACATTTGATAATAAGAATTCCGATGATCAGATCATAAAATAATGGAGATTATATTTTATAATAATGAAACTTATAAAAACCAATTATTATAAGCATAAAGGTATTGAGAATACCGCCCGCGAAATTATAAATAACTGCGGCCGTAGAGTCAGGGAAATTCCCATGAATAATCCTGCTCTTTTGGTGCTGGATATGCAGGATTATTTTATTTCAGAAAAATCACACGCCTGGGTGCCTTCCGCTGAAGCTGTCATACCCCGAATAAATAAGCTAACCGATTATTTTGAAAAAGACGGATATCCGGTTATTTTTACAAAGCATGTAAACAGCGATGATAACGCCGGCATGATGGGCATTTGGTGGCAGGAAAGAATGTACGCCAATCATCCTTTGATCAACATCGATGAGCGAGTACATACCGGAAACCACAAGATTATTGAAAAATCCCAATACGACGCTTTTTATGAAACTGAACTTGAAGATTATCTTAAAAATATAAATATTGACACTCTGATTTTTACCGGAGTGATGACCAATCTTTGCTGCGAAACAACTTTGCGGTCGGCTTTTTGCAGGGGATTCAACTGCATCTTTCCCGCTGATACTACCGCTACAATTAACTTAGAGCTACACCAGTCAACATTCAGGAACCTTGCACACGGTTTCGCTCATATAGTGATGAGCAGAGAGTTGATGAATGATGAATAAGAAGTATGCTGAAATCGCAGTAATAGGATCAGGGCCTGCCGGTATAGCCGCCGCCATTCAGCTCAAAAGGCAGGGCAATGATTTTCTTTTAATAGAAAAAAACAAACCTGGCGGAATGCTCCGTAACGCCAATCTTGTAGAAAATTACCCCGGAATATTCAAAGGCCTGTCGGGGGTAGCTCTTTGCGGACTTATGGAAAAGCACCTCGATAAATTTGATATAGATATTCATTATGATGAAGTTCTTTCTATCAAATATGACGGCACTTTTTATTTAACTGGAAATAACAGCGAAATTAGCGCTAACAAGATCATCTTTGCCTGCGGTACTTTACCCGTGCCGGTAAGCTATTCCGAAGAAATTCCGCAGGAGAAGATATTCCGTGATGTAGCGGACATCCTGCCCGTATCGGGCAGGCAGATTGCCATTGTGGGCGGGGGAGATGCTGCTTTTGACTATGCCCTTAATCTCGCCCGTGGGTATAATGAAGTCCATATACTCAATCGGAGCGCGAAAACCCGCTGCCTTAAGCTTCTTTATGACAGGGCCGCAATCAGCCCAATGATTTCCTGTTATACCGGGACACAGTTAAATAGCTGCGAAATGAAGTCCGGTAAAATATTTATGAATTGCGTATCTCCAGGGGGCGGTTTTCAAATTAAAGCTGATTATCTGGGTTATGCCATTGGCAGGCGGGCGAATACGGCTTTGATTGAGAATATCTCAGGCACATATCCCAAAGAAGATATTATGATCATTGGAGATGCGGCTAACGGATTATACAGGCAGGCAGCCATCGCCGCTGGCGACGGCATTCGCGCCGCAATGGAAATGAGCCGGCAGTGATGTATGTGAAATGAACTGCTTTTGTTCTCCGGTAAGGTCCGGAACAGGCTCTGCGAAGTGTTGCCGGCGTATTAGTGACGAAAGATCATGTTTTAATAAACAGATGGCACAGGCGGGGTGCGATCAATTACCGGTGAATTTCAGTTTCATATTAACTATTTCCGGGGTGTTGCCGGAGCGTAGCGGTGGGCCCCAGGTTCCGAATCCTGAGGAAACATAGAAATGGGTATTACCGATTACTGTATGCCCCCAGCTTATGCGGTAAACTAATTTTGTTATGAAATTAAAAGGGAAGAGCTGGCCATGGTGCGTATGGCCGGAGATCTGTAAGTCGGCTCCTGAACCGGCAGCCATATCCAATTCATGGGGCTGGTGGTCCATCATTATAACGGGCAGGTTCAGGTCAATTCCGTTAAAGAGTTCTTTAAAATCTTTGCGGTTTTTCTTTGTAAATGATCTTATGCTGCGGTCCTCCCGGCCAACAATGTAAAAGCTGTTATTGATAAGTACCGAACTATCCCTTAAAAACCTGATACCATGGCCGGTGAGAAATTCAACGGCTTTTTCGACTCCTCCTATGTATTCGTGGTTGCCTGTAACTGCATAATTGCCGTAGCGTGCTTTGAGCTTTTTAAGAGATTCCCCAAGCCCATTTCTTATTACAGGCTCTAAGTCTTCGTCAACGATATCGCCGGCTAGGAGTATCAGATCCGGTTCGAGACTGTTTATACGTGCCACCATATCCTCTAACCTGCTCTTGGTGAATGTTGTACCGAGATGAATATCAGAAACTATTGCTACGATTAGGCTGTCATGGCCATTTGATTTTTTATCTATTTCCAGAGTTATTTCGCGTATGGCGGGAGTATGCGCGTTAATAAAAGAAGCAGTGGTAATGATCATAACGAGGGCGGTTACGCTAATTCCGGTAATTAGCTTGGTTTTTCCGTAATCAGCATAAAATGATTGCGGGAAAAAAGGAGCGAAGTGGTTCACTGCGCGGATCAAATCAATAATGGCAATCGCAATCAGGAAATACACTATCATCCCAAGCCAGATGGAGCCTATCCATACCAGGGCATCACTGACGGGCGATAGCCATAACTTCTCCAGCAGCCTGCCTGAAAGGTAGGATGCGGCAATCAAAATAAACGCCGCGGTGAACCACGCCGTGATATTCCATGATTGAGGGATGGACTGTACCGCCCTTTTATAAATATAAAAGTTGATAAGGGCGTAAATTGCTATGATGATTCCGAATACTATATAAAATGTAATACTGCGCATTATCGCCTGTCCTGTTTATTAATTTCATTAATTGTTCAGATTGTGACGTGACAGCTTAACAGTTTATTATCACTGTTCCTTTGTTGTTTTGTCATTATAATACATTGTACCGCTTATGATTTCTCTAACTTCGACGGCATTTTTGGCCTGCATCAGTTCATTCCTTATGTCAGAAGCATTATAAAATCCAGAAGTATAAATCTTAAAAAAGCGCTTGAGTATGTTGAAATTCTTAATGCCGCGCCAGGTCTTTTCATAGAGTTCCGCTTGTTTCAGCAGAATGCCGAGCCTTTCAGCGGGTCCCGGCTGCGGGTTGTCAGGGTTGAATATCCATGGATCCTTGAATATTCCCCGCCCAATCATAATACCGTCAACGCCCTGTTCATGTATCATTCTAATGGAATCGTCGAATGAAAAAATATCCCCGTTCCCGATAATAAGCGTATCGGGATTAATTTGATCGCGCAGTCTTACTGCTTTGCCAAGTTGCTGCCAGTCGGCAGGCTTATCTGACATCATTTTCTGGGTTCTGGCATGAAGTGTAATGGCAGGAGGTTTCATATCGAGTAATTGTCCGATCCATTCTTCTGTAATGTGCTCGTTAATACCTGTTCTGGTTTTCACAGAAACCGGTATGTCTGCTGCTTCAGTTGCCGCCTGTATGATCTCCTTAGCCAGATCCGGAGTGCGGATAAGATCAGAACAGGCACCGCTTTTAACTATTTTCCTGACTGGGCAGCCCATATTGATATCAATTCCGTCAAAGTCCATTTCCTCGCAGATCAATTTAACGGAGCGGGAGTATTTTTCGGGATCGCTGCCCCATATCTGAGCCACCAGCTTAACTCCTTTTTCTTTGAGAAGTTTTCGTTCAGATTCATTAACATGCAGCCTGTGGGATACTTTTTCTCTACCGACTTCATGGCAAAGGCCGTCTGTTGAAGTAAATTCCGCGAACAGAACATGCAGATAATCCGGGTCGGATATTCCGAGAACTATCTCTCTGAAAACCGTGTCAGTTACATCTTCCATGGGAGCCAGTGAATAAACCGGCTTCGATATATCATTCCAAAAATTTTTCATAAGTATTTAGTATGTATTTTCATAAGTAAGTAGTATATAATATATTATAAACGGTAATTTTTAGAAACGGATTGTAAATAGGGTTTATTTTTGCAGTATTCTGATCTCCACAGTTCTGGAGTAAAACCTCCCTTCGGGATACTGATTATCGTACAGTTCTATACGGCTGCCCATACCGATAATCTCAACATCGCCTCTACCGAGCTGCCGCGCTACAGCTTGTGCCCTGATCTTAGAAAGGTGCAGGTTATATTCAGGATCACCGGTTTTATCCGTAAATCCGCGAATGAGTATTTTATCCTGAGGTGATGTGCTTTCCTTGATCTTATTGATAAGATTGAGGTTATAACTGCTTAATTCAGCCGAATCATAATCGAATAGTATAATGTAGTATTTCTCAAAATCAGTAGCTTCCGATTGTATATTTTTAAAATAAACCGGAGCCGAATTGGTGTAGATGAATTCCTCTCCGCTCTGGCTTTTTAGCAGCAGCTTGTATTCAATGGACGCAGAATCTTTGTAATAGGGAAGATCACGGGTCAGCCAAACTATATTAGAGGGGGCGGGAAATGAACCGGAGCTTTCGTGTATTTTAACTCCCTCATAATTCAGCTCAAATGTCCATCGGTTATACTTTAATGAATTGTCCTGATTTAGTTTAAATCTAATTTCATCTCTGAAGAAGGTGAATTCATCTCTTTCAAAGCTTATTGGAGCCAAAAATTCAGAGTCTTCAAGTGTGATTTCAACTCTGTTATGTTCTTCTGTATAATTGAGCGAAATTTCAGACGGCGCTTGGTGAATTCTTTCTGTTTCCGTATATATATTATCAGCCGGAACATTATATATTCCCGATAGAATTCCCTTAATTGTATCCAGCCTGGCTAAAGCTGTTTCTTTATCGATTCCTTCAATACCGTAGAGGGCTTTTAGATTAATTTCAGTATCGGCTGATAATGCTTTTGAGGCGACATATCCGAAAATGCCGTAGTAATTTTGAAGGTATGAGAATGCTCCTGATTGCCTGAAATATCTTGGCGGAACAGCTGTTTCATTACCATTAAAGAAAACATAGGAGAGTATAGGGAAAGCCACACGCGAATTGATCCTGCCTGCCATTATCCTGCTCTCCGGGATCAGTGAAAGTGTCGTGTTGCTGCTTATATCGGTTGTGTCGGCTTTATTTATCTTCACTACTTTCCTGCTTTCAATCTCAGTTGTAAGCGTATCATAAACAAACTCAAATTCAGGCCCGAATATTTCTGTTTTTACTATATCCAGAGTTCCCGTTTCCGGAATAAATTCCCTGACGGGAAATTTGTTATGATTTCTGCCGCTAAGGGAATTTTCAGGAATTGTGAACTCCGGTAAGAGTTCGATAAGTTCAGGAGGTTTTTTATAAGTGCTGAAACTCAAACCCAATCCAAGGCTGTAGGAAGCCATATCCCAGTTTATCAGGTCTGAGACTTTATTGAGCGAAAGCCCGTATGAAACAGCCGGCCTTAATTTCAAAGAACCGCGGTTATTAAGCTTCATTTCATAGGCGAGAATGAGATTAAGGCTTACAAAATAATCATTTATATACTCAAAGTTTCCTTCAAATTCGTTTCTCGTTCTTGAGCCGGTATCTTGACCGAATTCATCAATAAAAGTTCCCGCGTTTGCCGGTTCCACTATTTCTTCCTGCTGGTACAATGTGCTGTTCAAATTAAAATTCGAGCCGATACCGGCATAAAAATCAAAACCGGATATAAGCACACCGCCGCCAAACTGAATAAAAGCCTGTGTCTGATCAATTTCTACCGTATGTTCAAAATTCCCGTTTACTATTTGGCCCTTGTAATAAACAAAGGTAGATTCCCGCGAAGCAAATTTTGTATTAGATAAACCAAGGCCCAATCCCGGGCCAAAGTACAGGTTTTCAGTAAAGAATTTTTTTGCGTTAAGGGTAAACCCGAGCCTATTGCCCTCACCAGAAGTAAATCCGGGGCAGCAATTCGGAATACCGGGAACAGTTGAGAAGAATACCTTGTTATCGAGAACAGAATAATTAAAATCGGCCGAAAATGAATACTCGGGATTTGTAGATTCTTGCGCGTAAACACGTGTAAGAATTGTAGTAAGCATTATGAAAATGATCTTTAGTTTCATCAATAAAAAAGAACAAACACTTCATTGATTAATTACCTGTAAATTAAGATTATTTAACAATATTTAAAAGACTTGTTTCAGAAAATGTAGGAGTTTCCAGCCTGATGTAATATACTCCTGAGCTTAAAGTGGCGATATTTATATCTATATCGTGCTCTCCTTTACTTCCTTTGGCATCAAAAATTTTTAGAACAGGTTCACCTAAATAATTAAAAATCAGGATTTCTGTATGCCCTGATTCAATGAGATCGAATTTCAGGTTCAGTTTGTTCTTTGCCGGATTTGGGAATACCTCCATATTGATGGCATCTTCAAAGTGTACGTACCGCGGCCCTCCTTCCAGGCACAAATCATTCAATATAAAAATACCCGGGCTGTGGTTTATAACTCTGTCATATCCTTCAACTGCAAGATTATCAAACCTGAGCCTGGTAATGGAATCAGTACCCAGCGCCGCCCTGAATTTAAGCTTAAAGTCCTCAGCTTCACTGAAATTAATATCCAATGGAATATACCTGCGGCCGGAGTGTACATATCCTTCGGGAGTATCACCCACAGGATAAAGCAGTGTATAGTTAAAGTTAAGTTCGCCGGTAATTTTTTCATAGCCATGATTTCTAAGCCAATTAATGGGGTGTATACTGATATTCATCTCGAGAGTA
Organism: uncultured Hyphomicrobiales bacterium; assembly: GCA_964544155.1. GTDB lineage: Bacteria > Bacteroidota > Ignavibacteria > Kapaibacteriales > UBA2268 > CAZJAH01. Next base: position 22,383 of record CAZJAH010000015.1, on the reverse strand, counting down.
TCACCGGCTGAAGCTCTGGCGAAACCTCCCTGCACGTATAATCCGGGCGGGCTTACTTTCTCTTCGAATACTTCCGCGCGAAGGCTGACTTCCATGCTATTACCACAGGTTGAATCAGTGAAATTCGCTGCCGCGGTAATTAGAGTATCCGAATAGTATCCTCTAAACACAACAGATATAACGCTTTCGTTTACAATGCTGTCCAGTTTACCCTCGATTCTGAAAAGCTCTGAATCGAGTGAGGCATTAAGATAAAGCGGCGTTGTACCTGTATTCTTTATGGCCAGTGTTAGTGTGTCTTGAATATTGTACTCCAGCCTGCCATGATCGATCATTATTCTATCAATCTGAAAATCGGCAATGTGCTTTGTGCCTTTAATTATAATAAGAGAGCTGTCAGTATTTACGGCATTGCTTTTAATAACAATGGTATCAGTATGGACGCCTGTATTCACGGGTATATAATACAGGCCGATACTTGTCGAAGAATCAGGAGCCAGAATCGAATTTACAAATCCTGTATTAAGCAAAAAATGCTGAGCTCCCTTCAAATATATATTATTTATTACAAGAGTATCTGTGCCTGTATTTTTAACTGATAATACAGATTCATCCATTTCGTTACAAATCAGATCTTCGAATTGATAAGCATCAGTAACTGTTATGGCAGGGTATTTATTAATTGTGCGTTTAAAATCAATTGTATCTGAATTATCCGATATGCACCCGTTTAAATTTTCAACAGTCAAAAAGTACGATCCTGAGTTCTGCGGCCATAAGGTATCTCCTGTAGCGTTAACTATTTTTGAACCGTTATAATACCACTTTTTTTCACCTTCAGAAGTCGTAAAAATAAAATCATCCTTTAATATTATATCCGGCTTTTCAGGAGATTTGAGTACGGTTAATTCAGTAAAGGCCGTATCAGCGCATCCGCGAAAATTTTGATATATATAGCTTATTTCGTAAATACCCGGCCCTTCCGCCGTGGGATTGAAAGTACTCTGTGGCTTCCCGTTAACAAAATAATTGCCGCCTGCCGGATATGCGCCTGTCAATTTGAATAGTTTATCATTATCGCAAATATCACTGAATTCATTGATCTCAGCTTCAGGTTTCTCAAATACTTCAACTTCGAGCATAACCACACCCTTGCAATAGGCATTTTCCAGTTCGAGTTCTATTTTATTTATTCCGTATTCAGTCCAGATTATATCAATATTATTATCAAAGATATCACCTGCTATTTCTCCGCCTTCGACTTTCCACTTAAGATTTGATAACCCGGTGGAGTTAACAAAATATTTCTCCTTATCTCCAATACAGCATTTTTCAATTCCCAGGATATAAATATTATTCAAATTGCTAATTGAAACAGGCTCCTGAATTACTCTTATAATATCTTTGTAAGAGGAAACAACGCGTAAATAATAGTCCCCTCCGGAAGAAATATCAACCGGGATCATGGCCTTAATGCTTGTTGAAGTATTCGCGCTAACGGCGGCAAGCACATAAGGATTATCGAAACTTCCGAGAGGATCCGATAGTTCCAGCCTTAATACCGTGTTATCAGAAAAATTGCCGAAAAGCGTAACATCCACTTCTATACTGTCACCGGAACAATAAAAATACTCACTGAGCTCGGGAATAATATTGAGCAGATTATTAATTTGTATGAATCCGTCCGTAGTACCACCAAAATTCCTTTGGTGGGAGTTTGTGGTCGAAATTCCCTGTTCACTGTTTGTTACGCCGGCCATAACCATAATCGAATCACTTTCCAGATAGGCTATTGAGCGTATCTCATCCTCGAGTCCGGCTCCCAGGTAAGTTCCGAAATATGAATTGCCGTTCTCTTCGTATGCAGCCAGGAAACCATCAGTATTGCCATTAAGATTGCTTTTGGTAGCGCCTTTGGTAGCAATTCCCATATTACTTTTAGTAAACCCTGCCACATAAATGTATTTTTCCACAATTAGATCATGAGCAATATCATCATCATCACCGCCCAGGAATACAGTCCAATCAATTTCGCCCTTGCCATCAATTCTGCACAGGAAGCTGTCGGTATTTCCGCCGGCGCTGTTGATCGATCCCTGAAGCGAATTACTCAGTGTAATTCCGGTTAGGTAGATGTCGCTGCCACTGGCATGAATGGCGGTTATGGCATCAGAATTTCCACCGCCAAAATAAGAGCCCCATTCTACGAATTTATTTTTTTGAATTTTAACAATAAAACCATCAACAGCGCCCGAAAATGTTCTTCCGGGGCCGTTGTTATAGTGAATTCCGTTGACACTGTTTGTATTGCCTGCAAAATAAATATCATCGCCATTAACGCTTACGGCAGTTCCCTGCTCAGCACCTCCACCTGTATATGGTGAAGAACCCGATCCGCCGTAATAGCTTGTCCATTCCATCAGGCCTTTATCTGATTCAAATACCGAGAAGAAAGCATCCGAAAAGCCCCGCAGATTTTGCTGATGCACTCCGGGGGTAGCAAGGGCATGCGATGTTGTGGTACCCACAACATACAGCATGCCATCCTCGCAGGCCAGGTCATTTATTGTATCATTTCCGGTTCCCCCGAAATATGTGCTCCATTTTAAGCTGCCGTAAGGATCGAACGCGGCAAGAAATCCGTCGGAGCTTCCGCCTCCGTAAATATTTTGTTCTATGCCCGAACCAAATGCAATATCAAGGTGGCTGGAAGTAGTCCCGCCCATAATTATATGGCCATTTTCTTTGTCGTAAGTAAGTGCCAGAGCGCGGTCATTCTGAGTGCCGCCGAAATAAGTAGCCCATAGACGCTGTCCTGTTTTATCGAATTTAACAAGAAAAGCATCGGATGTGCCGGTAGATCCGGTAAATTTGCTTTTGTGAGCGCCCTCAGTAGCAATAATCCCGGTGGCGTCAGTATTGGTAAAACCGCAGGCATAGATTTCATCGCCGACGCATATCACAGAAGTGATTCCGTCATAATTATTTCCGCCATAGTAAGTTGACCAGCCGGGGCTTTCCGCTTGAAGGCCCCGGGCGTTCAAAAGCAGAATTAAAAGGAGTACCTTATGAATTCGACTGATCATTACATTTTTTATAATGCTTTAGAAAGACTGTCTTTGAGCGCGCTGTAAAAAATACTTTCTACATCAGGCAGTTTACTTAAATCACCGGTATAATCTGATTTTCGATAAATCAATGATATTATCAGGTCACCGGGATCATGAGTATCGTATGAAAAAATAATATTAAAATCAATCGCCGTTTTGTTAGAAGGCATAACCCCGGTCTTTTGTTTCGATACAAATGATTTTGTGCCGTTTTTCATTTCTTCAGAATACTCAAGCCCGATAGTTTTCATCACCGTAGCAAGGGCAATATCCAGTTCTGATGCCTTATACTTACTAACGTCAACTTTAGTACTGACTTTAGTTTCATAAGCCTTGTTTTCGATTATATCTTCATTTGCTTTATTCACGGCTTTAGTGCTTCCTCTTCCTGCTGTAGAGGCTTCTTCCCTTGTATCGGGGTTATTTTTTGTCATGTCGGGTTTATCATTGTGCTCAGCCAGAGTTTCGGGCATGGCTTCGTTTGCATCTGGATCGTTGATTTCATCCGGAGCGTTATTTTCTGTTTTAATAATTTCTGATTCAGATGATGTCTCGCTCTCGGCAGCGAATTTATAAACAGTATATGTTGTAAGTGAAAATATTCCAAAAACAATTACTATCATAAGAGGCCATAACAGGAAGTTTCTTCCGTCAGATTTTCCGAAATCAGTTGCCGAAACTTTATCAGAGACCATCTTATCGATAGCGTTTTTTTCTCTTTCTTTTCTGAAAGCTCTGGCTAGGCTTTCTGCCAGTGTTTCATTTTCAGGGCCCATGCCTTGAAATTTATCAGACATTTTACCTTAACTCCATTTTAAGAATTCAATAAGTATCCCAATCTTTCCCTAAGTTTATCCAAAGCTTTATTGGCTTTATAATGAACCGTTGTCAGGGGTATATTCAAGGTATTCGAAATATCATCGTATTTCATTCCCCGGACAATTCTCATCTCAATTATGCTTTTTTCCCTAACGTCTTCAATTTTATCTATTGTCTCTAAAATAATATATAATGTTTCTTTAGAGATAATTTCCTCATCGATCATAGGATCGTCATTTTTATCCCATGGTGTATAAATATAATCTTCCTCTTCGCCATTGATCTTATTATAATTACGATCCATCTTCTTATTTTTTCGAATGCTGTCAATTATTAAATTTTTTTTAATGATGTATATCCAGTTATACACCTTGCTTTTACCGTCATAGCGGTCTCTGTTCTCGAGTACTTTTATCCATGCTTCCTGGAATATGTCTTTCAGCTCCTCGTGGTCGAGAGGAGGGATATATTTTTTTGAAAGCACAGACCAGTGCGCGTGAACCATGCTGTCATATAATTTAGCAAATAGTTCCTGTACTTTACTAACGTCGTCCGCCGCGCTGATTTGAGTCATTATTTCCTTCTGCTCATCTACGGATAAACGTACAGCCTTTTTATTTCCAATTCTAAACAACCCCATTTTATCCCTTAATAATGTACTAGTCTCCCGTATCTATTTCTATGATATTGACTGTTGGCCGTCTGTTCTGATTAAGCCGACGTCATTGAAAGTGAATGCATATTACTATGCATATTTGCTTACAGTTATTCTAATTGCCATTCTGTCAATTTTCCGTTGACATTATTATTTGCAATTTCATAGGCTTGCGGAAAGTTAATATACTCATCAAAAATATTAAGTGCAACATTATTATTGTCTTTACTCTCAATTTGTATGATTTTATGAGTCAATCTAAAGCAAAACAAGACTGAAAAATCAGCCTTGTTTTAGTTTTTTTATTTTTAATAAACAGTCTTAAGCTATAATTAGATTATCATTTTCCGGAATTATTAAATTGATTTTTCTGATTTGGGTTTCCTTTGGCTGCTTTTCCTTTGCCTCTGCCCTTGAAAAGGCCCATTCCGCGGCAGCGGTGGTCGTTAATGCCGTCTCCGTCTTTATCTATAAAACGGTCTCTTCTGTGAGCACGCTGATGATGCTTATGCCGGCCGCCGCAATTCCCCATGCAGCTATCTCTGGCGCTGAGCCTGTCGTCAATACCTTCATTATCGGCATCACTAAATTCGGGATTCAGTCTTAGGGATGCCGAACTGTCACTTTCCGGCGCCTTTTGAGCATAAGCTGCTTCCGATAAGAAAAGCATGCCGGATATAATTATTATAAGTATTTTAAAATTCATATTATTTACCTCATAACTAATTTATGCAAGCGCTATGCCAGATTCAAGAAACAATTACTTTTTTTTCCATATCCCGCTTGAAATCTAATATGATTATTTGATTTTCAGATCAGGGGGTAATCCAATCATATAAAAAATGACAAAATTGACGTTACTTATCAACAATTTTGTCGATTGATCAGGCTATGTCAAAATATCTCCCACCGGCGAATGTATTAAAAAAATGCTCTCTAACAGCAAGATTATGCGGCAGCTTAAGCGACGGGTCTTCATTAATCAGTGAAAAAGCTTTTTCACGGGCCAGAGTTATAATATCTCCGTCATTAACTATATCAGCGAATTTAAAATCGGGCAGGCCGCTTTGCTTAGTGCCAAGTATATCACCCGGGCCGCGTAACTTCAAATCAACCGATGCTATTTCGAAGCCGTCGTTGGTTGCTTCCATTGTACGAAGCCTTATAACAGCAGATTTTTGTTCTTCATCCCTTTTTGATTTGTCCTTTATCCTGTATTTGAAATGATCTTTAGTCATCAATATGCAGTATGACTGATCTGCACCTCTTCCCACGCGGCCCCTCAACTGGTGTAACTGCGACAGCCCGAACCTTTCGGCATCTTCGATAAGCATTACCGTAGCGTTAGGTACATCGATTCCAACTTCGATGACAGTTGTTGAAATCAGTAATTTATATTCCTTATTAAGGAATTTTTCCATTACCAGATCTTTTTCTTCGGCCTTCATCTGGCCATGCAGCAATCCGCAGGGATATCCCGGGAAAGCATCATTGCCAATAAAATCAAAATGCTCTGTGGCAGCTTTCAGTTCAAGCTTATCAGACTTCTCTACCAGTGGGTAAACTATATAGGCCTGATTGCCGTGGCTAATCTTTTCCCTGATAAAATTATAAACATCCTCCCTTGCTGAATCAAACGCGACTTTGGTGATAATTGGCTTTCTTCCACCGGGCTTTTGCTTTATGACCGATACATCAAGATCGCCGTAAAGAGTCATCGTAATTGTTCTCGGTATGGGGGTGGCGGTCATCACGAGTATATGCGGCGCCACCAGCTTTCCGTTGTGCGAGCTTTTTGCAATATTAATAAGTTCGGCTCTCTGTGCTACACCGAACCGGTGCTGCTCATCTATGATTATAAGGCCAAGGTTGCGGTAAAGTATATCATTCTGGAATAGCGCATGAGTCCCCACTATTACCGAGGCCCTGCCTGAACTTATCCTCTCAAGAGCGTCGCGTCTCAAGGCCGTTTTCTGGCTGCCTTTAATCAGTACCGCTTCGGCATCAATGCCTTCAAGGTAGCGGATAATATTCTTATAATGCTGCTCAGCGAGTATTTCCGTAGGCGCCATAAATGCGGCCTGATAGCCTTCGTCAATAGCAATGAGCGCGCTGAGCACAGCCACAATAGTCTTACCGGAGCCCACATCACCCTGGAGCAGCCGGCTCATGGGTTTGCCGCTTTGCATATCCGAGGCTATTTCACGAATCACTTTTTTCTGGTCGGGGGTTAACTGAAAAGGCAGTGAATCATACAGTTTCCTGGCAGAAGGGCTTTTCGGATTCATCGTTATTCCTTTTAAGGTCACATCAGCCTGTTTTTTCTTTAAACCGATAGCGAGCTGATAGAAAAAAAGCTCTTCGAATTTCATCCTGAATATAGCTTTTTCGAGTATTTCGGGGCTTTCAGGGAAATGCAGGGCCTTGTACGCCTGCCATATATCAAGCAGTTGCATTTCCTCTGCTAAACTCTTTGGCAGGCGTTCCTTTATTAAGTAAAGCTCATCTCTGATTATCTCTTCCATTATCCCTCGCATTAACCGTATGCTGAATCCGGCCCTGCGCATTTTCTCGGTCAGCCGGTATTTGGGAAGGATGGCACCTTTAGCATAAAGTTCTTTATCTTCGGGTTCGATAATATCAATTTCAGGATGAGTAAAAGTCATTAGACCGTAGCGGTCGAGCTCCGGTTTGCCGCTTACGGCTATCATTTGTCCTTTTTTATAAATTTTATCGAAATAATCAGTCATATTCCAGAAATTTACTTTCGCTGACATATTGCTTTCGTCGCTTATGCTGAGCGTGAGCATTTTTCTGTGTTTGCCGGCCCTGTTCAACTGTTTGGAAAATATTTCAGCTACAATGGTAGTTTCATTCCGGAAATTTACAGGCGGGATAATTTCATCTGAGAAACCGGACCTGAAATCGAATGTAAGCTGTTTGATCGATTTGGATGCGTCTCTTTCAATATATGATACAGGGGTATACTTGAGCATGTCAAGAGAATGGTGGATACCCTCGGATTCAAGTACTGCGGCCCTTCTGGGGCCGACACCTTTAACGTACATAATTGGCTTGGGGCCTGCCATATAAACTTTCTGTAATCTTAATAAACAAATTATCAAACTAAGTTATGAAAAATTTCTTGAAAAATTACAAGGCGTCAGGATCTGTCATCATATGAATTATTTTTGAGTTAAAAGTGATTAGCAATTTATTTTGTTTTTCATTTTAAATTCCTTTTTTGAACAGCCTGCAGTAAATGCGGGCTGTTTTTATTTATATAAAGGGATACCAATCAAAGAAGCCTTCTGGCTTTGATTTCGAGATATTTGTTAATTGATTCGAGGGAAAGATCTTTCGGCGGAGTGAAAACAGTATGAATGCGGTGTTTGTTCAGTTCACGGATGATTTTGTGTTTCTCCAGGGCGAGCTTTTCTGCTATAACTTTTGTATAAACATGGTTTGTTTTAGTGGGGTTGCTGTAGATCAGCTTATCAAGCTCTGTATTTTCGAAGAAAATCACGGCTAAGAGGTGATCGGCGGCGATCATCCTGAATGCCTCGATATTCCGAATCATGCTTTGGTAGGATTCAAAATTGGTGAAGAGCATTACCATGCTGCGTTTCTTGACTACGCGGCGGAGATAACCGGGTATCATAGCGAAATCGCTTTCGCTGAAATTTGTATCGATATTATAAAGCATATCCATCATTTTTTGCATCTGGCCTTTTCTGTTAGAAGGAGCCAGATAATCATATACTTTATCAGAAAAGCGAATAAGCCCCGGCTTATCCTTCTTTTTGATAACAATATTCGATAACGCCAAAGAGGCATTCACGGCATAATCGAGAAGTGTCATCCCCTCAAAGGGCATTTTCATCTGCCTGCCTCCGTCAATCATGCAAATAATATCCTGCATGGTTTCATCGCGGTATTTGTTTACCATAAGTTCATCACGACGCGCTGATGCCTTCCAGTTTATTGTGCGGTAGTCATCTCCGGGGGTATAATTAGATATCTGCTCGAATTCCAGAGTGTTTCCCAGCCGCCTTATACGCTTTAATCCGGTATGTGAGAATTTATTGGCAAGGACCATTTGTTCATAATATTTCATTTGCAAAAATGAAGGATAAACTTTCACTGCGGCATCCTGTGAAAAGCGGTACCGTCGTCTGACGAGATTTACCGGCCCGGAAACGTAGATATTCAAAGCACCGAATTGATAGCTGCCCCTGCGTACAGGATTCAGGAAATATTCCGGTGATCTTGAATATCCCTTGTTATATTCAGCTTCCATGGAAAAATCGCGCTTCTGGAACTGATCGGGCAATTCGTCGATTATTTCGCATTTTACTTTAAAATCATAATTTGAAATTATATTCATCTTTACCGGATTATCATCTCCGTTAGAAAACTTTGCAGGCAGTATTCTTTGTGCTTCGATGCCATCTTTTTTATTGAACAGCATCAATATATCGGCAGCAGTAACGGAAAGGAACAGTACAAGTATTATTTGCGCCGGCATATAGAGAAAGCTGTATGCGTTTGCCAGTATGTAAAGCAGGATAATTAAAATTATCCCCGTGTAAAACCTGCTTTCGAAGTATAATGCTTTTAGAATATTTATCATCTGGGTATTTCTATATTTGCCATGATTCCTCTTATAACTTCATCTTCAGTTCTGCCTTCCATTTCAATTTCGGATGTAAGTATTATCCTGTGCCTTAATGCCGGCAGCGCCATTTCGTGAATATCTTCCGGCTTAACGAAATCCCTGCCTTCCAAAGCGGCATAAGCTTTGGAAGCGAACAGCAGTGATATGGCCGCCCTCGGCGAAGCCCCGAGGAATATTTGCGAATTGTGCCGTGTAGACCTGACGATTGAATTAATATAATCAAGCAGGTAATCTTCCACATGTACCTCATACATCATAGAGCGGAATTTCCTGAGATCATCTTTGCTTATCACCGGCTTTATGCCGCTGATATCCGTGTGGCCGGGATTTTCATTTTTGATTTTGAGAACTTCCCTTTCGCTTGCTTCACTCGGATAATCTATGAGTATTTTAAACATAAATCGGTCAATCTGCGCTTCCGGGAGCCTGTATGTGCCCTCAAATTCAATAGGGTTCTGCGTGGCAAGAACCAGAAAGGGAAAGGGCATTATGTTGGTTTTACCTTCGATGGTTACCTGCTTTTCTTCCATTACTTCAAAGAGTGCTGACTGAGTTTTCGCGGGAGCGCGATTTATTTCATCCACCAGTACAACATTTGTGAAGATAGGGCCTTTTTTCAGTTCGAATTCAACAATTTTGGGATTGAAAACATAAGTTCCCGTAACATCCGAAGGCATCAGGTCGGGCGTAAACTGAAGCCGGGCAAATTCCGCTTCGATCAGTTTTGCCATAGTTTTAGCCATGAGCGTTTTAGCAATACCGGGTACGCCTTCCAGCAGCACATGCCCTTCGCAGATCATTGCAATGAGTATAATACGTGTGTGGCCTTTCATGTCAACCAGTACTTTGGAGGATTCTTCCATTACCCTGCCGGTTTTATCCTTAAGGCTGCTGAGGTCTATCCTCGGCGCAAAGCTTTCTTCTGGTGCTTCTTTTTCAGGCTTTTGCTCGTTCCCTTGGTTTTCCGGAAGTTCTTCTTTATTATTTTCTTCCATGTTTCATCCTCATATAAAATTTATCAATTTCTTTGCTTAGTTCAATCAATTTTTTGTCGTTAATATATTTGGCGCTTTTGATCTCATCGATTTTTTTGAAAATATTATCAATAATGTCCGGCTCTACACCTGAGCGGGCGGCTATAGCTGCTTTATCATCAGGCTTGCAGCGAAGCTTCGAACTGACATATTCTTTGAAGTGAAGGATTTTCTTTTCAGCTATATCTTCATTCGCGGAACGCTCGAAATAAAGGCTCCCCAAAGTCGCGGCGAAATCCAGAGTATGATTGCGCGGCGGCCTGACTATAGGTATAGCCTTTTGCTTTCTTTTAAAAGTAAATACCATAAATAGCAATATCGAAGCTAAGGCTATATAAAAAGCGTCCCTAAGTTCAGGCTGTGAGAGTATATACCTCAATGGGCTTTGTGAAACAAAATAGTCCTTATTGTGATACCTGTACCAGAGAACATGCTCATTCGGCAGATATGAGAGAGCTGCTACGGCGTATTTATACTCTTCGGCAGTCAGGTGATAATTAGTAAAGGCATAAGGAAAGCTGTGAAGATAGAAATTCCCATCTCCATAAGGTATTTGTATAAAGTTCAAACTGGAAAGAGTATCCGGAGTACTTGTGCTTTTGATGTATTTACCGAGTACGCGGGTACCCGGAATTAGGCTGTCAACATTTATATATCTTTCAAAATCCCTAATTATATATTTGTATTCATGTCCGTCCAGATTAGGATTAGTCAAAGTCATACTCGTAGAATATAATCCTCTTTGCATTCTCATGAAATCCATGCTTTTAAGATAATATTCAATATCTATACCCAGTGTATCTGTCAATTTATGCAAAAACAGGCTATTAGTTGATATAAATGCGTTATTGCCATTGGATACCCAATACATAAGTTCTTCAGTATCCATATCATAAAAGTTTGTGTTGCCGATCATTATAAAGTTTTTGCCTGATCCTTTTACTTTCGAAAGAGTATCCGAAAGAGGAATGGAAATATCGCTTACTCCTTTACTGAACATTGTGGGGAGAATATCCCTTAAAACGTAAGTTCCGTAGGGCTGTTTATCGCCGTCAAAAAAGGTAGGATGCCAGTTCAGAGGCCTTTTCCCACCGGCCCATATTAAAAAGATCACAACGATAACCAGGACAATTGCCAGGAAGATGCGGTATGTCATGCTGTATCCTCCCTGAGCTCAGGAAGCTGCAGTTCACGGTCTATCCTGAGGTAAATTTCTCCGGAAACTGAAAATCCTCCGTACCAAACATGCTCAAATACATAGCAGATCTTGCCAAAGCTGTCTTTCAGAGCAGGGTCTTTAATTTCTTTCAAATATTCTGTATTTGTTTTATCGGGCATCCATTCAATGTGCCCATCCTGATTAAGCTGTTTGAGAACAATCAGGAATCTGTATCTAACAGCTTCCCTGTAGTTTTGCTCTTCCAGCGCTTGTTTTAGCAGGCTGTTCAGGTTGGTTTTTTTAATATCCTGAATATCCCCTGCAATTGTTTTTCCTCCGGGCAGTTCCTTATGTTTAAGGATCCAGGGAACTTTTCCGCTTGCTATTAAATAGATGATAAGAATAATAACAGCAATAACTACCATCAGGCCCAGAATATCCCATACCGTACGGCCTTTGCCGAAAAAAAATCTTTGCAGCCATAGCATAAATTCTTTTTTTAATTTCTCAATGAGATCTTCTTCGAGGGGTTCTCCGAAATAATTATCTCTTAATTCGGCTTTATGCTGTTCGAGCTTATTTATATCGGGCGATTTTATTTCAATTTTTGAGGAATCAATTGGGATATCCGTAATCTGATCTGTTGTATCTGCCGGAAGTACATGGGCAAACAGGAATATAAGAACGGCCGTAATTGCCACTCTAAATCCCGCATGTTTCATTATCATTAAATTCATATTGTTTCAGGCTGTTTCCGTATCCGTTCCCAACTGGTCTATTCTGTTCATTAGTTCGGGATTCTCTTTCCTTGTTATAAGATTGAAATAGTGGAAAACAAGCATAACAACAGTAAACACCGAACCTATAATTCCCAAATTGCTGATAAACGAAGCAACATATAATAAAACAGGGTTTACATCCAATTGCTGTGTTGTACCATAAACAATACCTTTCATTATGGTATAAACATAAACCGGCACGGAAAAAATTGCAATTACAGCCGAACTAATAATAACCATTAATAGTAAAGCTCCAAATGTAAACCACCAATAGTTCTTAATCAGTGTAAAAGCCCTTTTAAAGGCATTTTTGATGTCGCCCTCAAATGACGCGATCGGAGTTACCAATATCAGAATATTAGATAAATAAATTAATATTACTATCGAAACAGGAGCTGTTATAGCGATAGCAAAGACTATTCCGGCATAGAATAGGGCTACATTAAGAGATATCAGAATAATAGATATTAAAATTATTGATAATACAGAAGCTAAATAGGCCAGAGATATTTTTTTTGCATATGACTTTATCTCCTCAGATATAAGTTCTTGATTTAATTGGCCGTTATGCCTGATATAGGCTTTGATGTACCCTATACTGTAAGCAGTTGAAATCAAATACCACAAAAAAGTAAGAAATCCCAAAATTATGGAATAACCAATATTATTATTTTCGAAGTTCATTTCCCTAAGGGCTTCAAAGCTTCCCATTGCCGATAAAGTGGAAACAAGGCTGACTATAAGTGAAAAAGGTATAAGTATTAGTAAAAGTGGTTTAAAGAAAAGCTTCATTTCACTTTTGAGGAAGTTAAATGTAACACTAATGAGATCGCCAATATCTCTGCGCTTTTCAAATTCAATTAATTCCATTTTCCTGTTTCCTTTTTGATAACATCCCTGGATAAACAATATAGTAAAATACCACAAAAAATAATGATGACCCAATAATAAATATCGTTAAAAAGAGAGGCATTTCGGTGTATCGGGTAACGAAGGATTCAAGCAAGCCGGCCAAAATGAAGATAGGCACAAGGCCTGCTATGGCCTTTGCGCCTTTCTTTGCGCCCATACGGAATGAAGCCATCCGGGGATAGGTTCCGGGGAATAGAAAGCTGCTGCCCAGCAGTATTCCCGCGGCGCCGGCTATAACTATGGCGCTGATCTCAAGTGTGCCGTGTATCCATACCGTTTTGAAGGCATCCATTAGCACGCCGTGCTTATAAAACATATGATGAAAAGCGCCGAGCATCACTCCATTAACGAATAATACATAAGCGGTTCCAAAAATAAATAACACTCCGAATGCAAATGTCCGGAAGGTAACCCAGATATTATTCAGAGTTATTCCAAAGAACATGCCTACCTGATTTTCATCTTTGTAAACCGCCAGTGGATCGCCTTCGGCAATATTTTGTTCAGTCATATTCACGTAAGCGTCGCCAAGAATTAACCTCACAAACTGATTATCGTTTGCCGATGATACTGCTCCGATCAATACGCTTATCGATATGATAAGCAAAGAAATGAAAATGTATTTCCTTAAATCATAAAATACAAGTGGCACTTCCTTCAGCCAAAATGTTTTAATACGCTGGTAGCTTTCCCTTTTTGTGGAATACACTGCTGAGTGTACGCTCGAAGAGAGCTGATTCAAATATCTTACTACGGAACTTCGCGGATAGAAAGTCCGAGCGTAAGACAAATCGTCCATCACCTGAATGTACAAGTCTGAAAGTTTATCCGGGTCGATTTTTTTGCCGGATTTAATAATATCTTCAAACTGTTGCCATTTATTCTTATTTTTATGGAGAAACTGAATTTCTTTCATAGGCCTTTTGATTTGATTTTTATCCAAATTAATAAAAAATATACACATGGAAAATATTAAATTTGAAACCAGCCAAAATGTAGAGCTTGAATTTCCCCAGGCAGGTATAGGTGACAGGGCGATTGCCGCCATAATCGACTTTGTAGTAAGAGTATTATATTGGATAGGTTTAGCCTTTATTATCGGTGCTCTCGGATTGCAGACAGATATCGGTACAGTATTCATATACCTGATGGTTTTTCCAACGCTTTTATACCAGATTTTATTTGAATATTTTATGAACGGCCAGACCCCGGGCAAGAAGATGCTAAAAATACAAGTAAAGCGGCTGGACGGCCTCAGGCCTACATTTGGGGCATATTTTATCAGGTGGCTTTTATCATTTGTGGATTACTTCCTTTTTGGGGTAGGAATTATCGCCATAGTTATTAGCAAAAATAATCAGCGGCTCGGCGATATGGCTGCTGGCACAACGGTAGTAAGGATAGACAGGCCAGTCGATTTTGCTCATACCACATATACCGAAATAGATGACTCACCGCCAAAGTATCCAAATACCGACAGGCTCTCGGATGATGATGCGGTACTTATTCGCGATATAATCAATGCCTATTACTCATCAGATGAAAGAGACCGGCTCGTGGAAGGCATTTACAAAGCTAAGAATCATTACGAAAGCAAGCTGCAAGTGAAATCCGAAAGCGACGCCATGCAATTCCTGAGAGATTTGCTAAGTGATTATAATAAGTATCACGGCCGGATTTAGAGAAGTTTCGTGCTGGGAAGTATTTAGCCCCTTCGAAGACATAGCAAAAGCTGGGCGTAGCGCGGCCGGTCCTTTAATCCTATTTCTCCCGGGTTCAGACAATTATTTTTGGCGCCGGTGCCCGGTAAATGTATAAGAAGAAATCGGGCAAAAGATAAAATAGTACATGTAGATTATTGAGGGAGCAGTAGTATATGGCTCGCTCACCACCTGTTGTTATATCCACTATTAATTAGTAGTATAATTATCATTCATTAATGGATTGGAATTGGATTTTGTTTTTTAAATTTGCGCTTTGTTATCTGATAAAAATTAAATATGTTTTTAAAAAATATTTACCGTAAGATATTCCCGGATTATTACGCCGAGTTGCGCAAAGTCACCTGCGGTTGCTCCAGCATACTGGATGTCGGATGCGGCAGCAATTCCCCTGTAAAGGCTCTGCCCCCGCAAATAAGAAAAGAAGGAGTGGACGCCTTTGTTCCGAGCATAGAAAAAAGCAGAGAAAAGGGCCTGCATGACTCATACCATAATATTGACGTTATGGATATTGGCAGCCATTTCGCGGTTAAGAGCTTCGACTGCGTACTGGCATCTGACCTGATAGAACATCTGGAAAAAAATGACGGCATTAAACTGATTGAAATGATGGAGAAAATTGCCCGTAAGAAAGTAATTATCTTTACACCAAAGGGTTTCCTGCCTCAGGGAGAATATGAGAATAATCCCTGGCAGCTGCACCGGTCGGGTTGGGAAGTCGATGAAATGCGAGGACTCGGTTATAAAGTAATCGGAATTAACGGTTGGAAGCCGCTCCGTGGTGAATACGCGGAACTTAAATTCAAGCCCCGGAGGTTTTGGCAGCTTGTTTCAGATATTTCTCAAAAATATACACGCGATGCACCTGAAAAAGCCTTCCAGGTACTTTGTGTAAAAGACATGGTTAAATAAAAAAGCCGCCCTGATAATTCAGCAGCGGCTTGATATTTATTTAATTCTAATGAATTCTACTCGGTTTCTTCTCTTACAGGTGTTTCGATGGTAATGGTAACAGTCCTGCAGTAGAAGCGGCCTTCCGGCAGGCTGTTGTCATAAAGCAGTTCGGCTTCGCCAACGCCCTTAACAACCGCGCCGGGTATATCAAGCCTTTTGGCGACTGCCTGTGCGCGCTCCCGGGAAATCCTTTTGTTTATTGCTTCTTCGCCCATTCTGTCTGTGTATCCGTATATAAATACGTCAGCTTCCGGAGTTACTCTGTTCTTAACAAAATCCACAACCGAGCGGTGCTCTTTTTCTAATTTAGTTGAACCGAAATCAAACAATATAAGGCTATAGTATTCAAATTCTCTGTCAGTTTTATGTTCAAGCCTTTTCTTTTCGATTGTGAGCTGTTCGACAGGTATCCAGTTCCTTTTGGTTGAAACTGTCTGGCCTAGAGAATCGGTGACACTTAATGAAAAATCCACATGCCCGGCGCGGCGGGGGACGTTCTGGTCCTTGTTTTCCAAATCCCATTCCAGCCTTTGGGGCACATCGCCCTTGCCTGAGTATGATACGAGCGTTTTATCGCTCTGTGTAGCTTTCAGTGACCATTCCTTAATGCCTGCTTCAGACACGGTTTTAGGCAAAAAGCGCACTTTCACTGCTGATAGCACCCTAAGCGTATCGGTTGTTATCACGGGCTCAGTTATATTATTATCTGATGAGATGATCTCAACGCGGCGGTTTTCGGCTTCATCACCCGGATCATCCGATTTAGTTGCCTGCCTAGGGAGCTTGCGTGCTTCCACGCGCATCCTTTCCCTGCTTATACCCCATACATCATATAAATAATCGGCCACTGATTCGGCTCTTTGGCGGGATAATTCTAAGTTGTCTTTTTCCTGACCGGTATCCGAATTAGTGCCAACCAATGTAATGTTGACACCGGGATTTTCTCTAAGCCTGTAGCCGATGATATTCAGAACATGGTAATAAGTCTCCAGGGCGTTTTTTTCCTGGAGCATTTTAAAGTTGAACTGTCCGGTTTGGCCGGGATTATAAAGCTCATACCTGTCCGGTAATTCCGCTGAATTTTCTTCAAAGAAAACATAATTGAGCAGCGGCCTCATATTCAGAGATACGAAGTCCTCTATCCTTATGTTGAAATCATCTGATACTCTGCCCAGAGAATCCACCTGCACGGCTTCGACCTCTACGGCCAGAGTGGGCGGTTCGCCGGGGTAGAAAAGCTCAGGCATTGGCGCGGGCAATGGCGGCGGCGGAGGAGGCGGCGGCGGAGGCGGCTGTTTGTATTTAATCGCGAGCCCGCCGGTTATCCTGTGTATATTCCATGTTTGGCCGCTTACCACAGGAGTAAAGAAGAATGTATAGTTAAGCTCCGGCGCCATTATAAGCGAGCGGGACTTGTTCAGGGGCAGCTCATAGCTGATGCCGGCATTGGCGCCCATGATAATCGATGAAGCCTCGTTTATTGTGCCTTCGGTGTCGTTTCTTGTTGTCAAGCCTGTTTCATTGAAGGTGCCCCTGTCTGAAGGATCTACTATCTCTTCTATCTGGTCGTATTCTTTTTGAAGCATAAACGCTGCTTTCAATCCCGCGTTAGCGAAAAGGCTGCCGGTCAGGCGGTAGTATCCCTCTAGATCAAGGCTCACAGCGCTAAGCATTGCTTCGAGCCTGTGCTCGAAAGCGCCATTATAAGGAATGCCGTCAATGATGAATTCTTCGGGTTCGGTTTCTTCGAAATATCCGTTGTAAATACCGAATCCGGTTCTCGCACCTATCATAAAATCATAATTAATGTGGAACTGCGCCAGAATTCCTGCTTCGAATCCGGGATCCGTACCAAAAGTGAACTGCGGGCAGCAACTCGGCACTCCGGGCAATTTATTGAAGTCGGATAAATGCAGGTTCTGGGCATATCTTCCGTATATGCCGAACCGGGGCTTGGTTTCGTAAGCCCGTAAGGAATCTTCCCATATGTATATTACTGTATCCTGGTTATTGGCGGGGGTATTATCCTGAGCATTTATGCTGCTAAATGCCAGGGCAAGTACCGTCAGCAATAAGCCGGCTGCCGATCTCATTATAGCAAAATTCTCCGATACTTTTAAAGAACTATGGTTTTAATCCCTTATAAATGCTATCTTTATAAGAGAGAATATTTGTAATCTATAAAATTTATTTTACAAATCTACACATTAGTTTTTATTAGTGAAAATTTAACTTGTAATATTAATCGATGGTAAAGTGAAATGAGAAGATTATTCATTATATTATTGCCCTTTGTAATATTTGCTTATGCTGCAAACGCTGACGAGCCGCGAAGAGATAAAGGCAAGCTTCAGGAATATCCCAATCCTTTCTGGGAGAAAATAAAGGAATCCACTGAGAAATATCAAAAAGAAGAGGAAGAAGAGAAGCTTAGCTTTAAAATGGATATGCAGGGCTATAACTTCCCTACAGATAAAGAAGAATACAAATACTACTGGCACAATGAGCCGATCTCGCAGGGATGGACCGGCACTTGCTGGTGTTTTGCAACTACTTCATTCTTCGAATCGGAAGTTTACAGGCTTCACGGCAAGAAATTGGATTTCTCGGAAATATACACCGTTTACTGGGAATATGTTGAGAAAGCCCGACGCTTTATACGCGAAAGAGGAGATTCCCATTTCGGAGAAGGCTCGCAGGCCAATGCCGTGCGCCGCATGTGGAGAATGTACGGATGCGTTCCGGCTGAAGCATATCCGGGCAAGCCTGCAGGCCAGGAATATCACGCTCATAACCTTATGTATAAGGAAATGAAGCAGTTCCTCGAATCAGTCAAGGAAAGAAACGACTGGAATGAAGAAGCAGCGCTGGAGACCATCAAGTCCATACTGAACTATTACCTGGGCGCTCCTCCTGAATTTGTAACCGTGGATGGTGAAAGGATGACTCCCAGAGAATACCTGGAAAAAGTAGTTAAGATCAAACCTGATGATTACGTAGATGTTCTTTCTATCCTTGAGAAACCATACTGGCAAAAGGTAGAGCACGATGTTCCGGATAACTGGTGGAATTCAGAAACTTACAACAATGTTCCATTAAACGAATTTATGGAATCGATAAAAAGCTCTGTCAAAAACGGCTATACCATGATGATCGGCGGAGACGTATCCGAAACAGGCTATAATTCAAAGTATGAGGTTGCCGTGGTTCCCAGCTATGATATTCCCTCTGAATATATCGATGAGTACGCCCGCCAGTTTAGGGTAAGCAACGGCACTACCACAGATGACCACGCTATCCACCTTGTGGGATATAAAGAAAATGACGACGGCTTCTGGTTCCTGATCAAGGATTCCGGCAGCGGTTCGCGCAACGGCAAAAACATAGGCTATTACTTCTACCACGAGGATTATATAAAGCTGAAACTAATGAATTTCTTCATTCATAAATCGGCAGTGAAAGACCTGATAAGCAAAATTGCCGTTAAATAATTAGCTTATAAATACTTCTATACCTTAAGTAAAGTGGAGAATAAAAGGAGAAATAATGCAGGTAGAGCAGTTAAATAAATATCAGGAAGAATATAGCGAAGTCAATTTCTTTCAAAAAATTGCGCTTTCGGCAAAGAAAGCCGGCAGCAAATTAATTGAAATAGCTCTGACGCTTTATTATTCCCTTATGGATAAGGATACGCCCAAATGGGCAAAAGGAGTAATTATTGGGGCGCTGGGCTATTTTATTCTACCTATGGATGCCATACCCGACTTCCTGCCCGGAGCCGGATTTGCCGATGACTTCGGCACCCTCGCCGGGGCGCTTACTCTGGTGGCCCTGCACGTGAAGGAAGAGCATAAAGCACTGGCCCAGAGGAGAGTAGGGCGGTGGTTCAAAGATATGACCACAAAGCTCGATAGCAAGCCCGAATAATACGAATTAATGATATTAGCCGCCTGTTTCGGGCGGCTTTTTTTATTATATTTTATGCTGTAAATGCAATTTTAATTATTAATAATTTACAAGCAAAAAATCATTCTGCGACAAAGTCCTTATTCACACTTCATTTTATCAAAACCGGAGTTTAGGATAGAAAATATGGCCGGCTCTTTTCTTAATTATATAACTGGCGACAAAAGGGGGGTTATGAAAATGTTTTTGATTTCACGCAGGATTTTGTTCTCCCACTTTTTGAACCTGTAGAAGAATTGCTCCATGAAATTGAACTCAAAATAAAGTCCTTTATTGATAATTAACTTCCTCTGCTATCTCTGTGCGGCTATTTCCTCTGCTATCCTCAATGCTTCGGCTGCTTCTTCAGCGCGTACAGGTATGGGCTGTCCCTGTGTTAGCGCGTCGATAAACTGCTGCTGCTCCTCGGCAATGGCATTAACTTCTTCGACCGGGGGTTTCTCAAAGTAAATATTTCTGTTCTTAGTGCCGGATTCGATCGAACCGAGCATTGTCGCGGGAATAATTCTTGCGCTCTCGCCGTCATCCAGGCGGTAAACTTCAACTTCCTTAGATGCAAAATCAATCGAGATATAGGCGTCTTTTTGGAAAATCCGGGTTTTGCGCATAGGGCGGGCGGAAATCCTCGAAGCCGTGATATTAGCCACAGCGCCGTTGGCGAATTTAATACGGGCATTGGCTATATCGGGCGTATCTGTGAGTACGGAAACGCATTTCGCGTCCACTGAAACCACTTCGGATTTAACAAGCCACAGCATAATATCTATATCATGTATCATAAGGTCGTGGATAACGGATACATCGGTGGCCCTGGGGCTGAACTGGCTCAGTCTGTGAGTTTCGATAAAAAGGGGTTCGATCTTATAATTTTTAAGCGCGGAGATAGCGGGATTAAAGCGCTCAACATGCCCAACCTGGATGGAAACGCCGTTTTCCCTGGCAAGCGCGATAAGCAGTACGGCTTCTTCATATTTGGCGGTGATGGGCTTTTCGATAAGGCAATGCTTTTTCTGCTCGATACATTTTTTAGCGATAGCGTAGTGCTCCGATGTCGGGGCGGCGATGGTCAGGATGTCGCTCTCATCTATAGCTTCATCGACCGAGCCGAATGCCCTGCAATTGTACTCAGCGGATAATTTCGCTGCTTTATCTCTGTCGATATCATATATACCCTGCAGGATGGCGTTTTCGTTTTTATGCCAGAGTTTGGCATGAATGCTTCCGAGATGCCCTGTGCCTATAACCGAAACTTTGATCTTTTCCATTTTTATCCCGTTTTTGATAAATCCGGAAGCAAATATAAGCAATTATTTTTAAAAGTGGGATAGAAAGAGAATCGCACAATCCATTGAGCAAAAATATTAAAAATTGTTGATTGTGTTGTGCGAATTGTGTATTTTGTTATTAAAAAAAAGAAGCTATGAGAACTCTATATCAGAAATTTGAATCGCTATTACAGAATACGGCAACGGACTTTAAGCGCTATTTATACGGTGAAGTCTCATGGGATAGCCGTATGATAGGGATTATCGGCGCCCGCGGTGTAGGCAAAACTACTATGATTCTGCAGTACATAAAAGAGAATTTGGATACCAAAAGGGCTTTGTATGTAAGCGCGGATGATATTTACTTCAGCGAAAACAGGCTCGTCGAATTAGCTGATGATTTTTATAAAAACGCCGGAGAATATCTGTTTGTTGATGAAATTCATAAGTATCCTGATTGGTCCCGCGAATTAAAAAATATTTATGACTCTTTTCCTAATTTGAAGCTGGTATTTACCGGTTCTTCTATTCTGGATATAATTAAAGGCTCGGCAGACTTAAGCCGCCGGGCTATTATCTATCAGTTGCAGGGGCTTTCATTCAGGGAATATCTAAAGCTATACCACGATTACGATACCGGCGTCTATTCCTTAAGCCAAATAATTAATAACGAAGTGAAGCTTAATGATATCGAGCATCCTCTGCCTCTATTCAGTGATTATCTTAAGCGGGGTTATTATCCATTTGGGATTGAGAATGAATTTAATATCCGTTTAGGCCAGGTCATAGTTCAAACCCTGGAATCGGACATCCCCCAATACGCGAACTTAAATGTCGGTACAGGCCGCAAACTAAAACGCCTGCTTTCGATAATTGCCGAAAGCGTGCCTTTTAAACCGAATTTCACAAAAATCGCGGAAATGATCAACGTTAGCAGAAATTCACTTGATGATTATTTTTCCTATATGGAAAAAGCCGGCCTTATCATGCAGCTACGCAATGAAACGGCTGGACTCAGGGGATTGGCCAAAGTAGGTAAAGTGTATTTGGATAATAGTAACATTATTTTCAACCTGGTTGGCAGCAAATCGAACATAAGGAATATCAGGGAAACCTTTTTTCTGAATCAAACGCGGGTAAAAAATGATGTTATATCTTCAAAAAAAGCGGATTTTAAAATCGATGATTATACATTCGAAATAGGCGGAAAAAGCAAAGGACAAAGTCAGATCGAGGATGACGGTAATTCATATGTGGTAAAAGATGATATAGAATTCGGCTACCGCAACGTTATACCCCTCTGGGCCTTCGGAATGAATTACTGAGATGAT
>CAZJAH010000014.1:0-62666 GCA_964544155.1 uncultured Hyphomicrobiales bacterium | reverse complement strand
AGGTTGCGATGGACAGGATAAGGCATGAGGGAGGCATAGTCACCACTTATGAGTCGCTGCTTCTGGAAATGGCCCGGGTTTCAGGCACTCCCGAATTCAAACAGATATCCAAAATAATCAGGTAATCCGTTTTTGGCAGGGCGCCTGTGCATTAAGAAAATATATTTCCCATGATCCCACCCCATCTTCCGGCCGGTGCCGGCAACTTCCCCACAGCCAGTGGAGGAAAATGGAATGTTGCGTCATTATCAAATTTATAAGCTTATTTCCCCCTCCTTCTTACAGTAACTCATTGCTGTCTCTCCGGGATCTGTTGAAAGCAGGGCGGCGTGGCGCTGCCGGGAGCTTATAGTGTTACGTCAGGCTGATTGGCAACTCAGGGTACGACCCTGCAATAGTTGCCTCAGCCTTCGTGCAACAAGGCCCCCGACAGCCGGTAGCCTGCCCCTGATTACTTAACAGGGAATTCCGGCACATCAGGGATTTTAGGCTTTGTATCCTTTTCTATTAATTCAAGTATCACTTCAATACCCTTATCGAGCTGCTGATCTATGCCTTTTTGTACTTTCGCGGGGTGGTTATCTACTTCTATATCAGGTTTCATGCCCACACCTTCGAGAATCCATTCACGGTCGCGTCCGAAGTTCGCGTATTCAGGCTTGTAGAGGTAACCGCCATCAGTGAAGGGCAGTGAGCCCCTTATGCCAATAACGCCTCCCCAGGTACGCTTGCCGATCACAGGCCCCAATCCGTACAGCTTGAACTGATACGGGAAAAGATCGCCGTCAGACATAGACTGCTCGTTTATAAGGCATACTAGGGGCCCGGTCATCACAGCATCGGGATTGGTCAATACCACTTCCTGGTTGCGGGCATGCTTGGCAACAGCCAGCATGCGGCGAAGCCTTTCTGTAATGAGCGGTGACACGTTGCCGCCGCCGTTATACCTGTCGTCAATGATAAGTGCTTCTTTATTTGTCTGCGGGTAGAAGTATTTCACAAACTGGTTCAGGCCGTTATCGGGCATCATGTCAGGCACGTGTATATATCCTACCCTTCCGCCAGTAACAGAATCCACATATCGGCGATTATGTTCTACCCAGTTAAGGTAGCGAAGCTCG
This sequence comes from uncultured Hyphomicrobiales bacterium, assembly GCA_964544155.1. Lineage (GTDB taxonomy): Bacteria > Bacteroidota > Ignavibacteria > Kapaibacteriales > UBA2268 > CAZJAH01. Next base: position 61,545 of record CAZJAH010000014.1, on the reverse strand, counting down.
TCTTCCCGCTTAATGGTTTTTACGTCATAAGTCCTTGAGCCTTCGGCTGAAGGGCTGTCATTTATTTCAAGGCGCACATATTCGCCCGCCTTATCCACAAGCATTTTGTAGGGTGTATTTTCAGCGCTGAGCTTTTTCCCGTCTATACTAATCAGATATTCGCCATGCTTAATATCCATTCCCGGCCCGGTTAACGGTGATCTTGTTTTTTCTTCCCAATTACGGCCTTCGTATAATTTGCTTATCCTGTAATAGCCTGATTCAGTGTGAAGCTCAAATTCCGCGCCAAGGAGCCCGATAGGGGTTTTATCAATTTCCGGTAAGTCGCCGCCGCCAACGTATGCATGGCCAACGTTCAGTTCGCCGATCATTTCGCCCATTATATAAGTCAGGTCAGCCCTGTGACGCACATGATCAACCAGAGGCGAATAAAGCTCGCGAATGCCGTCCCAGTCATAACCATGCATGCCGGGATCGTAGAAGAAGTACTTCATCTGGCGCCATGCCTCATTGAATATCTGCCGCCATTCAGCAGAGCGGTCGAGGACCATTTTCATATCGTCGAGTTTAAGCCTGCCTTTATCTTCTTTGAACTCTTTACTAAGCTTTGTTATGTAATAGTCTTTGTCTTTTTTATAGATAATATGCTTACCGTCGGCTGAAATATTGAAGTCAGCAATATCCCCCAGTTTGGAATCTTTTTCTTTCTTAAAATCAAATACTCTTAAATGCCTTTTTTCGCCCGGCCCCCACTTGGCATAATAGAGCTTGTGGCCTTTCACGGGATTGAGAGAGCCGTAATTCGCTGCCGGCACGGGAAATTCGAAAATCCTTTCTTTTATTCCTTCAAGTTCGATTTCAATATTTTCAAGAGCTTTATCAGCTTTTTCTTTGCTCCAATTGCCATTTTCATCATCATCATCTTCTTTACTTCCCGCTGCATCTTCAAATTTTGTGAAGGGGTTCATCAGGCCTTTTTTAAGTGTTATGCCATATATTTTAGACATATTATCATAAACATAGTTGTACTCAAATTCACCAATTGTTGGTTGGAATGACCTGTTAGAAATAAAGAGTATATAATTCCCTCCCGGAGTAAAAACAGGGTTCATCGACTGATAAAAACCGTCGGTGATTTGAGTTGCTTCACCGCTTTCCAGTGAATACAAATAAATAACAGGGGTACGGAAATTAAAGAGATAATCCGTATAAACAACCCATCGGCTATCCGGCGACCAGGAGTAATCAGTTATTTCCCAAACTTTGGAATGACGGATTGTTTCCACACCACCGGATTCCACATCGATTAGATAAAGGTTCATAAGCTTATCAGAAGTCAGTATCTTCTTGCTGTCGGGCGACCATTTAAGGCCGAACCTGTATGACTGCGCGTTATCTGTAAGCTGCTTTTCGCCTGATCCGTCAGCTTTAGAAATATAAATCTCATCTTCTCCGGTACGGTCGCTAATATATGCAATCCATTTCCCGTCCGGCGACCACTGCGGATTCCTGTCATGACTGCCTGAGCTTTCCGTTAAATTTCTGGTATATCCTTTGTCAGCGGGTACAGTGAATATTTCACCTCTGGCCCCGAACAGGGCACGTTTGCCGTCCGGGCTTATACCGAATGAATGAATGTTATCCTTAACGCTGATGATTCCGTCACGCGAGTAAGGATAATCTTCCGCGATTTGTATCTCGACTTTTGTTACCTGCTCATTAGCCGGGTTCAGCAGATAGATAAAACCGCCGTTCTCAAAGGCGATGTGGGTTTTCCCTCCTGATGGGAATTTCACATCGTATTTCTTGAAATTAGTTACTTTGCTTATCTGCTCAGTATCCATATCATAAGCAAAGATATTCATAATGCTGTCTCTGTCGGAAAGGAAATACACTTTTCTTTTATAAATTACGGGAATAATATCCTGAGCGGGATTATCTGTGAGCTGCTTAAGTTCTTCAGTTTCGAAATTATATAGCCAAATCTCGTCGGCCTGGCCGCCGCGGTATCTTTTCCATGTACGGTATTCGCGGAAAATCCGGTTGTAAGCCATTAGCTTTCCGTCGGGCGATAGCGAGGCGTAACCGCCTTTTGGCACGGGCAGTTTTTCGGGCATACCGCCATCTTTATCAGTAAAATAAAGATTTCCAACAAGCCCATTCCAGCTTTCGGCGCGGCTTCGGTAAAGGATCCTTTCGCCGTCATCCATCCACTGCATGATGATCTTATCCGGCCCCATTCTTTCCGGCAGGTCGGGAATATCCATGCTGTATGTCACCCGTTGGGGCACACCGCCTTCCATGGGTATAGTGTATATTTCACGGTTGCCGTCATATTCGCCGGTAAATGCTATTGTCCGGCCATCCGGAGAAAACCTCGGATACATTTCTAACCCCTTGTGTGAAGTAATCCTCCTTGCAAGGCCTCCATGAATCGGAACGGTATAAATATCGCCGGCACAAGCAAATGTTATATGCGTATCAGATGCGTTGGGATAGCGCAGTATCCGGGCTTCTTCAGCACTCAATAAATTAAAAGCAATTATTGAAATAACAATACTGATAAAGAATTTCTTAAGCATAAGCAATTATCCGCGTGTTTATATAAAAATTAAAATAACCCGTCTAATTTACGTAAAATAAGTTTTTTTATTTAAAATTTTCAATACCCTTAGGACTTACTGATCATATTCTTAATAATTAGAGGGAAAATGTCCAAAATATGGCATTAGGACGGCTTTTTATTAAGATAGTAAACAATATACTAAAAATATTATCAACGCTTAACAGTCATTTTTTTGCGATAGCTATAAAATTTCTTAATTTAGGCTAAATTTTCTGTTTATTTTTAAACATAAAGGATCATATAGATGCAAAAATCATTACTAAATATAGCTCTGATAACTGTTTTCGGCTTTGTTTCATTAAACGCCCAACTGCCGGTGCCGACCGATTCAGTTGAAATTGGCGCCGACTATGACTTGACGGTTTGGTACCATCCTGAAAACGGAATGATTAAATCCGAGCCACTGATTGCCTGGGACATTGCTTTCCAATCAGGAATGAACGCGGGTATTTTGATAAATGAAGCCAAAGGAATAGAACTATATCATATCCCTAATTCATCATTCGAAACGTACGAGGATGACATAGATACTACCGATTATCAACAGAATTTTACACGCTGGCATAATGATCCCGATCACTGCTATCTTGGTGCTTTCAATATGGGTAAAGACGGCCAATCAAATCCTGATTACAGTTACGGCTGGGGATATTACTCTATGGCAACGCATTATGTACTGGGTGACGCTGTTTTTATAATCAAGCTGGCTGACGGCAGCGTTAAGAAAATTCTTATTGAAGAACTCAGAAGCGGGGTCTATACATTCAAATGGGCTAATCCTGATGGTACTGATGAAATAACCGCAACCATGAAAAAAGAAAACTACGAGGATAAAAACTTTGGTTATTTCTCATTAGAAAACAATGAAGCATTGAATGACTACGAACCCGATTCATACAACTGGCACTTCGCTTTTACAAAGTATGGCTCGGAAAGCGAAGATTACGCGGCGTATAATTATGTAGGTATAATCCAGAATGCCAATGTCAAATCATCGATGATTGATGATGTTCCGGAAGGTGAATGGCCTGAAGCACCGGAATACAACCAGGATTATTTTTCCGGTTCCAAAACTGCTATAGGCACTAAATGGATAAAATACGCTGTTTCTGAGGCACCTATGATCAATGATGACAGGGTATTCTATATTTCTGCCGATACATTAAACCACCCGGAACCAAATATTTACAAATTGCGTTTTGTCAGGGCTACAGGAGAACTTCTTAACGACGAAGGCAAGGTATTTTTTAATATCAATACAGGCACAACTTCAGTTGAAGATAATGCCTCAGGAGTGGTACCCAAAGTTTATCCCACAATAGTTGAAAGAGGCGGCAGACTAAACATCAACATGAATAAATCAGGCAAAAACGAATTCACGATATACTCGATGACGGGGCAAATGCTTGCCGACGGCTTAATAAGCGGTGAAGCGCAAATAAGCACTGCATTCTTCCCTGCAGGCAGCTATATAATTAAAATAAGTAACGGCAGAGATTTATCAACAGAAAAATTCATAGTAAAATAAATGAAAATTAAAGCATTATTTTTGCTAATTATAATGATGGGCCTGGGCTCCTGCTTCGAAAAAGAGGAGCCTGTTGCCCCTTACGACAGGGGCGACGCGCAAACAGGCACCGTGCCGATGGGGCCTGATTATACCTATCAGATATACTATGACCTGGGCAGCAATTCCATTATTAAGTCCAATGATTATATGCTGTGGGACCTTGCTTTTGAATGTGCTAAAGATTCTTACCATATAAAACTCAACACCGCTAAGTTCATGAGGCTTTTTAATACAGGAAGCATGAACTTCGATGATATTTCCGATGATAATATTTCCTCGATCGAAGATTATGAATGGAAGTATGACGCCCCTGACGGCAGGCTGGATACTACCGCTTTCGGCACATGGTGGCAGCTTGAAAGCGGATCGGTTGTTTCCAAAAATGAGGTTTATCTGCTAGATCTCGGTAAGGACGAAAATGGCAGGGATATCGGCACAGCAAAGTTGCAGATACTCGGATTTGATGAAGGCTATTTAGTAAAATTCCGGAAATTCAAAGAAGATATAAGCCATGAAATCAAAGTAGAAAAAGATCCGGAAAAAATATTTGTCCATCTTGCACTCGATAATGGCGGACAAATAAAGGATATAGAGCCACAACAGCAGTCATGGGATATTTTATTCAGCAAATATACAGAACTGCTTTATTACAATGAAGGCAGCCGGATAGACAGTATGCGCTATATAGTAACCGGAGCCCTGCTTAATCCCAAATACTGCAAGGCAGCGATGATATCCCATAAGCCCTTTGAAGATGTAAGCATGTCTGATATTGACAGTGTGGAATTTTCCGATGCCCATAACTCCATCGGCCACGACTGGAAGTGGTTCGATCTGGAAGACTCGGGCTCTTATGTTATAAATTCTCAAATGATATTCCTGCTCAATGATGTAGAAGGATTTTACTATAAGCTGCATTTTATTGATTTTTATAATGAAAGCGGAGAAAAAGGCCATCCTGTCTTTAAATTTAAAAAGCTTTAGTTTGTATTTTAAAAACAAATAATTAAATCTATTCTTTCTTCCATGCTCTAGTTTATATTCTTTCTTTAGTTTATTCTTTCTTCCATGCTTTAGTTTGAACAGGTATAAAAAGCGATTTTTATTCAATTAAAGCATGGTTTTTTTTGTTAAACATAATTATATTAGAGTTTTGCGCAATCCGGGGAATAGTAGAATAATAAATTGCGTTTTGCTTAAAGGATGGCTTATTTTAAAGATAGGTTAATTTAAAGGATTGCTTATTAATACTATGAAAATGAGCGATAAATTCTATTATCATGTAAATAATTCGTTAAAATTTTGTATCTTTTTGCTTGCCGGTTTGTTTATAATTAAAATGTTTAACAATCATTTCAAGCGTATAAGAAATTTTATTACTTTTTTGTAACGACAGTAATTTAATCACGTCATAAAGGTTAAAATGAAAGCAAGCGATTTCATGTCGGTTCTGATGCCGATTAAGGATAAGTTATTTCGGTTTGCGTTAAGATTATTAGGTGACAGGGAAGAAGCTGAAGACGCACTTCAGGATGTATTGGCAAAACTCTGGCAAAAAAGAGATAAACTAGAGCAATACCAGAACCCCGAGGCAGCAGCGATGACAGCTATGAGAAATCATTGTATAGATATGATCCGGAAAAGAAAGATGCAGAAACTTGAATTAAAAGAAGAAATTTTGCCCGAAGCATCCGACAGCCCGGCTAAGCAAACGGAACTTAACGACGCGGTTAATGCCGTAAATGAGATCATTGCCAGGCTACCCGAACAGCAGAAAATGGTAATTCACCTTAGAGATATCGAAGGGCTTGAATTTAAAGAAATTTCTAATGTTACGGGATTAACCGAAAATAATATCAGAGTTCATTTATCAAGAGCGAGGAAAAAAATACGTGAATTGTTAATTACGGATTACAATTATGAATACAAACCAGGTTAAGCAGCTTTTGGAAAAATTCTATGATGCGGATACCAGCATAGAAGAAGAAAAAGCTTTGGAAGATTTCTTTCACAGCGATAGCATACCGGCGGAATTATCTTCGGCAAAAGCACAGTTTATGGCTTATGGCTCCTTCGTAAGTGCAGGAATTTCCGATGAGAAGTTCAGACAATTGGCTGATAATGCCATGACTACACAACCTAAAGCCGCTATTAACAGGCTTTACTACTATATTAGCGGCGCCGCCGCTGCGGTTCTTATTACTGTCGGCCTCTGGTATGGCCTGGCAACTGACAACCATCTTACAGCTCAGCAGGATCTTACAAAGGATGAGATTATTAAGCATACTCGCTATGCCTTATTTACAGTCTCAAATAATTTAGAAAAAGGCACCGTTTCTCTGCAAAAGCTGAATTACATGAATGAAGGAGTCAACAAATTCAACTCTTACAATGTCTATTTTCGGGAAATTAATACTCAAACAGGAGGATCATATGGCCAATAATTTTACAAAATTGTTATTTTTATTTTTTATAGTTCTAATTTCCACATCGGCATTGAACGCGCAGAGCCCGAAAGTCCGGAAGATAATCGATAAATACACCGGCGATGAAGGCTTCACTGTGGTAAATATATCGAAAAATATGCTCAGCATGATGAAGGAAGGCGAAAATGTCGAAAACAGCGCTCTGTTCGATAAGATATCGGGTATTCAGATCATTGAATATAACGCCCAGAGCAAGAATGACCCCAAAGTCAGGCAGATTCACGAGGAAATGGATAAGGCCGTCCCGGCTGGTGAATTTAGAGAACTAATGTCATTAAACGATAAAGGCAATGCCGTAAAATTCATGGCCAAAGAAAAAAATAGCAGCAGCTCTGAACTTTGCCTTATATCCAAAAATGATATTAAGACTACCCTTATAGTGATCAATGGCGATCTTACACTAAAAGAACTGATGACGCTCACCGAGGAAATGAACATTTTCCCGAAGGGAGTTAAAGGCAAGTAATTTAAGATCATTTTTTGATTGAAAGAGGCTGTAACTGATATTTCAGAAACAGCCTTTTTGATATTTGAGCCTTTTTGTTATTTGATAACTTTAGTAGCTTTTTTAATTGTTTTTATTTCTTTAGAATACTGCTTTACCAAAGATCAAGGCCAATCCCAATTTACACAAGATCATTCATAAGATTCATGTAATCCAGAATGAGCCTTGTCATAAGGAAGTGCTTGCGTACGTGTTCCTTGCCTCTGGCTCCAATCTCCTTTGCTTTGGATTCATTTTCAAGCAGGTAGATAATTCTTTCTGCGAAACCACCAATATCTGTGGGAGTTACCGTATAGCCATTTTCCTCATCTTTGATCTGAAGCGGAATTCCTCCTATATTCGAAGCAACTACCGGAGTGCCCTTCCAGAGGGCTTCAGTCACTGTAAGCCCGAATCCTTCTCTTAGGGATTTCTGAATAATAACTGCACTGGCTCTCTGGAGCGCGTTCACAAGGAAGTTGTTCTCAGCGGTAATAAGTATTACATCGCCTGATTCTATCATATCGGCGGCTTTATGCTGAATATCCTCAAATATCTCAATACCTTCGGGGTCATCGCTTGCCATATTTCCGCATAATACAAGCCGGCAGTCGATCTTTTGTTTAACAATTTTAAAAATCTCCAGCACGCCTTCCGGATCTTTCCATTTGTCAAAGCGTGAGATTTGCGTAATAAGCGGCTTATCCATGGGTACACCGAATTTTTTCAGTGTACTTTTAATCTCCCTGTCCGTGAGGTCTTTGTTTTTCGATGTCAATGGATCAATCGCGGGATGGATAATTCTCTGCTCGACCGGCAGGTCATCCTGCTTATAATTCTCATGCGATACTATAACTATATCATATTTAAGAATAAACTGTTTCAGAAATGCCCACAGGGTTCTGTTCGGATGTGACAGATCTATATGGCATCTCCAAACCCAGGGCTGCCTTTTTCGGTAAAAATTGATAAGCGGAAGAGGCTGCGGGTCATGAATAACCACAAAGTCATGCCCTATATGAGTAAATGAAGAAAAAATCTCTGATGTTTCAGTGTAAATGCCCTTTTTCATTTCCGTCAGGTTAATGCTGTCACCCTGAAGTGAATTATGGAATTTCTTGGTAATTCCAAAGAAGTCAGGATTGCCATGCAAAATTCTCCATCCCGCGTCAATTCCTATATCATTCATGAGCGGTACGTAAGCATTTAGCATTTCAGCAACTCCTCCCCCCTGGGAAGTGGAATTTATATGCAGCATGTGCTTACTGTAAAGCCTTTTCCCTGTTTTATAAAGTTTATGAATTATCTCATCATCAACAATACCATGATAACTCTGCAAACTCTTCATCTTATTCCTTAATTAATTGATTCAACAAGTTCCTGACTTCCGAAATCGTTTTCAGATTAAACCGTGCGTGTGACCTCTGAAATCCTACTTTAATGGTTTCAGAGCTTTCAGGCAAGGCTTTGAACATATCTTCATCTGTTACGTCATCGCCGATCGCCATTACAAATTCCCAGCTGTCCATTTGCATAAGCTTATTAGCAGCCGCGCCTTTGTTTATTCCAGTATTTTTTATTTCGATTACTTTATTACCGTCGAGCATTCCAATATTTAGGTTACCCGTGAAGTTAATTAATATATTCTTAAGCTCATTTACCCTTACCGGCACAAGGCTTGGGTTAACGTTCCTGTAATGCCATACCAGCGAGTAGTCTTTTTCCTCGAGCAGAGCGCCAGGAGTCCTGTCCACAAAAAGCTCCAAAATGGGCTTAATTTCGCTTTTCCATTCCGCGCTTATTTGTTCCAGTGTTTCCCAATTCTCACCCGGGTATTTAATCCAGGTGCCGTGCTCGGCAATGATAGAAATGTTATCCATATTGCCGAACCATCTATCCAGGGAATCCTTATTCCTTCCGCTTACTATCACAACATTATTCCTGGGGTTTTTAGCCAGTTCACTCAGAATTTTGTAAACTTCCTCATCGGGCCTAGCATCTTCAGGCCTTTTGGCAAATCCCACAAGAGTGCCGTCGTAATCAAGCATAAGCAGCCTGCTTTTTGCTTCTCTGTATTTCTGAATAAGCTCTTCTTTCACGTCTCCAACCAGATTTTTGGAGAAAAGGGCGTACTGCTGGATTTTTTCCTGCCTTAGCCTTTCCATAAAATCGTGCGCCCAGCGGTTAATGTCATATCTTTCTATTCTTTCCTGCATAGGCCTGTTTCTTTGAATCTGTTCTTCTTCGGGCATCACCAGCGCTTGTTTTAATGCTTCGGCAATACTGTCATAATCATTAGGATTTATTATGATGGCTTCGCTCAGTTCCTGAGAAGCACCCGCCGATTCGCTCAGTATAAGCACGCCCCTGCCGTCTTTTTTTGCGGCCACGAATTCCTTGGCAACAAGGTTCATACCGTCCCTTATAGGGGTGATCATTGCTATATCTGAAATATTGTAAACGGCAGTGAGCTTATCAAAAGGCAGTGACCTGTACATATAGTGAATGGGTATCCAGTCGAGTGTGCCGTATTTTCCGTTGATCTGTCCCACTAACTTATCAACGCGTTCTTTGAGCTGCTCATAAGTATCTACCTGGGTTCTCGAGGGAACAGCACCGATTATCAGATACACTTTGCCTAAGTATTCAGGATATTTTTCCAGAAAAATATTGAATGCTTCAAGCCTGTTGGGTATTCCTTTTGAATAATCCAGCCTGTCGATAGATAGTATTATCTTTTTATCGCCGAACCTGGCCTTGAACTCATCGATGTATTTTTTTACTTCGGGAATATCTCCCGAATCACGGTATTTTTGGTAATCGATACTTATCGGGAAAGCGTCAGTCCTTACTGTACGGTTAGGCAGATTTATCTGGCCGTAAACATGCTCGTGGCCAAGTATTCTTCTGACTGCTTCATGGAAATGCCGTACATAATCATAAGTATGGAATCCGACTAAATCGGCTCCAAGTAGGCCATGGAGAATTTCTTCCCTGTAAGGCATCTGTCTGTACAGTTCTGAAGAAGGAAAAGGAATATGCAGGAAAAAACCTATGCTCGCTTTAGGTAGCTTTTTCCTCAGCATCTGCGGTAGAAGCATAAGATGATAATCCTGGATCCATATCTCATCTTCTTCTTTGGCGAATTTCATTATTTCATCACAAAATATTTCGTTTACTTTCTGGTATGATTGCCAGTACTCATTCTTATAAGTTGTATAAAGGGAAAAATAATGGAATAAAGGCCAGATTGTTTTGTTCGAAAAGCCATAATAGTAATTATCCAGTTCTTCTTTCGATAAAAATACCGGGTGGCATTTAAGATCTTTCAGCTTATTGATAATATCGTTTTTGTCCTTTGTATTGATTGCAGAATCTTCAAGCCCGGGCCATCCTATCCAAATGCTGTCGCCTGATTCGTGCAGAGGGCTTAATCCTGTTGCCAGCCCTCCCGGGCTTTTTTCGAACTGGTATCCGCTTTCTTCTTTTAATATTTTGACCGGTAATCTGTTACTAACAATTATTATTTTGGACATTCTTACCCCTGTAATTTATTGCCGATTAAGGTGAACCCTTAAAAAGGATAAAAGGATATATTGATTAAATATTATTCATAATGAACGGTCTTGCAATTCTTATATTTTAGGAATAAAAAGGGATTTAAAGGGATCGCCGGTATTTTAATACCCGCGCTTACATTGTAATTCAAATAAAAAAATGCCCGGAAATTTTTCCGTTCTGGTTAAATCAAATGATAGGAGACTTTGGGATGTTAGCTGTTTGATTGTCACCAGACCGGCGGAATATTTTATTAGTTAACTATCTGGGGAAATAGCATGTTACTCTTCCGTATTCACATTTCCGGGCTAATCACTGCGAATTATTTATTTAAAAGAACGTTTGCTTTTGCTGTTTAAATGACATGATATCCTTAATATTAGGCTTTCAGTCAGTAATTTAAAAGAAATAACAGATCAAAACTATATTAATTACGAATGGCAGGATTTTTTTTTCAATAAAATGTCCGGAATTTTGAATTAATTTACTTTTTCCAATCATTTTTACCTTATCAATCCTTATTCCTTCCTCGTTTACCTTTATTGCCTTGCCGATTCCGAAAATTCCGGACATCTCTACTACCAATCTCTAATAACAAATCTATGAAATACTGCAACAACCGCATATAGTTCTTTGCCTTATATTTATGTAGTGTTTAAATTATTGTGTTTGTAGCACTATCCACTACATTTATTCTGTTTGTAATCTTTTAAATTTTCAAAGAACTCTTGCGCTTCATTTAATATTGACTTCCGCGCTCAGTTTTCATATATATAAACGTTTGAGCAACACGAAAGGTTACAAATTTTTTTAAAAATTTCCGCTTCAGGCCGATTATTTCGGTAATTTGGGTTACCATTATGTGGTAATTTACTTTATGATATACCGTATTTAACAGCGCTACGAGCTGATGTGATGTGTAGTTTAAACTTTTGCAAATATTGTATTTGAATATAATTCAATTGGCTGAAATAATAAAAAAAACCCGGAACTTTTTTCATTCCGGGCAATTATTTTTAAGTTTTCTTAATTAAAACAAAGAAAGTCAGATGTTTTCTTCAGTGTTATCATCTTCCGAAGCGCTATTATTTTCACCTTCAGCTTCATTATCGGCTTCGGGGCTTTTGCCTCCTCCGCCTCCCTCAAGCCTTGGGCCGTAGTGCTCGAGCATGTAGTCCGCTACTGCTTCGGCTTCGTTTGGCTTAAGGCCCTGATTGGGCATAGGCGGATAATCAGGATTAATTTTAACGGGATTCAATATGAATTCTACCAGCGCCTCTTCGTTGTCAATATATTTAGGCAGCACCTCCTTGTGGGGCGGCCCGACAAGCTTTTCGTCAAACTGGTGGCATGCCATACAGCGGCCTTTATAAATCTCCTCGCCGTTAACTTCAACTCCGCCGCGGCCCACAGCAGCCAGCATTTCCCGGTGCTTCTGCGTGTAAGTCTCGTCAAGCTCGGCTATCTGCTTTTTATTAGATACTCCGAAAGCAGTCTGCTCTTTAACTATCAACAGGGCAAATACTATGATAATCATTATAAATGACTGGGTAATATATTCCGATTTGTTATATCTTACCATAACATACAGAAAATGGCTGAGAAGAAATATCAAAAATACGGCAAAAATCGTCAGTGAGAATACAATACTGTTCAGAGCCGGTTCAGGTGTTGAAAATAAATTGAACAAAAAGAATACCGGCTGCAGAATTGTGAAAATCAGCGCGACAGTTAAATTAAATTTCTTTGCGAATTCCAAATATTCAGGATCGTCATATATTGGATCTGTTTCCCATCTGAATTTTTTAGTTAGAAATGCTATACCTGTGATTGCCAGAGAAATTGTTATAAAATGGAACATCTTAATGAAAGTAGATACAGAAAAGAGCACACCGAAAATAGTTGTAATACTGCCCCATCTTTCGCTTTCAACTGCGAGATTGATGCTGCCGATAAATAACCACAGGGAAAGAAACAAAACGAGCGCTCCCCACACCCCCGATCTGGCGCTTAGGTTTTCGTTAGTATTACGGAATTCAAGGTAATATTTTGTTCGTCTGTCGGGAACTGACCTTTCTACGGTCCTGTCGAAATATTTGATCACGTGGGTAAGATCCGAGGTATGCTGATAAACATAGATCATCATAATGGCCGCCAGAAAGAGGAAAAAAGCCAGAGTCAGATAAAGCGGCACAGGAACGCCGGTATTGGATAAAAGCTGTATATAACTGAATATAAGGCTCAAAAAGGGTACAATGCCAAGTCCGAACGCGAATGATTTTTGTGAAGTGATTAGATCAATCATATCTTTAGATAAATTCAGATATTTTTCGTTACCGCTTTTTTTACCGCTTATATTGAAATACACGGAGAATATTGTGCTTCCGAATAGAACCCCGGCATAAATCAAAAATATCATCTGGGCAAGTGCCTGCAGGTAATTCAGCAGTAACAGGTTTTCTGCCGATTGTGGTATTACAAGTTTGTCCAAAAATTCCATTTTTTATAGCCTCTTTATCGTTTTTTGTTTCTTTTTCAAATAAAATCAGTCAACAATTTCAAATCAAATAACAATCAATCTATCAAAAGATAAAAGTAATACGACAGTTAATACATATATGTTGATATCTCTGAAAGCGAACCGGAAATTTCCGCCGGCATAGAGGTCCATAACCAAGCCTTTTGAGCGCCAGACCAGTATGATGCCAGCTGCAAGCAGCAGCAGGTTTGTCAGCAGGTGGCTTGGGCTGCTGAACAGTGGTATAAGCATACAGCTTGCCGCGAGCGCTGCCACCCAGACAAAAGTGACCCTTTTGAGCTGCTCCCTGCTAAAGATGTCAGTAAGTACAGGAAATCCGGCTTCACGGTAATCATCCTCGAATAAGAGTAACAGGAACCAAAAATGAGGTATCTGCCATATAAAGAAGAACAGCATCAGCGCCCATAAAGCAGGGTCTGCCATACTTCCTCCTGCCGCAGCCCAACCTATGGCCGGAGGAAGAGCTCCAATCACAGAACCAGGAACTACGGCAAGGGGGCTTACCTTTTTCATGGGGGTATATATTAAATTATACCAGATTAGAGCAAGCACGCCAAGCAAAAAAGGAACCAAGCCATTGAATATCAGCAATATTGCCAGGCCGGAAAGCGACATCAAAGCCGCGAATGTAAACGCGAAACCCCTGCTCACGCTTTTCGTGGGCAAAGGCCTGGATTTTGTGCGTTTCATTATCGAGTCGGTTTCAATTTCCTGATAATGATTAAAAGCCGATGACCCGCCGGATAGGATCAGAATGCCGATTACCGAAAAGGTCATTTCCATGCTGATATTCCCGGCCGCAAGTATAAAGCCGACACTGGATGATATCGCAACAAAGAATGTTATCCTGATCTTGGTAAGTTCTGCTATATTATGCATTAATTTTTTACTCATTGTACATTCCGGGGAGTCAGCAGTTTTGTAATCCTATCGAGTTCTTCTTCAGTAAGCCTTTCACCCTGTGGAGGCATTGAGTTCCTTCTGTAGCCTTTTACTATTGATTCATTAGGTTCAGTGATCGATTTTTTTATGTATTCGCTGTCTATCTTTATTTTTTTTTCTTTGCCGTTTTTCAGAACGGTTCTTTCTTTTTTGGTTAATTCCGCGAATGAAGGGCCTGACATCTTAGAGCCGTCGGTACTATGGCAGGAGATACAGCCGTTTTCCAGAAGCAGCTTAAAATCATCATGCCCGCTAAGGTAGGCCGAAAATTCCTGGCCGCTCATTCCGATTATGTCTTTAGCGGCATTATCATCATTATTTTCTTCAGTTCCTTCGCCGGTTTGGTTTTCTTCATCTTGTTCGGATTCATTATTTTCCCCGGCGCCGTTTATTATTTCGGATTCATACCATTGTTGGTATTCTCCTTCTGGCATAACATGAAGCTTGGTGTACATGTAGGCATGATTCAGGCCGCAATATTCAGCGCAGGCAATGTCGTATTTACCGGTCTTGTGCGGTTCAAGCATCAGGTATGTTGTCCGGCCCGGCAAAACGTCTTCTTTAAGTCTGAAAGCCGGAATATATAAACTGTGGATAACATCCTGTGATATCATTTTGAGCTGTGTGGCCTGATCGACGGGAACAAAGAGAGTATCGGTTACCTTGCCGTTCGGATATTTAAATTCCCATTCCCACATTCTTCCGGTAACTTCAACAATCTGCGACTCGTCGAATTTATCGAGCAATTTGTCGTAATCCTTAAAGCCGTACCAGAACATAGATATAACAATAATTGCCGGAATGATGATCCATGCTATCTCTAACATCACATTGCCATGGATCTGCGCCGGATTAGGATTTCTTTTTCTGCTGTATCGTATAACAAAATAGATCATAAACGCGGTAATGCCTAATAGCAGCACTATTGATATACCGGCAATGTAAAGCATCGCTATATCTACTGATTCCGCGTATTTTGAAGGTCCTTCAAACATCTTTATAAACCTCTGGTAAAGATATCAAATCCTGTTATTATAAATACTACCGCCAGGGTAGCTATCACAACCAATAAGAACACCTTAAAAAGCAGATCTTCGAATTTTATGTGCATAAAAATCGTAATTACAAGGGCCGATTTTATGGCTGCTATGAATAATGCTACAAATAATGTGTAGTCGCCCAGCTCTAAACCGGCTACCGATACAGTTATTGCCGTCAATGAAAGAAGGCTCAGCCATACCAGTATATGCAGACCGTAACCGGGATGCGGTGTATGTTCGTGTTGTAATTGTTTATCTTCCATAATTTTTCCTTAATGTATTAAGTAGAACAATGGGAAAAGGAAAATCCAAATCAAATCCACCAGGTGCCAGTATAATCCCGCGTTTTCAAGCTTAACATAATTATCGGAGGTTACTTTATTTCTTATCATAAATACCATTACAAAAGAGATAAATATAACGCCAATAAGAACATGCAGCCCGTGCAGGCCGGTCATAACATAATACAAGCCAAAAAATATAACTTCACCGTTCGCGCGGTTTACCAGCTCATCGGAGCCGGGATAAATGCCATGGTGAATTTTTGCGCTCCACTCAAAGTACTTTATAACACCAAATGCAACGGCCAGCCCGATGGTCGAGCTTAAAAATGTCAGCGAAAGCGCTTTTTTATGTTTCTGCAGCGCGACAATCGATAGTACCATTGTTAGCGAGCTGGTAAGCAGAACAATGGTATTTATTGTACCCATCGGAAGAGCCAGCTCCGCAGAACCCACCTTGAAAAATTCGGAATATTCCTGGCGATATGCCATATAAACAAGGAACAATCCGCCGAATAATAGCAGCTCTGTGAAGAGAAAGAGCCACATACCCATACGAGAGCCGTAATCGTCTCTGTGCGTGTGCACGTGGTTTTCTACATTTGCCTGGGAGCTTTGCGTTTCAGCGCTCGTCGCTGTATTGTTCACCCTTGATCTCCTTAAAGTATTCGTAATCGTAAGGCCCGTATTTGATCTCGGGCTCTTTATCAAAATTCAGAAGCGGCGGAGGCGATGATGTCTGCCACTCCAATGTAAGGCTGCCCCAGGGATCGGAAGGTGCTTTTTTGCCTTTTTTCAATGCCATTAAAATGTTAACGATCATTATTATCAGGCCTGCTATAAGCACCCAGGATCCGATAGTCGCGAACTGATGAAGCCCTGTAAATTCAGGCAGAGAGTCATAATATCGCCGCGGCATCCCCATGTATCCGAGAAGGAACATAGTGAAATAAAGCATATTAAATCCGACAAACATTACAATGACCGCCAGCCGGGCTACTTTTTCATTGTACATCCTGCCGAACATTTTCGGGAACCAGTAATGCAGGGCAGCGAAGAAAATAAACGCCGTGCCTCCGAACATAACATAATGAAAATGTGCTACCACAAAATAAGTATCATGAACATGAATATCAGTGGCTATGGCACCCAGTACAAGGCCGGAAAGGCCGCCTATTGAAAACAACACTATAAATGCCATAACATACATGAATGGAGCGGATAGCCATATAGACCCCTTGTACATAGTCGCTACCCAGTTGAATATCTTGATAGCGCTGGGCAGAGCCACAATGAAGGTCAGGAAGGAATATATCCATACCGAAGTATCCGACATACCGCTTGTGAACATATGATGCCCCCATACCAGGGTGCCCACAAAGGCTATGGCAAGGCTCGAAAAGGCTATGGCCTTATAGCCGAATATTGTCCTCCGCGCAAAAGTTGGTATTATTTCGGATACCACTCCCATTGCGGGCAGTATCATTATATATACTGCCGGGTGAGAATATATCCAGAACAGATGCTGAAACAGGATCGGATCTCCCCCGAGGGCGGGATCGAACAACCCCACTCCGAATACTCTTTCTACTACAACCAATAGTATTGTTATGCCTACGACAGGAGTGCCTATGATCTGTATCCATGCAGTCGCGTATAATGACCAAACGAATAATGGCAGCTTGAAAAAGCCCATACCTTTGGCACGAAGCCTGTGAGTTGTGGTTATGAAGTTAATACCTGTTAAAATCGAAGAAAAGCCCAGGATAAATGCTGCCATCAGGGGCAGGATTACCTGGGAACCCGTTCGCACACTGTAGGGCACGTAGAATGTCCAGCCTGTATCTATAGGCCCGCCGCTAAGAGGCAGGGATATCAGAGCGAACAGCCCGCCGACAACATAAAGCCACCATGAAAGCAGGTTCAGCCGCGGGAAAGCCACATCTTCCGCGCCTATCATTATAGGCAGGAAGAAGTTTCCGAATGCCGCAGGAATACCCGGCACAATGAATAGAAATATCATTATTATGCCGTGCAGGGTAAAGAAGGTGTTGTATGTCTGAGCGTCAACTATTGTCTGACCGGGCGAAAATAGTTCGAGCCTCATTAAAAAACCGAGACTTACACCCACAGCAAAAAAAGCCAGCATTGACCAAAGATACAACAGGCCAATTCTTTTATGATCAGTAGATAAAATCCATGATAATATCCCTTTTCGTTTACCCTGGTATTCCAGGTAGCTAACGGATCCGTTGCCGTTACCGCCGTTAGCGGCTGCCGCGTGTTCAGCCATTTTCTTTATCTCCTTTATGATCTTTTTTATTTTTTCCTTTAATTAAAAGGACAAGTAGAAATATCCCCGCTCCGAAGACTATAACCGTACCGGCCACTTTATTGAAGTTCAGCACGTATCCCTTGCCTTCGGGATCGTAGCTGAAGCAATACAGCAGAGCTTTTTTTATTGCCGGGGCTGACTTACCCTCGCTGGCTTCAGTTATTGCCATTTCAACATCGAAAGGCAGGAACTCTGTACCAAAGAGGTACCTGGATATTTTGCCTTCCGGGGTAAGAACAATTAACGTGGCCGCGTGGATGAAATCCTTTCCGTCGGGCTTATAATAAAATCCCGCGGCTTCAGCCAGCTTTTTGATATTTGCGCTGTCGCCTGTCATAAAATTCCATTGCGATTCGGGAAAATCCCTTTCCATCGCTGTTAAGTATTCATTTTTCCATTTTTTGGCCAGTTCCGGGCCTTCAGTGGGATCAAAGCTGATTGATAAGGCCCTGAAATGTTTACCCGGCTCCATGTCTATTTTATCGAGTACTTCTCCCATTCCCGTTAAAAGGGGGCTGCATACGCCGGGGCATTTATAGTAAACCAGGGCCAGTACTGTAGGTTTATCGATTAATTCTTTGAGCTTAACTTTTTCGCCCGTTGAGTTTGTAAATTCAAGGCCAGGGGGTATCTGATCGCCGAGGTTCTCCTGAATACCAATTTCAGGAGGCTCTTCCTGGGCGTTTGCATAGCTGCCGGCCAGGATCAGTATGGCTGCGATTAATAACGAGTATTTGATTTTTGGTAACATAACGGCACATCATGAATTATTATACATTATTTATATTGCTTTAAAACAGACTTTTAGGTCTGACTAATACCAGTGTAAAAATCATGACGAAATACCCCTGCTTAAAAGTTTTAAAATTCAGTATTTTTTTAAAATAAGCTTCTAAGTTATTGTAATTATTGACCATTGCAGATATTATACTATGCTTCTTCAGCTATGTTGAAAAAACCTTTCAAATAGCTGTGCAGCATAGCAAGCTCACTTTCATTCAGCTTAAGTATATCCGCCCTGAAGCCGTTTTCCGGCAAATTTCCCCTTAATATTGAAATAAATTCTGCGGGGCTTTGCTGCCAGGCCTTATTTCTTGATAGTGTTATAACCGCTGCCCTTTTATCGGAACTAATCTTTCTGAATATCTCAGCGCCTTCAAAATCATGAGCCTCTATTATGGATAATATATTAGTTATCTTAGCACTATCCTGTCTGCTTTCCTGAACGAGTATCCTCATTGCTGATGATACAGGTATCTGAGCTGCCTGTTTTCTGCCTTCTGCAATGCTGTATTCGCGGTCAAGTTCTTTAAGCTCATCCCGGGTTATTTCCGGGGGTTCCCGCATGAAATTCTCTCTGATATAATGCACAATCGCTATCCTGTCTTCAACCGGCATGTAATCATAAGCCGTCATGCTTGTTCCTTCCACGCCTTCTTCAAGTGTTCTATAAATAGCCGAGAATGACTTACCTACAGTCCAGTCTGAAGGATCGGTAAAATCACGGGGCTGCGGATCAAGTCCTGCTCCGGCCGGGCCGTTACCCTGCCCCTGATCTCCGTGGCATGAAGCGCATGAAGAAGTATAAAGCTCAGCACCTTGTGCCAGGAGCTCTTCTGTTGTCTCCACATAATCTTCAAGAACCACACCCTCCAGTTCCTTGCCGGGCTTCATTTGAATGTCAGCATTAATATCCGGTAATTCGATCAGAAATTTTTCTCGTTCGTTTTCTTCGAGGATGTTAATTTTATCCAGATAAAAAATACCTCCGGCAATTATTACTACAATGAAAAAAGGATATATCAGGCCGAACCACCTCACGGGATTGGTTAGTACATCCCGGTAGTTTATCTCTTTATCTGGTCTTTTGTTTTGTTCTTCCATTTTATTAAAATCCGTTGTTTTTTCATTTAATATTAATTACAGCCGGAAACGCAGCCCGCTTTTTATTTTCGGGTCATTTACCGGGATAAGGTTTTTTCGTTTAGCCATAAAGTTGAAAACCACAAGCAGCAATCCTACTGGCAGGATAGGAACCATAAGCTCCATCCATCCCAGTATGGCATTATCATGGCTGTAAGTAGGCATTACTATCCAGTAAAGGTCATAGAAATGCGCGATAATGATCCATATAGAAATAAATTTCAATACTTTTGGATTTCTCTTGGATGGCTGCGAAAGCAACACTGCATACGGCACGATAAAATGAATGAATATCAGCCC
This sequence comes from uncultured Hyphomicrobiales bacterium, assembly GCA_964544155.1. Lineage (GTDB taxonomy): Bacteria > Bacteroidota > Ignavibacteria > Kapaibacteriales > UBA2268 > CAZJAH01. Next base: position 41,461 of record CAZJAH010000014.1, on the reverse strand, counting down.
TATTGTAACCCACATCCAGCTCCCCTGCCAGCGATCGATAAACCAGAAGGTTTCTTCGGGAATATTGGCGTACCAGATAAGCAGGAACTGCGAGAATGCTATATATGCCCAGAAATTCACAAAAGCGAACATCAGCGCGCCGAAGTTATAGTAGTGGTCATTGTTAATATATTTGGTCATATAACCGGCCTCGCTCAGAGTAACGCTTACATAAGTAAGCACAGCCAGAGCGGCCAGGAATGTCCCGGCGAAATAATACACGCCGAATATGGTCGAAAACCAGTGAGGTTCAAGGGTCATAAGATAATCTATAGCGATAATTGTAGTAAATATCGCGAAAAAGGGCATAAATAGGGCCGAGGCAACCTTGTTGGTTTTTGTATGCCTGTAATCGCCTGTTTTATCCTGCTTTAGCGACCTTCCCGCCAGCACGAAGAAAAATAAAATCATTACCACAAAAAATATTAGCGTCCTTATAATAAAAAAGGGCTCGTTCAGATAAGGAACCTTTTTTGAGAGAAAGGGGTCCGCTATCACATCTTCCATATGAGTCCAGTGGAAAAGCCCGTGCATATTCATTATAATAGGAATCGCGAGCAATGGAGCAATAATGAGCAAGGCCGCCATAAATTCCCCTATCCTCCTGAACGGCACGCTCCAAACGGCGCCAACCAAATACTCCAGAGCAACAAAGAATAATGATCCCAGCCCTATGCTCAATATAAACATAAACATGATAGTGGTATTGAACGCTGCTCTGTCATGATCGACATAGTAGGATAGGGCAAGAAGTACTGCCCCGATAATTACGAATACCCAACCAAGCATATTAAAACTGCCCGGAAGATCTTTTTTCTGATAATTTATTCCTGATGTTTCTTTCATTTAAGATCATCCTCCCTTGCGTGTAAAGCTCTCTGTAATGCCCTGATATATAATACTGTAGCCCATTTTTCTTTGTCATTCATTTGTTTGGAGTAAGATGGCATCGAATTCTGCCCTACTTCTATGACATGGAATATCCTGCCGTCGGTCCATTCGTCACGGACTTTTGTTGAATGTATACTCGGCGGATTCGGGAAATGCCCACGAAGCCTGCTGTCGCCTTCACCGAAGGTGCCATGGCATGGTGTACAGTAGGTAAACCACTTCTGTTTGCCGAGTTCCAGGTTTTCATCTGTATTCTCTAAAGGATTCACAAGCATTTGGCCTGCTTTCTCCGGCTCTTCGGGATAGGGATACGGCATATGGCCCCTCATGACTGTGCCATCAACCGGCGGCCTCATGGAAAAGCCGTCGCCGAAGAACTCAGATTTCTCCTGGGCGTCTATCCTATGCTGCTCTGACATCCAGTCAAACGGGGTCATGTACATAAGCTTATTCAGGGCGATATATGATGCTCCGGAAGTTAAAATAGCCGCAAGGCCCAGGAATATTAAAAATTTCGGATTAAATATTCTATGCTTGTGATTAATTTCTTCATTATCAAAATATATTGGTGCAATATCTTTGGCGCCGAGGTCTTCGAGAAGTTTTCTGGCTTCTTCCTCATCGAATAGTTCATCATCAGCTTCGATCACAAGTCCGAATTTATCAGAAGATACTGACTGCATATAATGTGTATCGTGTAGCGGATGTGTGTTATTCGGAAATTTAAAGAAAATAACCAGCATAGCGAACACCGTTCCAAGCGATGCTAAAAGTACCGTCACCTCAAAGGTTATTGGTATGAATGCCGGTATAGGAAAATAAGATTTTCCTCCTATAACCAATGGATAATCTATGCCCATGGACCACATCATGAAGAAAAATGCCAGCATGGCTCCCGTTAAACCAAACACAAGGGCGAAATAGCCTAATTTGGAAGGGCCAAGCTTCATGGCATTATCAAGGCCGTGTACGGGGAAAGGAGTATGTATGTCGAAATTCTTGTAACCCCGCGAGCTTACAACCTCGGCGGCATTCATTATATCATCGGATTTATCGAATAATCCGCTGTACCCGTAAATAATTTTATTTTCCATTATTATCATCCTCCTCTTCTTCGTGATGATGGTGTGTGGGCTGGGCTCCTGTCACAACAGCCTTAATCTCGGCTATGGAAATTACCGGCAAGGTCTTTGTGAATAACAGCAGCAGAGTAAAAAATAACCCGAAGCTGCCTACCAGTATTCCCATATCGGTCAATGTGGGAGTAAAGTATGCCCAGCTCGATGGCAGGAAGTCTCTCGAAAGAGAAGTCACAGTAATAACAAACCGCTCGAACCACATGCCAACATTAACAAGTACTGCTATGGCAAACATTAACGGAATTGTTCTGCGAATCTTCCTGATCCAGAAAAGCTGCGGGAATATAACATTGCAGGAAAACATTATCCAGTATGCCCATGCGTAAGGCCCAAATGCCCTGTTCACAAAAGCAAATGTCTCAGGCTGATTACCGCTGTACCATGCTATGAAAAATTCCATTATATAAGCGTAGCCGACCATCGATCCGGTTGCAAGGATGATCTTATTCATGGTTTCCAGAGTTTTAACGGTAATTATATGTTCGTAGTTGAAAATTTTTCTGATAATGATCAGCACATTCTGTACCATTGCGAATCCGGAGAAAACCGCTCCCGCCACAAAGTAAGGCGGGAAAATGGTTGTATGCCAGCCCGGCAGTATGGATACCGCGAAGTCAAAGCTAACAATAGTATGCACCGAAAGCACAAGAGGTGTGGCAAATCCGGCGAGTATGAGGTACATCATTTCGTAGTTCAGCCAGTGCCTGTTAGAATGCCTCCACCCGAAACTGGCGACTGTATAAATAACTTTTCTCAGGCCTTTTTTAGTTCTGTCCCTCAATGTAGCGAAATCGGGTATAAGCCCTATATACCAGAAAACAAAGGATACGGTAAAGTAAGTCGATACAGCGAATACATCCCACAAAAGCGGCGAAGTGAAATTCACCCAGAGGTCATGCTGATTCGGATAAGGAATCAAATAACCTGCCAGCCAGGGCCTTCCGACGTGGATTGCAGGGAATATTGCCGCTGTCATAACCGCGAAGATGGTCATACCCTCGGCGAACCTGGCAATACCATTTCTCCAGCGCTGCCTGAATAGAAACAGGATAGCTGATATAAGCGTTCCGGCGTGGCCAATACCTACCCAAAAAACAAAGTTGACTATAGGGAATCCCCAGCCGACGGGGTTATTATTTCCCCATAAACCTGTTCCATAGTAAAATGAAAGAGCGAGCGCGACAGCTCCGATCATAAGCATTGTGAGGGTTATGCCCAGGCCTATATAGAATTTAATATCCGGCTTTTCTTCAAGCGGCCTGGATATCGCGTCATCCAGTGACTTTAAGGTTGGCTTACCCTCGACAACAGGAGCTTCGATGTATTCATTACTCACTATGCGTCCTCCGAATGTTTATTTCTCAATTTTGCGAGGTATGTTATGCCGGGCTGTACACCGAGCATTTCGATTACTTTGTATCCCAGCTTGCTGTCAGCCAGCTTGGCAACTTTTGATCCGGGATCTTTCAGGTTTCCAAAAACTATTGCGTCAGCAGGGCATGCCTGCTGGCAGGCGGTTTCTACGCCGGAGCCGTTAAAGTCCTCTCCCCTTTCCCGGGCGTTATCCCTGGCGTCCTGAATTCTTTGCACGCAGAATGTGCATTTTTCCATTACGCCTCTCGACCTGACGGTTACTTCAGGATTATTCATTAGTTTCAGCGAATCCCGGTAGTAGTAGCCGTCTTCATATATTTCCCTGAAATCAAAGAAATTAAACCTTCTGACCTTATAAGGGCAGTTGTTAGCGCAATACCTAGTTCCCACGCAGCGGTTATAAGTCATTTGATTGAGCCCGTCGGGGCTGTGTGTGGTAGCTACAACCGGGCATACATTTTCACAGGGAGCGTAATCGCAATGCTGACAAAGCATAGGCTGATTGCTGACTATAGGATCAATATCGTTATTACTGTAGTAGCGGTCAATTCTTATCCACTGCATTTCGCGGCCTTTTGAAACTTCTTCTTTCCCGACTATAGGAATATTATTTTCAGCGTTGCATGCCGCTATGCACTGGCCGCAGCCCGTGCATTTATTCAGGTCTATAGCCATACCCCATTTAACTTCGCCATATTGCCATTTGGGATTGACATTTCTTTTTTCGATTGTTTCCTGGTCGATAAGCCTTTGCTTTTGGACGGCATCCTCATCTATCAGGAACTTTTCAACTGTACTGTCTATTATTATGGCACGGGACTTATGGAAGTCCTTGACGAATTCTTCATCAAGCAGGTGATGCTCCTGAGTAGATACCAGATTGTAAGTTCCTTCTGCTTTGCTGGCTTTAGCTCCGTATAATATCCACCTGGAGCTGCCTGCCGCGGGCATCAGGATGTTTACATTCACTCCGACATTCTCGCCAATGGCGCCGCTAATCTTCCGGCCATAGCCTGCTTCCACTCGGATGACTTTATCCTCTGTACCTGGCTGAGTAACTACCGGAAGGGTAGCCTTTCTGCCGTTAACTTCAATTTCTATAAGGCTTGCTTCGTTATCCTTGTATTCCAGCCCCATTTCTTTAGCTGTTTTCGGTGAAACCGCCGCGTAATTATCCCATACAACTTTACTGACGGGATGGGGTATTTCCTGCAGCCAGCCGTTATTGGCGTAGCGTCCGTCGTGCATGGTATTGCTTCGCCCGATAATTAGCGTGAATCCGTCGGGGCTTTTATCTTCCTGAATGGAATTTAGGGCTTCCATATTGAATGCTGTACCATTTGTTTGGGCTTCGCTATTTCCGGAACTTTCATTTTGGATCTCCAGCATTCCGTCATGAAGGCTGGCATACCAGAAATTCTTGAATTCGGTCACGGCTCCTGACGCCGGATAAACATCCTTTTCCCATTTTTCTTTTAAATATTTATGATAAATATCATCGCCATAGGCTTTGGGATCGCCTTTTATCCAAGTAAGAAGAATCGCTTCCTTCTGCCTTGTAAAATAAAGCGATGCTATCACAGGCTGCTGCAGGCTGATCACGTCAGATCTCAGCTTGTAGTCACCCCATGATTCATAGGGGTGGTTCACTGGGATAACATATCCGGCGGAATCGCTTGATTCGTTCTTCATTTCAGTCATGGAAATAACTGTTTCCACATTTTTCAATGCTTCATCGTAGCCAAGCTCCGGCGAAAAATGGTAAACAGGGTTCGAATCAAAATGAATAATCACAGCAGTATTGCCGGCTTTCATATTCATTGTAAGTTTCCTGAGTTCATCCGGAGTAGAAAGATTTCTTATCTGCTCCCGCCTGGCGTTTCTATTATAAGCAATGGTACCGCCGCAATGCTCATTCAGGAGATTAACGGCTATGTGTATGCTCTCCGGCAGTCCATCGCCGGCATGGAAATATATCTTTCCTGTCTTTTCCCTTATGTCTTTAACAAGTGCGTTGACTGCTGCGGAATTCATCCCGGATTTATTTGCTAAATCTTTAATATTATAGCCGCCTCCGGAACCTCCTGCTTCATTAATGAGTGCCATAACAAAGGCGTACATATCAGCGGGATTAAGGCCGCTCCAATAATCAGCGTACGCGCCTGTAGTAGTCAGGCTGCCCTCAAAGGAATAAAGTCTGTTGAAATTCTTTACATTATCCGGGTCGCGCCTGGAAGTGAACTGCCTGAGCGCTTCCACGCCATTGCCTTCAGTACATAAAAAATCAGACTCAAGAGCGACGATCGCATCGGGCTTTCCCCAGTCGACTATAGGGTATATGCCGCTGCCGTAGCTTTTCTGCCAGGCCGCATCCCTGTTCATAGAATCGAAAAGCTCGTAAGAGTATATATTTACCGTAGAGTATTTTGTTTTAAAATCTTCAAAAAGCTTATTCTGGGTTGGCGAAAGAACTTCGTTAGTGATGAGCGCTATTTCTTTGCCGTTATCCGAGGCAGTTTGCAGCTTATTTATAATTTCGTTATCAAGATTTTCCCATGAGATATTTTCTTTGCCTTTTGTGGGAGTTTTAAGCCTTTCCGGGTCGTAAAGGTCCATCAGGCTTGATTGGATAAAGGTATCGGCTTTTCCTTTACTGACTGGGTGGTCAGGATTGCCGTCCACCTTGATCGGCCTGCCTGCCCTTGTTTTTATCAGAATACCCAGGCCGTTCCTGTAAGTGGAGGCATAGTAATTTGCTTCGCCCATTTGAACGTGATCGGGCTTTTTATTATATGCAATGATCTCGCCTTTATCTCTGTAGTCGGTGCAGCTTACTGTTGTAACCGCGGCGGATGCTCCTAGCAAAGCCAGGAATTTCCGTCTGGATACAGGGTCTTTTTTATCTAAATGAAAATCTTCTTTCACGCTGTCGGGAAATTCTTTGCTGGTTTTTTCTTTTAGCAGCTCCTTCATAGAAATGAAGCTGCTTTTTGACGATTTATCCATTATTTGAGACTCCTCTTAGTTCTTTTCACAGCCTCGGGATGCAATCGAACAGCCGGCTGTTCATCGTTTTTACTTTCTTTTGAGATAATCTTAAAAGGATTCAGGCTCATAGCCGCCATACCCGCTGCTGAAGCAGCGGCCGTTTTAAAAAAATTTCTTCTTGTTTTACTGTTTGAATGATTCATGCCTCTATCCTTATTAGCGGTGACAAGCATTACAATTAGTAGGAGCCTCCTCAACAACCTGTCCTTTCAAATAAGGCAGATGGGACTCCGGATCGCGGTGGCAGTCAAGGCAGTCGGACATATTCCATGACTGCACCTGCTCGACAACCTCCATTTCCTGAATTTCTCCGTGGCAGCTCTGGCAGTCAATGCCTGAATTAACGTGAGCCGAATGACTGAAATAAGCGAAATCAGCCAGCTTGTGGATGCGTTTCCACGGAATTGGTTTGTTCTCGTCGTGATATTTCTTGAGCTTTTTTATCTCTTCCGAATCGGTTTTGGCCACCGCGTGGCAGTTCATACAAATGCTTGCCGATGGCACACTGGCGTGCCTGGTTTCATCGGCACTTGTATGGCAGTACTGGCAGTCTATACCCAGCTCGCCCGCGTGCAGCTTATGAGAATAATCTATGGGCTGCTCGGGAGCGTAACCGACTCCGTCTCTTTCCGACCTTGATACATAATAGGTTAGAGCAAAAGATGCCAATATGATAAAAACCGTGACGGGAACCCGAACTTTTAAAGCGTAATCGAGTACGGACTTTTTCACATTATGCCTGTATATAGTTTAAACATTATCACAATTCGCTGCCGGCTGCAGTCACATTAGCCATCATGAATAAATGATGCGATTGATTGATCTTTGATGCTCTGGAGCCGGCATTCATAGCTTTACTTACGATTATTTTCTTAATTCGGACTTTTTGACCGCTTACAACGATTTATAGGAATAATAAGTTTAGGCTCAGTTAATATTTTTTTCACCTTTTAGCTAAGCTTAAATTTTATATTGCGCTTAGCAACGCAATTATTTTATTAAAGTAATAAAACGGGTTTATTGTGAAATTAATATCGTTAAACAGCATACTTCATCCCATTAGTCATTTTTTCTTTTCATTCCTATGATTTGCACGAAATATAATAATTAATTCCCAAACAGCAATATGAAAAATGAACATTAACTTTACATGCTTCACTTATCATTCATTATTAATTCATGTATTAGAAAAAATTCCAGGGGCAGGCCAATATCAGAATAAAGCTTTTTACTCTATCATGCTAAAGCATGCGTGTTCATTAACGGTATAGATAAATCATTCAGAATTATTTAAATTTGCTTAATCTGATTATGACAATTTATAAGAAAACAAACAGTCTATTATATATTATTATTTTGAGTTCATTATGAAACAGCAGTCATTAACAAAATTATCCATAGTAAAAGCGGAATATTACGCTTATCACGGCGTCAAAAACGAAGAAAAGCAGCTTGGCGGCAAATATGAAGTTGATCTGGACATGTACTACGACGCCAAAACGGCCATAATAAACGACGAAGTACGCAACGCCCTTAATTACGAAGAAGCGATGTTCTGCATTTCTGAAGCTATCAGCAATGAAAGCTACAATCTGGTGGAAACTCTCGCGCATGAGATACTTTCAACCATTTTGGATAAATTCCCAATATTAGTAAAGGCGACAGTCAGGCTGAGGAAAATGGCCGTGCCAATGAGAAGGGTGGTAAGCCATATTGAAGTGGAGCAGACCATTGAACGTGACTAACAAAGGTACTTTTGTGCTTCTTTCACTGGGAGCCAATATCGGCAACAGGAGAGAAACACTGGATAAAGTGATAAGTGCGCTTGAGAGCTCGGGAGTACTGCGTGATGTCAGGGTTTCTTCTTATTATGAAACAGAGCCGGTCGGTTTTAAAGAGCAGGGTTGGTTCCTCAATATTGCCGCCTCCGCTCATACGGACTTAGGACTGTATGAACTCATACAGATACTTAAAAGCACGGAATATCTCCACGGCAGGGAACACCGGGATAAATGGCACGAAAGGGAAATTGATATAGACATCTTACTATATGGCTCTGATGTTTGCCATAATGAAAAAATCATTGTGCCGCACCCCAGGATGCACGAAAGGAAGTTCGTACTAAAGCCCGCAGCGGAAATAGCTTCAGCAGCCGTTCACCCGGAAAAAAACATGACAATTGCCCAGCTTTTGGAGGAATGCCGCGATGATTCCGAGGTTAAAATATCGGCTTAATGTTTTTCAAATAAAAAAATAATGCATTTTAATAAAAAAAATGATTTAATTAGGTCTGACAAAAAATTGTTCAGGCGTTTTTTTTATTTTTAAAATTGATACTACCCGAAGAAAAAATAGAGGAGATCCGCCGAGAAGCGGACATAGTGGAAATTATTTCCGAATTTGTTGATATTCGCAGAAAAGGCCGCGAATATGTAGGCCTGTGCCCCTTCCACAATGAAAAGACGCCATCCTTCAAAGTATCACAGGAAAAGCAGATATACAAGTGCTTCGGCTGTGGAAAGGCCGGAAATGTTTTCAGCTTTATGATGGATTATAACGGCATGACATTTCTCGAAGCCGCTAAATCCCTGGCGCAAAGGCTGCGTATTGAACTGCCTTCCGACAGCACGGCTTCCGTTAAAAAAACAAACCGGCGCGAAGCCGCGCTCAATGCCATAAGTGAAGCTTCACTATTGTACTTATCCACTCTGAAAAATAATGACGGCAAAAAAGCATACGCTTATTTCAAGAAAAGAGGCTTTAGCGACAGCACTATAAATGATTTTCAATTGGGCTATGCCCCTGATTCATGGGATTATATTAAAAGCTCTCTCATGAAAAAAGGATTTAAGGAAGAAACACTGCTCGACGCGGGCCTGATCATTAAAAATGAGGAAAGGAATTCCACCTACGACCGCTTCCGGGGAAGAGCCATGTTTGCCATTACGGACTTTATGGGCAGAGTGGTCGGATTCGGCGCCAGGCGCATGACAGAAAACAAGGACGAGCCAAAATACATCAATTCGCCTCAAACGCTTATCTATGATAAAAGCAATGTTCTCTACGGATTATCTCAGGCGAAGAATAGTATCCGGAATAAGGGCTACGCCATTATGGCTGAGGGATACGCGGACGTACTATCATTGCATCAGGCAGGATTCGATACCGCGGTGGCTTCCAGCGGAACCTCGCTCACACCCGGGCAGCTGAAGCTGATAAGCCGCTATGCTAAGAAAATATATTTCGTTTACGATGCCGATACAGCAGGACAGCAGGCCGCTGAAAGAGGCCTGGAGCTTGCCTTAGGCGAAGGATTCGAAGTACGGATAGTTACCCTGCCTGAAGGCGAAGATCCTGACAGCCTGATAAATAATTCCGGGCCAGCGTCATTTAAACTGCTGCTCGAGAGCGCCGCAAGCTTTATGGATTTTAAGTTCGAGAGGATCAAAGCCGAAGGCAGGCTCGACAGCCCGCAAACAAAGGCTGACGCCGCAAGAGAAATGCTTAAACTTATAACTGCTATACCTGACAGGCTTCAGCATGATTTTTACATTCAGCAGCTAAGCAGCAAGTTTGACCTTAGCGCGGGGCAGATAGATGCTCTATACCGAGAGAAATCTTCTTTCTATAAGAGCGAAAGAAAGAAAGAGATAATTAAAAAATCAGCTGCCGTGAAGAACGAAAGCGGAGATAATGAAAGAGACATGGTTCAGGAACTGCTCCCGGAGGAATTTCTGCTGCTGCATATAGCCCTTCAGGGACTTGATGAGCTGAGCTCTATGGTAGAAAGGTACGAAATGTCGCCGGAAAGGATGATCACGCCCATAGCGCAAAAACTTTTTGAAATAATCCTTGAGTATAGCAACGACGATCCGCTAAAATCGATTATGGATTCGGAAGAAGTCAATAAGCCTGATAAAGAAATACTCACAGGGATAGCTATGCACGGGGAAACTCCCAGTGATTCCTGGGATAAATTCACGAATTTCAGCATAAGTGAAAACATTGATCAGCAAATGGAAGATGCTGTCATACGTCTGGAAATCACAAGGCTGGAGAAAAGAAGGCATGAACTTATTGAAGAGCTTAAATCGAACGACAATTATGATTTACAAATTAAATCACTGACTGCAATTGGAGAAATCGATCATTCTCTGTCAAATCTGAGAAACGGCAGGATAAACGCATGAAACAAAAAATTCGCAAACTGATTAAATCGAAGTCATTCTGGGGAGCGGTGCTCTTTGCTATGGCGCTATGGGGCTATACCAGCCTTAACAGCGAATATTCAACGCGTGTGCAGGTACCGCTTGATGTACAGATACCCCGTGACAGGGCCATTGAAACACCTCTGCCTGATGAAATAACCATTGAAGTTCACGGAATGGGATGGCATCTTTTTAATTTGATTTTCTTTAATTCTTCAAAAAAAGTTGAAATTGACCTTAGTAATATTCAAATCCAAGATTCTGTTTACAGGATAAGCAGAAATGAAATCATGAAGGGCATACGGTTCATAACTAATGTTGAGCAAAAAGATGTTATTCCTGAGAATCTGCTATTAAAAACAGGCGCAATAGGCACTTATAAAATACCGGTCCGTCCCGATGTGGAAATACAGCCCAGGGAAGGATTTGTACTGACAGGTGATTTAAGGCTTCAGCCCGACAGCGTCACCATAAAAGGCAATGACAGGCTGATACGTGATATTAAAAGCTGGAAAACAGTCAGAAAGGAATTCAGCGATGTGCGTTCCGATTTAGTTACTGAAATAATGCTTCTGGATACATTTTATGTAATAGTCAGCATGGAACCTGAAAAAATTACTCTTAGAGCGAATATTCAGCAATCAGTTGATCTGACATTTTATGATGTGCCTGTGGAAATTGAGGGCGGCCAGCTCCCAAAGAATCATAAATTAATGCCTCCACGGCTTAATTTAACTGTCAGGGGAGGTATTGAAAGGGTTTCCGGGCTTAGCAGGCAGAACATAAAAGCCTATCTGACTTTAGAGCAGATAATAAACGATACAACAGGCATACTCATGCCGTCATTTATTGTGCCCGATGACGTTGAGCTGCTCAATCCCGGTCAAATAATCATTTACCATACAATAGATTCTCCCCGAGCGGACCTTGCCCGCACCAGGTAAAGAATATCCCTTAATTTGCGCTATAAGTAGTAATTTCATGATTTAAAGGAATAAATACCCCACTGCAAGTCAAATTAATGACATCGGCCACAGTTTTATCCATAATAATAATTAATCTTATTATTATTGTAAGCGGCGAATTGTTCTTGCATTTCTCTTCAGTCCGGCGATCTTCGTTCTTTTAACGGGACTCTTGCTAAAGCGCCTGGAAAACTCCTCCTGCATCATGTTATCAATATCATCGAGCTCCAGCTCCGTTTCAAGGCCTCGGGGCATAAAGAAATCTTTCATGCAGTTTTTCTGAGCCTTCTTGTTCCAGGGGCATACTTCCTGGCATATATCACACCCGAACACCCTGTTATTTAATTTTGACCCTACTTCATCGGGGATTTCAATATCGGGCTTGGCTTCCACGGTCCAGTAAGCAATACATTTATTGGCGTCAACAACTTGCGGCTCAGTAATGGCGCCCGTAGGGCAGGCATTAATGCATTTAGTGCATTGAGCGCACATTTCTCCTATCTGAACATCAGGCTGCAGCTCCAGGCTGCTTATAATCACTCCTATAAAGAACCAGCTCCCGAATTCCGGCGAGATCACATTCCCATTCTTACCCTGCCAGCCAATGCCGGCGCGCACGGCCCACTGGCGCTCCATTAATGGGCCGGTATCGACATAAGAGCGTGATTCCGCCTTCGGTTCAATTTCCCGTATAAATTCCTCAATTTCTTTTAGCTTTGGCTCTATAATGTAATGGTAGTCGGTTCCCCAGGCATATCTGGAAATCCTGCCGTAAGTTTCCTTGCCGCCGGCGGGCTTATATTTGAAAGGTGTGTAATAATTCATCGCCAATACTATAACGCTCTTTGCCGAAGGGAGTATCTCGCGCACGTCGGCCCTTTTGTGCAGGTTTCTTTCCATATATCCCAGAGAAGCATTGTAGCCGCGCCTGAGCCAATCCTCGTAATTTTCAATCTCTCTTCCGAAAGGCGATGCTTTAGCAACCCCCGTTTTATCGAAGCCTAGCTCTCTGGCTTTATTGAAAATTTTTTCCTTCAAATTCAAATCAGATCTTTCTCCATTTGGGGATATCCAGCCGGGGTTTTTCAATATAAATATATCCGTGATCTTCAAATACCTCGAAAGTTTTCAGGCCTTTAATTCCCTGCTTAGCGTTAATATTGTTTCCCGTTTCAAGTGAATAAGTCCATCCGTGAAGCGGGCACATAACTGTAAGTTCATTTTTATCCAGTATGCCTTCGTGAATTCTGTCCGCGTGCCTGTGAGGGCATATATTAAACAGGCAATAGAGCTTGCCTTCAAGCCTGATCACCGCGACCTGCTTATCCAGGTCGTCGTCAATTATTACTTTAAGCCCTTTGCCTTCCACCAACTCATCCGAGCGGCACAGCCTCAGGTATTTTCCGCCCTTTATCTCAAGTTCTTCATACTGCTTAATTGTCATTCTAATTTTTTATCGTGGTTCTGCTCTATTATATCGTGGTACTGCTCTATTAAATCGTGGTTCTGCTCTATTATATCGTGGTTAAAATTATTATTCAGAAATAATAATCTTTTCTGTAAGCTCAAAATCCTTTTTCCCGTAAGCGATTCTTCCGGCCTGAATTTTCGCGTCATGCTCAAAGAATATTATCCAGTTACCATCAGCGGCCTGAGGCCAAAATTTCTTTTTCTCTTCAAGGGCAGTGAGCGGAAAATTATCATATCCCATAATAAAAGGCAGCCTTATATGTGTACCTGTCGGGCATAAGTCAGCAGCGTACAGGATTGAGCTTCCCTCGTCGGATACTTTAACCATCTGCATTGCTTTGGTATGGCCGTGTACGTTAATCATGCTGATACCCGGGAAAAGATCTCCGTCACCATCCAGTGTTTCCAACATTCCATCGGCTTCAAGAGGCATAAAGTCATCTTTAATGAAGGAGCCTTTGTCCTTTAGAGTTGGATTTTTGCCCCATTCAAGCTGATCTTTCTGCACATAGTATTTCGCGTTCGGGAAGGTTGGCACTGGTTTACCCGAAGAGTCGGGCATAGTAGCGCCACCGGCGTGGTCAAAATGCAGATGCGTCAGTATTACATCGGTTATATCTTCTCTTTGCAGGCCGAACTTTTTCAGGCCTACATTAATATCGGAATTATCTCTGTCGATATCGAATATTTTTTGAAATTTTTTATCATACTTTGTACCGTTTCCTGTATCGACAAGTATTATTTTATCATCATATCTGATGAGCATTAGCCGTGCAGCCAGTGGAATCCTGTTTTCCGAATCACCTTCGTCATAGGCTTTTTTCCAGATAGCTTTAGGCACTACGCCAAACATAGATCCGCCATCAAGGCCGAAAATACCTGTATCGACGGCGTCGATCTTAAATTTACCTAAGTTCATGATTTTATAATAATTATATCTTACTAAATTCAATAATAATTTAACGCAGCGAAAATTTAATTATTTCATTAAAACTAAAGTATTATTTTGCTATGCTAAAATTTGAACTTTTAAGAAAAAAAGCTATGATGCGTCTAATTTATGATAATTCAGATTGTTAAACCGACATAAGGATGAGAAGCGCGATAAATTAAAATTGGAAATTTAATTATTCGGGACTAATTTTGTAGTTTTAATTAATATAAGCAAAGAAAAATATACTAATTAGTAATAAGATCCAAGGAGAAACCTATTAATGGGAACATTTGAAAGAATAAGGCAGATGTCGCCTTACGCTCTGGCGATTTTCGCGGTTGTATTTGTGGGATTCATGGTACTAAGCGACGCCAACATCGGGGATATCATCCAATCCGGGAAGAACCCTCAAAACGCCGTTATTGGCGAAATTAACGGAGAGGAAATATCCTACCTGGAATATGAAGACCTCGTTAAATTGCAAATGGATAACCAAAGAATGCAGCAGGATCCTGACGCAGAAGTTGACGAAACACAGATCAGGCGCCAGGTATGGCAATCGCTTGTTGAGCAGAAACTGCTTGATAACCTTGCCAAAAAATCCGGCATAGTCGTTACTGATAAAGAAGTAGCGGAATCTATGATAGAACAGCCCCCTCAAAACCTCAGACAGAGTTTTACTGATTCCGCAGGTAATTTTATGCGCGATCAATACATACAGCTTGTAACTAACCCGGAAGGTTATATCTCAAGAAGTATGCAGGATGCTTCGGAAGCCGAAAGACGTGAAGCACTCGCTGAATTAAGGAATTTCCTTATCCAGAATGAAAGAGATATAAGAAGGCGCAAGCAAAACGAAAAAATCGTTAATCTGGTGCTTTCTTCCGCGTCTATTGTTTCTCCGGGATTTGCCAAAGAGCAATACAGGAAAGAACACGCCATGGCTGATATAAGTTTTATAGCCCTCAATACAAACCAGATACCTGATTCGGAAATAAAAGTAAGCGATGAAGAGATAAAGGAATTTTACGAAAACAACAAGCAATACTATCAGCAGAAAGCACAGCGCAGGTTGAAGTATATCAATTTCCCGCTCGTACCCTCTCCTGATGATTCCACAAGAGCGCAAAGAAGGATAAGCGATGTACTTAACTCCCTGCAAAAAGCTCAAAACCAACAGGAAATGGACAGCCTTTTTGACATTAAGCTCAGTGAGTACGCAGGTAAGACTCATGATTATATGACCATTAATGAACTACCCCAAATGGTCAGCAGTTTTATTGCCAATATGGAAGAAGGCCAGGTCGACGGGCCCTACGTGCTAAATGAAGGTACATACTTCTTCAGGCTGGATGACAGAAGGCCCGCTGAAAAAGCCATGATCAAAGCGAGCCACGTGCTTATAGACTTCGGTCAGAATAAAGACAGCGCGATGGCGATAGCAAGGGAAGTCACAAAGAAAGCTAAAGCCGGCGAAGATTTTGCTATGTTGGCGCGTGAATATTCTACCGGGCCTACCGGCCCAAAGGGCGGAGACCTGGGGTATTTTGAAAAAGGAAGAATGGTCCCTGAATTTGAAGAAGCCGCTTTCGCTCTCGAGCCGGGAGAAGTCGCAGGGCCTGTGGAAACACAGTTCGGGTATCATGTTATTAAGGTTTTCGACAGAGCCGGCGAAGAAATCAAATACAGTGAAATAGTTATAGCTCCTAAAATGTCAAGGATAACCGAATCCCAGCTATACCGAGATGCTTTTTCTTTTGCCAAGCAAATCCAGGAAGGCGCTTCTTTCGATGAATTGTCTAAAAAGATCGGTAAGAATCCTAATATGACGGCGCTGTTTTCGAACGATATGCCCGTACTCGGTTCTAAGTACTTAGCAGATCAGGCGTTTTTGGTTAATCAAAATGACGTTTTAGAACCATTAAATCTTAAGAATTTCGGTTTTGTGGTTGCTCAGGTGAGCGAAGTAAGGCAGGCAGGCATTATTCCCTACGAAGATAAAAAGGAAGAAATAAAGAAGAGACTTATCAAAAGGAAAAAGCTGGACGCGCTCGAAAGCCGCGCGGCAAAAGTTTATGAAAAAGTTAAAGGGCAGGATGATCTCAGCATGCTTTCTGAAACAAATCCCGAATTGGATATACGGACAGCCGATAAAGTGAGAATGAACGGTAGCATTCCCGGATTGGGCCAGGATGTTCCCTTTACGACAATGGTATTCGATATGCCTGTCGGAGAAGTTTCCGAACCAATTCGCGGAGAAAAAGGCTATTACATAGTCCAGGTTAACAGAAGAGATGTTCCTGATGATGAAACCATCGAACATGAAATGCAGGAATACCTGACAATGATGCAGTCTAACACGCAGCAGGAAATGTTCCAGCAGTTCATTACCCAGCTCAAGGAAGACGCCAAAATTGTCGATAAGAGAAGTGAATTTTACAAAGAGTATTAATTGATAGCTGTGACCGTTATAAAAGCTGTTTCGATAGAAGCAGCTTTTTTTTTAAAATTAATAATTAACTCTTAAACATTCTCTAACAATTTTTTTTTTAAAACATAATCAGAATTAAGTACAAAAGGAAATATCATGTGTGGACGATTTGCCATGACGGCAACTACCGAAGATATTGAAAATCTCCTGCCGGAACTTGGCCCGGATGCGGAAATAGAAGCCCGTTATAACATAGCTCCCACTCAGAATATCGCGGCCATTCAGGGCGACGGTAGCGGCAAAATCAGGAAATTACGCTGGGGGCTTGTGCCTTTCTGGGCTGACGATCCTTCAATCGGCAATCGCATGATAAATGCCAGAGGCGAAACGCTTAATGAAAAACCTTCCTTTAAAAAACTTATAAAAAGCAGACGATGCCTTATAATTGCCACGGGGTTTTATGAGTGGAAAAAATCCGGCAAAGAAAAGATACCTTATTATATTAAAATGAAGGATGGCAAACCCTTCACTTTCGCCGGCCTTTGGGATGTCTGGAATAAAGGAGAAGAACCGCTGACTACAGCCACAATCATTACCACCGTACCGAATGAGATGATATCAGATATCCATAACAGGATGCCTGCTATTATCATGCCTGAACACAGAGAATTATGGCTTTCGACAGAAACGGTGAGTATTGAAATGCTTTTGGCGGCAATCGGCCCGTACCCAGCTGATGAAATGGAGGCTTACCCCGTTTCAAAAGCTGTGAATAATCCCCGGAATGATTATCCGGAACTATTGAATAATTTATGAATAGTGTGAAATAGTGTTCTGCACGCATGGATATGAAAGAATTAATAATGAAGCACTTAATTCGTTTATATTGCCCATTAGCAATATTGTTTGATTTTTAAGATTAATATTTTTAATTTCAATAAAAAATAAAACACATTTTACTTTTAAAATTGAGGAATCGATATGGTACAACACCATCCAATGGTAATAATAGGCTCCGGCCCGGCCGGTTTTACTGCGGCATTATATGGCAGCAGGGCAAATCTTAAAGTAGTAATATTCGAAGGGCAACAGCCGGGCGGCCAGCTAACGATCACAACCGATGTTGAGAATTATCCCGGTTTTGAAAATGGCATTCAGGGGCCTGAAATGATGGATGTTTTCCGCAGGCAGGCACACAGGTTCGGCGCACAATCAATTTATGAAACCATAAACAAAGTAGATTTCAGTAAACGTCCGTTTACATTATGGTCAGATGCCGGCAAGGAATACACTGCCGACACTGTAATAATCGCGACCGGAGCCAGAGCACGAAAACTTGATATACCCAGCGAAGAAAAATTCTGGGGATTCGGAATTTCCGCCTGCGCTACCTGCGACGGATTTTTCTTTAAAGACAAAAAGATATACGTCATCGGCGGCGGCGATTCTGCAATGGAAGAAGCAAACTACCTTACACACTTTGGCAAGACAGTAACAATTATTCACAGAAGGAAGGAATTCCGAGCTTCAAAAATCATGATCGACAGGGCTAGAAATAATCCTAAAATCGACTTTAAACTGAATACAACCATCGAAGAATTTACCGGCGAAGAAACAAACGGCATTAAAAACCTGACAGGCATTAGGCTTAAAGATGCCGTTACCGGAGAAGTCACAAACCACGAAGCAGACGGCGTATTCCTGGCTATAGGCCACGTTCCGAATACTCAGATATTCAGAGGGCTTTTGGATATGGACGATCAGGGCTACCTAATAACAAAAGGAAAATCCACCTACACAAATGTGCCGGGCGTATTTGCCTGCGGAGACGTTCAGGACCATGTTTACAGACAGGCCGTTACGGCGGCAGGAAGCGGATGCCAGGCGGCAATTGATGCTGAAAGATGGCTCTCACAGCAGGATAGCTGAACAAACAACTGAAATAGCCACAGGACGGCAATTGTAAGTAATTATAAATAAGCAGGGAAAGAGATTTCTCTGCTTTTTTTAATAATTTGTAAAGGGAATATAATAATTCAAGCAGTTACAAGCTCCAGTGAGGAATGCGCCCTTTGCCAAGTAGTTTATATCAATAAATACTTATCCTGAGCTGGAGTGCTATCAGGCTGTTATAGTCTGGTTTAAGGGATAATGTCAGGTCTTCGGAGACGGAAAAATCATACAGATGCGCGCCTACATAGGCGTCAATAGCGCCAAGCGTATATACTCCGATGAAGTACAGGCCTGCCATGTCGCGGTTATCTCTGTACAATTCTCTTCTTGATTTAAGCTGTTGAAGCTCGAATTGCTCAATATTTTCCGGGGCATTATCTACTCTGTCACTGTAATCCATGAACTTTGAGTGGTTATCGGCAATAATGTATGCCAGGGTTCCTGCGGCGCCGAGAAATACGGGTATCTTCCAATAGGATTCCACATAGTACTGACCCCAGCCTGGCAGAACCAGAGACCTTATGATCGCGCCGGTTGGTGATTTCTTTAACTGGTATTCTTCAGGATCTGACTCTTCCTTTGAGGCCAATTCAGATTCAGTGATTCTAATAACCGAATCGGGCGGTACAGTTTCATCCTGAGCGAAACAGTCCTTTTGACAGAAAAATATCCCGGCCGCTATCATGGCCGGGATCATAAGATATATTTTGAAAGTTTTTTTCATCACTTAATCGGCTACCGCAATTGCCTCGATTTCGATCAGTACATCTTTTGGAAGCCTTGCGACTTCGTAAGCAGCTCTTGCCGGCTTGGATATCCTGAAATATTCTTCATATACTTCATTCATTTTCCCGAAATCGCCGAGATCTTTCATAAGAACAGTTGTTTTAACCACTTTATCAAGCGTGATGCCGACTTGCTTAAGTATGGCTTCGATATTTTTTATTGACTGATGCGTCTGAGCCGCTATATCGTCTCCGGCAAGTTCGCCATCCGCTGTAAAGGGTATCTGCCCTGATACAAAAACGAAATTTCCTGAAGCCTTGATAGCCTGAGAATAAGGGCCGATCGGCGCCGGTGCACTATCTGATGTGATAAATTCCTTCATATCTCTTTTCCTTTAATAATAAACAACATAATAATCATCTGCCGAATTCGCGTCCTATGAGAGCCGCACCAATAATTCCGGCTTCATTATTGAATTTTGCAATTTTTATCTGAATTTTTTCGGTAATTGAAGGCAGCGCCCTGTTTTTAAGCACTTCTTCCGTTTTTTCAAAAAGCAGCTTATTAGAGCGGGATATACCGCCGCCTATAATAATGGTATTTAAGTCTAATATATTCAGTATGGTAGCAAGGCCTGTTCCAAGATAATTGGCTGTTTCCTCAAAGCATTTAATAGCTGCCCGGTCTTCTTTATCAACAGCATTTGATATATCCACGACATCCAGTTTTTCCTCGTATTCATGCAGCAGGGAGTCAGGATAATTTTTGATAATACCTTTTGCCATTTGTATTATCTGAGTCCTGCCAATGAACTCCTCGAGTACTCCGGCCCTGAATCCGGGTTTGCCTTCAGGCGCCGGGGCTTTGTAATCAATTATTGTATGGCCGACCTCTCCCGCGTTACCGTTTGCGCCGCCGAATATTTTTCCGTTATATATAATAGTCCCGCCGACTCCGGTACCAAGAGTAATAAAAAGAAAATGTTCGTGTAGTACACCGGCACCGAGCTTAAGTTCGGCTACGGCAGCGGCATTGGCATCATTATCTATTGCCAGGGGCTTACCGAAAGAATTGGCCAGCCTTTCTTTAAGGGCTATATTCTCCCAGCCCGGCAGGTTTGGCGCAATCTTAACTAAGCCGCTGTAATCGACCACTCCGGGCACACCGATACCGATAGTTTCAATATTGGGGTATTTGTCAAGTGTTTGCCTTATAATTGATTCAATCAGATTTATTACGGAATCCACACCGTCAGAAGCTTTGGTTTTAGTTTTATCTCTAAAGATGAGTTCACCTGATGTATTGAGCACACCGGTTTTGATGTTGGTTCCGCCTATATCCAGTCCGAGGTACATTCGTGTACAGCATTTTTGTTAAAAATCATACCTATCGAAAGACTGATAAGTATTGAATTAATTATTATTTTTCATTTTCTTTTAGAATATAGACCTTTTCCCCGGGCTTAACCATACCGTATTTTTCGCGGGCAACCCTTTCGATCTCGCTTGTATCCTTTTGCAGCATTTTGATCCTTTGCTTAAGTGAATCATGAATTATCCTTTCTGTAGAAATATCATCCATTATATCAGACATTTCCGATTCAAGTGAAACCCTTTTGATAAGGCCGTGACTGGAGAATAGGAAAAAAAAGAGGATAATAACAAGAACCGCTGCTACCGAAAGGTAGAAACGGCTCTTTTTATTTTCTGTTATTTTTTTAAAATAATTAATCATCTACTCATGAAGCAAAAGTACTTAAAAATTCCGCGTAACCGTCAAGCTCTTCCTTTGATCGTTTCTCTGTAACGGCTATGAGAAGGCCTTCGATGTATCCCGGGAATCTTTCAGTAGCTATACCCGCGAGTATTCCGTGTCCCACGCCTTTAGCAAGTATTTTTTGGGCCGGAACCGGTGTTTTAACCAGGAATTCCGAGAAGAAAGGCTTATCGTTCATGAGTGAGAATCCGGGTATATCCTTTATGAGGCCTGCCAGATAATGCGCTTTATGCATTGATTGCTCTGCGACTTCTCTAATGCCTTCTTTGCCCATTGATTCCATGTAAACGGTAGCAGCCAGCATGAAAAGCCCCTGGTTCGTACAGATGTTAGAAGTAGCTTTTTCTCTCTTTATCTGCTGTTCCCTGGTCTGCAGGGTAAGTACGAATCCTCTGTTTCCGTTTTCATCTTCAGTTATTCCTGCTATCCTTCCGGGAATTTTCCTGACAAATTCTTTCTTGCAGGCAAAAATACCCAGGTATGGCCCTCCGAAGCTTAAGTTGATGCCCAAAGGCTGGCCTTCGCCGACAGCTATATCGGCGTTATAATCGCCCGGGGGCTGTATAAGTCCGAGTGAAATCGGCTCTATGACTGAGATAAGCAGGGCTTTCATTTCGTGAGTGATCTTTTCAATAGCTTTTATGTCTTCCAGGTTTCCGTAAAAATTCGGCTGCTGTACTATAACCGCTGAAGTATTTTCGTTTATCGCGGCTTTAAGCCCGATGATATCAGCGGTGCCGTCATTGGCGACAAATTCTTTGAAGATCAGCTCTTTGCCTGCGGTAATAGACCTTGCAGTCATCTTAAAATAGGGATTAACCGTACCCGCTATAAGTATTTCTTTTTTCCTGTTATGATTTGCTGCCAGAAGGCATGCTTCTGCAAGGGCGCTGCCCCCATCGTAAAGTGAGGCATTTGAAACATCCATTGCAGTGAGCCTGCATATGAGGCTCTGAAATTCGTACATGGCCTGAAGTGTACCCTGAGATACTTCTGCCTGGTAAGGTGTGTAAGCAGTTTTAAATTCGGGCCTTTCAGTTATGGCCCCGACAATTGACGGGATAAACCTGTCGTAGGCGCCGCCGCCCATAAAGCAGGTATGGGTATTGGCGTTTGCATTCATTTTAGCGTATTTATCTAGTAATTTGACCGCTTCGTATTCCGAAAGCCTCGGAGGCAGGTTCAGATTATCTTTAAGCCTGAGGTTTTCAGGTACTTTATCTATAAGTTCTTCAAATGATCTTACTCCGATCTTTTCAAGCATTATCCTGCGGTCATCATCAGTATTAGGAATAAAGGCCATACTATTTCTACTCCCTGCTATCCTGTTTATTTAATCTTTCAAAATATGATTATATTGGTCTTTGTAAGCTACAAAAATAAGACTTATTTGCTTATTTAAGAAACCTTTTCCCAATTGTGAAATTAATCTAATTTGAGAGCGTGTAAAGGCATGATTTCTTTTATTTTTTAAGTATAAAACCAATCCTAACCAATCCGTAAAATTCAACTTTTTCATAAAATAATTACCATTTAAATACGCTTTAATGATTAAATTCTATTCATAATATAAGCTTGAATAGAACTGTTACATTTTTTGGTGCGGAAAATCGTCCCAAGGGCTTTAAATCAGGGGATTTAAATTATTTTTTATTCATAAAATTCACAAAGGTGTTTTTCAATGGCATATAGAGTAGCAATAAACGGATTTGGCAGGATCGGCAGGCAGGTGTTCCGCCAGCTGATAAATGAAGATTTAGAAATTGCGGGTATTAATGATCTTACAGATAAAAAAACTCTTGCACACCTCCTGAAATGGGATTCGGTTTACGGCAAATTCCAGGGTGAAATTTCAACTGATGATAAAGGGCTTGTAGTCGACGGAAAGCATATCCCGATTTTTTCAGAAAAAGACCCCGAACAAATCCCGTGGAAAGACGTTGACATCGTACTTGAATCAACCGGCGTATTCCGGGCAAAAGAACAATTTGAAAAGCATCTGAAAAATTCAAAAAGGGTAATCCTGTCGGCTCCGGCCAAAGGAGATATAGATGCAACTGTTGTACTCGGAGTTAATGACGAAAAACTTACAGCTGATATAAAAACATTATCGAACGCTTCATGTACCACTAACTGCCTTGCTCCTATGGTTAAAGTTCTCGATGACGCCTTTGGTGTAAATCTCGGCTATATGGTAACTGTTCACGCATATACTAACGACCAGCAGCTTCTTGATCTACCTCATAAGGATCTGCGAAGAGCCCGCGCCGCGGCAGTGAATACCATACCGACAACAACAGGCGCCGCGAAAACTGTCGCCAAAGTAATGCCTAAAATGGAAGGCAGGCTTTTCGGCTATGCCGTGAGGGTACCCGTTCCATGCGGCTCGCTAACGGACTTTATCGCTCATCTCGATAAAGAAGTAACCAAAGAAGAAGTAAACGAAGCCTTCAAAAAGGCTTCCGAAGGAGGCTTCAAAGGAATTATTGAATATTCAGATGAAGACCTGGTTTCGGGCGATATTGTTGGTAATCCTCATTCCACAATATTCGATTCCAAACTGACCGAAGCTCAGGGCAGCCATGTTAAAGTTGTCGGCTGGTACGATAACGAATGGGGCTATTCAAGAAGGACCAGCGACCTTATTCTTAAATTAAAAAACTTGTAAAATTAATCTGAAAGTTAGATCAGATGATTAGATCAATCTATGATGAATTTTTTGAAGGCAGGCGCGTTTTAATACGCGCCGACTTCAATGTGCCGCTTACCGACGACAGGCAGGTGGCCGATGATACGCGCATAACCGCAACCCTGCCGACAATCGATAAGATTATCGACGACGGCGGTATCCCGGTAATTATGTCTCACCTGGGCAGGCCCAAAGGCGAGCCCCAGCCTGAATACTCACTGAAGCCGGTGGCTTTGCATTTGCAGAATAAGTTAGGATACTCGGTGATATTCGCTTCGGACTGCATTGGTGAAGTTGCCGAAAACGCTGTTAGAAACGCTGCCCCCGGAGATATTGTTATTCTCGAAAATCTCCGCTTCCATAAGGAAGAAAAAGCAAATGACAGCGAATTCGCCGCGCAGCTCGCGAAGTTGGGAGACATGTACGTTAATGACGCTTTTGGATCTGCCCACAGAGCTCACGCAAGCACCGTTGCCGCAGCAAAGCTATTTAAGCAAAGATACGCCGGGCAGCTCATGATGGACGAGATCAACAATCTCAACAAGGCATTAAAAAATCCGCAGAATCCATTTGTAGCTGTTATTGGCGGAGCTAAAATCTCGGGCAAGATAGATGTTATCAAAAACCTCTATGATAAATGCGATACCATACTTATCGGCGGCGGTATGAGCTTCACATTCTATAAAGCGCAGGGCCTGGAAATTGGCAATTCCATACTGGAAGAAGATAAGATCGATCTCGCGAAAGAGCTTATATCTGAAGCTGATAAGAAAAACGTCAAACTTTTGCTGCCAGATGATGTGGTTGTCGCGGCTGATATTAAAAAAGGCGCTGATCATAAAACGGTTGATTCGGATTCCATACCGGCCGATATGTCAGGTGTGGATATTGGCGAAAAAACGCGGGAGAAATATTCCGCTATTATCCGTGACGCCATGACTATTGTCTGGAACGGCCCCATGGGTGTATTCGAAATTGATGAGTTTGCCATAGGTACCGAAGCAATAGCAAAAGCAATGGCAGATGCTACCGGGAAAGGAGCAAAAACAATTATCGGAGGCGGAGATTCAGCTTCAGCTGTTAAAAAATTAGGCTTTGAAGGAAAAGTTACTCATGTTTCTACCGGAGGCGGCGCTTCCCTGGAATTCCTGGAAGGTAAAAAGCTGCCCGGGATTGAAGCATTGAATTATTGATATTCTAAATACAACAGCACAGTTTCTTAGGATAGAAGAAACATTTTTAAATCATAAATCGCGGGCGGAAATCGGCCTGTCCGCGGGATTTTTTTATGGATAATGAAATAATCAAACAATTAGAAGTTATCAATTCAGTTATCGGCTCGGCGGATGAGATGCTATATCTGCTCGAGAACCACAATACAGTTGATGATAAGATATACACCACCATATCGGATATTCTGGATTTCTATCAGAAAGTTGTACACGGGCTTCCCGAAATACTTATGACCGAACACAATGGAGCCATTAATAAAAATTCCCTTACCAATACATACGATAAAATGGTGGATTCATGGGATGATTTCATTATTGATAAGAAAACTTTTTATACTTTATGGGAAGATTTCAAAATCAAGTGGGAAGTATATTATAAATCAATAAAAAAAATAGACAGGTCTCCAAAAACAATATATCTTTCGATGAATTGATTTCTTCACTGCTTTTAAATGCTGATTTTTCTTATATTCAGCAATGCATGCCCGAAAATAACGTCTAAAATTACTGATGCTTAGAAAATGTATGAATTAAGTACATCAATTAAAATATTCTGAAAACAAAAAATTTGATATTAATTAAATGACACCAATTGGACGTCCCGGATTAGGCGGAAGATTCTCAATGTTTCCGCCCGTAATTAAAATGCTGCTGATAATAAATGTCTCAGTATTTATTTTACAACATTTTTTCCTGCCTGTATTTTCTTTTGGCGGAACGAATCTGTATGATCTATTTATAAGATATTTCGCCCTTTTTTCAATGAAGGACATGCTTTCCCTAGAATTGGGAAATTTTTTGCCCTGGCAGATAATAACGTATCAGTTTTTGCACGGCGGTTTTTTTCATTTATTCTTTAATATGTTTGCATTGTGGATGTTCGGTACCGAGCTTGAGAACATGTGGGGCGCCAAAAAATTTCTGACATTTTACCTGCTTAGCGGTATTGGCGCTGCCATAGTGCAGCTTTTTGTTGCCGACCCGGGAACACCTACTGTAGGGGCTTCGGGTTCGGTTTACGGTATACTTCTGGCATTTGGGCTTTCATTTCCGAACAGGCCGATTTTTATGTTCCCCTTCTTTATACCGATACCGGCAAAGTACTTTGTGATAATTTTCGCCGGTATAGAGATGATCTCCGGCCTTATGGGCTCAACAGGCATAGCACACTTTGCTCATCTAGGCGGCGCGGCTACGGGGTGGCTTCTGCTTAAGTATGGCGAAAAGTGGGGAATTTACCGCTTGGTAGGGAATTTATTCGGGAAATCGGATTCCGGCGCCGGCAGCAGCAGCGGGGGATATACCGAAGGCTCATTCCGGCAGCGCAGCAGGCCGAACGTTTTCAAGGTTAATTGGGAAAAAAAGCAGACTCCGCGCGAAGAAAATTACCACGTAACCGAAGAATCCAGGCCCGGACGCACATTCAGCGTGGCCGGTGAAGAGATAACACAAGCTAAGATAGATGAGATTTTGGATAAGATATCCGAATCCGGATACCAGAATTTATCGGAAAAAGAAAAGAAAATACTTCATGAATTAAGCAAAAAGCTTTAAAATTGAACAGTTTCGAAAGAAGAAAAACCAGACAGGTGCTGGCAGGGAGCGTTCCGATAGGCGGAGGCGCTCCCGTTTCAGTTCAGACCATGACGAAGACAAAAACCTCCGACCGGGAGGCAACAATCGCGCAGATACTAAGATGCGCCGAAGCAGGCGCGGACATTGTACGGGTAACAGTGAATGACGACTCCGCCGCCGAAGCCATGAAGGATATATGCGCGGCTGCGCCTCTGCCTGTTGTGGCAGACATTCACTTTAATTACAGGCACGCGATAGCCGCCATAAATGCCGGAGTAGCCAAAGTGCGGATAAATCCGGGAAATATCGGTTCGGAAGTCAGGATAAAAGCCGTGCTTACCAGGGCCGCCGAAGCGGGAATACCGATTCGTATAGGCGTAAATTCAGGATCGCTGGAGGAAGACATCCTTGATAAATACGGTTATCCTACAGCGGAAGCCCTTTACGACAGCGCCATGCGCCACTCTGAGATTGCCGAAAAATTCGGTTTTAGTAATATTGTTATTGCCGTGAAATCATCATGTGTTCCCTTAATGATTAAGGCCTACAGGCTTATCGCCGCGAACACCGACTATCCGCTGCATTTAGGTGTGACAGAAGCAGGGACTGAATTTGCCGGAACAATTAAATCATCAGTGGGTATAGGAGCCCTGCTATCCGAAGGTATTGGCGATACTATACGGGTATCACTGACCGACGCCCCTGAAAAAGAAGTCAAAGCCGGGATTGAAATACTCAAATCGCTGGGACTCAGGCAGAAAGGAATTGAGATCATCTCCTGCCCTACATGCGGCCGACTGGAAAACGACTTACCCCGTATAGTCAAAGACCTGGAAAGAAGCCTAAATGGCATTAAGAAAAATATCAGCATATCAGTGCTCGGCTGCGCTGTGAACGGCCCGGGAGAAGCCCGCGAGGCAGATATCGGGGTTGCCTGCGGACGCAAAAAAGCCATTATCTATCTGAAAGGCAAGTTGTACAAAACCATCGGTGAAGATGAAGTTACCGGAGAAGTAACCCGTCTGGCCGAAACCTCATTCTGACCGCCGGGTATTTTCATTCTGTTAAAATTTAATTTATATTTGCTTTTGCATTTTACAAAATAATGGAACCGAAGTAAATTTCTTAATTCATAATTCAATAGATTACGCTTTCCGCCAAAATAAACCCCGGTGTAATAATATCCCCTTAATACGTCAAAATAACATTGAATATAACTATAACTTTAGACTTTGACTGATGAATTTTTTAAATCCCTTAGTATTGATCGGACTTATAGCGGCAGGCATTCCCATACTGCTGCATTTTCTAAACCTCAGAAAAATGAAAAAAGTGGAATTTTCCACCCTGCGCTTTCTGAAAGAACTTCAAAAAACGAAAATACGCCATCTAAAAATCAAGCGTCTGCTGCTGCTTATTCTGCGTACATTGCTGATAATATTCATTGTACTGGCATTTGCCCGCCCAATCATCGAAGGTACGCTGCCCATACTTGAGACTTACGCCAATTCCAGCACGGTGATAATTATTGATAATTCTTTCAGTATGGATGTTTCCGATGAATACGGCAACCGATTTAATCATTCAAAACTGGCTGCCAGGGAAATCCTCCGGCAGATCGGTGAAGGCGATGAAGTCACAGTTCTGCCCATGGCCGGCGATTTTGCCGCCGGCATGTCTGATCTGACACGAAATCATGCGCTTGTTTCCGAAACCCTGGAGCAGATAGACATTTCAAATTCAGAAGCAGACCTGGAGAAAAGCCTCCAAATGGCCTCCCTCCTGCTTGATAACGCGGCAAATATTAACCGTGAGATATTTATTATTTCCGATGCACAGGCGAATATATTCCCTGAAAAAGAAAATCGCGGCGCTTTTCCTTATCCGGTAAATATCTATTTTATGAATCTCAGCGCGCGCTCAGGCTCCGAGATTAAGAACCTGGCAGTAGATTCACTGAATGTGATTTCGCGTATATTCCAGCCAGGCAAGCCGGTTGAAACTGAAGCCTATATTCGTAACAGCTCTTCCAATCCGGTTGAGGATGTGGTTGTCAGCATGGCATTTAATGGCAAAAGAGTTACCCAAAGAGCCATAGACCTGAATGCAAACGCTTTAAGCACAATCCCTATCAGCTTTGCTCCCACAGAACGCGGCAGCTACAAGGGAGCACTTGAAATAGAAGGAGACGCTCTGGATATTGATAATAAAAGGTATTTCGGTTTCACTATCCCGAAAAGCCCTGAAATACTTCTTGCCGGCAGCGACGCATCGATACGGTTCATTAGGCTGGCAGTTAAAGAATTCAATCGCGATTCTGATTTCGCTAATGCGCGCATCGTTGATCCCGGGCAATTTTCGGCTTTTAATTTGGAGAATTATGAAATGGTACTCCTCGCCGGCGGAGATTTCAGGGAATCTGACTATATGAAAGTCCGGAACTATGTAAATAACGGCGGCTCAGCCATGATCTTTGGAGGCGAAGAGGATAGCAATGAGCTCTTCAGCGCTCTGAAAGCTCTTGGATTCGGTGCGATCAGTATAACTAGCTATGATGAAGCAAATCCCATGCGTTTTTCATCGATCGACAGGCAGCATCCCGTTTTCGAAGGTGTATTCAGCGGCGAAACAGATAATAAAAAAATCGTTGAATCCCCGGATATATACAGTGTAGCAGCGGCTAAGTCAGGCCAGCACATAATCAGCATACCCGGCGGCGGTTTTCTTTCGGAAGCCCGTCCGGGAGAAGGCAAGGTTCTTTACTGCGCCGTCCCCCCCACTTCGGAATGGAGCAACCTGCCTGTAACGGGTATTTTCCCGACTATTCTTTACAGGGCCGTCACATACCTAACCGCCAGAGAAGAGGCAGCGCTCACATTTGAGACGGGCAAGCCATTCAGCATTATGCTCCCGTCCGGCTTTGGCTCGGATGTTAATATACGTGTGGTCGATCCTATGGGGAATGAATCATACCATCAGGCTTCCAGGCTTCCGGCAGGATTATCCTTATCCATGAAAGCGCTGAATATTCCGGGAGTTTATGAGCTATCCAATAATTTTAATAATATTCCTTTGCTTGTGGCGGTAAACACTCCCTCATCTGAATCACTGATGAGCTATTACGATAATGATGAAGTGAATGACATCCTGAGTAAAAAAGCGGGCGAGGATTCGAAAATCCGCTATATTGAAGAAATTGAAGAAATCGGCTCGGGTATAGAAAAAGCGCGCACAGGTACTGAGCTTTGGCAGCTCTTTGTTTTTTTGGCCCTGATTACTGCAGTTGCCGAGATGTTGGTTGCCAAAAGCTCCAAGAACGAATTGTTCGAGGAGTAAATTAACGGAATCAACGGGATAAGTTCTAATCAGTATGTACAGGAGGTGCCGGCGCATCCCTTAAGAGGATAATTTATCAATCTGATGCTCACATAACACAAAGCTATGTAAACGGCAACTTCAAATGCCTCAACAGAAGGAAAGCCGTGCTGATTGGTGCGGTCGAGTAGAGATTGCCCGGAAACCGGGGCAATACAATACAGTTTGGCTGCCGGCCAATCGTAATGTTCGGTAACCCAATCGGTTTCTAGTTATATCTCTCCTTGTCAAAATCATCTCTATCGAAGAACTCATCGTCATCGTCATCGTCATCGCCGAAAAACTCATTTTCATCTTCGAAGAACTCATCATCGAGCATCTCGTCATTCTCCATCATCTCTTCCATTTCTTCTTTAAATTCATCCGAATCCATATATTTACGCATATTCAGGAAATATTCGAAATCCTCTTCAGATGCTTCAATTAATGGCTCGATGAATTTTTTAACAACTTGTTCCGGAGTATCTCCGAAATGCCCAAATCTTTTATCAAATTTCTTTTTCTGCTCAGGTGTAAGTTTAATATCAATTTTCATTGCCGCTCTCCTTTTAAAACAATTTACTTCTTCAATATATATAATTGTTATGAAAAATTCTAAAACAAAATTTCGGGGGTCCGGGGCATTATAAATCCCTGCGTATTTCAGCTAATAACTCTCAAATCCAAAGCCTGCCAATCCCTTCCCTTATTAATCTTTTGCGCAAATTAATATGTGCAGGAATCTGACGAATTACGGGCATACGAAATATTATCATTAAGATAAACGTTAAGCCATAAAAGAAAAGCCCTTGCAAGTTATTGGCCTGCAAGGGCTAAATTATTTTATCAGTGCGGAAGGGGGGACTCGAACCCCCACGCCCATTGGGCACCACCCCCTCAAGATGGCGCGTCTACCAATTCCGCCACTTCCGCTCAGATGAGAGCTTTCAAAAATAAGCGTTTTTTTATTCTTCACAAAACTTTTTTCAATAAAATCTTAATAAATTATTTATTAAGCCGTTAAAAGTCTAAGTTCCAAAATTGATTTGGAAAATCATAGGCAAAGTGCTAAATTTGTATTCTCTGGTGACGTGGCCGAGTGGCTAGGCAGCGGTCTGCAAAACCGCGTACGGAGGTTCGAATCCTCTCGTCACCTCTTTTTATTAGATTATCAGGATTATTAATGGTAGGAACAACTGCTGATTTAAGGCCGGGAGCTGTAGTTAAGTACAACAATGAGAACTACGTTATCCTGGAGCACAAACATGTAACACCCGGAAAAGGGCCTGCTCACCACCAGGTGAAGCTACGAAATATGAATACCGGAAAACTTTCGGAAAACCGCTACCGCTCTGATGAGAAAATCGAGCTTGTACGCGTTGAAAGAATTCCTTTCCAGTATCTATATAATGACGGTGATAGTTATTACTTTATGAATACCGGAAATTATGAACAAATACCTGTTCCCAAAGAGCAAATAGGCGAAGGCATA
Source organism: uncultured Hyphomicrobiales bacterium (assembly GCA_964544155.1). GTDB lineage: Bacteria > Bacteroidota > Ignavibacteria > Kapaibacteriales > UBA2268 > CAZJAH01. Next base: position 10,165 of record CAZJAH010000014.1, on the reverse strand, counting down.
GAATTTCTCAAAGAAAATGAACAGGTAGATATAGCTTTTGAAGGAGATATTGTCCTGGGGGTTGATGTGCCTCTGCATGTTAACCTTGTAGTTGCTCATACCGAACCGGGCCTTAGAGGCGATACGGCTACAAACGTAACCAAACCTGCCACTTTGGAAACAGGCGCGGAAGTACAGGTACCGCTCTTTATTAATGAAGGCGATAAGATAAGAGTAGATACAAGGCAAGGCTCATACATTGAAAGAGTAAAAGAATAGACTATTAATACTTGTTAATAAAGCGTGTTTTTCGTAATATAGCTTGTTATGGAAACACGCTTTTTTTATAAAAGCTTTGATAATTATATACAGTTATTACAATATAACCGGAAGGTAATATGGATCTTAACTATCTTAAGAAACTTGTGAAGATATTCGATGAAAGCACCGTGACCGAGCTATCCATCGAAGAGGAAGGAACAAAACTAAAGCTTTCCAAACGCGAAACAAAAGGCAGAACTCAGACCGCCTTTATGCCGATGACACAGGCTATGCCCCAGCAAAGCCAGCCGGAATTGCCACAGCCTGCAGCAGCTGCTCAATCTGATGCTGCCCCGGCCGATACCGCGCCGGAAGTAGAAGGCCATGTGATCAAATCACCGATAGTGGGAACTTTCTACAGTGCGCCTTCGCCTGAGTCAGACCCATTTGTGGAAATTGGTTCACGGGTATCGCCCGGCCAGGTGCTTTGCATTATCGAAGCCATGAAATTAATGAATGAAATCGAAAGCGACGTTGCCGGCACAGTTGTAAAAATCCTCATTGATAACGCACAGCCGGTGGAATATAATCAGCCTATATTCATAATTAAACCGGAATAATATGATAGAAAAAGTTTTAATCGCCAACAGAGGCGAAATAGCACTCAGAGTGATCCGGGCGTGTAGAGAAATGAATATCAAGACTGTAGCTGTTTACTCCGAGGCTGACGAGCTTGCGCTGCATGTCAGGTTCGCCGATGAAGCGGTCTGCATAGGCCCTGCCCAATCGCGCAACAGCTACCTGCACATACCCGCGATTATTTCTGCAGCAGAAGTTACCGGCGCGGATGCTATACATCCCGGATACGGATTTCTGTCGGAGAATAGCAGGTTTGTGGAAATTTGCGACGACCACGATATTAATTTTATAGGGCCTACGGCTGACGCCATTTCCAAAATGGGCAATAAATCCGTCGCCAAGAATACCATGCAAAAAGCAGGCGTACCCGTAGTTCCGGGCAGCGAAGGTGTTGTAAGAGAATTATCCGAAGCCAAAGATATTTCCGAAGCTATCGGCTATCCCGTCCTGCTCAAGGCAGTAGCCGGAGGCGGAGGTAAAGGCATGAGACTAGCACGCTCACCCAAAGAGCTTGAAAACGCCTTCTTCATGACTCGCAATGAGGCCGAATCGGCCTTCGGCAATCCTGATGTGTATATTGAAAAACTGGTCGAATTTGCCCGCCATATCGAAATACAAATAATCGGCGATAAATTGGGCAATGTGATACACCTGAACGAAAGGGAATGTTCTACACAGCGCAGGCATCAGAAACTAATCGAGGAAGCACCTTCCCCATTCGTGGATAAGGAGCTTAGATCCCAAATGGGCGAAGCTTCCGTCAAAGGCGCTAAAGCCGTGAATTACCACGGGCCGGGTACAATAGAGTATCTTGTGGATCAGGATAAGAATTTTTACTTTATGGAAATGAATACCAGGATACAAGTGGAGCACCCCGTAACTGAGGAATCTCTATCAGTTGACCTGATAAAAGAGCAAATCAGAGTCGCCGGAGGCGAAAAGCTGAGCTTGAAACAGCAGCAGCCAAAATTCCACGCTATCGAGTGCAGAATAAACGCCGAAGACCCCGATTATAACTTCAGGCCGGGCCCGGGGCTTATTACCAGCCTGCACTTTCCCGGCGGCCACGGTGTAAGGGTCGATTCGCATATTTATCAGGGATATAGAATACCGCCTCATTATGATTCGCTTGTGGCCAAGCTGATCACTTTCGGAAATAACAGGGAGTCCGCTATAGCAAAAATGAGCCGAGCGCTTGATGAATTTGTTATCGAAGGTATTCCGACTACAATTCCTTTCCATAAAAAAATGATGGAAAATAAAGATTTTATTGCAGGAAACATCGATACTAAGTATCTTGAAAGACATGACTGGAAGTCATTTTAAAAATCTTTTTTGAAATGTTCTTTTTTGAGGTAGATTTATGAAATTTCCCGAAAATTTAAAGTATACGAAAGATCACGAATGGGTAAAAGTTGACGGCGATGTAGCAACTGTTGGAATTACCGACCACGCTCAGAGCGAACTCGGCGATGTTGTTTATGTGGATATTCCCGACGCTGAAGCAGAACTTTCAAAAGATGATACTTTTGGTACTATAGAAGCGGTAAAAACCGTAGCAGATATGTACGCTCCTGTTTCAGGGCAGATTATTGAAGTAAACGATAAGCTCAATGACGCTCCTGAAACCATTAACAGCGACCCTTACGGAGACGGTTGGATTGTTAAGATCAAAATGTCAAATCCCGCTGAAGCCGATACGCTTATGGATAAAGCCGCTTACGAAGCAACTTTAAACTAATCAAAACAAATGTGATTTATTCAGAGCTGCCTAAATCATAAGGCAGCTCTTTTATTAATATTAACAAAAAGCCGCCCCTTATGGAGCGGCTAACATGATCTATCCTTCCCGGAAAGAATAATTACATAACTTCGTCTATTAAGGATTTCTTTTCGTGGTATATCTGCTCAAGCTCATCTTCAAAAAAGAAATTCTCTTCGCCGAAAGCCGGTATGAGATCGTCTATCCAGATGGCTTCTTTATCGAATTTCGCGAAAAATGGCCTGTGTACCCAATCAGGATTACGTCCCTGAATAAATCTAAGTGTAAATACCTTTTCACCTGCCACTTTCGATACGCCGAGGAACTGTACTTTTCCGGGCGCGCAAGACATAACCGGGCCTCTGACAGTCCTGGCCAGCCCGCTTACACGCTGGTAAGCCTCACGGAAAATCTTCCAGGCTCTTTCCGCAGTTACTTTAAAGTAATGCTGCGCTCCGGTATCCCTTGCCATGAACATGTAATAGGGTACCATTTTCATTTTTACCTGCATACGCCACATTTTAGCCCAAACGTCAGCGCTGTCGTTAATATAAGCGAATATAGGGGATTGCGTGCGGATTTGCGCTCCGGTGCTAATTATCCTCTTAACGGCTTTTCTTACTTCTCTTGTTTGAAGCTCTTTGTAGTGGTTGAAGTGTGCCATAATAGAGAGATGCTTGCCGGATTTCACAATCTTTTCAAATGCGCCAATTACCAGGTCAGCGTCTTTATCACTTGTAAATTTATAAGGCCAGTAAGCAAGTGATTTTGTTCCTATTCTGATTGTCTGTAAGTGGTCAAGTCCTGCATCGATTATTGTATCGATATAATTAGCGAAAACTTTGCCTTTCATGACCATTGGATCCCCGCCTGTAATAAGCAGATCGGTAATTTCCTTATGATCCCTGATGTAGTCGATAAGCTGTCCGGCTTCTTTTGCGGCGAATTTTTCCTGCTCGGTACTCACGAACTGAGGCCAGCGGAAACAGAAAGTGCAATAAGCGTGGCAAGTCTGCCCCTGCCTGGGAAAGAAAAGCACTGTTTCGTTATACTTGTGCTGAACTCCTCCCAGCTTTTCACCGCAATGTACGGGTACGTTGTAATCTGCCTGTCCCGCGGGATGCGGGTTTAAGTCATTTCGTATTTTTAATGCTGTTTCGTTAATAGTCTTCTTATCGGCGCCGCTTTTCATTACTTCTGACATTTCTTCGTAATGTTGATGAAGCAGCATTTCTTTTTGAGGGAAAGTCAGCCTGAAGATAGGGTCATCCTTAGGATTGCTCCAGTCAATCAATTCATCAACAACATAATTATTGGCTCTGAAGGGAAGTACTGTCCCAACAACTTCCATATCAAATAACTCTTCTTCGGAAAAATTATTCTTGATTTGCGGAATTTGCCTGAAATTATGAAGAGTGTAGGGCCTGTATGCGGGCGCCTTTTTTTCTATTCCTGCCGGAGATAACTGCTGGTTGTTTTCGTGAAACATAAGCACTCCTCATAGATTTGTTAATAAATAATTTATTTAATTCTATTCTATTTCAACTTAGGTGTTAAATAATTAAACAATACTTTAATTAAAAATTAATCTTAAATTTATTTTATTTTTAAAAGCCTTTAAATATAAGCAAAATAAGGGAATTATGCAAAACCAGATATAACAGCATGATTTATATATCGCTTATGTTTTGCCTAACATATTATTTAGTTGTGCATAATTCAGATCGGCCGGATTTAAACTCTTTTTTAAGTTTACAGAAAGCGTCAGATATTCAGCTCTCTTTCTTCTCTGGCTGACCTGTAAAGCATATCAATCACTCTCAAAACCTTTACAGCTTCAGATGAAGTAGATATGATTTTACCGTATCCGAGGCAGGCGTTAATAAAGTGCTTAAGTTCATTTTCATAAGAACGGCGGTGAATTTCATATTCACTAAGTCTGCCACCGGCTAAACCCGCTACGTTTAATTCACCGTCATTCTTAAACACCCGGAAAGGATTTATCTTAATACTGCCCTTGCTTCCGTGCACATCGCAAAAGAATTTATTTTTATTGGAAAAAAGTGACCAGCTCGATTCAATAGTCGCCATACTGCCGTCGGCGAAGCGGATTGATCCGGTGAATATGTCTTCAACGCTTTCAGTCAGGTGATTGAATGAAGTTCCGATGACTGACTTAACTTCAGTGAAATCGAATATCCAAAGCAGTGAGTCCACCAGGAAAATCCCAAGATCAATAAGCACTCCTCCACCGCTTATTTCAAAATGCCTGAGCCATTCCTTTCCGCGCTTCTGCTGCATCCATCCTGCTTTTGCGTAGAATAGGCGCCCTATTTCTCCCATTTGCACATAATTTTTCATCATTATGGCATCTGCCCGGAATCGTTGATTCATGCCCGCCATTACTTTGACGCCTTTGTTTTCAGCTGCTTCATGTATTTGCAGGGCTTCCTCAAAATTGCGCGCCATAGGTTTTTCTATGAAAAGGTCTTTACCGGCCTCAATGCACTTTATGGCAAGCTCAAAGTGAGCGTCCGTCCTGGCCGTGATTACTACAGCGTCGATATCTTCCCCGGCCAGTTCATCTATACTGCCGCAGACCCGGCCTATGCCCCACCGTCCGGCAACGGCAGCGGCTTTTCGCTTATCGGGATCATATATGGCAGTAATACGGGCATTTTCAATGGAATGAAGCAATGGTATATGAATGCTCTGGGAAATATCACCCGCGCCGGCTATTGCTATGGATATTCTTTTCATAATTTACATTCATTTTATTCTTGAATAATTAATCACATTTAATAAATATAAGAAAGACTATCACAAAAATCCACAAAATTATCAAAAACATTGTCAGCAGTTATGGATTTCATGCAATTAAAGTGCCCTTTTGGACACTTTTTCCTGCCAATGTGAGTGCATGGACGGCAGCTTAACGGCACCTGAGCCATAGCTTGAGGCACTCGAAACGGCATGAAACCGAATTCCGGCACTGTAGAACCGAATATAGTCATTAAGGGCGTTTTTCTCGCGGCTGCCAAATGAGCCGGCCCGGAATCATTTGTAATAAGCATGTCGCAGCTATCCAATATATCCAGGGTCTCAAGTATGGAAGGAGCGCCCGTGCAATCGTCAGCATTAAAGCCGAGGGATTTTTTTATGGCTCCGGCTTCGATAATATCATCCTTACCGCCTATTAAAATAATTTCAGCGCCGGTTTTATTAATAATTTTTTTAGATAATTCAATAAAATGCTCTACGGGCCATTTCTTTGTTTCATGCTTAGCCCCCGGAGCGATCGCTATTCTTTCGATTATTCTGCCTTCATATTTTTTTTTGAAAGGCTTATATTCCGCCGAGGCTGCTTCGCCGGGGAGCCTGATCTCCAGGCCATGTCCGTCATCGTATTCTTTATCTATCCCGGCCGTGCGCATATGTGTATGGGGTATTCCCGGAACTGCGAATCCCTGCCTGTTCTTTAAAAATACCATGGCAAGCTTATTGAGCCTGTATTTCGGAGAAAAAGCCATGGAATCGCCAAGGCCCGAGGCAAGGTGCTTTGAGCGCAGATTATTCTGCATATCGATGATAAGGTCATATTTTTTTATGGAATCTGATAAATATTTTTCTAAATTTAAGCGGTTTTGAGGCATGGGTATGGATTTATCATAAAGAAATAGCTTTCTAATTTGAGGATTGTATTTAAGTATTTCCTCATACGGTGCCGATGTGGCGAAATCTATGGCTGCTTCAGGATATTTCCGCTTTAGAAGCCTGGGCAGGTGAGTTGTCAATGCAACGTCGCCCATTGAACTTAGCCTGATTAATAAAATATTTTTTATATTTGACATAAATTATTAACAAAATTTTTAAAACGTGATGCATTTTACAATCGAACACAGGGACAAAATAGTTTTATTCACCCTGAAAAACACCAAGGTAGACGGCAAAGTCTCCGCGCAATTTAAAGCGAAAATACTGATTATCGCCCAGCCCGATATCGACGCGCTGGTGGTTGACCTCAGCACTGTTGAAGCAATTGACAGTTCCGGCCTCGGAGCTCTTCTTCTGGCTCACAGGCAGCTTAGTGAACACAATATTCCCGTTATTTTGGTAGGAGTTCGGGAATTCGTAAAAAGCCTGATGAGCATTACCAGGATTGATTCACTCTTTGAATTTTACGACAGCCCTGAAGAAGCCCTCGCGGCATTTGAAGAGTAGTTTTGAACTTACTGATAGAATTATCTTTAGGGCAGCCGCGTGGCTGCCTTTTATATTTTTTTAAAAATATTTCATTTTTTGCTTCATTATTTGTTTTTTTTTTATATTTAAGCAACTTTGTTTGCGTGCTTATATTTTAGTTCTTTATAGTTTTAGTTCTGAAAGTCAACAAATAATATAGATTTAGTTCACTGATCATTTGTTTAGTAAGGAGACAGTCATGTTATCCAAACGTTGTCTTTCGGGATTGAAATGGTTTTTTCTTATTTTTATTTTATTGCAATCCGGTTACACTGTTCTTGCTGATGTAGCTCCTCCTTGGAGAAAACCAGGCCAAGCAGGAACCCTGTGCTGTGACAATGGTATATATCATTGTGTGTTAGCTGAACAGACTTGCAATATTAAATGTAGAGCGACTTGTTTTGTAGAATATGAACCGCCTTTTGATGTTGTATGCGGTACTTATAAACAACTTCTCGGCACAGTTTGTTATTACATGCCGGGATCAGCCCGTCCTTCAACTTCTTGTAATACTGTTGACACTTCTTGGAATACGGAAGATTGTTTAAACCGATATGATTTCTTATGCAATTATTACTTTTGCGGTTTATCCTTAGCGATAAATTGTCAATTCTATACTGAGTCAAATATTGACTTAAGAATTCTTCCAAACCAATAAAAGATGAGGCAAATCATGAAAAAGATATTATTATTTGTTTTGTTACTGGCAGCATATTTGCCAGTTAAAGCTGATTGCGATACTCTACATACCCGTTACGCTGTTTCGCCTGAAGATCAAAAGTATTTAACTTACTTACATTATAATAATACGTTTGATTCGGCAAGCACTACATACAAAATAGGCGAAATAAGAACTATTAGCGGTAATGATACAGCATATCACAATATTCATTACTATTATTTTGACTATCAAATGCTGGTTGGAATACCCGATCAGGGCGTTGACACACTGTTACAGCAGTTCGGCCACACAGAAGATTTAACATACTCTGACGGGGCTAAGCTAAAGTTTTACAGATTGTTAAACTGTGACCAGCTTTGCGGTGAAGAGTTTGATCCTGAAGGTGACGATATAGGAGGAACCGGCGACTGGCGCGACGATTACTGGCGGGTTGGCCGGGGTACAGTACTCGACAGGACAGAATGGGTACTGCAAATGGTTGACGCACAAACTGACAGTGTGCTCGCGGTGCTTGATAGCGTGGGAGTAGCGCCGAATCCTAATAGCGCTTTGGCTCAAAGATATGGCACGGATCCCGATTACGCTAATCATGAAGCCGATCTGCCCGAACAATACGAGAATAGGAGAATTTACTTGAGAATTTCGCCAAGGCGTTACGGCCCGACCCCTTATGGGATGGATATGAATTTTATTACAATACCTGCCAGCCTAAGTACTTATTATGAAATTTCCCCAAATGGATTCAAAAAAACCACAAGCCAATGCGATTCCCTGCTGCGTGAAAAGTTTTTTGACTACTTAATTGATTATTGCGACAGCATGTTTGTTAATTATGGTCATCTGGGAGGAGGATTGCAATTCGCTGTTTTTGCCGAAGGCAAAGATTCTATTATCAATAACAGATATTTTAATATTGATACGGTCCTTGAAGGCGGACAGATAATCTGGAAGCTGAAAGCCCCTCCTTATGGCAAAAAAAGACTTCCTGATGAATATCTTCCACCTTACAGGGATATTGAAAAAATTGAAATTACAGGAGTAGGGCCAAATCCTATTAGAAATAGTGATTTTGAAATTAAAATAAGCTGCGCCAATATTAGAGAAGAAGCCGAAGTCATTCTTTTGAATATTAGCGGTGATGAATACAAAATATGGGGAGGTGTTTTGGATAAAGCTTCCAATGTTATTAGAATCAATTTAGAAGAACAACTTTATCAGGGTGTTTATACCTTATGTGTAAGATTGTTAAATGGCAAAGCAATGGACTGCACTAAAATAGTGATTGAAAGGTAGCTGTAAAGCTCTATAAATGAATTAATTAGGGCAGCCGCGTGGCTGCCTTTTATATTTAATAAACTTGCTTTTTAGATTAAGATTAAAATAGGTGATAAGGTTCAAAGAATTTCCACCCTCTTCGGGCGGTAGATACCTTTCTGTCCATCCGATAAATCCTGCTAATCTGTGTTCGGAACAAATTCGCCTGCGGCGAATGCACAGGCGAGGGCGCCCGGGCTGACACGTTTTTGCATACAATAGCAAATAATTTCAATCAGTTTCCCCTCCTCGCCGAGGAGGGGTGGCACGCTGAAAGCGTGACGGGGTGGTGCGACCGAAAGATCGTGGTTATAGAAACAAATTCGCCTGCGGCGAATGCACGGGCGGGGGCGCCTGTGCCACTATTCTTTTAATTCAATTAGAACAAGGGGATGAAACACCGTGAGGGAGCGTCATTTATCGGAACATGAAAGAGAGCGGTGTAAAATAATAATCTTGATAATTACTAACTAGACTCACCGCTTCTTTTTAAGGTATCTTTGATCAATTTATCACTTATCCTGAAATCTGTTTCCCTAATTTTGGATAACACTTCAGAAACAGATTTTAAAATTCCCTTCTCTTTAGCAACTATAAGGATTCCTAAAGTACCGGTAATATTAATTCCCAGTGCCCTGGCTTGCTTTCTGCCTTTTTGATCATCCATTATCAGTAAACAGTTATCCTGTTCAACTGCCAAGGCTATAGCGCTAGCTTCTCCGGGATCTAAGAAGCTTTCCAAAATGCGTTGGTAATTCTTATTTTTAGGATTTTTTATTTTTATAAATTCGGGTAATTCAGAATCGAATTCTTCAGCGATAATTGATGTAATGGTTAATTGTCCGAAAAGTAAACCCAAAATATCAATATTATTGATTTTATTCAAAAGGATCAAACAGCTTGTATCAGATACTATAATTCCGGGCATTATCGATATCACTGTCTAAATCAGACTCTGATGAATTAATAAGGTCAACATCATATTTTGAGAGTAATTCCATAAAGGTTTTTTTTGAAAGTCCGGCTATAACGGCAGCCTGTCCAATTGTCAATTTTCCCAATTCATATAATTTGGAAGCAAGGAACATCTTTAATTCCCTGTCGCTTATATCAATCGTTTCCGGTAGATTAACCTGTAATGTTTTCATTAATCACCAAACTTTCTATGAATATAATACATAATCAATAAACGAAATAATTCTGCTAATATTTCAGTGCATATTGTGAATTATGAATGATGGAAAAATTCTCTTTTTTCTACAAAAATACCACCCCTTCGGGGTTGG
>CAZJAH010000013.1:0-63042 GCA_964544155.1 uncultured Hyphomicrobiales bacterium | reverse complement strand
CGCCCGGGGATTTCGCCCTTTGTAAATGGCGGCACAGGGATCCTCGAACGCGCGTGTTAAGCCACCATTGGTAATAGCTTAACAAAACAAATCTAATTGGCTTAATAAAAGATTAAATTTTGCTCATTCAGCCATATCTCTTTATTTTTTCATAATTTGCGTACTTTAATATATCAGCAGCTAAGGATTTAATAATTAAAAATTGAAAAGAGAATGTCTATGGAATCAATTAAAAATTTCCTGAAGGAAATAGAGCTATTTAAAGATCTGAATGATAAGGAATTAGACCTTATCGTGAAAATGGCTGTTAAAGAAGAGTACGAAGAAGGCCGGCTGCTTTTTGAGCAAAACGCGCCCCGCAAGAAGATGTTTATCATTTACCGCGGGCAGGTGGAATTATTCAAACAGACCGCTTTTGGCCAGCATAAATCCCTCACATTTTTCGGTAAATTCGATTTTATCAGCGAAGGAGCCTTGATGGATGATTATCCTCATTCGGTTTCAGCGCGGGCTACCGAAGATTCTATAGTGTTGTCGATAAGTAAAAACGCTTTCAATAAAATGGTGGAAGAGAACTACCATGTGGTAACTATGATACTTTCGCGTGTATCAAGGGTTATTGCCCGCCGTATGCGCCAGACAACAAACCAGGTGGTAGAAGCCGCCGAACAGTATATATCCGGACGTACACGCCTGGAACATGATCTTCTGGGCGAGCGTGAAGTTCCCTTTGAATTTTATTATGGCGTTCAGACTTTGAGGGCCGTAGAAAATTTCAACATAAGCAATATTTCAATTAATCATTTTCCTTTCCTAATAAAAGCTCTTGCACAGGTAAAACAGGCCGCCGCTATGGCTAATTATGAGCTGGGCCTTCTGCCACCGAATATTATGGAAGGAATTATCAAAGCATGCGAAGAGATCATCAACGGTAAATGGCACACGCATTTTGTTGTGGATATGATACAGGGCGGAGCCGGTACTTCAACAAATATGAACGCCAATGAAGTTATAGCCAACCGCGCCCTGGAAATATTAGGGCATGAAAAAGGCCAGTATGAATACTGCCACCCAAATAATCACGTGAACTTATCCCAATCCACAAATGACGCTTACCCTACTGCTCTGAAGATCGCCTTTGTTTATCAGACAAAGGAGCTGATAAGTGTGCTTAGCGAGCTGATAGCTTCGTTCAGGAAAAAATCACATGAATTTCACAATATCATAAAAATGGGGCGTACCCAGCTTCAGGATGCAGTACCCATGACCCTTGGCCAGGAATTTGAAACTTACGCCGTTACACTCGAAGAGGAGATCAAAAGACTGGATGCTAACGCGAGGCTCTTTCTTGAAGTGAATATGGGAGGTACTGCCATAGGAACAGGAATCAATGCCGACCCCAGCTACAGCGATCGCTGCCTGCACTATCTCTGGGAAATTACCGGCCTGCCGGTTAAGCTGGCGGATAATCTTGTTGAAGCCACACAGGATACAGGAGCTTTTGTGATTTATTCATCAGCCGTGAAAAGACTTGCGGTTAAATTATCAAAGATATGTAATGACCTCAGGCTGCTTTCATCAGGCCCGCGCGCCGGATTCAATGAGATTAACCTCCCAAGAATGCAGCCCGGTTCATCGATTATGCCCGGAAAAGTTAACCCCGTTATCCCCGAAGTGGTGAATCAGATAGCTTTTAAAGTTATCGGCAATGACCTTACGGTTACCATGGCAGCCGAAGCCGGACAGCTGCAGCTCAATGTTTTCGAGCCTATAATCGCGCAGAGCATATTTGAATCCATCGAGATGCTAAAGAATGGTATGCAAACTCTTAAATTCCGCTGTATAGACGGAATTACCGCTAATGAGGATGTATGCCGTCAATCAGTAGAGCGCAGTATTGGCCTTGTAACAGCTTTAAATCCAGTACTCGGCTATGAGAAGAGCTCAGCGCTGGCTAAAGAAGCTCTCGAAACCGGAAAAAGCGTTTACGACCTTGTACTGGAAAAGAATTATCTTACTAAAGAGCGCCTCGATGAAATAATGGCGCCGGAAAATATGATACAGCCGCGCAACCTCAGGCTGCTTTCAGAAATTCCCGAATAGGAACAATAAATATATACTTGAAAAGCGTTATTTAATTTCGGTTTTCAATCAAAGCTAACTAAAAATGCCGCGCTGTAAAACGCGGCATTTTGCTTATCAATATTTCATCTGCCATGCTCAGTAAGATAGAAGTTTTTCCAAATCGGCTTTAATTTTTGCTTCAGTAGGAAGTACGTCGAGCTCATAGGCCGGTGCGTATGGAATATGCGAATCTTTGGCTGCATGCCTCATCACAGGCGCGTCCAGGTAATTGAAGGCTTCAGTGCCGATGGTTGAAGCTATCTCGGCGCCAAAGCCGGTTGTAAGCGTATCCTCATGTATAACAATAGCCTTGTTGGTTTTCCTTACCGATTCAAGTACAAGCTCTTTATCCCATGGGATAATTGTTCTAAGATCAATTATTTCAATGGTTTTATCAGTTTCTTTTTCGATTTTCTTAACGGCATTAAGTGAATCTTTAACCCCCATGCCGTAAGTTATTATAGTTGCATCTTTTCCTTCTTTAACGATCTTTCCTTTACCAAAAGGCAGCAGAAAGTCGTCGCCGGGCTCAGGTGTACGGCCGTATGGCAGCCTGTACATACCCTTATGTTCGCAGAAAATCACCGGATCCTGCAGCCTGCATGCGGTCTTCAAAAGCCCTTTGGCATCCGCCGCGGTAGAAGGATAAGCAATCATCAATCCCGGTATATGCGAGAAAATAGCTTCGATATTCTGCGAATGATAAAGGCCCCCGTGAATGTATCCGCCGACTGCTACCCTGAACACCACCGGTGCGGTAAACGCGCCGTTAGAGCGGTAGCGCATTGTCGCGATTTCGTTTTTTATCTGCATGAACGCCGGCCAGATATAATCTCCGAACTGAATTTCGACCACAGGCTTAAATCCTCTGATTGCCAGCCCCAATGCCACACCCGCGATGGATGCTTCTGCAAGCGGCGAATTGAATACCCTGTCCTCGCCAAATTTGGATAATCCTCTTGTAGCAGTGAAAACGCCGCCTTTGGGGTCTGCTATATCTTCGCCAAAAATAAGCATTTTTTCATTTTTTGACATTTCTTCCATAAGGGCGTGATTGACGGCATCCACCATAACTATCGGCTCGCCGTCATGAGCTTCTTCATTAACAGCATAGGGCAGATCTCTTGTTTCTTCAGGCGCAAATACATGTTTGGTGGAATCCGCGGGATCGGGATCTTCCTGCGCGTAGGCTTTATCTACGGCTTCATTGATTTCTTCTTTTACTTTAAGGAACAAATCATCAATTTCATCCCGGCTTGCAATATTATGATACTCCAGATAATTTGAAAGAATCCTAACCGGATCGCGTTTATCTTTAGCCATTTCGAGGTCTTCGGCTTTTCTGTACTTCCTGTGGTCATCACTCGATGAATGAGGCAGAAGCCTTTCGACAACGGCATGAAGAAGCGCGGGGCCTTTACCGGCGCGCATATAAGCGACAGCGTCCCTGGCGGCTTTTAATGATTCAAAGAAATCAGAGCCGTCAAATTCCTTCATGTAAAGGTCGGGATAGCAGCAAAATGAATGTACCACGCTTCCGCCCATTGACTGCTTATCTCTGGGAACGGATATTGCGTAGCCGTTATCCTGGATGCAGAATAGAGTAGCCAGCTTTTCGCGCGAGGCCCAGTTCACCGCTTCATAGAATTCTCCCTGGCTTGTGGTACCTTCTCCTGAAGCCACATAGGTGATCTCATCGTTACCCATTTTACGGGATGCCAGCGCTGTGCCGACGGCATTAAGAAACTGCGTTCCGGTAGGAGAAGACTGTGTTGGAAGGTTCAGCCTTGGATGCCCGTAATGGCCTGGCATCTGCCTTCCTCCGGTGGCGGGGTCATTTTTCTTTCCGCCAGCAAGAAGGAAATATTCTTCGGGAGTAAAGCCCATTCCATAAGTAAAGGCAAGATCGCGGTAGTAAGTCCAGCCCCAGTCTTTGCCTTTTTCAAGTGACATAGCCACAGCCGTCTGTACTGCTTCGTGGCCGCTTCCTCCAATATGGAAGAAAGATTTACCCTGCTTAACCAGAGTCAGGTGTTTCTCATCGGTAAAGCGTGATATCATCATATTCTTTAGCGCCCACATTAATTCCTCCCTGCTCAGGCCGAGCTGCTCATGAGGCGGTGTGGAGCGGTCCATTCTGTTTCTGTCAACGTTGCAGTGTTCACCTTTGCCGTGATGGCAAACAGATCCGACAGGATGTTCCTCATAGCCTAATTCATGAGTTACAACCCTTTCAAATTGCTCAAGTTGTGGCAGTTCAGGGGCAGTTTTAATTTCGGTGCGTTTTCCTGAAGGCATTCCGCTTTTGGATTCGGATTTTGGAGGTCTTCCCGGGCCGCGCCTTTTGGATTTTGAGGATATTTCGGATTCTTTTAGTTTTTCACTTTTTGGAGGCCTTCCCGGGCCTCTTTTTTTTTTGATATTATTATCATTTGCAGATTTCTTAGCCATTACAAGTATGTCTCCTGGTAATAAATTTCTCTAAATTTGCTATATTGCTTTTATGATTGTTTTCGTCTTTTACAAACTCTATAAGTCACTGATATATAAACGTATATGGCATGGTCTCAGTTAATAGCTCACGAACGGATAAAAAAAATATTGCAAAAAGCAGCCCTTGAAAAGCGGGTTCCGCACGCCTATCTTTTCTGGGGAATGGGAGGTACAGGTAAAGAAGGAATGGCCCTTGAATTTGCCAAAGCCCTGAACTGCCATAATCCCTTTAAAACCGATGAAACCTTTGAAGCCTGCGGCGAATGCCCTTCCTGTAAAAAAGCTTCTGCCCTTGGCCATGAAAACATACAGCTTATTTTTCCGCTCCCGGCCGCGAAAAAGATAAACAACGAGGCCGACCCCGTGAGCAGCCTGGCTGATGAACAAATAGAACTTATACGCGAGCAGATGGCACTTAAAGCTGATAACAGCTATCATAAGATCAATATTCCGAATGCTAACCAGATACGCATTCAGCCTATAAGGCACGCAAAGAAGAATCTGACGCTCAGCCCGGGATCAAGGGGGAGGCGCTTTCTTATTATATTCAATGCCGAGCTGATGACAAATGAAGCATCGAACGCTTTTCTAAAAACACTTGAAGAGCCTCATGAGAATATCACTATTATTCTTATAACATCACGTATCGAAATGCTGCTGCCGACTATAGTATCGCGCTGCCAGCAGATAATGTTCGGTCCGCTGCCTCAGGAGCAGCTAGCCGAAAGGCTTAAAGAAAGATATTCACTTAATGATTCTGATGCAGGCGTGCTGGCCGCTTTGTCTAACGGATCATTTACTGCTGCTGTTGAAGCAATGGATGAAGATATGAAGCAGCTCCGCCTGGATATTATAGATATGCTCAGGACTTCACTGAAAAAAACCGCCTTCAGGTCAAAATTGCTTAAGCAGATCGAACAACTTACTGCTGACAAGGATAAAGTGAAAATTGAAAAATCTCTTCAAATACTGCTTTTTTGGATAATGGATGTTATAAGGGGCAGTACAAAAAGTGATTATTCCGGAATTGTCAACCTCGATCAAAAGGATAGCATAGTGAATTTCGCAAGTCATTTCGGGGATTCGGATATGCAAAGGGCGGTTTCGTTAATTGAAGATTCAATAAACAGGATTCGAAGAAACGTTAATCTTCAACTTATATTAGTTTCGCTTTTCCTGCAATTACGAAATATTTTTATGGTAAAAAAGCCATAATATTATTGTAAAAAGCCCATAAATTTTTAAATTGCATAAAATTAGGTGAATTAATATAATAAAATAATAAGCCGCCGGCTTTTAAATATATGCAGGATTTCTTATAATGGATAATAATACAGATATAATAGATAAAAAGGAAAACGGGCAAAGTATTGAAAAAATAATCGATCTAAACAGCCCGAAGAAAAAAGAAGCAATAGAAAACCCTTCCTACAAGAACCTTATACAAACAGAATTTTTAATCAAGGAGATTCTCAAATGCCCCGCGAAAGAACAAAAAAATGAGCCGCCGAAGTTCATCGAAGTTGAATTTAAGGGATTAAGAAAAAGCATTTTTCAAAATCCCAAAAAACTTAAGCCCCATCTTCATTCTCTGGTTATAGTCGATGCTGAAAACGGCCATGAAATCGGGAAGGTTTGTTCTTGCGGCCTTTCCGCTGAGAAGAAGATCAAGTTATATTACAGCGGCAAAGAGCCCGAATACAAAGTTGACAGAGTAGCTTCCGAATCTGATATTAATAAATATCAAATTCTGCAGGACGAAGAAGGTAAAGCAATGGCCAAAAGCCGCGAACTGGTGGAAAAATTCAAACTGGATATGAAGATCACCGATGCCGAATGGCAATTCGACCGCCAAAGGCTGACTATTTATTTTACGGCACCGCAGCGGATTGACTTCAGGGAACTGGTAAAAGAGCTAGCCAGGACATTTAAAACGAGGATAGAGCTCAGACAGATAAGTTCGCGCGAAGAAACAAAAAGGCTGGGGGACGGTATAGGGCCATGCGGAAGAGAACTTTGCTGTACTTACATGCTGCATGATTTTAATCATGTAACTCTAGATCATGCTAGGCACCAGCAGCTTTCGAATAATGTGGCCAAACTCAGCGGATACTGCGGCAGGCTTAAATGCTGCCTCCTGTATGAATTTGATACATACGTAGAAGCCTATAAGGAATTCCCGCCCCTGAAATCGAAAGTGCTCACTAAAGAAGGCGAAGGAAAGATCATCAAGATTGATGTATTCAAGAAGAACGCAACTGTTTTTGTTAAGAATATTTCGAAGTTTAAAACTATTGAAATGGACGAGCTAAAGCAGTATATGAAGGACAACAAAGTTCTGCCGCCCGATGATGAAGACAGGCATTATTCGGATTTCACGGATGAAGACCGAAAAATACTCGAAGGCGATTAAAAAATACTCGAAGGCGATTAAAAAATACTCGAAGGCGATTAAAAAATACTCGAAGGCGATTAAAAAGCAAACTCTATATGATCTATTAGCGGCTTCGGCCCGGTGAAATCAATAGTGATAACATCAAACCTGCACTCGGTATCAGTAATTCTGTTTATGTGCAGGTAGCCTTTAGCGGCCCGCCGTAATGCTCTTTGCTTTTTAGGAGTAATTGAAAACAAGAGGTCGCCGAATTCATTGGTACCCTTTGACTTAATTTCAACGAATACAAGGGTATTGCCCTGCCTGGCGATTATATCTATTTCGGCAATCCTTCCAAGATGGAAATTCCTTTTAATAATCTTGTAGCCTTTAGCTTCGAGGTATGAGGCAGCCATTTCTTCCGCTTTCGAGCCTTTGGCTCTGGTATTCTGCTTAGAACTGTCCATTAGTCTTCCGCTGATGATTTATCAGAATTTTTCTCAATTTCTATTGGATAATCTCCCGTAAAGCAGGCTGTGCAATAGCCCACGCCCTCTTCATGCGGTACTGATTCCATCAGCTTTTCCTTAGAGAGGTAGTGCAGTGACATCACTCCTATAGCATCGCCTATCTGCTGCTCATTTTCATAATAATTGGCTATCAGCTCTTCGCGGCTCGGGAAGTCCATTCCGTAATGGCAGGGAAATTTAATGGGCGGTGAAGTAATCCGCATATGAATTTCCCTAGGATTGGCTTCCTTTATCAGCTTAATAAGCGATTTGGAAGTAGTACCTCTTACGATGGAATCATCCACAACTACAACATTCCTATTCTCGATAACGCCTTTGACGGTATTGAACTTGGCTTTAACTTTGAATTCCCTCTGTTCCTGTCCGGGGGCAATAAATGTCCTGCCTATATAGTGGCTTCTGATCAGGCCTATTTCGAAAGCTGTAGGATGATTTTTCTGATCATTTATCCTGGCAAAGCCCAAGGTTGACGTATTGCCGCTATCGGGCACGGGTATGGCCCTTACTTTCTCGCCGTTTTCCGGAATAACGGGGCTTTCCTCGGCGAGTTTTTTACCGAGCTTCCGCCTGACTTTATCCACATTATGCCCGAATATTTTGCTGTCCGGCCTTGAGAAATAAATATATTCAAAAATGCAGTGCCTGGCTTCCGGCGTTTCATCGACTATCTTATGGGATTCGAATTCACCGTTCTTGCGGGTCTTTTCGTTGAAAACTACAATTTCATTATGATCGATAGAACGCACGTATTCGGCGCTGACTATATCGAAAGCGGCAGTCTCAGAGGCAACAATGTAGGCATAGCCTTCCTCTGTTTTAATTCTGCCGATGCTTAGCGGCCTTACTCCATAAGGATCCCTCGCCGCGATAAGCGAATCATCCGTTACCATAGCTATGGAATAAGCGCCGCGAGCTGTATTTAAAGCTTCCTTTATCTGCTCAAGCGGTGTATCCTTGCGGCTGTGCGCAATCAGGTGAAGGAACAGCTCCGTATCGGTAGTTGTCTGAAATATGGTGCCCTGATCCTGTAATTCTTTCCTGAGCCTTCTGGTATTGGTTAAGTTACCGTTATGAGAAAGAGCCAGTATTCCGCTGTGGTAAATCATATTAAAGGGCTGTATATTAGCCCTTTTTGACGAACCGGTTGTAGAATACCTGTTATGGCCTATAGCCATATCGCCTTTAAGCACATCGGTTAAAATTTTATAATCGGAGAAAACATCCAGCACCAGGCCTTCATCGCGCGTATAGGCATAGCGTTTCCGTTTTTTTTCCTCATCATAATAAATACTGGTAATGCCGGTGGCTTCCTGGCCTCTGTGCTGTAAAGCGTGCAGGGCGTAATACGTCATGATGGAAGCCTGCGGGTGATTGAATACACCAACTACAGCGCAATTAGGCCTTGCCTTGTCTAAATCTATATCCCGGTTGATCTTACAACTCATATTCAATTCCGTTTCAAACTCGTCCAAAAAAAGAAAGACAAATTAATAAATTTTTGAAGAAGCAATCATTACTAAGCGCTTATCTTCTTTTCATAAATGCGATATTCTTTGTACCGTTCTCCTTTTAAAGTAACGGTCAGCCCCTTGTTCATCATTTCATTATCTTCCAGTACCCATGATGCTTCGCAGTTGTAAATGCCGATATTCGCGGCTCTTTCGCCGAATTCATAGTACATTACCGCGTCAACTCCGGTCTTTTGGTATTCAGGCACTACGCCGAGTACTATT
Source organism: uncultured Hyphomicrobiales bacterium (assembly GCA_964544155.1). Classification (GTDB taxonomy): domain Bacteria; phylum Bacteroidota; class Ignavibacteria; order Kapaibacteriales; family UBA2268; genus CAZJAH01. The sequence continues at coordinate 53,788 of CAZJAH010000013.1, read as the reverse complement.
ATCCTCATCCAGTCGATTTGCTTTCTTTTGGTTAACAGATGCCACAGTGCACCTAGCAGGGAACCTTTTTTATTGTGTATAAGCACTCTGTTTATATCAGGCAGGCCAAGGGCGAATCCTGCGGGCTTGCCGTTCACGCTCACAATGAATGCAAGCGAAGGCTCCGCAAACTGCTTTAGATCTGCCGCGAGGAAATCAAACTCCGCGTCGGTCATCTTCACAAAACCCCAGTTAGGTACCCAGGCTTTGTTATATATATCCTTCAATGTTTGTACATCTTTACGGAATTGTTCTTTATTTTTAAATTCGACGTTTCTTACTTCAATATTATGACGCTTTCTTATAATGCCCTGCAGCCTGATCAGCTTTTCATTCATATAATCCTGCTGACGGAGGTGATAGGCGTACAGGTCTTTGGCTTTTTCAAAGCCGGAACCTTTGATCAGCCTGTCATAGAATGGCGGATTATATTTCATAAGCACGCGCGGAGGATCGTCAAAGCCCTTTATAAGCAGGCCGCATTCATCATTGAGCGAGGGGTCAATCGGGCCGCGCATGGCGTCTTTGCCGCGCTGCTTAAGCCATTCAGCAGACGCGTCGAATAGCGCGTCGCTTACTGTCTGGTCATCAATACATTCATAAAATCCGAAAAAGCCCATGTTATCATTATGGGTTTTGTTGTGGTTCTCATTTGTGATAGCAGCTATACGCCCTACAATTTCACCATCACGCTTTGCAATGAACAGCTCCCTGTCGGCATGTTGATAAAAGGGGTTTTTCTTTTTATCGAAAAGTTTCATCCTGTCTGCCACAACCGGCGGAACGAAGTTTGGGTCGCCTTCATAGAATTTCCATTGGGCTTTAACAAATTCGATTGTTCCGTTTTTGCCTTTTTGTGGAATTACCTGTATTTCCATTATAATTGACCTTTTTATGTGAAATCAGTTATTATTTTTTTTAAATGGGGATATTCGCCAATAAGCTTATCTCTTTCAGCCAGATCGAGATCATCGAATTCAAATCCCGGAGCGACGGTACATCCCAAAAGGGTATACCCGCCTAAAGACGCGGCTGCCATCCACGATCCGGCTGGCACAAGTGCCTGCGGCTGTTCATTGTCCTTTAGGCCGATACCAAGTATCTGTTTTCTTATATTACCGGAATATGATATATTATACAATTCGGCCGCGCTGCCTGCATAAAAATGCCATATCTCGTCCTGACGTAACCTGTGGAATTTAGACTTTTCACCTTTTGTAAGCAGAAAATATATGGATGTTGAAAAATTCCTCGGCCCGTGAAAACGTTCCGGCAGATGACCGGCATCGAAAACCTCCCCGCTTTTGTAAAATTCCCTGAACCATCCGCCTTCAGGATGCCTGATAAGGCCCATTAATTCAATTATCTCTTTTGCAGACATTTTTCGGATATTTTTTCATATATAAAAAAATAAATATAGGCATTTCAATTAAAAAAATCATTGTCGGCGGTATTCAGGCCGAAATTATCCGTGAAAATATTTTTAACAAATGAACGCGGGATAACTTCAAATCCATGGCCAATATCCGGTACGCATTCAGCAAATTTGTATGATTCCGCGATCACATAATATGGGAAGTGAGTTTTGGCCCTTTCTGCCAGCCAGATTGAAGGCGCGCCGTTGATCAGGTACTCGGGTGATATCATATCGGCGCCGGTTAAAGCGAAATGGGCATTATGGGCAATGCTTTCCAGATCGTGCTTCTTAATTATTTCACATTTGATATTGAGATTATCACATTCCTCCTTTATGCTTAAAGCATAATCTTTTTCCTGCCAAATGGAACTAACCGCGTAAACTGTATTCAGCCTCCCGGCTTTATTAAGCTCCCTGAAAAACCTTATCACAGCTGAGCTGTATGAGCAGGTTACAACATTTAGATCATGCCCCGGCAGTTCATTCACGGCATTATCAACAGCATCTGCGGAAGCTTTTTTAATTTTTTTCCTGATCTCGTCTGTTTTTTGGCGGATATCATCATTTGTAGTGCAATCGGAAAAGGTCTCGTAAGCGATCTTTGCCAGGTTTGCCACGGCTGCCATAGCAGGTTTTGCCCTGATAATTCTGTCACGGACGCCCGCGAGCCTTTCCGCGTTTTCATCCAGGAAGGCCGCGCTTAGTATATTAAGGGCCTTGACGGCAATATCCGTACTGCCGCTGTCATAATCTTTACTCAAAATATCAATCTGCTTTTCAATCGATATGTTCATTTTTCTTATATTTCTTTAAAAAAATTATTCATGATTAAGTGAGTGATTCACCATTAATATAAAGGAATACTCCAGTGCTATGAGCTTATACCTTTTATACCTGCCGCTTGGCCCGCTATGGCCGGTCCCCATATCTGTATAGAGCAGCACGGGCGTGTCGCCTGTGTTATTTTCCCTTAGCTTTGCGGCCCATTTTGCCGGTTCCCAGTACTGCACCTGCGAATCATGAAGGCCTGTAGTTATCAAAATGGCAGGATATTTTTTTTGTTCCACATTATCATAAGGTGAATAACTGAGTATATAGTCATAGTATTGCTTTTCATTTGGATTGCCCCATTCGTCATACTCACCCGTGGTAAGGGGGATGCTCTCATCGAGCATAGTGGTTATGACATCCACAAACGGCACTGCCGCCACTATACCTTTGAAAAGTCCCGGTTCCATATTCGCAACAGCGCCCATTAAAAGGCCGCCGGCGCTTCCGCCCATGGCGAATATCTTCCCATCTCGTGCTAAACCTTTTTCTTTCAGGTATTTGCCGGCATCAATGAAATCGTAAAAAGTATTCTTTTTATTGAGCTGACGGCCCTCCTCGTACCACTTTCTGCCAAGCTCCTGTCCGCCTCGCACATGCGCAATGGCATAAATAAAGCCCCTGTCCAGCAGGCTGATGGCGCTTATTGAAAATGAAGGGTCAATGCTTATGCCGTAGGAGCCGTATCCGTAAAGCAGAAGGGGATTACCTTCATCGCGCTTCATTTTTTTCTTGTAAACAAGTGATACCGGTATGCTCGCTCCGTCGCGTGCAGGCACATAAATTCTTATGCTTTCGTATTCCGAAGGGTCGAATCCGCCGGGTATTTCCTGCCGCTTTAAAAGCACGGTTTCGCCTGTTTCAGTATCGTATTCATATACTGTTGAGGGCGTAGTCATCGAAGAATAGCCGTATCTGAACTTTGTGGTATCATACTCGGGGTTTGTGCCGATATAGGCCAAATAAGCAGGATCATCAAATTTCAGATATTTATCAGTTTCGCCGTCCCAGGTGATTATTCTGAGCATGTTAAGACCGTTTTTCCTTTCCTGCAGGGCAAAGAAATTACTGAATATCTCAATTTCTTCCAGCAGAACCTCCTGCCTGTGTGGAATTATATCCAGCCAGTTTTCTTTTGCCGGATTGGCCGTGGGGGCCTTCATCAGACGGAAGTTTTTGGCATCAAGGTTAGTAATAATATAGAAATCACCATTATAGAACTTCGCGGAATACTCCAGCCCTCGTTCCCTTTCCTGAAGAATTTTTATTTCTCCTTCCGGGTTATCCGCTTCCAGAAAGCGGTACTCATCCGATAGGGTGGCGTGGGAGCCTATCATTATGTATTTTTCTGATTTATCCTTCCAGCAATGAGTAAGGAATGTGCTGTCAGCTTCGTGGTAAATCTCCTCATCATCCGCCGGGGCTGCACCCAGTTTATGCCTGAATATTTTGTACGGCCTGAGGGATTCATCCTTCACGGTGTAGAATACATAATTGCCGTTATTGCTCCATGCCGCCGACCCGGTGGTGTTTGTAAGCTCGTCATTCAGGAATTCTCCCGTTTCCAGGTCAAGAAAGCGGATAGTATAAAGGCGGCGCCCTACCTTATCTTCTCCAAAGGCGAGTATGTTGTTATCGGGGCTGATCCTAAGGCCGGTGATGTTATAATACTCATGGCCTCTGGCGAATTTATTTACATTGAGCATTATTTCTTCTTTGGCATCGAGCGAGCCTTTCTTGCGGCAGTAGAGTGGGTATTCCTGGCCGGGTTCGAAGCGGTGATAGTAGTAATAGCCTTTATACCTGTATGGCGCGGAACTGTCGTCTTCTTTTATCCTGCCGGTAATTTCATTATATAGGTCGCGCCGTATCTTTATTACCGGCCTCAGAAATTTTTCGGTATATTCATTTTCTTCTTTCAGGTGTTTGATAACCTCGGGATTATCCTTTTCCCTGAGCCAGTAATAATCATCCGTGCGCTTATGTCCGTGAATCTCCAGTGTTTTGCTGATCTTTTGGGGCTTAGGCGGCCTTAGCATAAATTCCTCTTTTTTTATGTCCTGTTCTATAATTAAGTTATTAAGACTTTTAAGCAGGGAAGCTATTTTTTGCAAATGAGTTGAACGTGATTTTTATAAATTGGTGATAGTTAGTCAGGGCATTAAACAAAGACTGCCGTTAGCATCATTCGGGCGCAAGATGAGTAATCCGGGACAGGGATTCCGAAGAGTCTGGTGTAATTGTTCTGGTATGGGCGCGGAGTAGCCGGCCAGTCGGAAGCAATTAGCAGTCCCTGACAGCAGACTACGTCGGCGGATTTGGCGGCCGGGAGAAGTTTGTTTTATTCCCGGGCACAGACGTCAGGGCAAAAAAAAACCGCTCTTTTCGGAGCGGCTTTTTAATATTTTAGCGGCCGTGATCTTAGTCTTGTTCTTTTGAGATTCTATGCTGGCGCCTCGCGGCTTTAAGCCTTGATAGCCTTTTTTCAACGGACGGCTTCATATAAGCTGTTCTTTTCTTAAATTCACGAAGCACACCGCTGCGTTCGTATTTTTTCTTAAATCTTCTGATGGCTCTGTCTATATTTTCATTAGCCTGAACTGTAACACCTATCACAGTAAATCACCTCTTATAAATTTATTAATTTGACAAATTTTCAATCAGTCGTTTTTCATTGTTCTTTTCAAACTGAACAATAATGGCATGGCCGCCGTTGCTGGTTACTTCTTTTGCTCTAACTATGCCAACATCATCCCATACTTTATGAAAGATCACGTCGCCGATTTGATATTCTTCTTTTGGAGAATACTTTCTCGCATCCTCCTGGGAGATATGCACTACCGCTTTGGATTTATCCTGCTCTGCCTCAATGGCGTCAAGATTTACCAGCTGAGAATGCCGGCTTCTCGTGCATCTCGCCCATTGGTGCCTTCCCTTTTCAGTTTCAATTGGTTCACCGATCAATTCGTGTTTGGTTTCCTTCATCAGGAAAGGCGAGTAGAGCGTTATGTATTTCGCTCTGCGGGATCTCTTTCTACCGGCCATATTTACACTCTATATTTTTTAAAAGAACGATTTTTTTTGAGACTACTAATATACGCATTTTTGCACAATTATTAAAATAAATCTTTGGCCTGTATTCGTTTGCGGAAAAACATCAATTAAACGCAGGCAGCAATATTATATTTTATATTCACAAACATCTTTTTATATTAACAGAATAATAACACGAATTTACCGGGGTTTAATTGTAAACGGTAAATGTTTAATTGCATCCGGTGTATTTTTTATTTCCAAAATGCCAGCTAATGTATTAAATTCCGTGTTTTGTAATTAGCCTGTTTTAAAATGAATCTTTTAGAAGCGATATTACTCGGAATAATTCAGGGGCTCACTGAATTTATACCCATAAGCAGCACAGCCCACCTCACCATAGCAGGAGACCTTCTGGGCCTGGTCGATCCGGATCATCCCAAAAGGTGGACTTCTTTTATTGCCATCATTCAGCTTGGCACATTGGCTGCCGTCCTGGTTTATTTCCAAAAGGAAGTCAGGCTGATACCCTGGCACTGGATAAAGGAAAATTTTATCCAAAAGAAAAAGTACGCCGTACAGTCTTATGAATCTAAGATGGGCTGGCTGATCATTGCCGGGTCGGTACCTATAATCATAGTCGGTTTTACTTTAAAGGATTTCATCCAGGGCAGTTTTACCAAGGATCCGATTGTCATTGCTTCGAGCCTTATTATCCTGGCGCTTATACTTTTTATGGCAGAAAAAATGGCTTCATTTAAAAAAGATATAACTGATATTGGCTGGAAGGACAGCATTATTGTAGGCATAGCGCAGTGTTTTGCGCTGATACCGGGCTCATCGCGCTCGGGCACCACGATTACGGCGGGCCTTTTTACAGGAATGAAAAGGGATGTGGCGGCAAGATTCTCCTTTCTGCTTAGCATTCCGGCGATTTTAGGCAGTGGACTGCTCTCATTTTTTGAATCGCTTGAGTATGTGACCTCGGATGAAATATTGATGATTATTGTAGCCACAATCGTATCGGGCATAAGCGGTTACGCTGCTATTGAGTTCCTGCTGAGGTACTTGAAAAAGCACTCGACAATTTTATTTGTTAATTACCGTATAATTCTTGGCGTCTTACTAATATTTCTGGTTTATACGGCGGTTTTATAGTTTTTTATATATGAAATCACTTGTATTTTATATAAAACAGAATCAAAATTTATATGAATTGTTTTCAGGAGGTGAAATATGAAATACTTAATTGTTTTAATCATAACTATACTGTTTTTTTCTATGACAGATAACACACAGGCACAGAACAGCGACAAGCCTGAATATGTAATACACGTATTCCAGGGCGGCAATAAAATGGGCGATATTGAAATCCGGCTCTTTCCGGATGTTGCTCCCAAGACGGTAGCAAACTTCGATTCGCTTGTATCCATTGATTTCTATGACGGTACTGCTTTCCACAGGGTAATACCAGGATTTATGATCCAGGGGGGCGACCCTAACACCAAGAATAGGCCAGATGACAAATCCACCTGGGGAATGGGCGACCCTTCTCAGAAAACTGTACCCGCGGAATTCAGCGGCCTTAAGCATAAACGCGGCATACTATCGATGGCAAGAAAAGGCGGAGATATTAACAGCGCTACATCTCAGTTCTTCATAATGCATGATGACTCGCCGAATCTCGACGGCCAATATACAATTTTCGGCGAAGTTACAAATGGAATGGAAGTAGTTGATAAGATCACTGAAGTACCCAAAGAAGGGCCTCACAGATCAGCTCCGGTTCAAAAAATCACCATGCAGATTGAAAAGATCAATAAATAATTAGCTGAAAAATATGATAATGGATAATTGGGTGCGCTTCGGCGTGCCCTATCTTTATAAAAATGATCGTGCGTTTCAAAGAAAGGAAAGAATAAAAACATGCAATCATTAATATTGATTTTAAAAGGGGTAGTCGTCGGCATTGCTAATGTAATCCCGGGCGTATCCGGCGGTACTCTTGCCGTGATATTAGGCATTTACGAAAGGCTGACCGAAGCGATAGGAAATTTTGTGCAGGATAAGGCAAACAGGCGCCGTCACATGGCGTTTTTACTGCTGATCGCTCTTGGCGCCGGTATTGGGGTAATTCTTTTTGCAAAGTTGTTTGTCTTTTTGCTTACTTCGCCAGTATTAAAGCAAAATACATACTTTTTCTTTACAGGATTGATTTTAGGCTCCATACCGCTTATAATGAATATGCACAGCGATATGAAAGCCTCTCCGGGAAGGATTATTTCATTAGTTATAGCAGCCGCTATGGTAATTACAGTATCGATAGCCGGCGGCGCTTCAGGAGAAGCAGCACAAAAGATAACTCCGACAGGGGAGATATTCGGTATATTCAAAGTTGCCGAGATAAGCTTTTCTTACGGGCTATGGCTGATAGCTTGCGGCTTTCTGGCGGCGGGCGCAATGGTAATGCCCGGTTTTTCGGGATCTGCTCTGCTTATAAGCCTTGGAGAGTATAACCAGATACTATACTTCGTAGATGAAAGAATAATCATCCCCGTCGCGCTGATTGCACTTGGCGCCGTACCCGGAGTTATAATGTTCGCAAAAGTAATAAGCGTAGCGCTTAAAAGAAGCCCCTCGGTAACATATTATTTCATTCTGGGGCTGATCATAGCTTCATTATTCCAGATTGTTTTGGAAATGGCACTGGAGTTTCAGACAGACGCGGTGGTAATTTTATCAAACTTGATTATTTTCGGAGCAGGATTTATCATATCGTACTGGATGGGAAGGATGAACAAGGAATAGATCATAACCGTCAATTAATTTAATAAAAATACAAAAGGCCGCCCGCATGGACGGCCTTTTCTTTGCCCAATGGGAAATATTATTTCAGTATTTTTATCCCGCCGATCAAAGGTAAAGGCTTAGCCTTACCCGCGGAAGCATTGATCATACCAACAACGACCAACACAAGGATAAATATTACCAGAATAAAGTGTAGCAGCCAGCCCAATATTGGGATGAAATCCAGTATTATTCCGACTATATTTACACCGATCGCGAAAAGTAAAAGTACTAATCCCTGATTAGCATGGTAATAAGCCCACTTGCTGTCTTTGGCTGCCAATAAGGGCAGAAAAAAGATCAGATAGGCAAGAACGCCCATGATTTTATTATCTTCAATATCTTTGGGATCAAACTGCTGTGTGTGATCATCCTGATTCATTGTTTCTACCATTCTGAAATCCTCCGTGTTAATTCTACATTCAATATTACATTTTGGCCATTTTTTTGAGTGGCATCTTATTGGCAACTTCTTTGAGCTTATCGGTATCATCGAGCCCGCTGCCCCTGATAGTTAACCAGAACCTGTATCCGACGCCGTAGTTTATTTCAGCCCTTCCGCCGTTATGTTTGAATTTTTCTAACGCGACTATATGCTCATTCCCGGGATCGAAAGTACGTTCATAGCCTGTATCGTCTTCTTTGGAAACATTCATTTTAGCCCAGCCTGTGAGAGCTGAGTACATACCCACGTTCATGTTATGGTCCATAATTTTGATCTCGATAAAATCACCATCTTTATTGTACCTTCTCGATGCCTCAGAAGTAGAGAAAGCCCCCATGGTTTGTGTGCTGCCCTTGGGTTCCTGAGCTTCATAACCATTTATGTTATCAGGCAGGAACTTTTGCAGTTCTTTATAATGCATTGCAGTAGTATCGCCTTCTGCACGGCGTTTTTCCATTCTTTTTTCGGCTTCTGTCCTGGATTTTTCCATTTCCTTACCGGTATCTTCCATTTTTGAAACAACGTCAGCTGTTTCGCGGATATTATCCATTTCTTCTCCGCATGAAACAAAAAATAAAGTGAATATAATGGCGAATAGAAAGTTATAGAATTTCATTATTCCTCCGTCAAATTAAATAAAAATTTTTTTTCTTCTTGACGAGACAATATAATGATAATTCTTTAATTTTACCTAATAAAGTTCTTAGTCTTTTATAAATGCTTTTTAATTAAAGAACTTAAATTGTCAAAAAAATCCTGTGATATTAAAGAATTCTCATAAGCAAGTATTGAGAGGGCATTTGTCATGTGCAAATATGATTCAAGGAGAGGACGGTTTTCTTTTAATTCATGGATATGCTCTTCGATAACTTTGATGTCACCTCGCGCAAGTGGGCCGGTAATATTGAATCGGGTGTCACTATTATTAAGCGTATGTTCGAGCGTGTGAGAGCTGATCGGCTTGATGAACGCTTCCGGGTCAAGCCCCAGTTCATCGGCCAGGCGCTTCGCGTACTGCAGCACTGCCGCGAGTATGTTGGATGATACTACGGCCGAGAGGTGATAAAGTGCTTTGCGTGAAGCTGATTTTTCATCAAGGTAAAATGGCTTACCGCCTAATATGGCAATAATTTCGGCGATCTCACTTCTATCGGCTTCCGTGCATTCGATTCCCCATGCTATGCCTTCAAATGCCTCAGGAGATGTATCATAAAATGCCTGGTAGGGGTGGCAGGCGGCTGTCCTGTATCCGCTGGCGGCAAGCGCCGAAAGCTCATCTATTCCTTTGCTTCCGGAAAGATGGATAAAAAGCGCTTTTTTATTTTTGGAGGAAGCCAGCTTTTCTGCTGTATTGCGGATAGCACTGTCAGGTATGGCAAGGAATACTATGTCCGCGTTGCCGGTATCATAATTATCAGTAATTTTCGCGGCCGGAATATTTTGAGAAACAACCCTGCTGCGGGATTTTTCGCTTCTAACCATAAGCGAATTAAGCATATCTGTGCTTAGCAGCTTAACAGCCAGCGCAGTACCGAGCTTACCCGCGCCAATTATGGCTGCATTATAGCGCATTATGTCCTGCCCTTAATTTAAAATGGCGGGAATCGCCCCACTGATTATATCCTGGCTGCCTGCCCGCCGAAAGGATCTCTTTTTCTATTGCTTTTTTATTTTCAACAGCTTCATGGTCCAGGCAGGGCTTGTTGTTATAAAGCAGATAATCGCCTCTTACGCGTATAGGTGTCATTTGCGGCATAATAATATTTGCACCGTAGAGAAGCCCGTTTTTCCTCCCGTCTTTATCTATTGTCTGCAAAGCGGTGGTTGATGCCATGTTTACATCTTTAAGGAAAATTCTGGTAACGGCTATCATTTTAAGCGAGTCGCGGTAAATCCTGTCTCGTTGGTCGTTCCATGCTTCTTTGAAGATACTGAGAGGGGTATCCTCATGAGGCAGATAGGGCCCCATACCTATCATATCAATGTTGAAATCGCGGAAGAACATAAGATCATTCGCGAGGTCTTCATAGCCTTGCCAGGGCAGGCCTATCATTATTCCGGTGCCGACCTGGTAACCTGTTTCTCTAAGTAATTCGAGGCATTTAAGCCTTTTATCAAAATCCTGGCCCCAGGGATGGATCTTATGGAATAATTCTCTGTTGGTAGTTTCTATCCTGAGCAGGTATCTGTGCGCGCCTGCGGAGTAAAGCTCTTCGTACTGGCTTTTCTCAAGCTCACCGATGCTGAGCGTTATGCCAAGGCCCTCAGGAAGTTCATCCGACTTTGTAACTTTTTTAATATCGCAGACCACATCAGCCACAAATTCAACGGCACGGGCATCAGAGCGTTCGCCCCCCTGAATTACAATGGAACCGAAGCCCTGTTCTGCAGCCCACTTGGCGGCGTCTATTATCTCGTTTTTATCTAAGACATAGCGCTTAACCTTGCGGTTTGATCTTCTTATTCCGCAATAAAGGCAGTCGCAGGCGCAAATATTAGAGTATTCCACAAGCCCGCGCAGGTAGACTTTTTCGCCTACATTTTCAGCCATGACTTCATAAGCCTTTTCGCGGAGCAGTTCAATATCTCCTGGATCTGCCAGGCTCAGCAGGTAAACAAGCTCGCTTGCTGTTGTTATTTCACCGCTGAGTATTTCTGTTAAAGTGCTCATATTTAAAAGTAAAGGTCTCTTTCGCCTTTTTCTATTCTGGTTAAATAATCTTTTGTTTTCTTCTTTCTGGTTTCAGACGGAATATTTTCTATTTCCCGTTTAATCACCTCATATCCTATCTGCTTTGTTTCCTCATCGGCGTAATCTTCCAGGTATTCTTTAAGTGTGGCTAAGCCGTTAGGCAGGCAGTGCAGCTTAATGAGGCCGGGTTTTGCCAGATCCATAAAGTCTTCGCCTACCCTGCCGAGCCTATAGCATCCCGTGCAAAATGAAGGTATATAGCCCCTTTTGAGTACATCCTGAATAATCTCGCCTGAGCTGCGGCAGTCGTTTAAGTCGAACTGGCCCCTTCCGGCAGGTTCGAGCATAGCCTGTTTGTATCCGCCGGGCTTGGTCTTCGATCCCGCGCTGATCTGCGATATACCAAGCTCGAATAGCTCTGTTCTTAACTGTGCAGGCTCTCTTGTGGATAAGATCATCCCTGTGTATGGCACTGATAAGCGCAGCACGGCAACTAATTTTTTAAAATTAGTATCGGATACCCGGTGAGGAATGTTATGGGTCATGGGCGCGTTTTCCGCGGGCTTTATCCTGGGGATGGATATGGTATGGGGCCCGACATTGTACTTTTTATCGAGGTGCTCAGCGTGCGTAAGCAGCGCCAGGGTCTCGAACCTATAGTCATACAGCCCGAAAAGTGCGCCAATGCCGACATCATGCATTCCGTTATCCAGAGCACGGTCCATTGTTTCAATGCGCCAGTCATAGTCTGCTTTTTTGCCTGTAGGATGCATGGCCTTATAGGTTTCCCTGTTGTAAGTTTCCTGAAAAACAGTATAAGTACCAATTGGAATTTCCCTGAATTTCTGAAATTCCTCGTCAGTAAGGGGCGCTATCTCCACGTTGATCCTTCTGATGGAGCTGCCTTTCTCGTCTTTTACTGAATATACTTTTTTAATAGTATCTATGAAATAATCCAGAGTACAGTTTTTATGGTGCTCGCCCATGAGCATGAGCACTCTCTTATGCCCCTGCCTTAATATCATCAACGTTTCCTCTTCGATTTCATCGAATGTAAGGGTATGCCTTTGAATCTGCTTATTGGCGGCGCGGAATCCGCAGTAAAGGCAGTTATTCGAGCAGTAATTCGATATATAAAGCGGGGCAAATAGCACAAGCCGCTTTCCGTAAATTTCATTTTTAATGAAATTCGCCGCTTCGAATATCTTGTTTATATCATCAGGATTTTCAGTATTAAGCAGAACCGCCGCCTCTTCCAATCCTATTCCTTTCAATTCCTTTGCCTTTGCTATAATCTCGTTGACCCTTCCGCTGTCAGCTCTTTGATCGAGTAAAGAGCCGATACTTTCCTCATTTATAATTTCCCTGTTCATTTCCGGTTCTATATGTTATTTTAAAAAGGGGTTTCGCCAGTATGTAAAAACGAAACCCCACGCTCATTTGTTTAAATCTTTATAAGAATTAATTGTTCATTAATAAGTCGTTGTCATGCTTGCAGGAATGACCAGAATGTAATCTGCCAGGCCTTCATTTTCTTCTTCAAGGTCTTCGATTTCATTTTGCAGAACGGTGGCTATGGTGATTACTTTTTTACCGGGCATATCCCTTTTGATAAACCAAACGATACCTTCATGATTGTTCGAGTGGTATGTTCCGTTATAGTGCAGGAATATTCCGCCCTCTTTGTAATTTTTTTGGATAAAATGTGCCATTGTTGCATCCTTGATGGCCTGCGCCATTTTGAGGAATTCCATTTTGTCTTTCATTTTAGACATCATTGCATGGCCGTGAGGCATGGCCTGGTCTTTCATTACAGGGTGGGCAGCTTCAGAGGTATCTTGATTCATCGCGTGGGGATGCCCTGCTGTTGCTGTATCCCTGCCGTCCTGATGATGTTTCGGCATTGTGCCGTTAGGCATTGAAGTTTTTTCAGTCTTCCCGTTATCCTTCTTTTCATCATTATTATCATCGTTGCTGTCGTTTGCTTTTTTCATAATTCCGTGGCCTTCTGAGAACATTTCCTCCATTTTCTTATAGCCGGGAAGATTAAGATCTACTTCAATCGGCAGTGGAGGCATGTACTGTTTTGCTTTCCGGCTCAGATCTTCCAGTGCCTCCAGTCCTTCTCTTGCAACCAGCGCGGCATACCTGCGGGGTATATTCGTTGCCACAAATGTAAGCCCGCTGTCATTGGCAAATTCCAGAAGTGGCTTATAATCCGTTTTGTAATTATTCCAGAGCTTAGCTTCTTTTTTAAAATTATTCTCAGCAATTTTGTCTGTAAGATATTCATTGATAATGAGCTGGTCGTCGGCCTCGAACATTTCGGCTCCGAGTATCAGCTCTTTGCCCTTTTTATCATATAATGATTTAGTCAGCTCGAACTGAAGCCAGTGGCATATAGGATTATTATGCTGCTCGCCGAAGAAAACAATATCGGCTTCGAGGGCGTCATCGAGCAATTCGCCGTAATCAGCAGAGCCGCCGTCGCTTTCAAAAAGCTTATAAGCCGGTTTGTCGTCTGCCGCAAGATGTATTTCAGCAATAAGAAAAGCTATTAGAATTATGGATAAATATTTCATAATTACCTGTAGTATTTTTTATAATTAATATCGAGAAGCTGTGCCAGCTTTCTTGCAGACTCCCTTCTTTCATATTTATTAACTTCGGTTTCATCAGGGTCGAAATTTGATGTGCCGGATTTCCAGTCTTCATAGTATTCAAAAATGATACCGGCGATTTTTTCTACCTGTGACTGGTGAGCAGTCTTACCGGAGCGGGTTTCCTTCATAAGCTCCGCTATGGCGCTTTTAACGGGCGCGACAGCTATGATCGGCCTTTTTACGCCGATATATTCATAAACCTTGCCGGGCACAATTTCATCACTTTCTTTGGATTCATCCACTACAAGCAGCAGCGCGTCAGACCTCAGCAGGTACTCAATGCTTTTTTTATGCGGTACGTAGGAAATGGTTTCAATAGCATCGCTGAAATCAGCCTTGCTGAACATTTCTTCCACTTCTGTACCGAACCTGCCCACAAAGCGAAGATGCAGCTCATTTTTATTGATTCTGCCCCGGTCAATCAGCAGATCAAGAGCTTTAAAGAAAGCCTCAGGATTGCGCCTGCCGTACATTGATCCGGTGTATGTGACTGTGAATTTCTCATTTTTTTCTCCGCTGACTTTGGGGAAATCATTCGAGTCATATCCGTTAGGTACATGGTGGAATTTCTCCTTGCGCAGAAGAGGATACTTAGAGAGAGCATCCTTAATTATACCTTTCCAGGCACATTCAACCTCATCCGCTTCGGTGAATACCGATCTCTCCATGCTGATATCAATGGCTCTCGGAATGGCCCAGCGCTTTGGCGATGAGATAAAGCCCGTCCAGGGATCGCGGAATCCCGCAACCCAGGGCAGATTTTTGCGTCTTTTGGCGGCTTTGGCTATCATTGAGCAGGTGTAGGGCGGCGATGAGCTGTAAATGGCTTTGATATCGTATTTGTCGATCAGTTCGTATGCTTTTTTCCGGGCGGTGAATATCCAGCCAATCCTCGCGTCAGGTATAAAAAAGGACGCTCTGATAAATTCGGCGATCTTTTCCTTTGTGCTCATTACCTGGCCTTCTTTTTTGATCGTATTTACATCGATAGCCGTGCCGGGCTTTTTGCCGGTAAGTTTCCGGTAAATATCATAAGGTTCGTATATTTTGGTACGCTCGACAATTGTGCCTTCCGGTATTTCCTTGAGCAGGGATTCATCCCGGGCAGGGAACTGCCCGTTCGATACAGTCAAAACGATTGGGTTCCAGCCGAAATCCGGCAGGTATTTAACATGTTTCAGTACCCTTTGAACGCCGGGGCCGCCTGAAGGAGGAAAGTAGTAAGTCACAAACAGCACGTTTTTCATTCCTTTTCTCCGGAATTAACTTCCTCAATCCTGTCTAAAAGCTTAGCCATTAGACTGTTACATTCTTCAACGTAATTAAGCTTTTCGAGTATATCTACGGATTTCTGAACATATCTGCCTTTCGACATACCTCCCTGGTGGGCTATAAGTTTTTTTATAGAATCCCTAGTCTGTTCAAGGTGAAACTGCAGGCCAATGATATGAGTATCCTGAATAAATGCCTGGTTCCTGCAAGCCATTGAAAGCCCGAGATGTTTTGCTTTAAGTGGAATATCAAACATATCATTATGCCAGTGGAATACCATAGGCTGATTGGGCAGCACGCTGAATATTTCATCACTAGTGGCGTGGTGGGTCATCTGAATAGGGTACCAGCCGATTTCTTTAAGCGGGCTTTTGAATACTCTTCCGCCTAATGCTTCCGCCATCATTTGTGCGCCCAGGCAGATTCCTATAACCACTTTTTTCTTTTTCATGGCTTCGCTGATAAGCGTTTTTTCATCTTTCAGCCAGGGATATTTACGTATCTCGTCAATACTCATAGGGCCTCCCAGCACAATGAGCCAGTCAAAATTATCGATGGCCGGCAGCATGTCGCCGTTTATCATATTGTAGCCGGTCAGCTCGTGGCCTTTATTTTCTGCCCATTCAGCTATGTAGCCGGGGCCTTCGCTTTTTGTGTGCTGCAGATAACTGATTCGCATTACTTTCTTCAAATTTATTGTTTAATTGATTTTTTTGTGTACAACTGCCACCAGGGCGTTCCGGGCGATTCATGGTGCTCTGTGTGGTATCCGAAAAAATAACAGGAGAGCATAGCCCATAGGTGGTTTTTGCTCTGTGTCCTGGCCCTGTGCCTGCCCATATCATGAGTGTGCGGCTTTCTGTGGGGCAGATAAGTCCCAAAATAAAAGAGCTGAAGCGTCGATAAAAGCGCAGGCAATATCCAAAATATAAGCAGCTTCGGCTCATTATACCAAATCAAAAGTACATTGAAAAGCACTGCCATTGCGACTATCTGGCTGATGGTCGTGTACCTGTACATAAATTTGGCAAACCAGGGAATAAAGCTCCTCGTGGATGAATAATCCGGGTCTTTTTCAGTGCCGGGATACTTATGGTGCAGGTAGTGATTTTTCTTAAGCCGGTTATAGGACATACCCGCGAAAAGAAAAGAAGCTATATATCCCACGGTTTTATTTACCTTATTCTTTTTGTGGACAGAACCATGCATAGAGTCATGCGCAGTAATGAAAAGGCCCGTAAAAAGATAGGCCTGCACAATAATGCGCAGATACATAATCGGGGATGTGAAATCCACTTCCCCGTATTCTAAAAATGTTATCAAATGCACAGCCCAGAAGGCAATGATCGTTATTGCGGCGGTTAATCCCATAAACCTTAGTTAATCAGTCACTCCCCTTAATTATCTTTAGGACGAAAGCAGCCCTATGTTCTTGAAATACATTTGTCATTTCATCAGTCAGCAGGGGCATGATCTTATCATGTTCTCCCCTCAATTGTGTGCTCATGCTGTTGGTTACTGCTTCGATTTCAGGGTCTTTTTTTATCCTTGCGATAAAGGCCTTGATAGTTTCTTTGTATTCTTCCTTAAGCGGATAATAGCTTATATCAACTGAAATTCTCATTAGTTCCTCCTGTTTATCCGTGTCTGATGTTTAAGATATCGCCGTCTTTAACGATATATTCCTTGCCTTCCAGCCTGAGCAGGCCTTTATCCCTGCATGCTGCCAGTGAACCCGCGTTTATAAGGTCTTCATAAGCCACAACCTCTGCACGGATGAACTTGTTATAAAAATCTGTGTGAATGGCACCGGCCGATTCCTGGGCGTTCATACCTTTTTTGATTGTCCAGGCTCTGTTTTCATCTTCGCCGACGGTAAAGAATGACTGCAGCCCGAGCAGCTCGTAAGCGCTGAATATCATTCTGTCCAGCGGGGAATCCGTAAGGCCGTATTCATCCATAAATACCTGTTTTTCTTCGTCATTGAGCTGGCTGAGTTCCATTTCAATTTTCGCAAAGAAAGGTTCGATACTGATGTTTTTTCCTTTTACCTTTTCGCGCAGCTCTCTGACTATGGTATCAGCTTTTTTTACGTCTTCTTCATCCAAATTGAGCGCTATGAGCATGGGCTTGGCCGTGAGCGGCTGGTAGTTCTTTATATATTTCATCTCATCTTCGCTCATTTCTACTTCCCTGAGAGGAATTTCATTGGATAGCGCCTCATTCCATTTTTTCATCACTTCCATTTCTTTAATGGCGGCGTCTTTGGCCTTTGGCTTTTTCATGTCTTTTTCAAGCTTATCAAATCGGTTTTCCAGGAACTGGAGGTCAGAAAAAATAAGTTCATCCTCAAGCGTACGTATATCACGCATCATATCGATTGTGCCGTCCACATGAGGCACTGCCTCGTCGCGGAACCCTCGCACAATATGCAGCAGAGCGTCATTATTTCTTACCCTGGCAATAAACTGCGTATTGAACTGGGAAGTTGTGTTATCGCCCTTTTGAACTGAAACAAGGTCGACTATTTCAATCGTGGCGTTGACTTTCTTTTTCGGGTTAAACATATCGGTGAGCTTATCAAGTCTTTTATCAGGTACTTTCACTACCGCCTGGTTTGTTTCCTTTTTGCCTCCTGATGATGTTTCATCAAGATGTATCTGTGCAAGTGTGCGGAACAGTGTTGTTTTCCCTGAAAAGGGCAGCCCGACTATGCCTATTTGCATTAAATTTCTCCGTTAAATTTCTGTTCTATATTAGTTAAAATAGTACCATTCTTTAAAGTTAAACTACAAAATTAAGAAAGTATTATAAAACGGAGAGAATTAGCTCATATTTACAAAAGAAAAGATCAGATGATTGATATACATATTCGCCAATTTTATCCCCGGTTCGACTTAATTGTCGATTAAGCGGAATGTCTTAAACCTGACAACAATCTCTATCTCATTATAAGTATGGTGTTTATGAATAAAATCGTATTTTGGCACCAGAATTGGAACACTATTTCGGACAGGTTATTTAATTTCAATTTAAAATTATGAAAAGATACTTTTACATAATTATTATTACGGTATTGGTTTATTCCGTGAGTAACGCATATTCATGCGAGATCGAATTCACAGAAGTTAACTCAAAGGAATACTACAGACCTGGTGATGAGCTTTTAATTAAAATCAAGGTCTTTCTCACTCATAAAGGCTGCCCGGAAGGCATTAAAAAGACAAAATTCGACGGAAGGGGATTTGATGCCGTAGCCGGCACAAAATGGCGGGAAACTTCTCCCGACCTCTGGGAAAGAACCATAAAGATCAGGATAAAGGAAACAAAAGACGGCAGGGCACACATAGAAGCCGTCAGAACATGCGATAAAGAAGGCGCTAAGGGAAGGCATGAATTCACAGTAAAAAGCGAAGAAAGCTTATGAAAAAAGCCGCCACGATCATATATTCGCTTGTGATTGTATTCTCATCATATAGCATTTACGCTCAGTGTACGGGCTGTTCGGTAGAGGATTCCTGCACTGATAAGCCCAAAGCTGCTCCTATAGCCGGGGTAAATTCCGGCGGCAGCGAAAAAGCGGGAGGGCTGGAACTGCTCAATTCCGGAGAGGCTTTCGGCGATTTCTACGGCTCGAAGGATTCGCCTCCGCCGGCAGATCCGGCGGTTAGCGGTATAGCAGAGGAGGATGACAAACCTACAACACTAAGCAAACTGAAATGGCCTCTTCTTGCGCTAGGCCTTACAGCTATTGCAGGCTTTATGGTAAGAAATCCGATTACCCGTAAATTCCGGCTGCCAATGCTGCTGGGCTCGCTGATATTTTTCGGATTTTACCTCGGCGGATGCCCCTGTCCGATATCGAGTGTGCAGGATACTGCTTTGGGGCTGATGGGTGTGAGCATACAATGGCATACTATCGTGTGGTTTTTGGGGCTGATACCGCTTACTTATATTTTCGGGAAAACATGGTGCGGCTGGGTGTGTCATCTTGGGGGATTGCAGGAATTTCTCTATAAATCGAACAAACTGGAATTTCTCAGAAGCGAAAAATCTCAAAAAATAATGAAATACATGCGCCTGGGACTTTTGGCGGCGCTCATTGTGCAGATGTTTCTCACACAATCAAATTTATTCTGCAAGATAGATCCTTTTAAAGCGGCTTTCAATCTTAATTCATTCTATTTGACGGCCTGGATATTACTCGGGCTGCTTATTTTGAGCTCATTATTTATTTACAGGCCATTTTGCAAAGCCGTTTGTCCGATTGGGCTTATGCTCGGCTGGGCCCAGAAAATTCCGGGCGCGTCGGTTCTTGCAGTGAATGACAAATGCAACGGCTGCAATTCCGGCAACAAGGCATGTGAAATGGACGCATACACCGGCAATAACGGATTTAACCTAATTGACAACAAAGAATGTATGGCCTGCGGTGAGTGTATTGATGCCTGCAAACCCGGAGCGATAGAACACCGCAGAAAGAACCGGCAGCACAGAGATACGGCTATTTTCCCGGGCAGGGTCAGTGCCAAAAACGACGCTAGAATGCCGGATATCAGTAAATTTAGAGAGCCGGAAAAAAACAAATTCTTAAATAACTGAAATAATTTCATTTTTTTTGTTACATTTATTAAAAATTATTGTTATTTAAGGATACGCTTAAAAGCGTTCTTTTTTTTTATTTTTCATGGTACTGCTTTTTCGTAAATTGCATACTTGTTTTTAGTCCTGAATCGGATAATTTATTCTAATGAAGAAAGGCGTTAAGAAGGCATTACAGTGGTCTGTAACGGCAATAATACTTATTGTTTCGATATATTATGCTACAAAAGGTATTGATTATACCACACTCTGGCAGGTGTTGAAAACAGCCGATTATGAATGGGTTCTTATCCCCATACCTATAATGCTCCTTTCTCACTGGCTACGCGCTATGAGATGGCGGACTATGCTCAAGCCTATTTTCGAGCCCGGATCGCTCTGGAATATGTTCTCTGCCGTTATGATCGGTTACGCGATGAATAATGTGATCCCCCGCGGCGGTGAATTTTTAAGGCCTTATGTTTACGCCAAAAGGGAAAAAAAATCCTTTTCAAGCGTTTTTGCTACCATCGTTGTTGAAAGATTTATTGATGTACTGACCCTTTTCGCTTTGTTCGGAATCGCATTTATTATTCACAGGCAAAAAATTGTTAGCGTACTTCCCTCGAATATTCAGCCTGATAAACTGATATTTCTTGTCGCATTAATGATGGCGGTTGTGATATTCAGCTTTTATCCGCCATTTGTGGAATTCATGCTCAGCAAGCTGATCAAGCCATTCTCGACGAAGCTTTATGACAGGGCAAGGGATATATTCGTGAAATTCAGAAAAGGTTTTGCGATAATAAAAAATCCCTCCCAGTATCTCCGGCTAATGTTAGAATCAATATCTATATGGATATGTTATGCGCTGCCCATGTACTTCATTTTCTTTGCTTTTAATTTCCAGTCTGAAATACAGCTCGGTATAGCCGATGCGCTGCTGCTCATGGTAGTTATCGGTGTAGGAGTAACCATAGCTCCCACACCCGGAGCCATAGGTATTTATCACGGCCTGGTGGTAGCAGCTATGACCAGCCTTTACGGTATATCACAGGAAAAAGCGCTTGCTTACGCCACAGTAACCCACGGCATTAACTTCCTTGTGCAGATTGTTTTCGGAGGCTTGTTTTTCTTAAGGGAAAATATCAGCAAGATACCTACCAATACAAGTGAAATACCTTCGGAATTAGAAGAAGAAACACAGGTTAAACCAAACTAATACATAATATATGATCCCGGAATTAAAGCTTCGCAGAAATGCCGGATACCGATTGAGTAAAGGGCATCTCTGGGTATTCAGCAATGAGCTTGAGAGTATCCCTTCTCTGGAACCGGGTACCGTTGTAAGCCTGAAATCGGATAAGGGTAAAGGCCTCGGCCTTGCCTTTTTTAATCCGCGTACCCTGATTGCTCTCAGGCTTTTGAATACAAATGAAGTTCCTGATAAAGAATTTTTTAGAAAAAGAATTGAAAAAGCTCTTGAATTGCGCCTGGCTTTCTTTGAGAAGAAAGGCTCATTCAGACTTGTTTTCGGAGAATCAGACTACCTGCCCGGCCTTGTTATAGATAAATATAATGAGCATTTCGTGATGCAAATACATAGTGCCGGCATGGAATACATGTCAGGGATGATTGTAGGCGCACTGCTTGATCTGTTCCCGGAAACAAAATCCATCTGCACAAAACATGACTCAAGGCTAAGGGAAATGGAAGGCCTGAGCCCTGAAGACAATGTTTTATACGGCCAACCGGCAATAACCAAGTACTATGATGAAGGAATAGATTTCAGGATTGATCTTACCGGAGGGCAAAAAACCGGCTTTTATCTGGATCAGAGGTATAACAGGCATTTCTTAAAAAATATTTCTAAAGGAAAGTCTGTACTTGACTGTTTTACAAACCAGGGCGGTTTCGCGCTGAATGCCGCATTTGCCGGCGCTTCCATAATCAAAGCTGTTGACAGCTCGGAAGATGCCCTGACAATAGCTGAAGAAAACGCTCTGATGAATGGATTTAAGAATATTGAGTTTATCAGTTTGGATGTTTTTGATTTTTTGGATAATGAACAAAAAGAGCGAAATCGATATGATATCGTAGTGCTGGATCCTCCTGCTTTCGCCAAAAGCAAAAAAAATATACCACAGGCTGCCGCCGCTTACACTAAACTGAACCGAGATGCCGCGAAGCTTGTGAATGAAGGCGGATACCTCTGCACGTCAAGCTGCTCGCACCATGTCGGCGAGAACGATTTCTCGGAAGCAGTAAGCGCCGGCATTAAAAAAGCAGGAAGGCAGGGGCAGCTCGTATATAAGGGGCATCATCCACATGACCACCCCGCGCATCCGGCAATGCCCGAGACATTTTATCTTAAGTTCCTGGTATTCAGGATTTTATCATGAAAATTCAGGAACATCTTGATAAAATATCCTGGTCTTTTGCGGATAAAATTCTGTTTATTCTTTACGGGTTAGTGCAGATCGTACAGATTAATTACCTCGAAGCTGATGAGTTCGGCCTGTATCTGCTGCTTATAAACCTCAGCACATGGATGTTCGTGATCAGCGATTCCATGGCGCTGCAGAACCTTATTCAATTCGGAATAAATGAGAGGAACCGGAAGAAAGTCAATCTCTATGCACTCATGCTCCATTCAGGGTTTGTAATCGGGATATCGCTTCTGATACTGGCTTTGCAATGGCCTTTAGCCGGATTATTCGGCCAGAGCAGGTTCAGCGAAGTAGCTTCAATGCTTCCCTTACTGACTTTATCGATGATTCCTCGCACTTTCGGCATTAAGCTGCTGTACAGGGATTACAGGTTCAGGGAAGTATTTTTCCTGAATTTGATATTTTTTGGGATTATGTCCGCGATAACTTTTTATCTGATCCTTACTCAGGAAATGCTCGATTATTATGATCTGATAGTAATCTATGTGAGCGGCGCTGTGCTAAGCTCGCTGGCGGCAGTTATTTTTACAAAGAAAGAACTGAAATTTTCTACAAAAGGCGAAATAAGTATAAAGGACCTGATAAGCTTCGGTATGCCTCTTACTTTACAGGCGGCGTTCCATTCTATACCGAGGAACCTTGATGTTTACCTGATCCAATATACTTTCGGCCTTACCACAGTTGGTATTTATGGATCAGCAAAAACACTGTTCCGCGTATTCGATGAGGCAGTAAATGCATCAGTGGGTTTGATCTATCCATCGGCTGTCAGGCAACTTGATAAGGGCAACAAGCAGGCACTGACCGACCTGATAACTAAGTCGGTATCATTCATGCTGTTCGCTTTCGCGGCGGCGGTAGTTATTCTTGAAGCCGGAGGAACGAGATTTATTATTACCACATTCCTGCCTGAAAGATTCGCAGATGCTATGCCGATATTCAATTTGCTTATACTTTCGGCATTTTTCCTGCCCTTTGTGTCCTTAAGCTCGATAATAAATGCTATGAAACGTCCAATGGCTGTAGTTTTTTATATAATTATTTCTGTAGCGGCATCGATTGGAACATTTTTAATAGTCGGACAGCTTGGAACGCCTGCTCTTACACCACTCGGCCTGATTGCTTATTATTCAATACTGGGCACAATGTTATACATTTTCGTGAAAAGGAACCTCGGATTTCCATTTTTTATGATTTTTCGTGCAATAAAAGATACTTTTTATTTTTTAAAATCTAAATTTTTGTTAATTTCACGTAAATGAATAGAAGAAATTATAATAATTGCTTCTTGACAGGAATCATTAATTAATTTGTTGTACGGAATAAAAGCGCCCCAAAGATAGTTTTAACCGCTCGGCCAGTAATCTTGAATAATTTTTGAAGATTTTTAATTAATTGTTTTATGTTTTAAATTTAATCTTGGTGGTTCTTGATGAAAAAAGTAAAAGTAATTATAGCCGAGGACCATTATCTTACAGCTAAGCTTTTGCAATTAAGCCTTAGTAGAACAAGCAATATAAGCGTTGTTGGAGTTGCTACCAACGGCAAGGAGCTTATTGATCTTGTCAGGAAAAATGAAGTGGATGTTATCCTGATGGATATTAACATGCCGTATTTAGATGGGATACAGGCAATGGATGCCATTTTCAGGGTTAATTCCCTGGTCAGGATACTCGTACTTTCCGGCCATACCGAAGCTTGGGTGATAAGACACTCACTCAATTCGGGAGCTTCCGGCTATTTGACCAAAAAAGTTTCGCAGGTGGAGATAATCGATGCCATTATGGCTGTGCATGAAGGCGGCGCATATCTTGATATGATGAGCCTTGACGTTATACTAAACGACTTTGATCTTACAGATGAAGAAGAGAGCAAGAGTAATCCGAAGAAGTATTCTATGAACTAATCTCAGGCAGCTTAGGCTCGACCATTATTACTTCTTCCCTTGCTATAACCACCGCCCCCGGGTTCGCACCTTTAGGTTTTCTCACATACTTTTTATACGTATAAGCGACAGGAGCGTATTTAGCGTTCTTTGCCGATGAATAATATCCCGCTATCTCAGCAGATTTCCTGATGATATCCTTTGGGGGTTTATCCTTGCCCGGTGACCGTAGTACAGCGTGAGAGCCGCTGGCGCCTCTGGCATGAAACCACAGGTCATTCGGAGAGGCAAATTTCATGGTAAGCTCATCATTATTCGCGGCATTTTTACCGACATAAAGCATATATCCCTGCCCTAAATCGAATTGACGGAATTTAGTCGCCGGGCTGCCCTTTTGATCTTCTTCCATAACTCCTCTTATATGTGAAAATTTATTTCTGAATGCTTCTATATCCCTGGGTTCGCTGCATTTGTACAGCTCATCGAGCGCTTGTTGTAACTGCTCATACTCTTTTTTGATTTCGGGAAACATCTTTTCCCTCTGTTCGGCTTCTTTTTCTGATGAGGAAGCTTTATCATAGTATTTATGTGCGTTTTCAAGGTATGAGAGTTTTTCATCCAGGGCTATCTCAATATTTTTTCCTTCCCAGTCGCTAGCGGCAAGTTTTTTATTCTTTTTAGTTTTCAGGCCTGGCTGCGAAAGGAGTATATCGCCATAAAGCCTGTATTTTTCGGCTCTTTCCAGGGGGGATATCGGGTCGGAATATATTTCATACTTACGCTGAAGTGACTTAAAACGCCTTTCGAGCAGGTTCTTTAAGGAATTGAACTTTGGCCGGAAATTCCTTTCTTTAATTATAATAACAATCCTGCGTTTAATTCCCGCGCTTACGCTGTCAAATTCTTCCTTGATAACAGGATAATCCGATAGCTGTATCAGTGAAAGAATGCTGTCGCCGCTCTTATTTTCAAGTATGTATGATTTATTTGAATCAAGGCAGCGCTGTCTCATCTTCATGGCTTCGGATTGGAGCATATCCAGGGTAGAGGCGCTTAAGCTGCCTGCTTCAGTTTCTGGATCAATATTTATTAAGTTTAACAGCTCATCAGCATATTCCTTCCCCAGAAGGCTCGGGCCGAATGCAAGGGCTTTGCGTATCTTAAGGCCGGGCTTTTGGTCTGCCGGTTTTAATTCTTTTTCAGGATATTCAAAATAATCTCCCCTTACGAAATCTTTCTTCAGGAGGGCATCTATGATCCCGTTATCGGCGCCGCACAGGAGCACATTGGATTTGGGCCCGCCGAATATCAGGCAGATCAGTTTAAGCTTACCGAAATCCAGAGTGACTATCCTGTCATTATGTTCAATAGAGGCATTTTTTAGGTTACTGCCCAAAAGATCCGGGAATACATCTACGGTATTCTTTCTTGCCCTGGCGAAAGAATCCCTGAGGAATATAGTTGAAAGCACGGGATCGGCGGAAATATGCAGAAAACGCGTTTCGCTTTCCGTCCCAAAGCTGATCACAAAGGAATTTTTTTCCTGCGAAAAGGCTTCGGTAACGGCCATTCCTCGCAGGCTTTCTATTTCCTCAATTATCTTATATAATGTGTAATAATGCCTTATCATAATTCAAAAAGCCGTTTCCCCAGGAAAACGGCTCTTGCTTAAAATTCATTTCCCAGGAATAATTACTCTAAGTTTTGCACCTGCTCGCGGATCTTTTCAAGTTCTTCTTTTACGTTGACCACCATCTGTGAAATATTCGCGTCGCTGATCTTGGAGCCAATAGTGTTTATTTCGCGATGCATTTCCTGTAGAAGGAAATTGATCTTTCTTCCAATAGGCTCTTTGGCCTTATTAAAAGTATCAAAGAAAAACTTAATATGAGAATTAAGCCTGACACATTCCTCGGAAACGTCCAGTTTATCAGCCTGGATGACCATTTCCATCTGGATGCGGTATTCATCGATCTCATCGCTTTCGAACAGCTGTGCTATTCTCTGGCGCAGCCTTTCCCTTTCCTGGGGCACACGCTCAGCGGAAGCTTCTTCGATCTGGTCAGTCATGGACTTGATCTTATTCATCCTGCTGAGGATATCTTTCGATATTTGCCTGCCTTCCTTTTGCTTCATATTATCCAATGAACGCAGAGCATTCCTGACAGCTCTTTTGATCAGGTTTAACTGCAGGCTTTCATCTTCTTCAGATTCTGATTTTGTGAATGACTGGGAGAAGTGCAGGACGTGGTCCATCTTTACTGCTTCCCTGATCTTTAGCCTTTTTTTGAGCTCGTTCAGTTTGGTGTAGCAGCTTTCAGCGGCAGTTTCATTAAGTATAAAGGGCCTTTCGGTTTCATCGTAATCGATGTTGATATAAACCGAAATCGTGCCTCTTTCAACGGATTTCCTAATGAGGTCTTTTACCTCGAGCTCTTTGTGGGTCAGATGCCTGGGCATTCGAATATTTGTTTCAAGGTAGCGCCCGTTGAGGCTTTTAATCTCAACTGAGGCAATCGTTCCATTTTCTTTTGCTTCAGATTTACTGAAGCCTGTCATGCTTTTAATCATATCCATATTCAGATATTCAACAACTTTTTATAATTTGTTATCAATGATCAATTATTTATTCATCGTTAATTCTCTTCTGTAATTATCGGCGTATTTCATATAGTTGGCTGCGGTATTGGCAACGGCTTCTTTTTCATCACTGGTCAGCTCTCTTATTATCTTAGCCGGCACGCCTGCCGCAAGTGTGCCGGAGGGCACTTCAAAGCCTTCTTTGACTACCGAGCCTGCGGCTACAAGGGCGTTCTCGCCAATTATGGCTCCATCCAGCACTATAGCGCCGATACCAATAAGGCATTTGTCTTTCAATGTGCAGCCGTGTACTCTCGCGGCATGGCCGATGGAAACATCATTCCCGATATTCAATGGGAATCTGCCATTAGTAACGTGCAGAAGGCAAAGGTCCTGTATATTGCATCTGTCGCCAATACGAATATAGTGCACATCACCGCGTATAACCGAGTTATACCAGACCGATACATCTTTTCCTATCTTTACGTCACCGATTATCCTGACGCCTTCACAAAAGAATCCGCCCGGCTGAATTTCGGGCGTAATTCCTTTGAGTGTTATAATACTCGCGTTATTTCCTGTTTCAAGTTTCATACTTTTCAATATTTGGGTATATGCTTAGAATTACCAGGGTATATACCTGTTAAACGGCGGCTGATAAAAACGGAGCAATGTAAGCTCGCCGGTTGCCGCGAAAACTATAATACCGTGATCTGACACGGACGGCTGCAGATTAAATGCCGGATATTCAGTCATGGTAAAATCTTTTGATATTGTACCGTCAGACTGCCTTACAAACAGCATGACAATTCCCTCGGGAGTAGATGCCGGGAAGGCAAGGCTGCTTTGATCAATTACCGGCGGCGACGGTATCGCGGCGTCATAGTACATTTTCCAGTCAAGGCTGCCGGCAGTATCGAATTTAAATATTCCGCTCATGGCCTGGCCTATGCCGGCATTATAGCCGGAAACAAATAATTCCTGTTTGTCATTCACCGCTAAGAAGCGGGGTACAATATTCAGTTCTATTTTCCATTTTTCATTGCCTTCTGTGTCAAAAGCTATAACCGATGAAAGCCTTCGTTCGCCAATTTCAATTAATCCCGATACATAAATCGTTCCATGCCTGTAAACCGGAGTTTTGATAAGGCGTATCATATCGAGCTGCCTTGCCCAGATCACATGGCCGTTGGAGTCCATGTATATTAACGAGTCGTTTACGCCGAATTTATTTTGCGTGTAATTAATAATAAGGTTGCCCTTATCATCAGCGGCAAAGACTTCAGTTATACCGAAAGAACTTTCTCTTTCCCATTTGATATTTCCGTCAAAATCGATCTTTTTTAGGCGGCCTTCACTGGAAGCAGCATAAATGCCGTCATTTAATGCCAGCAGGTCTGAGAATATTTCATATTGGCCGGGATCGGGGAAAATCATTTTTTTCCATCTCAATTCACCATGCGGTAAGAAAGAATATAGACTGCCCTTGTTGCTTATAAGATAAATATTATGGCCGGGATCGGCGCACATTGCAGAAGCTGCGACTTCGCCCGAATCCAGTTGCGCTTCCCATAGAAGATGCTCAAACGCGACCTTTACCAGCCTGCCGTCATCGGTTGCGATAATAACGTCATCGCCTGTTAAGGTAAGAGGAGGTACTACCGCGCCTGTTTCTTCATTTATGCCGTTGTCATTTTTAAATTCATCGGGCGTTTCTACATATATCAGCTCTCTGTAGAAATCCGCATATTCGAAAGCGTTATGCCTGCCGGGGCCGCCGTACATATTAACAGGCTTGCCCTGGCGGTCTTCATTTGACACGCAGGATGCTATACTGATTAATAGAAATATGTAAATAATTTGTCTCATTTATTTCTTACTATACGAATACCTGTATTTTTTATGAAATCATCGGGTGTTTTTCTGTTGGCGCAGCGTAAATAAGCTTTGCCGGTTGCGTATGATCCTCCTCTTGCCACGTGCCTTGCGCCGGTATCCGGGCCCGAGGGGTTATTTTCCGGTGAATTTTCGTAATAATCCGGATCATAAAAATCCCAACACCACTCCCAGACATTTCCGTGAATATCATACAGGCCGAAAGCGTTTGCTTCCTTACCGCCGGGGAATTGCACATTCATGCCGGAATTTTTATCATACCAGGCAAGGCCGCCCGGTTCATCGCTGCCTGAAAAATCGGTGTAAGTACCTGCGCGGCAGGCGTATTCCCATTCTGCTTCAGTTGGGAGGCGCCACCCCTCAGCAGAATCGATCAGCGTTATTGAATGGCCCGTGATCTCATAAGCAGGGTTTAATTCATGAATTTCGCTTAACAAATTACAGAATTCAACTGCTTTTTGCCATGTAACATTGTGTACCGGCAGAAAAGGATCTTTCTGTAAGGACGGGTTTTCACCTGTAATAAATTCATACAGATACTGATTTATCTCATAAGTTGAAATAATGAAAGGCCTGACAGTTACGTCATGCACGGGGCTTTCATCATTGAAACCGGTTTCGGAGCCCATTCTAAATGTGCCTCCGGTTAGTTCCACAGTCTCTATTGGCGGCAGGGGGTAAACTTCCAGTGATAGTGAATTGCTGGTATCGCCATAAGCAACCACGCTAAAACCTTCGATTGAATCGAGCCATTCCGGAACCACAAAGTCAATCCTCGATACTGTCCAGTTTATACAATCGTATGAGGATACAGCCCTGTTTGTGTCGAACCATATCATGCTGCTATCCGAAGGGAATCCCATTCCGGTGCCGTAAATTGTAATGGTATCGCCAACCCAGGTGGCTTCCGGCTTTACGCTGTAAAGTTCGAGCGGCATTGGGGCATTCGGGTCATCATCACCACATGAATAGAAAAACACTGTAAATAATATTAAAGCAAAATATTCAATGTATTTTTTCATAAATAAAAAATGTTTGGCATTTTTTAACAATTACTCAATCCTACAAAGATACTAAATTTAATCCGAGCATAGATATTTAGGTATTAATTAATTTGATAAGAAATCCGTGCGCTTATTAGAATAATTCTCCGGGTTCTCTTGAATAAATTCCCAACAATTTAAGATATTTAATGATGTTTAGTTAAATTTGCTGTTTGTGATGAAATAGAAAACTGTTTTTTTAGTTGCTCTTTGTTTGGCCAGGGCTGAGTCAATAAAATAAGAAGAACATTTGTGAAAAATGACGAAGATAATCTGCGAAAATATTAATAAGGTCTATCCGGGTGATGTTCACGCTGTCAGGAACGCGAATTTTACCGTGAATGACGGGGAGTTCCTGGTACTTGTAGGGCCTTCGGGGTGCGGCAAATCGACCATATTGCGCATGATAGCGGGCCTGGAAGAGATAAGCTCGGGCAGGCTTTACTTTGACGGCAGGCTTATGAATGATGTAGAGCCTCGTGGCCGCGATGTGGGTATGGTGTTTCAGAATTACGCGCTTTATCCGCACATGAGTGTTTTCGATAATATAGCTTTCCCCTTGCAGATAAAAAGAGTAAACAGGAGTGTGATAAAAGCAAGAGTCGATGAGGCTGCGGCTTTGCTGGGGCTCGAGAATTATCTCGGCAGAAAGCCTAAAGAACTTTCCGGCGGGCAGAGGCAGCGTGTAGCCCTTGGCAGGGCAATTATCCGCGATCCCGGGGTGTTCCTCTTTGACGAGCCTTTATCCAACCTGGATGCCATGCTCCGGGTGCAGATGCGCGCAGAGATAATAAGGCTGCATCGTAAGCTTGGAACCACGGCTGTTTATGTTACTCACGACCAGGTTGAAGCAATGACCATGGGCAGCAGGCTTGTTGTCCTAAAGGAAGGCGAGATCAGGCAGATAGCGCCTCCTGAGGAGATATACTCTCATCCCGCGGATATGTTTACCGCTGAATTCATCGGCAGCCCGAAGATTAATTTTTTCAAAATAAATATAATCGCAAAAGATAATACTGCATCGCTTAAGTTCGTTAACGGTGATGAGTTGCCGGCAGATATGAAATTGCCCGGCGTGGAAAGCGTGGTCATGGGTATCAGGCCGGAGCATATTTATATAAATGGGAATGAATCAGGCTTAAAATCAAGGGTAGTCAATATCGAAAACCTTGGCCATGAGTTTTTGCTGTATTTTGATTATCACGGCATAGTATATTGCGCAAGGATGAAGGATAGGCCGGAGTATGGCGCGGGGGATAATATCTGGCTCAGCTTTGATGCTGAAAAGCTGCACTTTTTTGATGAAAACGGAAAAAGAATGAATAATGATTTCGATTAATAATATATCAATTCAGTTTGGTGGTAATTATCTTTTTGATAATGTCACCTTTACGATCAACAAAACCGACCGCATCGGGCTAATCGGCAGAAACGGCAGCGGCAAATCTACTTTACTACGGCTTATCTCGGGCATTCAGACTCCGGAAACCGGTACTGTTACCGTTCCTTCAGGAGTTGAAGTCGGCTACCTTCCTCAGGAAATGATGGTGGAATCATCCAGGCCGATCAAGGAAGAAACCGCCTCCGCTCTAAAGGAGATCAAAGAACTGGAAGCATCGATAGAAAGAATGAACAAAGAAATAGCTTCCCGGAATGATTATGAATCACCTGAATACACAAAACTTGTGGAGGATTTTTCTACCGCTAATGACCGCTACCGTAACCTTGGCGGGCACAGCATAGACGCTGATATAGAGAAAATACTCATCGGACTTGGCTTTAAAAGAGATGAGTTCCAAAAGCCATACAGTAAATTCTCAGGCGGCTGGCAAATGCGCGTGGAGCTTGCCAAGATACTTATCCGAAGGCCTGAATGCATATTGCTTGATGAGCCTACGAACCACCTGGATATCGAATCCATCAGATGGCTGGAGAATTTTTTAAAAAATTATGAAGGCGCGGTTATACTCGTATCACACGACAGGTCATTTCTTGACGCGATAACAAACCGCACAATAGAAATATCCCTGGGAAAAATATTCGACCTGAACCTGAAATTCTCCGATTTCGTTGTTCAGAGAGATGAGGAACGCAAAAGGAAAGAAGCAGCCTATAAAAATCAGCAAAAGAAAATAGCCGAAACAGAAAGATTCATTGAAAGGTTCAGGTCAAAGGCAACTCTGGCAACAAGGGTGCAGTCAAGGGTCAAGCAGCTTGAAAAGCTCGAACGTATAGAACTGGAAGAAACAGATGTTAAAGAGCTTAATATCAGATTCCCTGAGCCACCGCGATCATCCAGGCTGATAGCTCAAACTTCAAACCTGAGCAAATCTTTCGGGCCCAACCTTGTGCTCGACAGCATCAGTTTTGAGATAGAAAGAGGCGAAAGGCTTGCATTTGTCGGTAAAAACGGCGAAGGCAAATCAACACTTTCGAGGATACTTGCCGGGCTTGAAGAATACGACGGAAAGATTGAATACGGCACGAATCTCGAAACAGGGTACTTCGCGCAGCACCAGGCACAGACTCTCGATGATGATCTAACTGTTTTCGAGGTGATCGATAATGCAGCTACGGGCGATATGCGCTCCCGGGTGAGGCATTTGCTCGGAGCCTTCCTTTTCAGCGGCGATGCCGTTGAGAAAAAGGTAAAAGTCCTCTCGGGCGGAGAAAAATCAAGGCTGGCGCTTGCCAAACTGCTGCTTAAACCCGTGAACTTCCTCATAATGGATGAGCCCACAAACCACCTGGATATGCTGGCCAAAGACGTTCTGAAGTATGCACTCAAAGAATTTAACGGCACGCTGATAATTGTTTCTCATGACAGGGATTTCCTGCGCGGGCTAACTACCAGGACTTTGCAGTTCAAAGACAGGAAAACTATCGAGTACCCGGGCGATATC
The DNA here is from genome assembly GCA_964544155.1 of uncultured Hyphomicrobiales bacterium. GTDB lineage: Bacteria > Bacteroidota > Ignavibacteria > Kapaibacteriales > UBA2268 > CAZJAH01. The sequence goes on along the minus strand of CAZJAH010000013.1, from coordinate 21,214 downwards.
GATTACTTCCTGGAAAAGCTGGATATGCAGAACCTCAACGAACTGGAACAAAAAACCAAAGAAGACCGATCTGCCGCAGAAGCCAGGGGCCCGGGCGAAGCTCAGCTAAGCAGAGAGCTTAGAAAATCACTGCAAAGGGAAGAAGCAAAGATCGGAAAAAAAGTAAGCTCGATAGAATCGGAAATGGAAAACATACGGAATCAAATGAATGAATTGGAAGAACTCTTCGCCGATCCGGATTTTTTCAGCGATAATTATAAGTCGTCTAAAGCTCAGAAGGAGCATGAAAGCCTGAGCCATAAGCTGGCATCATTCGAAGAAGAATGGTTACTGCTCCATGAGGAAATAGAGGAAATCCGTGAAAAGCTCAAAAACTGAGCTCCCAATTAAATTATACCCATAAAAAGAATCCATTAAAGCTCCATAAAAGCGGCTGAATAAGCCGCCGGGGTATTCATTATTTAAGCCCGTCTAATTCTAATTTGTAAATTTGAAGTTAAGTTGTTAATTTTGTGTGCTTCCTTAGCTCAGCTGGCTAGAGCAACAGACTCTTAATCTGTGGGTCGTGGGTTCGAGCCCCACAGGGAGCACTAAGCCCGGTTCGCCGGGCTTTTTATTCTATTATAGGTTCAATTATACCTCTGTATTTGAATTCTATAATTCTTTCATATTTCTTGCCGTTAATATTGAATTTTACCTTCTTCTTTTTATTAAATTTAGAAAATGAAAAGCCCTTTTCCAGAGGATATTTCAAATTGTATGACAGTGGATGAGGAAAGAAAAAGAAATATTTGTCACCGTCCTTTCTAGCGAAGAATTTCACGTCTCCCTCTACTATGGGCTTATGGATGATTTCCTTTCTGACATTTTCCATTCGAGTCAGCTCATCGACCATAACTTTATAATCCTTGTGTCTTATCCTACCGGGTTCGAGCGGTACATTTTTAAGTACGAGCTCCATACCATCATTAGCGAGCCTGTAAATTTCTTTCAATGATGTGTAATCGAGAAATTCCGCGTCCAGGTAGAGCAGACTGAATGACTGGTCTTTGACTACTAATTTCCCGTTTTTCACTTTTGCCGCTATAAGGAAATCGCCATTTATCCATAAGGGATTAAACCCGTTTAGTTCTTTGGGCATATCAACATAACGCATTTCATATTCGCCCCATGACCATTTCATCTGCTTATCTTCGGGGAGTTCGCCCGCTATAAGCGCGTCTTCCCATGGCAGATATACGGCGGCTTCAGAATAAACCCGGCCGCGTCTCATATAGTAAGCCTTATTCTCCATGTATTTGTTTAAATCTTTCAAGAAAGGCGCCAGCTCTCCATCCGGGCCGACATGTGTTGTAGCGTAAAATTCTACCGTATCTACACCCGCCGGATTAAACGGCTTTCCGTGCCATACTATCATATTTACACCGTTCGCGAAAAGGGCGTCGGCAACCATAAACAAGTCAAGAGTTTCTTCTTGCTTGAAATGAACGTCCGGGAAACCATATAAACAGGTAAAAGCTTCAGCGCTGACTATATTCTTACCGGATAGCGCCGCGGCAGAAGCCGGTATGAGATTATATGAGGGATCATACAGCATTGCTTCGCCTTCCGGTACATCTACTAATCCATAGGCTGAAAGAATATCCGTGGGGCTGCCGGCGCACTGAACCCTGGAAATAGCGCCCAGTTCCTCACATTTTTCAGCGAAGGGGGCGTAAAAATTTGCTGTTACCATTTCGCTTATAAGCTTCATATAGTCATATCTTTCATGCTTGCTGTTATCGGCATAAATGCTGTCCATGTAGGGCTCTATTCTGTAGCCGTATTTTTGCTCAAATTTATCGCCAAAGCCTTTAGTCCATAGCTTCCGCGTTTCAACTTCCCATGAATCACAAAACAGCGCTGAAGTATTCCCTTTTAAAGCGTCATCAAGGGCACTGCCCATCGTGCCGGCGTATCTTTCGAACGCGGCTTTACTCATGTGGTTTAGCACGTTACCGGTATCCGGGTGAGTCCAGGATAGGCGCAGAGGCTGCTTAAAGGCTGTATCGCCGTAAACCATGGTTCTGTCGGAATCATGCACAAAGAGCCCTCCGAAGGGCCAGAGCGTCCCGAAAGTGAAATCACATCCCATGCCAATGCTGTCGCAGTAGCTCTTAGCGTAATTGACGGCATTTTGCCACTTCTCTCCAAGAAAGGGATACCTTTCAGCCTCAGGATCACGGTTCACGGGATATATGAAAGAAAGCTCAACACCGCCGAAGCCCTTATCCTTAAGCCAATCGAGTTCATGCTTTATATCGGCGCTGTCAATATTGCCAGCAAACCACCACCACCGGGTATAGGGTTTGTCATTAAGGGGGTAATCAATTTGCGATCTGTTTTCTGCCAGTTTGAAAATATCCTCTTTGCATGCAAATAGGAAAATAGTTACGGCAAAAATTACTAGCACTTTTTTCATTCCAAAATTCCGGATTTGACTGTTTATTAACATTAAATTAACAATTTTATAGATAATTCATTATATTAAGAGGACTTTATCTTATTATTATTAACTATCTGATTAGTGTTAGCTGATATGAAAATTTATACTATTATTTTATTGTCCATTTTTGGATTCAGTATTTTAAGTGCTCAGGAGCGTGGGATAACAGTGGAAGTTCCCGATGCGCAATATACTCCTGTTGAATCAAACGTAGAGGTAAAAGCCGAACCGCTAAACAGCAGTTCTACAGTTGGGAAAGCGCTGAAAATTGAAGGCCATGGCCTTTTGAACGGTTCTGAAGCTTCCGGTGAAGGCGAGGGTAGTTTTGAGTTATTCCTTCCCCCCGGGGAATTTATCGGAGTAAAGATAAATCATGAAGATAACTCCCTGGAGCCTGTCGGCGGTTATGAGTTCAGTGAGACCGTTAATAATGCCGTAAGCAGGGTGCCGGCGTGGTTCAGGGTAAAGGCACGGCATACATTCTCTATGCTGGATGAAGAAACGGCGGAGGAATATGCCGCTCTCATCAATGAAGCGCAAGACCCCTACGTGGATGAAATTGCTTTCGCGATTGTGTTCAGCAGCAAAAAGTATCTGGAATCCAAATACGCGTACAAAGAGTTTTTTTCATTAAACGCAGAACTGATCTATACTAATGATGAGCATCTGCCTTATGTAAAAGTAGTTGATTACGGAACCAGCGCGGATGATGACTATTATTCCACAGTATCTTATGCCAGAAGAGATTCGTCCGGGAATAAATATGATGTGGAAGTTCCCAAAGAGATTTATTACTGGTACATTGTACATCCGAAACTTTCGGACGAAACTCCCGGATTCGTGGATCCTGAAATCGCTGAAACCAGCCGCAACGCGAATGTCACCACTCCTCAGGGCGGTTCTTTCTGGAGAGAATGGCTTTTCACTTATACTGAAGAAAAAACGGATACTCCGGGTGTCTATTACCCGATATTAAGAGATGTAATGTCAGAATGTGAAGTTCTCTATGACGGCTCAGATCAGGACAGTGTACAGGCTATCAGGCAATTGGCAGCATGGGTAAGGGAAGTATTGGATTTCACTTCTAAAGATGAAAGGCCCCATCAGCCGATCAGAATTTACAAACTCCATATAGGCCGCTGCGGCGAGCACGAAGACCTTACTAACGCGGCCTGCAGGGCAAGCCTTATTCCGGCAAGAGGTATCAGCGCGCCGTCGCAGGACCACGTTTGGAATGAATTCTGGGATGAAGGCTGGCATCATGCTGAACCTGTAAGTAAGAATAAAGGTATAAGAAACAAAGATATGTACGGCGAATACGGATGGGGACGGCATTTCGGTACTGTTTACGCCACTAGAAGCGACGGAGTACAGACTCCCGTTACAGGCGAATATACTCCTCACACATGTGAAATTGAAGTTACCGTACTCGACTCTGAAGATAAACCGATTGACGGCGCGATAGTGCAGATGTATGCTAGGAATGAAAAATACTATCCCAATATATTATATGACAGCTATGCTGTTTCCGACCATGAGGGTAAAACCCATTTCACTGTAGGAAGAGATAATAGGTATTACATCAGAATGATCTCTAGGTTTGGCAGCAACCCTGTTGAAGAAAATAAAGTAACTCAAATTGTCGACGCGGCTGAAGAAGGCATGAAATACAAAGTTAATATCAAAGCTGGCTATGCAAGGCCGCTTCAGGATAGAAAGATCATCGAAAATACTGTTGACAGCACAAAAGACCATTACGCGCTCATCAATTATGATGTGGCGCATGAAGTTATCAACTGGGAAGTAATAAGGAACGATCTCGGATCTGAATTTGCCTATTACCAAACACAGCCCGCGCCCGCGGAACTTTTATATATGACAGATACAGAATACCAGCGATTTAAGACCTGGAATGAGTATGAATCTGAAGTATTTGAGATCGAGCATACACCGAAAACTGTATTTAACCTGCCGGTAGATGAGGATAAATATCTTGTGCTGAAAAATCCTATGGATAAAAACATGCTCTATCTGAATGGTTCTATCTCAGTTGCGGATTATATCACATCGGTGGAAAAGAGAATACTGGAAGCCGAATACAGCGTTTATCCAAATCCGGTAAGCGATATCGTGAATATACGATTTAACGCGGGAATGGCTGCGAAAGCTCAAATGACTGTGTATTCTTCGCAGGGGACCCCTGTTTATTCAGAATCGATTAATATCACCCCCGGGGCTGAAAACATGCTCAGCTGGAACTCTACAACTCAGGACGGCTCAGAAGCTTCTTCCGGGCTTTATGTGATAGAAATAAGGGCCGGTAAAGAAATTATCAGGGAAAAAATTATCCTTAGATAAAATGATATCTCTTTAGAAATAAAAATGGCTGCTTCCATACGGAGGCAGCTTTTTTTAATAAAAAAGCCCCGCCTAAGACGGAGCTTTGCAAATTCTTCACATACTCAAATTTTTTTCGATTAAAACAGGGTCGGTTATTTGTTGTTAAAGACAGGCGACTCTTTTACCCTTCCGTATCCTCTGAGAGACATTTCAGGATAATCGGGATGGTCGGTCTTAAATGTTACAGTGCAATTGATATAACCTGTAGCTGAGGGTGTTAGTCTGGCAGATAGCATAACTTCGGAGCCAGGTTCTATAACCGTTGTACCGCGCATATTCAGTACAAGATTATCCGGAGTATGCTCAAAATCATAGATAGTTACAGGCTTATCAGAATTATTTTTTAACCGAGCCACTGCTTCGCCGGATTTTCCTATTTCCATCTCATTAAAAGCGAGGAAGTGCGGCCTCATTTCCAGGTCTCTGATAACGTTGGCTCTAAGTATGATCACTTTATTTGATTCTACCGGATCATTGGAGCGAACTGATATCGATTTGGCGAAAGTACCGGTTGTAGAGCCGAGCTTAAGAGATACGTGCATGGTAGTGGATTCACCCGGAGCCAGTTTGTTTTTATCGAGCGGGGCAGCAGTACAGCCGCAAGAAGGCTTTACATTATTTATAACAAGTTCTTCGGTTCCTTCATTTTTCAGGATAATATCAGCTTTGAGCGGATCATCCTTAGGAGTAACATCTCCCCAGTCCTGGTCATTACCGCCTTCAATTACCAACTTGGGCTGTGCCAGGGCTCCGCTCATTCCGAATATGAGGGCTAAAATTATCAGAGAAAGTAGCTTTTTCATTATAATTATTCCGTTTTTAGTAATTATTATTGAATTTATGTGTTATTTTAATGTGCTATCTGCGTTTCAAACTAAGAAATTAATTGTTTGTTTACGCTAAAAAACATTTTATATTAGAAACAACTTATTATTGTTTTTGTTTCAGATTAATGACGAAAAAAATACTCATAACGTTAATTTTATTAATATCTGCTGCTGTCTTAAAAGCACAGCAGTCGGGATATGTTAAATCACTGCATCCTGTAACGGAGGATTCAGTCATCAATTTCGGGCCCTGCCATTATGAAGACAGCATTTCAGCAGTTTTCGAGCTGGCCAATACCGGAAGCGGAGTATTGAGAGTGATTGAAACTGATCCTTCTTTCTTTCTTGGTGTAAGCCCTAATGATGATACAGGCATAGAGTTTGAGGAATTCGGCCATGAACTTAGCTTTCCTCTGCAGCTTAGCAGTCAAACAAAAAAAATAATATATATCAATTTTAATCCGGATGACAATTTTGACGTAAGGCCTTTGGGCACAAAGGAAGCACAACTGAGAATATCATTACTGGAAGAATCTTCAAACGATGTCGTTGCCGGTAAAAGCTATCTTTTAAAAGCGAAAAAAACAGCTAAGTACCTTGACGGTTATAACGATGTTCTGAGTTTCGATTCCGTTTATGTATATCCGGTTGCAGCCGCGAGAAGAGACTGGAAAGTACGGTCGACTTATAAGGACGGTATCGGCATCGAATCGCAAAAACTAAAGATGGATTCACCCGTGATTTGGCCTGAAGAGATCACTGTTTCAGAATATCCTAACAAACCCGTACTGCCTGATAAGTATGATGAACTAAGCTGGCCGGTGAATTATTTCCCAAAGGATACTTTAGCCGACAGGGCTGAGTTCTCTATTTATTTTAAGCCCGATCCTGCTAATAAGCCTGATTCACTCGATACAGCGAGTGTTATTATTGAGGGCAGGGGTGTGCTGCAGGCAGCTGAATTTGTGAATGCCAATCACGTTACAAATGGCGATACTGTAAACGCGGGCAAAGTATCAACAAGCGGTTTTGTGGATATAAGCGCTGATCTGCTAAATACCGGAAATATTCCGATAGGCGCTGTTTCTGAAACATTATATATTGAAGGAAGCATAGTAAATCCGGCCGATGTTATTTTTGAGCAGAAACTGAGCGATGAAAGCAGGCATATTCCACCCGGGTCCTTAAGGAAATTCAAATTCAGCGTGTCTCCCCATAAACGGGGAGAATTCCTGTATGAATACAGGATAAATACCGATATTCAGTCTCGCGGTATTCACGGAGTACCTGATACCGCGGCATATTTTTCACTATATGTGAAGGGCACCGGCACCGAGCCGGATGTTGACCTAAGTATTCAGGGCGATACCATTGATTTCGGCAGGGTAGTAATCAATCGTATCGATTGCGATGAAATGAAAGATACTGTTATTAATATCAAAAATAATGGCAATGAGCCTTTGGAATTAGTGTCGGTTATTTCTGAGGATAAAAGCCTTTTTATTCCCGATACTAATAAGGTAATCATAAATGCAGGAGACAGTTTCGATCTTGGATTGACATTCAAGCCAAAAAGCATCGAGCAATATTTTAAAAAATTAAGACTGATATCAGAACGAAACAACAAAAGAGACACAATAGCATTTATACTGACAGGCTGGGGAATAGGCATCAGAGAATCGAAACTCAGGATACCATCTGTAAAATCCATGCCAGGAAGGATAATCAGCATTCCACTGCTTACGGATGAAGCCGTGGTAATAGCAAATTCTTTCGAAGGCGAACTTAGATATGATAAATCACTCCTGGAGTTTTATGATTATATCACTCAGGGTACTGCTTCAGAGCCTACAACCCTGGCTGAAATAAACAGCCTGCCTGGAGAAGAAGGCATAGCACTGAAGATCAATCTGCCACCGGCTACCAGGTTTTATGAACGTGATACACTGATCATACTGCAGTTCAGAACTTATCTTGGAGAAAAAATATCAACATCTATCAGCATTAGCAATCACAGATTCAGCGATGTGAATTGTTACAATGTTTTAAAGCTCGATAATACTACTGAAAACGGCGAATTCAGGCTCGATTCGGTAGCGGGGCTTAGGCACAAAGCCTATCCGCGTTCTTCCGGGCTGCCTGAGCTGAAACTTTATCCAAACCCTGCCCAATCAGAGGTACTCATAGACGCTTCCGGCTTGCGCGGATCCGCCCTGATACGCATGTATGACCAGTATGGGAATTTGGCCGCAGAAATAAATTCCGAAAGCGCGGATGCTGAGCTTAATGAAAAAATTAATTTAAACGGATTTGTTCCCGGAATGTACACCATAGTATGCTCCTCGGGAGGTGCTGTTACAACAAGATCACTGGTGATTATCCGATGATTCGTGTTTTGGTTTATTTAATGTTTATGGCGGGTCTGCCACTTAATCTTTACAGCCAGGGTTTTAACTGGCAGTATGATCCCCGCCTGCCTTCCCAAACACCTTATGGATTTACCGAAATCGGTATTAGTTACGGGGTGGCTGATTTTAATGGTAATATTTCAATTCTGGAATCGAATATATACTCAGGAGAGTTTTACGGGAAGAGTGGGATTTCTTTAAGCCTGAATTTAGGCGCGGAAATTTGGACGGACGGAGTAACGGCTTTTACAGGCGGTATTATTTATAACAGGCATGAAACGGATTTCACCGATACTGAAACTCTGCCTCACCGTACAGGCGGGATTACTTTTAACGTCACTTACGGAAAGAATATTGATATGTCTCTCGGGTATCTGGGATTATACGGCAAGATAAAACGCAGATTCCCCGGCAGCCATCTGCACGCGAGCGCCGGTATAGCTCTCGGCTTACTGATAAAAAATAAACTAACATACAATGAAGAAATACTGGATTCCGAACGGCCTTTTACTTACTCCGACGGTACTACACAATTCCATTCAGATGATGTTAGCCTTTCAGGCGTAAACACGTACTTTTTACTGCCTGAAATAAGCCTGGGCTACGACATCAGCCTTTGGAAAGGAACTTATTTCACTCCGCAGCTAAATTTCGCGTATCCTCTACCTGGTGTAAGCAGTGATCATTCAATGAACAGAATGATTTTTACAGCAGGCTTTAGTTTTAAGCACAGCATTCTGTATTCCTATTAATCATATAATAGCCTTAATCATATAATGGCCGATTCTGACAGTACCAAAGTACCCTTTCCGGTATTCATTTCGGCTTCGATACCAAAAGGCAGGGTGATCTGATTAGCTGTGTGGCCCGTCAGCAGCCCATACATCAGGGGTATATCTAAATCGCGGAAAACCCTCTGAAGTACTTCCGTCAGCTCAGGGTCCCAGGTGGAAGCTGATTTGCCTTTGCCGCAATCATCACATCTGCCGAAAATTACTCCCTTTGATGCCTGCAGCTTTCCTGCCAGCTTTAATTGTGTAAGCATACGGTCTATTCTGTATGGGGCCTCGCCAACTTCTTCAAGCATAAGTAACTTATCCCCGGCGTCTATTTCAAAGGGGGTTCCCATTAATGAAGAAATTATCGAAAGATTACCGCCTGTCAGAATGCCTTTTGCTTTGCCGGGGTTCAGCTCAAGTACAGGGTATGCCTCCCTCAGGCCTGTCTGAACTGACGGATTGGCCAGCTCAAGAGGAGCTTCAGTATTGAATAATACTTTTTTGAAATAATTCAAAGTAAAATCATTAAATGAAGAAAGCAGAACAGGCCCGTGAAATACCACAATTCCGGTATTTTGATTTATCGCGTTTAGCAGAGCAGTTATATCGCTGTACCCCAGAAAAACTTTTGGATTGCGGGCTATCAAATCGTAATCAAGCAGGGGCAGCACTTCAGAGCATCCATATCCGCCTCGTATGGCGAAAAGCGCTTTTATATCACCATCGTCAAAAAATTCGTTTATTTCATCGGCTCTAATACGTGCAGGCTTTGTTTTATAACCCTGCCGTATTGAAAACGTACGTCCGAATTCCGGAATTAGGCCTAGCTTTTCACATGCCTCTTTTGCGCGGTAAATATCCATAGGGTCGCTCACTGCACTTCCCGGCGCGATAATTCCGATCTTACTGCCTTCAATCAGTCCGGCAGGTTTAATCCTGCCTTTTCGTGCCATAGCGCCCGCATTTATATTGCCGGATGATGATATCGCGGCGAAAAGAGCAGCTCCAGCCATAAAATCCCGCCTTTTCATTTGCTTATCCGAGGAAAAATAAATAATAATGATATTGCAAAATTAAGCCGATTTATATAATTTCAAATTAATTTAAAAAATTCCGGCGGCAACAGATGAATTCGGCACAATTATTCCGTATTAATAACAGAAAAGTTTTTTTCGTTTTAAAATAAAGAATGCCAATATTTACAGGCATTGTTATTTGTTTATAATTGATTAAATTTCTTATAATGCTTTAAGAAGAGCGTAATAAAAAATAATAAAGATAAATAATGGAACTTTTATACCAATTTGAGCTTGAATATGAAGAGAATGGCCATATAGGGAAAAACCCCCTGGATGATCTCGAGTATCTGCTCAGTGAAATAGATAAACATAATCCGGAAATAGATAAGCGAGTGATCGAAAAGGCTTTTCATTACTGTCTGGATATGCATAAGGATGCAAACAGGAAATCGGGGCTGCCCTATTATACACACCCGCTTAACGTGGCTCTTATTCTTTTGAGGGAATTCAGCATTAACGATACGCCTTCTTTGGCGGCGGCTCTGCTGCACGATACCATAGAAGACGTAAAAGGCGTGGTACGTTCAACAATTAAGGATGAATTTTCTGAAGAGATCGCTGAAATAGTCGATGCTGTCACAAAAATTTCACACCAGAAAATTATTAGAGAAAATACCGGCTTTGAAAGCCCCGAAGCAAAGCAGAAAAGCAAAGCTTCCACATATAGAAAACTCTTTCTGGCACTTGTGAAGGATGTCAGGGTTATACTGATAAAATTTGCTGACAGATTGCACAATATGCGTACACTTCATTATATGCCTGAAAATAAACAACGCAGTATAGCCCTCGAAACGCTTAACTTCTATACTCCGCTCGCGCACAGACTGGGACTGACGAAACTGAAAATGGAACTCGAAAACCGTTCTTTTTATTATTCCGACCGGTCTGCCTACGAAGCCATCAGGCAGGAGCTTAACGAAAAAAGAAGAGACTTTATCGATTACATAAAGGTATTCTCTGACCATATACAGAACAGCCTCAATAATCACAACCTCGACCATATTATATCAATAGTCCACAAGCACGAGTACGAAATCTATAAAATGATACAGGAGGGAAAATCGATATCGGATATAGATAACTTCTATTCCATGGTCATAATACTCGATACAGACGACCCGATGGAATGCTACCGCGCGCACGGTGTGCTTGCTAATGCATTCAATACAGTGGGATTTGTGGATTACATCGCCAATCCCAAACTGGACTGGTACAAAGCATTGAACAGTGAACTATTCGGCCCCGACGGCAAGCGTGTGGAAATTCTGATTCGTTCGCGCGAAATGGAGAAAATATCTGAAGAAGGATTCGCCTCGAAATTTTCTCTTAAAACAGGAAGGATCAGAGCCCTGGAATATTCCGACAAAGAGATCGAGAACTGGGGTGAATGGATGCAGGATATGATAGAGGAAAGGGGCGAGCAGGCGGCGCAGATTATCTGGGATGCAATTAAAGTTAACCTTTTCGACAGCGAACTGATCACATTTACTATGGACGGCAAAACGGTTAAACTTCCCGATGGCGCGAGCCTCATTGATTTTGCCTTCGCCCTGTCGAAAAATACCGGAATGCACGTTATTACAGCCAAGGTAAACGGCGTGATAAAAGAGCTTAATTACAAACTGCTAACCGGCGATCAGGTGCATATTATCACCTCACCTAATATGAAACCCCGGCCGGAATGGAAGAATTTCGTGGTTTCGCATGTAGCAGTGTCTAATCTGCATAAGTATTTTAAGGAAAACCCATATATACCGCAATTAAGCGAAAAAGACGAAGGCCCGCAGATAGTAGCCCTGAAGATCACAGGCGAAGACCGCGAAGGTATGCTCAAGGATATATCCGAAGCCATAGGCAAATCGAATATTAGAAGAGTCAGCCTCGATACAAGCGAGTCTGATTTTGAAGGTACTATCTCGATCAAGATAGAGAAGTTTGAAGAGATAAATGAAATATTTGCCAAATTATTGAATATAAAAGGAATAAAAGGAATTGAACATAAAGATGACAGGGATTAGGCATCATGATATCACTGCAGTTTAAAATGAAAGAAGTCTATCACGGCCTTGCCGAATGTGACGGCATGCTCCATTGCGGTGAGGATTACCTGATTATTGAATATCAGACTAAAGACGGACTGGTAGGTATGATCAAATCCGGAGTGAAAACCCTGAAAATACCATTTAGCAAGGTACTCAGCGCTAAAGTTATTAAAAAGTGGTTCACTCTGACTATGGTCATTAATACCTCAAGCCTTTCTATTGTGTCCGCTTTACCGGGCAGCGATGGCGGCAGAATTGAGCTAAAACTAAACCGGCAGGATTACGGTTCCGCTTCCGAGATGATATCGTTTATCAATCTCGGTATATCCGAAGCAAGGCTCAGAGACGCTGAAAACAGCTAATCTACAAGCAGAAGTTTTAGTTATTCAATGAAATAAATAACTTATTTCTTCTTCTCAGCAACAGAAAAAAATCCTGAATCTAAAATTAAATTACAGTAAACAAAATAATGGCATCAAACGAAGAAATATTATCGTCACTTGAAAATTCTGAAAAAATTAAATCATCTATACCCAAAAGCTTAACCGTACTGCCTTTGAGGGATATTATTATTTTCCCCAACATGATATTCCCCGTTCTTATCGGAAGGAATCAATCCCTTAAGGCCGTTGCCGAAGCAGTCGAAAGGGATAAGTTCATTTTCGTAACGGTACAGAAAAATCCCGAAATCGAAAACCCGGACTTCACAGACCTGTACATGCACGGCACAACCGCCCGTATAATGCAGGTACTTCGACTTCCTAATAATCTGCTCAAAGTATTGATAGAGGGGATTTATCAATCAAAAATAATGAAGAAAGTACATAAGGATGAATACCTCGAAGCTGAAATAAAAGAAGTTAATATTATATATAAGGAAGGCGATAAAGAGCTTGAAGCACTTATCAGACGCAGCTCCGGCCTGTTCGGCGAGTATGTAAAGCTAAATTCCAAATTGCCGCCCGATATAATCGGCGCTTTTGAAAATATAGAAGATCCCGTTCGTAAGCTTTACTATGCAGCCGCTAATGTACAGGCAAATATCGAAGATCGCCAAAGAATTTTAAGCCACCGGTTCCTGAAGAAACAGTATTTCGAGCTTTCAGCTTTATTAAGCTCTGAGCTGGAAATGCTCAAGCTGGAAGGCGAAATAGACACCAAAATCCATAGTACGATACAAAAAACACAGAAGAAATTCTACATACAGGAGCAGATAAGGGCTCTCCAAAAAGAGCTGGGCGAAGATGAAGAAGGCACACCCGAACTGGTTTCAATAAAACAGGCCATTGAGCAGGCAGAAATGCCCGAACACGCCAGGGAAAAAGCGTTGGAAGAATTCGAAAGGCTAAAAAAAACTCCTCAAATGTCACCCGAATACTCAGTTAACAGGAACTATCTCGAACTGATGTCTAAACTGCCATGGAAAAAATCAACCCCAGACAACCTGGATATTAACCATGTGAAGAAAATACTGGGCGAAGACCATTACGATCTGGAAAAACCCAAAGACAGAATACTGGAATTCATCGCGGTACTTAATCTTGCCGGTACACTTAAAAGGCAGATACTCTGCCTGGCAGGGCCTCCCGGCGTGGGTAAGACCTCGCTCGCGAAATCAATTGCCAGAGCACTGGGCAGGGAATTCGTCAGATTCTCCTTAGGCGGAATCCGCGATGAAGCCGAAATACGAGGCCACCGACGCACATATATAGGAGCAATGCCCGGCAAAATAATCCAGTCGATGAAAAAATCCGGTACTGTTAATCCTGTGATACTTTTGGATGAAATAGATAAAATGTCAATGGATTTCCGCGGTGATCCTTCGGCAGCCCTGCTTGAAGTATTAGATCCAGAGCAGAATGTAGCCTTCAACGATCACTACCTGGAAGTAGATTACGACTTATCGAACGTGATGTTCATTACCACTGCAAACGTTCGCTATGATATACCGCTTCCACTTCAAGACAGAATGGAAATAATCGAGCTTAACAGCTACCTCGAAAATGAAAAAATACAAATAGCCAAAAGGCATATAGTGCCCAGATTGTTAGAAGAATACGGTATAGACGGCCTGAATGTTAAATTCCAAGATAAAGCTCTGCAAAAGATTATCAGACTTTACACCCGCGAAGCTGGTGTCAGAAATCTGGAGCGTGAAATAGCATCAATACTCCGCAAAATGATCAAGGAGATAGTCCGAGATTACACAATCGGAAAGAAAGCTTTGAAGGAAAGAAGAACAGCCCTGAAAGAAAACCCTCAGTTCAAAAAATATGTTAAGAATAAAACCTTTATCATAGATGATGCCAAAGTTGAGGAATACCTCAAAGCCCCTAAATTTAAAGAGCGCAAGGAGCTTCTCGAAGATAAGACAGGAGTGGCCACAGGGCTTGCCTGGACCAGTACTGGCGGTGAAATATTGCCTATAGAGGTCACCATAATGCCTGGAGCCGAAAAGCTCACACTTACAGGTAAGCTCGGAGACGTAATGAAGGAATCTGCCATGGCGGCCCTGTCTTATGTGCGCAGCAGCTTCGATAAGCTCGGAATTAAGGAAAACTTCAATAAGGGCAAAGAAATACATGTCCACGTACCGGAAGGCGCCATTCCAAAGGACGGCCCCTCTGCGGGTATAGCGATCAGCATGGCGCTGATCTCCGCAGCTACCGGTAAAGCCCTGGCCGGCGATGTTGCCATGACCGGCGAGATAACTCTCCGCGGCAATGTGCTGCCTATAGGCGGATTGAAAGAAAAACTTCTCGCGGCTAAGAGAATAGGAATAAAATCTGTCATTATTCCAAAGGACAATGAAAGGGATATTGAGGAAATCGATCAGGAAATAAAAGACGGGCTGAACATCAAACCTGTTGAATCAATAGATGAAGCCCTGAATATTACTTTCAGGAATTGGTCTGCCAACAGAGTTAAAGTACATACAAAGAAATAAATGGCAACGCTTATACTGCGATTAGAATACGACGGAAGCAGCTATCACGGCTGGCAGTCACAACCTGATATGCCTAATATTCAGGATAAGCTTGAATCTGCTATAGAGAAGCTAACCGGAAGGTTCACAAGAATTACCGGCGCGGGCAGGACGGATACTGGCGTTCACGCCCGCGGACAGGTAGCCACAATGCCCTTGCATGATGGTTTCACTATTCCCGAAGATAAAATTCCGATTGCTCTCAATTCTAATCTCCCGCCGGATATTAAAATAACCGACGCGCAAATTAGCCGGAAAGAAATCAATGCCAGGTTTGACGCCGCCGCCCGAGAATATGAATACCTGCTCAGCGCTGATCTGAACCCATTCCTGCGGAAATACCTGAGCCATTATAAATACCCATTCGATCCTGAACTACTGAATGAAGCTGCTCAACTCTTTTTGGGAACGCATGATTTCTCAACATATTCAAAGCATAATCCGGAGGTCACTAACCATACCTGCAATCTACAAATATGCTTTTGGGATAATTTCAGGGATGATATTTTCCAAACAGAAATTTTCAGGCTAAAAATTAAAGCTGACAGGTTTCTATTCAGTATGGTCAGGGCACTTGCCGGAGCAATGCTCGATCATGCGCGCGGTAAGGTCAGCCTCGCCGGTATAAAAGAAGCTCTGGAAGCCAAAAACAGAAACATGGCTTCGCCCTTGGCTCCGCCTCAGGGGCTTTATCTCAAGAAAGTTTACTATCCTGAAAATTTACTAACGCAAAAAATTTAAATAAAATTCCATATATTTCGCTTATATTATTATATTAATTAAATAATATTCATAATACAGATTGGAGAGAATATGAAATTGATCAACAGAATTGCAATATTCCTCATAATATTTGCCATAACGCCGGCCTTTCAGTCCTGTGAAAGTGTCAGTGATTCATTAGGCGATATAAACCTGTTCTCCATAGAAGAGGATGTAAGGATGGGAAAGCAACTTAACCAGGAGATACACGCCAATCCGCAGGAGTATCCCATGCTGGATAATCAGGAAGTGGATCAGTATTTGGAAAATATGCTTGCAGATATTTTGCAATCATCCGATGTTAAGTATGCCGAAGATTTTGAATATAATATTCAGGTGATCGATAAGGAAGTTGTTAACGCTTTTGCGGCTCCCGGAGGTTACCTTTATTTTTACACCGGATTGCTGAAATTTTGCGAAAATGAAGCCACACTGGCCGGTATAATAGCACATGAAGTTGCCCATTGTGAAGAAAGGCACGCCACTAAACGAATGACCAAGCAATACGGCGCGTCAGTTCTTCTTGGCGCCATATTAGGCGATGATCCCGCCGTTTATGAAGAGATAGCCGCTAATCTGCTGACAGGCCTTGCTTTCCTTAAAAACAGCAGGTCGGACGAGTACGAAGCCGATGAACATTCTTTTGAGTATCTGAAGGCGACAACATGGTATCCCGGCGGTATTAAGTATTTTTTCGATAAGGCCGATGAGAACCGTGAAGCCGGATTTTTGGAGGAACTTCTTTCTACTCACCCGCTTCCGCAAAACAGGATGGACGAAATTGAAAATATGATAAATAATTCCGATATTAAGCCTGCTACTGAAGACAATATTTTTACTCAGAGGTATCAGGAATTTTTAAGCACTTTACCATAAATTAATGAAAGCTATTGAAAAATTAAAAAACGCCGTTAAAGCTAAAAAGTCGCTGGTTTGCGTCGGGCTTGATCCGGACCTTAAAAAAACACCCGGCTTTTTGGGAGACGGCATCAGGACATTACTTAATTTCAACAAAGCAATAATAGACGCTACAAAAGATATCGCCGCCGCTTACAAATTAAACTTCGCATTCTATGAGCAGTACGGAATAGAGGGGATTGAAGTTTTAAAGGAGACTTTTGATTATATCCCGGATGATATTTTTACCATAGCCGATGCTAAAAGGGGCGATATCGGAAATACATCCCTGGCTTACGCGGTTTCTGTATTCGATTATTTCGGAGCCGACAGCATTACGCTAAGCCCATATATGGGCAGCGATTCCATTGAGCCATTTCTAAAATATGAAAATAAAATGGCATTTTTGCTTTGTGTTACCTCCAATAAGGGTTCACACGATTTCCAAAGGCTGGATACAGGCGGCAAACCCCTTTATCAGAGAGTGATTGAAGAGTCATCTAAATGGGCAGGCGCAGATAGAATGGGCTATGTCTCGGGAGCGACTCATCCAGAAGAACTTGCTGCTGTAAGAAAAGCAGCTCCTGATAATGTGCTCCTTATCCCGGGGATTGGCGCTCAGGGCGGTGAATTACGCGAAGTAATGAGAGCAAATGCAGGCGGCCCGGCGCTTATCAATTCATCAAGGGGTATCATTTATGCTTCATCCGGGCCGGATTTTGATGAAAAAGCAGCCTATAATTGTAAAATAATAAGGGATAGTATCAATGAAGCGCTTTAGCATTTTGTTCATACTGATAATATTGGTTTATTCCTGCGGAGATGAAGGCGATGACCCTGCCGGCCCCTCGCCCGATGTATTGGAATTTTTCTTTAACACAGGCTTTGACGAGTACGAGTATTCAGGCCCATTGGGTGATGCTTACTTACTCAAGAAAGACACAGCCCTGTATACATGGGCGGAGCATTTCTGGGCAGACGCTGATGCTGAAATATCGACCATAGAGCTTGATTTTAAACGCCTTGTGGGGAATTTCCCTAAATACACATATTACGGAATTGCAGAATATGACGATTATTACGCCTTCGGCACAAGAAATCACCAGATTGGCTATTCAGAATTTCCTTCAGATCATTTCATTAAGCTATTTGATATTCCGAAAAACCTGCCGGCCGATACATCATTCAGCACAACGTCTGAATTCGGAAGCGGCAAGTATTACTACCGCGTTGTGGATAGCACGATCATCAAATTCGAAAAATTCCTTCACCCTCAAATAGATTCTGTCTGGCATGTTACTCACTACTCTAACCGATACGGTTATGGAGGAATGCTTACCGGCCAGGAATTTTACATAGCGGATTCAATTGGATTCGCTGGAATTTGGGATTACAAAATAATACTATAGCCATGAAAGAAACAGAGATCCAAAAACTGATACACAGAATGCTGTCGCTTCCCCAAAGGGTAGCAAAAACTAAATCGGGCAGACGCCTTCAAATACTTTCACCGGGACGGATTAATGTCAATGAAGGCCCTGACTTTCTGGATATTGCAATACTGCTCAACGGGATGGTCGTTGTCGGTGACGCGGAATTTCACCGGCGCAGCTCCGAATGGAATTGCCACGGCCACGCCGGGGATATGGCTTATGAGAATGTTATCCTGCATATAGTGTTTAATGATGATATGCCTGACCTCGAGCGGGAAGTGCTGCTTATTAATGAAAATGAGCTTCACGAATTCTCCGGTTCCGCTGACACTGAAAACAATGGAAATGACTTACATTCTGCTGAAGAACTTCAGCATTTTGCACTTATGAGGCTGCTCCGCAAAACTTCCGACGCCCAAAAACTGCTGAATAAAAACCCGCTGGATGATACGCTTAAAATATCTGTAGCAGGATTTTTAAAAAGGTACAACTCCAGAAGAAAAAGGCCCGTTTATACCGAAACAAGGCTTGCTAACCTTATAAGTACTCTTGAAAAATCCTATGCTTCCGATTTTCTTAAAGACATTCAGAAGCGTGAAGAAATTTCACTGCTTGATAATATTCAAAAGTTGATCAAATCAAAGATCGGCGATGAAGGCCCGCATCTGCGCCGTGAAATTGTACTTAATTCAGTATTACCGATAGCGCTTTGCCTGGCAGATGAAAAATCGCGCATTGAACTCTTCCTCTGGTATTGGTCTACACCTGCGCTTAACAGCTACGGCAGCCTTACGCGCAGATTCACGGATCTGCCGCAGAATTTCCTCTGGCAGCAGCAGGGCATGCTTGAGTATATCAGGGAGCAGGGCCGCCGCCCGAACGTAATTTCCGAAGCGGTAAGAGATTACGGCTTTGCCGAAGTGCTCAGCTTTTACAGGCTTGGCAAAGCGCCTTTCAGAGAGCTTAGCTCTGAAAATGATGAACTGTAATAAAGCATAGTGAAGTTCGTGTATTTTCTATATAATTTATTAATCTATCAGGAGCGCTATGATGGATATTGACATTGAGCTTAAGAATATCGATGATGAAACCAAACAAAAAGTGATCGATCACCTCGAATCAATCAATTATAATGAAGCCTATATAATGCATTTTCTGAAAAATGCCGACGCCGAAAATGATCCGATAGATTATATCAATAAAAAATTTCCCGAAGCACTTAAATAAATTCCTGAAGCCCTTAAACAAAGGGCTTTTTATTTGTTTAGCAGCTGTTTTTTGATAATTGGCGGGAATATCCTGAAAAAGGGCCGGGGTTGTGCTACCGGGTTTGTGCTATATAAATAAAAAAATGTCCTTATTTTAGCGCCGCGAAGGTTCGCCTTGCTGAAAATAAGGACAAGCCATGAAAATACAATCCTCAATATTGCTAACGTGGCATTTTTAGAATTATTATAAGTATTTTAAAAAAAATTGAAAAAATTTATTATTTTTTATATTTAAAATAAAAAAGGCCGCCCGAAGGCAGCCTCTTATTAAGTCTCAGATATTGATCCTTACAGTTTCTCGCCGGGTTTAGTTCTGAATATCATTGTAGCCGCGTAACCGACTAATCCACCGAACATCACAATAGCGAGAATTTCAGCGCCGTGTGATCCCGGACCCCAAATATTCATGTTCAGGTCTAATCCGAAGAATCTCAATAGCGCTCCGACAACGCCGAATATAGCTGCACCTGCAATAAATCCTGAAGCCATAAGAGTACCTTTCTGATTTCTGAGGTCCACCAGGGCTTTGTCCTTCGAGCTTGTCTTCACAAAGTGTGAAAGTACGCCGCCCACTAAAAGCGGAGTATTAAGGTGAAGGGGAAGGTACATACCCAGCGCAAAAGCGAGCGGAGATATATTTATTGCATTAAGTAAAAGCGCGATTATAGCGCCTACTATGTAAAGCATCCAGTTAACCTGAGCGCCCGGCGACATCAGAGGCTCAATAACCGCGGCCATCGCGTTAGCCTGTGGAGCTACCAGCGGATCGGGGTTATTCGGGCCGGGTACGAAGCCGTAGGCTTCATTCAATATGAATATTACAGCGCCTACCGTTGCAGCTGACACCAGTGTTCCGAGGAACTTCCAGGACTGCTGCTTTATTGGTGTTGAGCCGATCCAGTAACCGATCTTTAAATCAGTAATAAAACCGCCTGCCATAGAGAGCGCCGTGCATACAATACCGCCTATAATCAGGGCGGAGGTCATGCCTACGGTACCTGTAAGGCCGGCCTGTACAAGTACGAATGATGAAAGTATCAAAGTCATGAGAGTCATGCCTGATACCGGGTTCGAACCGACTATGGCTATTGCGTTAGCGGCAACCGTGGTAAACAGGAAGGCTATTATCACCACCGTCAGCAGAGCTATAACAGTCTGGGTAACTGTCATTTCGAAGCCCATAAGCAGGTAAACGAAAATAGCAATAATAGTGAGGATGCTGAGCATTATGATGAAGGTCATTTTTATGTCCTTCTGTGTACGGGGTACATCGCCCTCTGATTCGCCTTTTCCGAATATACCTTTAACAGCCAGCGAAAACGCGCTTCCGATAACTTTCGATGATTTCAATATGCCGATGATACCTGCCATGGCTATAGCACCGATACCAATTGGCCTGACGTAAGTATTGAATATTTCCTCAGGGGACATTCCCGCGAATAAATTTACTCCATCGGGCCCGGCCACGGTTTCGCCGATCGAATTGATCAGAGGTATGAATACAAACCATGACAGCAGCGATCCGACTGCAATTATTGTCGAAAACTTAAGCCCGACCAAATATCCGAAACCGAATATCATAGAGCTGACATTAAGCTGGAAAAGCATCTTGGATTTTTCAGCCAATTCTGCTCCAAAGGGAATTACCCTTGATGTAAATACTTCTTCCCAAAGCCTGAGCGATGAGAACATAAAATCGTAAATACCGCCGATAGCACCGGAAGCAATCAGCAACCCGGCCTGCTTGCCGCCTTTTTCGCCTGTGTAGATCTCGGTGGTCGCCTAATCATTAATTAAAATTAATCAAAGCTAATAAATGTATGCCAAATCGCTAAGACTCGACATTGA
>CAZJAH010000012.1:55888-73786 GCA_964544155.1 uncultured Hyphomicrobiales bacterium | reverse complement strand
GTCAACAGTAACCGTATGTCCTGTAGCGATTATAACATCGTCATCAGCCGTGGGAACTCCAACATCCCATGTGCCTGCATCAGACCACAATCCACTTCCAGTGGATGTGACAGTGACAGCCCAGGCGCTCTGAGTGAGCCCGAAAGCCATCAAAACCGCGAGAATCACCCCGAGATTTTTAAGATTATTTTTTTTATTCATGATAAATATCCCAAATATTTGAAAATATTACCTTTTTTGATTTGAATTTAGTCCATTATTGTTTCAATTATGCGCATCCTTGCATATAACAAGGCAAATCCGACTCTCGTGTGCTCTTATCCGGGTGATCTGTTGGAAGGGAGTACCTGCTTTTCCATATTGAATCCTCCATAATTAGTTAAAAAATTCCACTTCCTGTGGGTATTATTTTTCGTCACATCTATGTATATAAATATTTTTTCTCTGTTTAGCTTTAGTTATCGGAACTAAATATTCAAACTTTAGGTAGCCTGCTTAAAATTAAGTCCCTTCTTTTAAGTTCTTTGCCTAAGCTCTGATAGGCTTCTTTTCCGTAAATCATATTATCGGCAGGAAATCATATTCCTTTGATTTTCCGGAATTAATCATTTTTATTGTGTTTTATTTCACAAATTATCCTCGGCAATAAGTAAGCCGCTGCCTTTTAAAAAGCAGCGGCCTTAATTATTATCGGATAATATTTATTCTTCCCGTAAAGGTTTTTTCGTTTTTCTCTATCCTTACAAAATATGCGCCGGGCGTTAAATTGCCTGTCTCTATCTTAATTGTCTGATCATTCAGCTCAATATTTTTTACGGATATGCCGGTTAAGTCCATAATTTCAAGGGTAGCGCCCAGATATTCCGGATTTATTTCTATATAGAAATATTCATCCGCCGGGACTGGGAAGAGTTTGAAATTGCTCTCAAACGTTTCCTCAACGCTCGTTCCCGAAGTAATGGTGAATTCACCCGTACGGTTGTATTCCATTTCCGGATCTCCCAGCCAGATAGCTCTGAGCATAGCCCTGTCTGTTTCAACCACGGGGGCCTTCCAGTCTTTATACCTGCGGGCCGCGTCAGCGTTCGTAAAGAGCCTTTCCCACGACATTCCGCCGTCTGTGCTAAGATCGATATCGAAAAGCTCCACATCCACGGCATTCCATCTTATTCTGGTAAGATTGCCTGAAATAAGAGTCTCGCCCTCCTTAGGCGTTCGGAACTGAACTTCTCCGCTAAGTACCTTAAACATACCCGTTGTAGCTACTACTTCATCCGATTCCGCGTCTATCATCCTTAGCATTGCCTTCTTTGTGGTAACATCAGGCAATTTCCAGTTAGTTTCATTCATTGTAATATCTACCGGCCCGGCCACATTTTTCCAGGTGGTACCCGCATCGGATGAGAATTCAAAATACACATTTGAATATCCCTGCGCCGACCATACTATTCTGTCGTTCGAGCCGCCGGTATAAACCGGGTCGCCTGTCGAAGGCCTTATTATCTGCGCGAAATCAGGCAGAATAGAAAATACGGCGTCGCTTCTGTCAAGTTCGGTGCCCGTTTCTTTATCTACTATCCGAATCATGCACTGAGTAGAAGAAATATCCGGCACTGCCCATTCATAGCTGCCCGCGGCAACATCCACCGTTTCATCAATTATCTTATTCCAGGTAGTACCCGAATTTGTTGACAGCTCAATATATGCCTGAGCAGAACCGTCCGTGCTCCACTTAATTGTGTATGGTTCATTCGGGCCTATCCTTTCGCCGCCGTTTGGTGCTTCGAGCTGCAGCCCGTAAAGCAGCAGCGTTGTTATGGGCAGGAAATGCCCTTCTTCTGTGATAATCTCCCCATCGAGAGAGTGAACAGATGTAGCGTGGTGCCAGTTAAATGTAATGGCGCTGCCGCCGTTTTTCATGCTGAAGCGGAGTGTACCGAGATAAGTCTTCTCTATCGGAAGTATTTCGCCTTCCAGCATGGCATATGCGTCATAGTCAATTTCAATAGTCCTTACGTCGGGCAAGGGATTTTGTGCATCAGCCTTAGGCGCTGTAGCAAGCTCAGAGTAACCCTTACCGGGCTTATTGCTGAAAATTACTTCCTCTTCTTGCACGAGGTCAATAAAATCAAGCACATTTGAATTATATTTCACCGCAAAAGTACAGTTTGCTAAACCGAAGGTGCTGCCGTTATTTTTTATGTACATAGGCAGATAGATAAAGCCGTCTTTTTCATAAGGCTCTGCTGTAACGGTATAATCAATAAATGCCATGAGCCTATCGCTTTTATTTTTATCAAGCACCATAGGCGTATTTTGAGCATTATCATTGAAATAAGCCGATAGCGCCGGGGCATCTTCAGAAACTGCTTCCCAGGGATCAATATCTGTCCTGGCCGGCATTCCCGGCAGGTTCTCTGACCAGATAGAAGAAATTTTACCGAAATTCCTGTCGGTAATGGTCCTGTCATCGGCGTTGACCACCCCGTCACCTGTAATATCCGACCTCACGAGCGCCGTACCGTTATCCAGCCTTACGCGCACTCTGTCGGCAGCATCGATCTGGCCGCTTTTATCAACATCGCCGCCAACCATCGCGGGCATGGAGCTCTGCTGAGTGCCTGCAACACCGCTGTTATAAACTAATCCTGTTGAGGAATACCGCGGATCGGTTACCGTCGATATAGCATCGCCTGCAGCAGTATAATACCTGCCTGCCCACGGGTCAGTGCTTACATCGTTGAGCACATTATTATCCTCTCCGTTCCAGCCGGTGAAGTCCCAGCCGGATTCGATAATCCAGGTGGTACGGTCATCGCCTTCGTACATGAATGGCGCGGCATACCTTGACATTACCGGCAGGTGATTCGGATGATCGACCACTACCCAGTAATTACCGTCTGTAAGCTCTGTAAATACAAAATTGACATTCGAGAATCGGTTGTTGCCGCTGTTCCTGTTCGCGAGGCTTCTGTCGTCATATCCCTGTAATGATTCCGAAGAATCCACAAGGTCTCCAATGCCTCCGGAATTATCGGTGTAAAGTTTTATTTCCAGCCCGCCTTCTTCATAGGTAGGAGGCAGTGGCGTTATTTCCCGTCCGTTTTCGGCTCCGTTGTGGTATCCTTCTAGCAGAACGCGAACTGTAAAGTTACTGGCCGGTGTTACCGTAAAGAGCGGGCCTTCGGTAGTCATTTTTTTCATGCTTTCATTAATTGTGTATTCACCCGTGAGCCGGAGCCTCGCATTGGTCAGCGAAGCTGACAGCGGTCCCTGGTCGTCGAAAGTCCCGTCATTATCTTCATCGGGATCGGCTATACCCGCGTTAAGCGAAACAGCAAAGCGGATATTATTGCCTGTGCCTGTGAACACATAATTGCTGTCGGCCTCAAGGGTAATGGCATCCTGAGTATTGCCCGTCCAGTAATCGCTTCCCAGATACTGATAAGGCTGTATGAGGTCGCCGCCGCCGCCTCTGATAGAAAATTCCAGGGAAGGAGCAACATTCGGATCTCCCTCGTAAAAGCCTGACCCGTCATATTCAAATCCTACCCAGCGTACTTTTAAGTTTGGCGAGGTGTTTGCTACTTTTTGTTTGAATACAGGCTCTACAAGCTTTATATAAGGCTTGACCGGCTGAAATTCTATGGGGTCGCCGTAGAACCTCATCGTTAGCTGCGAAGTATTTGAAGCGCCTATCGCGCGGTTATATTCATTATCGATAAATGAACCGCCATCAAATGAAAAAGCTCCGAATAGATTTGTGCTTGATGTCGGTAAAAGCTCCTCGGCCTTAACTGCCATCGCGCCCTGTATGAATTTAGTAAGCTCTGTAGGCTCCGTACCTGTGGATGATACTCTGTCAGGTATACCGTTCCAAAGCCTAAGCTCCCTTATTTCACCGATGTATCCGTTCGATGGCTGTGTGATTTCCACCGGCACCTCTACGGTTACTTCTTCGCCGGTCTCTTCATCTGTATAAGTGCTATCCCTAACACCCATAGTTGTAATAGAAGGGCTGTAACCTATAAATGTAGGATAATAATTGTTGTAATTAACCTGCAGGGAATTCCCAAGCTGATTAGTAATGCTATCGGCTTTCTGAACAACACCGTCGATGAAGAACCTGACCTCGGATTCTCCGGCTCCGTTATTCAGGAATAAGTAAACAGCTACATGAGTCCAGGCGCTATCGGTATCAACAGAATTAGGCCTGACTAAGGGCTTATCAGCATCGCTTCTGGCTACCCGCACGTTTCCGCCAATATCCTGCAGCCTGAATTCAAGCCTGCCGTCTTCAAGTATTCCCAGAGAATAATGAATATTTTGGTTAGCGCTGTCTGCTTTTTCAATTATGGGCATAAAACCTTCTTCTGAAGTAGGGAATCTGTATGGTTTCACCCATGCTTCGATAAACGCGGTATTACCGGTGATGTTCATGCCTTTATTGCCGGGCAGTGTTATTATAGATGCTTCATTTTTCTTAACTGAGAAATACGGAGCCACGTAGAAAGGCCCGGTAACATCCATTAACTGTTCCTGCGTATTTGCGGAAGTACCTCTTATCCTGAGCAATGTTTCCTTTGAATACGGATCTATAGACCTCAGGTCGCCAGTGGCATTATTATTTTCATAAGGCTCCCAATCAGCAAGCCCTGTTTCCACGTCCGGGGCGCTTGTACCGCTATAGCCAATACCCGCGGGATTTCTGACGGCGGTCCAGGTGATTCCCCCGTCGGTAGAGTATTGGATAACAATATCACTGCCTGTTGCCTGTGTGATATCGCCTAGCCCGTATGATACCCAGCGTATCTGGTAAATGTCATTTTGCTTGTTTTTTACGCCTACCCCCTGCACGGGTGTAGTGATTTTAATATGTGGCTGATCAGGCCTGTATCTAATGCTGTTAGATGCCGTTTCGTCATCATAGTAAGTTACCGGCTGCGCGCCCTTCTGATACTGAGTTTCATGCGCCAGGTCGGTTTTCATTCCTTCAAATGAATAATAAAGCTCAAGTCCTCGCCTGAGATCGCCGTAATTCTCAACATTAGTCGGCTGGGAAACTCCGGCCGTACGCTTGCGTATTTCATCCTGGGTAAGAGCTATTCTCCATACCCTGACAGTTTTAATTCCGCCGTGCAGGTAATCATCCGCGTCAATTGTACCGTTTGGATTCACACCAATCCATATAGGGTGCTGTGTTGTGAGCATCCGGATATCGGTGGCGTTGTTATTTTCGTATCTGTCGGAAAGTTCACCATTTATATATAGTGAAACGACATTGTCATCAACAGTCGCGGCAAGGTGTACCCAGTTATCAGCGTGCTGAAGGCTTAGTGGATCGGCATCAGTTATAGCCGCAAGCGAATCCCTCGAATAAGCCGCGACAGTTCCGATATAACCGTCCTGGCCGCGCGATTCTATCTCCCTGGCTCTGAATGCCGGATAGCGGCCGTCTTTAAGATAGAGCATCCAGGCGCCTTCTGTAGAGCCCTGTATAGGCGAAGCATCAGGCCCGCCGCTTGATGCTACGATAGCAGGCTCAGACCCTGACGGCTGTAACGAATTAAGATTCACCCATGCTTCAACGGTTAGCTGGGTGGAATTACTGAAATTGTCATCCGTTTTGAAATACTGACCATCTCCGTTGAGCTGAACAAAGAAAAGCCTTCCGAGCAGGAACCTTTCATCATTTATATCATAAATATTGCTTCTCTGCCTGGAGGCTATATCATTGGAAATTGTGCCGTTAAGCTTAGTAATCTTTAATCTTGCCTGTTCCGATCTGAAAGTAAAAAAACGGTTTTTCTCCCAAATCACCCTGACAGGGCCGCGGTAATTATCCATGTCAAGCTGGCTGCCGTCCTGGTAAGTCATCATATATCCGTTAGCCGCCTCAGGAGTGTATATCATACCGGAACGGAATGAAGAATTATTCCCGATGGACTGGCCGCTCTGGATTGTTTCAACCATACGTCCTATATTTGACCATGTATTGCCGTCGTCAAGGGAATACTCAAAGTGCCAGGCAAGGTCTTCATCCACAGGTACGGTATATTCCTGCGGATTGACGCTCCTTTCAAAATATACCGGATATCCTCCACCGGTATAAACACCATTGAGGGAAGCGTAATTATGGTCACGGTCAACTACCTGTCCATCGTAATTCGGCGATAGTACAGTTACCCCTAAAAGGTCATAATTACCGGGATCGGTAAACACTGCCTGCGAATAAATGTTTGTACTATCCGCGTCGAAAAGTTGTATCTTACCCGGAAGCTGGCCTTTGCTCCATTCTATTTCAGTCAGTTCCGTATCAGCTGGATTATTGATTATATCGAATATCAGCATTCCAACAAAACTGCCTTTACCTGAACTCTGAGGTTTGAGCCCGCCATTGCCGAGCCGGGCAAGGTTCACTTCGAGTGAATAATACCCCGAACTGTATGACTGAGTTCCCAAAGCGCCGTACCCGTTGGCAGAGTTAAAATCCGAAAGCACTGTATCAATCGGGTCATTGGCGTCCACATCATAATTGATCGAATCGGTGCGCCAGGGAAGCTGCTGGGCCGCAGGCCTTAAGTAATTATTGTTGTATTCTATTATCAATGATCCGTATCCGATTTTCGGAGCCTGCTGGGTCAGAGATTTTGCCCATATCTCCACATGGATCTGATCATAGCGCCGCCTTTGATTTAGAGTAAAATCATAATCCTGGGTAAAAACGGGCTCCGCCGTAAAGAATATTCCCAGAAAAACGGCCAAAAATAAAACAAATGTCGAATATTTGTCTTTTGAAAAAAGCATAAAAGCCTCCATATTTAGGTCTTTTTTTATTTGCTCGTTTGTGTATTTTATTTATTTATCGGGTAATTATGAAAAATCCTTATATATCAATGGCTGCAAAATTTACAATTACCATGCCATTTGGAAAATGCAAGAAAAAGGAATAAATTGTCTGAAAGCATTATTTAACAGAACTATAAAGCCTTAGCAAGTCTCCGTAAGCATTTTTATTTATTTGCTATTATTATTTATAATTTTTACTTTTATCAATGAAATAAATGTAATAAATTGAAAATATTGGTATTTTTGCATTTGGATGTTTTGCGGAACTAAAGATTATTTAGACAGAAATACTACTTAATTTCATATAACACAGATTGGAGCAAGTTATGGCAGAGTTTACACTTAGAGGTACTATCACAGCTATTGTAACGCCTTTTAAAGAAGATCTTTCAATTGATTTTGATGCCCTGAAAGGCCTGATTGATTTCCAGATAGATAATGGCGTGGATGCCATTGTTGTCGCGGGT
Source organism: uncultured Hyphomicrobiales bacterium (assembly GCA_964544155.1). Taxonomy (GTDB): domain Bacteria; phylum Bacteroidota; class Ignavibacteria; order Kapaibacteriales; family UBA2268; genus CAZJAH01. Next base: position 66,470 of record CAZJAH010000012.1, on the reverse strand, counting down.
TCAACAGGGGAGAGCGCGACCCTTACGCCAAAGGAAAAAATGTCGCTTATTATACAAGCTGTCGATTATTCTGCAGGGAGAGTGCCTATTATAGCTGGTACCGGCAGCAATAACACTCAGGAAAGCATCGATTTATCACTTCTTGCCAAAGAGCATGGAGCTTCTGCCGTACTTCTGGTAGCTCCTTATTATAACAAGCCTTCGCAGGAAGGCCTGTATAATCATTATAAAGCAATTTCCGAAGCTGTTGATCTGCCGCAGATCATCTATAATGTTCCGGGAAGAGCAGGCATCAATATAGAAGCTGATACGCAGCTTCAGCTCGCCAAAGACTGTGATAACATCCTGGGAACTAAAGAAGCCTGTGGCGATCTCGAGCAGGTCATGTACATCATGAATAACGCCCCGGAAGGCTTTAACCTGGTATCAGGCGATGACGCTCTTACTCTGCCCATAATTATGATGGGAGGCAGCGGCGTTATTTCGGTTATAAGCAATTATGCTCCCCGGCAATTCTCAGATATGGTTAATGCCGCGCTTGAAGGCAATTACGGAAAAGCAAAGAAAATCCATTACCAGCTGCTCGACCTCATGCAGCTTAATTTTATGGAATCAAATCCGATACCCGTGAAAGCCGTCTTAGAGATGTCCGGAAAAATTCAAAAATATTTAAGGCTTCCGCTTATTCATATGGCCGATGAAAACAAAAAAGTACTCGAAGCGGCTCTAAGGGAAGCTGATATAATAAAATAAGAGATAGAAATTATTTATGTATGATATTCAATCCCTTACACAAAGGGATACGTATAAGCTTGTTGAACAGCTTACTCAAAAAAAGCATCGAACAGAACTTGGCTTTCTTAAGTCATTGATCAAGGATATTGTCGCTAACGAAGCCTTCGAAGTGATAGGAGGACGAATATGGCAGCTAGACCCGGAAAACGAAGCATACGTGCTCAAATACCAGTTCGGCGAGGTAAAAAGGATCCCCAACGGCTATAGTATGCCTATTGATGACCAGCCCGTTTTGAACGATCTCGTAACGCACAGGACAAGGCTTAATTCCGAAACCGATGAACTGCTCATAAACAAAGGAATAAACGTTTATTCCATAACCGGCGTAGGAGATATTGAGAAGCTCCCCAACGGCAAATATTATAAATATGTCCTGGGATTCAACGCACCTCAGATACTGCAGTCTTTTTTCGAAACACTGAATATTATCAGCAGTGTGGCCACAATATCTCTTCGGAACCTGTCGAATAAGGAGCAGCATAAAAAGATTACACAGGATATTTACAGAGCATCTGAGATACAGCGTAAGTTGCTGCCCGAACACAGCCTTGAATTCCATGATTATGAGATTTTCGGCCTTTGCATTCCCGATAGCGCTGTAGGCGGGGATTATTTCGATTATATCCGAAACACGGCCGAGGAAGAAGAAAGCGTTGGAATAATCATAAGCGACGCGGTAAGCAAAGGGCTTCCTGCGGCTATCCAGGCCCTTTTCGTATCCGGCGCGATTAGAATGGCCATGACTTTTGCCCCAAAGATAAGCCATCTTTTCTCTAGGCTTAATACCCTGATTTGCGATACATTTCCTTTTGATGATTTCGTCACCCTCTTCTTTTGCGAACTTACTGAATCCTCCAAGGGGCTTGTTCTATACGCTAACGCCGGGCATATTTCACCTATACAATACAGCCGGGAAAGTGACAGCTTTCAGCATCTCCCACCTACCGGCGGGCTGCTGGGTATTATCCGCGACCAGAAATTCAAAGTGGAAAACGCCTCAATGCAGCCTGGCGATATACTAATTTTATTCACCGACGGTATTACGGAAACTCAGAATAAAAACGGAGAATTCTTTGGTGAAGAACCTATTTATGACATTGTCAGAAAAAATAAAAAAAGGCCTCCTAAGGAAATTGCCGCTCTGATAATCGAAGCAGTTGAAAAATTCTCTATAGAATCGACTTACACTGATGATAAGACCATTGTTGTCATCAAAAAGAAAAAGCGCTAATCATTTGCAGCGGCGTCATCTCTGTCGCCGCTTATGTTATCTTTATCATATCGGTTTGCGGCTTTTGGGGATTCGTCCTTATCCTCTGCCGGCTTCTTACTTTCCTCTGCCGGTTCGAAAAGCTGCCCGGAATTAATATAGCTCATAGCTCTTTTGGTATTATTATCCGCAGCAAGATGATCTAAGCATTTGATTGCCTTTTTGATCATTTTATCCACGGTTTGAAGTTCTTCTTCAGTGAAATCCGAAAGAACGTAATCAACCAGACCTCCCGGGCCAAAATCCCTGCCGATTCCGCATCGCAGCCTTAGGAAATTCTCGGTACCCAGTTCATTTATAACAGAGGCAATACCGTTGTGGCCGCCATCGCTGCCGCCCTGCCGGAGTTTTACTTTGCCGGCCTCGAAATTGTATTCATCAACTATGGTGACAATCCTGGATGGCGGTATATCAAAGCTATTCGCTACATCTTTAATTGCTTTGCCTGATAAGTTCATGAATGTTACAGGCATAATTGTCATGATCAGCTGCCCTCGGTATCTGAGAGCCGAATGATAATACATTGGATGAAAAGCCATCATTGGTTTATTGTGCACGCGCGCGTATTCCGCGGCAACCATCCATCCGATATTATGCCTTGTGCTTTTGTATTCATCGCCGGGATTGCCCAGCCCTGCAAATAGCCAGTCAACTTTAGCAGCCATTGATTTTTTTCATTATTTACAAATCAAACAAAAAAAAAGGGGTATAGAAATTACCCCCCTTAAAATAATAATTACCGCTTTTTTATTTTTCTGATTCATCAACCGGCGCTTCTTCTTCACCTTCAACGGGAAGTAAGCCTTCTTCGGCTTCTGATGCGGCAGTATCTTTGATTATCCTCGGCGGTACGATAGTACAAACAACTGCGTCTTCGGTAAGATCAAATTCAACATTTTCCTGTTTAAGATCTCTGAGATATACCGAATCGCCGATCTCCATGTTAGTTACGTCGTATTCAAGAACTTCAATAAGGTCAGAAGGCAGGCATTTTACTTTTATTTTATGAATGATCTGGTTCATCCTTCCGCCGGAAGTCCTTACGCCTGAAGCCTGACCTCTCATCATAACGGGAATTTCAACTGTAAGCTGCTGGCCTTCCTTAATACCGAGGAGGTCAAAGTGGATAAGCTCATCAGATACGGGGTCAAAATCCACATCTTTTAAAACGCATTTTTTGGGCTGCTGTGCATCTCCAACCAAAAGATTGATTATCCTCGTCTGTGAAGTATATACAACCGGGCGAAGATCAAGGGGTTTTGCGTGAATGGCAATGGGTTCCGCTCCTTTGGTATAATAAATACCCGGTACATTGCCTATATTTCTTACTCCCCGGGCAGATTTCTTGCCTGTTTCTCTCGTAAGAACTTTTAATTCAATTTCTTTCATTTTATTTACCTCTATAAAGCCTTAATTGATTATCTTTCTATTTCAAATAATGAGCTAATCGACCTGTTATCATGGGTTCTTATAATCGCTTCACTAAGCAGCTCAGCCACGCTGATAACTTCAATGCTGTCGGATTCGCGCGGAAGCGGTATTGTATCGGTAACAAATACCTTCTCAACCGCTCCTGAAGCTTCTATTTTATCCATGGCGTTACCTGAAAACACAGGATGCACGCACAGTCCGTATATATCTTTAGCGCCTTTGCTTTTTAATGCATCGGCACATTTAACAAATGTTGTGCCGGTATCGATCATATCATCAACAATTATCACATGCTTATCGTTAACATCGCCGATAATATGCATTATTTCTGCTTCGTTATGCACCGGCCTTCTTTTGTCAACAAGCACAAGGTCGGCGTGTAATCTTTTCGCGTAGGCTCTGGCAGTTTTCGCTCCCCCGACATCGGGTGAAGCCACCGCGAGGCCCTCAAGCCCTAATTTTTTCAAAGCCCTAATGAGTACGGGCGACGCGTAAAGGTGATCAAGCGGCTTATCATAAAAGCCCTGTATCTGCGATGAATGCAGGTCTATTGTGATAATCCTGTCTGCTCCCGCTGTTGCTAACAGGTTAGATACCAGCTTGGCTGTAATCGATACCCTGGGCTGATCTTTTCTATCCTGCCGGGCGTAACCGAAATATGGGATAACGGCTGTTACCCTTTTTGCGGAAGCCCTTTTTGCCGCGTCTATTAATATAAGTAATTCCATCCAGTTATCAGAAGGGGCGAATGTTGATTGAATTACAAACAGATCCACACCTCTGACATTCTCTTCGTATTTTACCCAAATTTCGCCGTCGCTGAAGTTCCTTATGGTTGTTTCCGCCAGTGTTATCCCCAGCTGGTCGGCTACTTTTTGCGATAGCGGCATATTTGAGCGCCCTGAGGCAACTTTAAAATCCGGCATTTTCGGTTTTTATTGATTATCAAATTAAAGCAGCAGGGATGGCAGGATTCGAACCTGCGAATGCCGGACCCAAAACCCGGTGCCTTACCACTTGGCGACATCCCTAACAACCTGTAAATTACGGGAACTACAAATATAATACAATCTTGGGGGCAATACAAAATTTTAATAAAAATTATTTTTTTTTCTGTAATAAAGCAAATGAAACAGCGTTTTAATAAGTGTATTAAATGTTTGAAACTTAGGAAGTTTCTACGGGATCATCATTATGAACCGCAAAGAAAATTTTGTTCCGCCGTGCTTTATATAGGTATATGAATCGCCTCATGAAAAACCCGAACCTAAAATTTAAAGCAAGGCGGAACTTTTTTATTTGTTAAGATCCTCTTCAATTTCTTCAATCAGCCTTATAACTTCACGTTCCAGATTGTCTTTATTGCCGCGAATATCCAGGTAGGTATTGAAATCCGCAAGGGCTTCATTTTGGCGGCCTCTGGCTTTGTTATTGACCGCCCTGCCGTAATAAGCCATGCCGAAATCGGGATCTAACTTAATCGCTTTGGTGTAATGGGCATAGGCCTCGCTTTCTTTATCCATCATGTGCAGTGTATTTGCCCTGGCATAAAATGCTTCCGGGCTTTCGGGATTAAGTTCGACCGCTTTCTCGAAATCCGTGAGCGCGGATTCATAGATTCCTTTGTAATAATTGACCATGCCCCTGCCAAAATAAGCCTCGAAATAATCCGGCTTAAGTTCTATTGCTCGATTGAAATCTTTTAAAGATTTATCGTATTCATCCAGGTAGTAGTATGCCATACCCCTGCCATACCATGAAGGGGCGTATTCGTCGAATTTTTCAATTGCCATCGTGTATTCTATAACCGCTTCGCGGTAATTTTCATTCAGAAGCGAGTTATGAGCTGTCTGTATTTCGCTATCCTGTGCTATCGTTTCATGTATTCCGGCTATCGCAATAAATAATGCCAGCAGGCTTATTAAGCCCGGCCTCAGAGCCGCATTTTTCACGTCTATCTCCCTTTTAAAAAATTCTTTTTTAGTCAAAACCATATAATTTAATTTAATATTTTCTTAATAAAAAATACTTTTTTTACTTAATAATATTGTATAGCGCTTTTTTTATAAAACCGCCGTTTGTTTTTAGTTCTGCTTTGGCTTTAGCGGCATCTATGCCTGCGAGCTGCATTAGCAGCGCTGTTTTTACATGGCCGCCGCTTTCTTTAAGCAGCTCATCGGCTCGGTCATAATCACAGCCGCAAAGATCCATTATTATCCTTTTAGACCTTTCTTTGAGTTTCTGATTGGTAAGCTGAAGATCGACCATCACATTGCCGTAAGTTTTGCCCAGTTTCACCATTGAAGCTGTGGTAAGCATATTAAGCACTAGCTTTTGTGCTGTTCCGGATTTCATCCTGGTACTGCCGGCTATGGCTTCAGGCCCGACATCAGGACAAATAAAAACATTTGCCGCCATACCCAGTTTCTGTGCGTGTTCTTCTGCTATTGTGGTTACAAGAATCGTAAAGCAGCCCTTTTCTTTCGCCCGGGCCAGCGCTCCTTTAACAAAAGGCGTCCTGCCCGAAGCCGCTATACCACATACAACATCCGGCGGAGCGATATTTCTTATATCAATTTCATCGGCCCCTGCCGCGGGGTTATCCTCAGCACCTTCCTGAGCCTTGAATATGGCATTTGTGCCGCCGGCAATTATGCCCTGCACCATTTCAGGCGGGCTGCCGAATGTTGGCGGGCATTCCGAGGCATCCACAATACCTAACCTGCCGCTGGTTCCGGCTCCAAAGTAGAACAGCCTGCCGCCATTTCTGAAAGCATCGCTGATAATATCCACTGCTTTCGCTATTTGGAGTATTTCCGCTCTGACGGCATCGGGCACGAGCCTGTCCTCATCGTTGATCAGGCGGAGTATTTCCTCAGTCGACGAAATGTCAATATCCTTGGTTCTCTGGTTTTTTCGCTCTGTGCTGAGTGAATCGATTTCCCTGAATAATCTGCTTTCCGGCATTTTTTCTCCAATTAATTATATGCCGGATTAAAGCAAAAATCATTCCGTAATTTCTTCACTGTCATTTTTTAAATTCAGGGCAGCTTCCAGACTATCATAAGTTTTAATGTCATCCTGCCCGATCATGGATGATACACTACTCCAATTCTCTATTATCACCGCTTTAATTTCTATAAGGCCGCCCGGAGGCAGTGGTTCTGTCGGATGCATATCTCTGTAGTCGAAATCTATAAAGCCGTCAAAATATGAAAACCAAAATTCCTCGGAGTATATCTGCCCTTCGGGTGTATAATAATTATTTGTGATCGGCATTAGCGACCAGGCGCCGTTCTCGGAAAGGTAGTAGCACAGCACAGCTCCGTTATCCGTAACGGATGCCGTTATAAATGGTTCGTTTATTCGGATGAACCACTGGTCGACAGCTTCTGTCGGCTGCCAGTCTGCCGGATTCAGATTATAGAAAAATGTCCGGATTTCCGCGTTTCCCTCACCGCGAGGTCCTGTCGGGCCGCGTTCGCCCACACAGCCGCCAATGAATAAAGCGATAATTAATGCAAACAGTAATCTCGGTGTCATGGTGCCTCCAAAGTAATACTTTATTTTTTTACTAGACTTTATTTATTAATTAATTTAATGGCCCGATAATTAAAGGCAAATCCCTTCAAATTCGCTGAAATAAAATGCTATAAGCGTTGTCCTGTTGCTGCCTGCAATTACCCCGTATTTTTTAAGCCGCTGGATAGGGCATTGATTAAGCTAAGTAATTTGTTTAATAATTTTTCTTTTTCTGCGCTATCCTCAACTTCTATGCTGCGCCATCGCTTCAAATATTTAAGGTGTAAATTATGTAAAGCCACAAGTTTATCATTGCGCCACTTTAAATTATCATATTGGCCATTTCTTCTAATTGATGCAGGCTTGTCAAACAAGTCTTCGATCAATCGGAAACCAGCTTGATGATCTTTCAGGATTTTTCCCATAAACAGCTCCCGTTCTTCTGTATTTTCATCCAGTTCAGCGTAGCGTTTCATCATTTCCAGATTGGAAAGGATAAGATTCGTTTCTGTTTGAATCATCAGAAACTTAAAGAAACTCCAATTGTTTATTGCTTCTTTTAGTTTTTTATAATCTTGCGGTTTTTCAGATTTTAGTGTTTTTAAGGCCTCTCCCAGTCCATACCAGCCGGATAAAGTAATTCTGGATAAATTCCAACTGAACACCCACGGGATTGCCCTGAGGTCATTAAGAGACCTGGTGCCAGTTCTTCTCGCGGGCCGTGAACCGATTTTACTTTTTTCTAAAACATCTATGCAGGTGGCTTTGCTGTAAAAATTAATAAAACCGGGGGTTTCTATCAGCTCTCGGTAATGCTCAAAAGATTTTTGTGAGAGAAATTCCATTGATTCAACAGGATATTGCGGAGTTTCCCTATTGTTTTTATTCTTAACCACGTGCCTTGCCACACCCGATGATAATGCGTTCAGGTTGTAGGTCGCCGTCAGCGGATTACCGAACAATTGAGCCACGGATTCGCCCTGTACCGTAAGTTTAAAGCTGCCGAAAACTGTTTTCTCCGGCATGCTTTCGAGGAAACGGTGATACTTGCCTCCACCTCTGCTGATAGTGCCGCCTGCTCCATGGAAAAAGAATATACCGGTATTATTTTCCCTGCCTTTTTCAGACAGTGCTATTTCTGCTTTATGCAAATTCCATTTGCTGGCAATTGTACCGCCGTCTTTATTACTGTCACTGTAACCGACCATGACTTCCTGCTTGTATGCAGTTTTCCTGTTTCGTTTTTTCGTAACCGGATGTTTTAAAAATGCGTCTAAAATCCGCGGCCCGTTTTGCAGGTCTTCGATTGTTTCAAGCAGCGGAACTACTCTGATGCTGGTATTTAACAGCTGTGTTTCACGCATCAATAAGTAAACAACCAATAAATCACTTAAATCTCTTGTCATACTTATAATAAATGAACCGATACCATCAAAGCCATATTGATTTATGTGCTGGCGGACCACCCTGTAATAATCCAGCACATCATCTGCTTCCGGCCCGTAAGATACCGTAACATCAGTAATTGGCGCGTTGTTTTCTAACAACTGGTTTATGTAATTGACGCGCTTATCCTCAGCCCAATTTTCAAAATCATAGTCTTTTTCGCCTATGGCCTTAAGTATTTGAGAAATGGCTTTATCGTGAAAGGCGCTGTTTTGCCTGATATCTAATTTAGCAAGATGGAATCCAAAGCATTTAGCAGATCTTTCTACCGGAAATAATATATCTTCAGCCAGTCCCTTCAATCCATTTAGCGTTAAAACATCTCTAAGGAGTTTTAAATCTCTTTCTAAAGCTGAACTTGACTTGTAATACATTTTAGAATCCGCGAAATTTTCTGAAATTGTATTATCCAACTGGCAGATCATTAAATTGACAAACTGCCTCCACGGTTCATAATGATTACGTTTAATGGCTTTTTGGCCTGCTTCGCCCAGTGCTTCCGCTTTTTGGGCGATCGCTTCTGAAAGCGCGAATGGAACCGGGTTGGTAAGAGCAGAAACAGATATTTTTTTTACCATATTTACCAGTTCTTCTTTTATCAGGGCGAGAGCAGATTTTCTATGAAGCAATAAGGTTTCTTTGGTAACAGTAGGGGTTACAAAAGGATGTCCGTCACGGTCTCCGCCTACCCAGCTTCCGAAATTAATTTGCGGGAAAAAATCAGGGTTTTTGATCTTATCAGGATTTAAGCCCATTTCGATCCAGGAATTTTTTAATTGCTGATCCGCGTTCTTAAGTACTGCCGGAAATACCTTACTCAGATAGTGCAGCACGTTGGCTCTTTCATCTTTGATATCCGGTTTTTCCAGGTGGATTTCACCTGTTCTCCACCATCGTTCCAATAGATTGATTATCTTTTCCCTGATCGCGTTTTTTTCAGGCTTGCTGAATGAGGCGTTTTCTCTTTGTACTAAAAGCAAATATAACTCACGATGAATTTCTATGACCGTAACCCGCTTGGCTTCTGTTGGGTGAGCAGTTAGCACCGGCATGATATTAGTTTCAGATATAGCATGAAGCATCTCATTTTCATCAATGCCGGCATTTTTCCAGATATTGAAAGCTTCAGCCCAGGAACCTCTGATAGAAGCCATCTTATTTTGATCTTCCAGCCTCCTTCTGTATTGGGTCGCGGCGTTTTCTTCAACTAATGTCATCAATTGGAAATAGATACTCAGTGATTGGAGTATTTTCTCATCGGAGAGCTCATCGCCCTGAGTCTTAACTTCCCGCAAAGTGTTGTTAATCAAATCACCGACTTCGCTTTCATTAATTCGCGAAAGCATCTCTAGATAGCAATCAACAATAAATTTTTTGTCGTCGTTGATTTTTTTAAATGGTGAATCTATACTATTCATATTTCCGCTTTGTTACTTTTTTACAAAAAATCTATGGGGCCATTTCTTGATCCCTTTATGAATTACGGATTTAAACGTTTTGGTTTTCAAGTTTACATTCGTAATTAGCCCTGTAATATTTTTTAAATTTTTCATTTGAAGCCTGTAAGTTCCTCTGCACTTATTTGCCGGCATTATTCCTGTTTGCAGTGTAATATCCGCCTAAAACCAACGCGGCTGAAATAATCATTACATTTTTAATGATATATTGGCCTTCTATAGTAGGAGCCAGGATATTTCCATTCTGGAATGATACTTCAGGCAGCATAAAAAGAGGCATAAATGTTCCAAACATCTGGAGATAAAGCAAAGCAATGGCAATTTTAGTGGTGCGGGGGATAAGAAAGGTCAATCCAATTGCGACTTCCCACCAGCCAATAAGGGCAAGCCAAAATTCAGGACTGCCAATAGGAAGCCAAACCACGGTAGCTTTAACTAAGTTTTCGGCTGAGGAGATGCCAATAGGCTTTAATATACCAAACCAAATAAAAATTATGCCAAAGGAAATTCGAATTGCGGTAAAGCTCCAGCGCCTCATCCAGAGAGTGATTTTTCTGTCAATTTTTATAATCAGATTCTTCATTTATTCTAATCTTTATATTTACAATTTATCGTCTTTTCAATAAAAAGAACATTCGTTTGTTGTTCTTAAATAAATCAG
>CAZJAH010000012.1:0-55788 GCA_964544155.1 uncultured Hyphomicrobiales bacterium | reverse complement strand
ATTTATCGTCTTTTCAATAAAAAGAACATTCGTTTGTTGTTCTTAAATAAATCAGGAACTTGGATTTAAACGCATCCTAAATTTTATTATTATTAACATTTATTCAAACCAATAGTTCATCCATCAATAGCCGGGCCTGATTCATAACTGTCAATTTCCATTGTTTAAAACAGTTCACGGCTTTATAATTAATTCAACACATGTCATATAATTATGCCATTATGTCATGTCATTGCAATTTTGTCATGACTCCCTGTCATCATAACTGCAATATATTCAATATGATAAGCCATATTGACATAAAAACAATTCTGGCATAGTTTTTCTATCATAAGGACGAAATCAAAAATTTATTTCATAGAAAAAGGAGCCAGCAAAATGCCAGGATATGAATTTGATCCGTTCAGGAACTTTGAAAAGTTCGCCCATACTTTGAGCCACATAGCCGAAGATTTCGAGAAAAACATGAGTGAAGATTATGACTTCAGGCCAAATGTGGATATTACCGAAGGCGAAAACGCCATGTTCCTGCATATTGAACTGCCGGGTATTGATAAAAGCGGTATTAAGATCTCGGTGAATGACGAAAGAATGCTTACTATTAAAGGCGAGAAAAAGAAAAAAGAGATCGAAGAAGAGCATACTCTTATAAGAAATGAAAGGAAATTCGGCAGCTTTGCCCGTTCATTTTTGCTGCCTGAAGACGCTGACATAGAAAATATCGACGCGAAATTCAAAAACGGTGTACTCGAGTTAAGCATTAAAAAGTTAGAACCGCAGAAAGCTAAAGAAATTCAGGTTGATATTCAATAATTTTTAATGTTCAGTCAAATTTTGTAGGATAATAATTTGAGGAGGTGTAATTATGGCTATCACAAGATATGATCCGTTCGATGTTTTCGAAGGACTTACTAACAGAATGGAGCGATCTTTGAATGATTACGGAAACCTCCCGCGGCGAGGGGAAGGATGGCTCCCGGGCATAGATATATCACAGGATGAAAGCAAGATATATGTGGAAGCCGAATTGCCCGGAATGAAGAAAGAGGATATTAAGATCAGCGTAAGCGATGACAAGGTCCTGCTTATCAGAGGGAAAAAAGAAAGAAAGGTCGAAGAGAACGATGAAAACAAAACCTGGTACAGGATGGAAAGAAGCTACGGTGAATTCGCCAGAGCTTTCCGCCTGCCTGATAATGCTGACACAGAAAACGTAAAAGCCGGATATAAAGACGGCGTGCTTAAGCTGGAAATCCAGAAATCAGAACCGGATAAACCGGCTGAAAGGCAAATTGATATTAGTTAAAAAAACTGTAAATAAATTAATTAATCATTTTAAATAAGTAAAAAAAGGAGGTTCATTATGGCAATCGTAAGATTTGATCCGTTTAGGGGCTTTGAAGGACTCGCACGCAAGATGAACAGCTTTATCAATGAGTTCGATAAGGGCGTTAATTTCGAATACGGCAGTTTTAGCCCTAGAATAGATATTTCCGAAGATGAAAAATCAATCTACATCTCGGCAGAACTTCCGGGAATGAAAAAAGAGGACGTTAAGGTAACGATTAATGATGACAATGTACTCATCATTAAAGGCGAAAAGAAAAGGATAGTAGAGGAGAAAGAGGACGAGAAGAAATCCTATGTAAGGATTGAAAGGAGTTACGGCGAATTCACGCGCTCATTTATGCTTCCGGAAAATGTTGATACCGAAAGCATAAACGCAAAAGTAGAAGATGGCGTGCTGAATATTTCGCTCAACAAGAAAGAACCCGAAAAACCTAAAGAAATTGAAGTTAAAATCGACTAAGATCAGGCTGAATGGGCTGCCACTACGGCAGCCCGTTATTAATAAAAAAATACGGAGAAAAAAATGCATACACCCTTTTATAGATCGGGCCCATTTAATATTCTTAAAACGGCAGTAAAAAATGCTGACAGCGCTGCCCGCGAAATGAGAAATTCCTACGCTCGCAGCATGAGCGAGGGCAGAGGATTTTCGCCTAAAGTAGATATTTATGAGCTGAAAAATTCAATAGTATTCGAATTTGAAGTGCCGGGTATTCCCAAAGAAGATATTAAACTGAAGTTCAACAATGAGAATATCCTGACTATCAGCGGAGAAAAAAAATTTGAGAAAGAAGATGAAGTAGATACCTGCTGTCGTAAAGAAAGAAAGTTCGGGGAATTTTCACGAAGCTTCAAGCTTCCTGAAAATATTGATAGCGATAAGATTAATGCCCGGTACGATAACGGTATTCTCAGGCTTACAGTTGCCAGGCTTGTTCCCGAAAACAAAGAAAAAGAGGTGCAGATCGGCTGAGCATAAAGAAATATTGCTTAAAGCTGTTCGTGGTATTAAAATTGTATCTCAATAAGAAAGTAACCGGCGGTAGCAGGAGGCAAATTAAACAAAGCTTTCTGCTATCTGCCTTTAATAGATCTTTAAATAAGAGTTTTAAAAGTTTTTGAAAATAGAAATATTAAAAGTAATAATGGAATTAATGGAGGAATTATGGGTAAAATAATCGGAATAGACCTGGGCACAACAAACTCCTGTGTTGCCGTAATGGAAGGCAGCTCGCCGGTAGTTATTCAGAATGCCGAAGGCGGGCGGACAACACCGTCGATGGTCGGATTTTCCAAGAGCGGTGAAAGGCTTGTCGGGCAGGCCGCAAAAAGGCAGGCTATTACTAATCCGAATAAAACAGTTTATTCGATAAAGAGATTCATGGGCCGCAGGATCGATGAAGTAAATGAAGAAATCGACATGGTGCCCTATAAAGTGGTTTCAGCGCCGGACGGCAATTCAGCGCGTGTGGATATCGACGGGAAGCTTTATTCGCCGCCTGAGATATCAGCTATGATTCTAAAAAAAATGAAACAGACAGCTGAAGATTATCTCGGCCAGAAAGTAGATGAAGCCGTCATCACAGTGCCGGCATATTTTAACGACTCTCAGAGGCAGGCTACTAAGGACGCGGGTGAGATTGCCGGGCTTAAGGTACGCAGAATAATTAATGAACCTACGGCTGCCGCGCTTTCATACGGCCTGGATAAGAAAGGCAAGAACATGACCGTTGCCGTATATGACCTTGGCGGCGGTACATTCGATATATCAATACTTGAAATTGGCGAAGGAGTTTTTGAAGTGAAATCGACTAACGGCGATACTCACCTTGGCGGTGACAACTTCGACCAGAGATTGATCGACTACCTTGCCGATGAGTTCAAAAAAGAAGAAGGCATCGACTTAAGGAAAGACGCCATGGCTCTACAGAGGCTGCGTGAAGCCGCTGAAAAAGCAAAAACTGAACTTTCACAGATGCTTCAGACAGATGTCAACCTGCCATTTATTACGGCAACACAGGATGGGCCAAAGCACTTTAATTTAAATATAACGAGGTCGAAATTTGAAAGCCTTTGCTCTGACTTGTTCGAAAAAACTTTAGGCCCCGTTGAAGCCGCTATCAAAGATGCCAAAATATCACCTAATGAGGTTGATGAAGTTATCCTCGTCGGAGGATCCACAAGGATACCTAAGATTCAGCAGCTTGTTAAGGACTTTTTCGGCAAAGACCCATCAAAAGGTGTAAATCCTGATGAGGTTGTTGCTATAGGCGCGGCTATCCAGGGCGGCGTACTCGCGGGAGACGTACAGGACGTACTTCTTCTTGACGTAACTCCGCTTACGCTCGGTATTGAAACTCTGGGCGGAGTGATGACTCCGATGATTCCCGCGAATACCACAATACCAACCAAGAAAACCGAGATATTTTCTACAGCAGCCGACAGCCAGACTTCGGTAGAAATACACGTATTGCAGGGCGAACGCTCAATGGCGAGAGATAACCGCTCACTCGGGAGATTCCATCTTGACGGCATACCGCCGGCACCAAGAGGAGTACCTCAGGTAGAGGTTACTTTTGATATTGACGCTAATGGTATCCTGGGCGTTAGCGCTAAGGATAAGGCCACTAATAAAGAGCAGAACATCAGGATTGAATCATCCAGCGGGCTTTCTAAAGAAGAAATCGATAAGATGAAAACTGAAGCCCAGCAGCATTCTGATGAAGATAAAAAGCGAAAGGAAGAAATAGACATTCGCAACCAGGCAGATTCGCTCGTTTACTCGACGGAGAAGCAGCTTAGCGAACTCGGCGACAAACTAACGCCCGAGAACAAGAAAAAGATCGAAGATGCCAAGAACAAACTCGCAGAAGCCATTAAGAAAAAGCCGGAAGATATGCGCTCGGCAATGGATGAGCTCAACCAGGCATGGAGCACGGCTTCCACTGAGATGTACGGCCAGCAGGGGCAACCCGGAGCAGGCCAGGCAGGCCCCGAAGGCGCTCAGCAGCCGGGTGGAGAGCAGGAATCCGGCGGCACAAAAGGCGAAGGCAACGTTGAAGAAGCAGACTACACTGTTGTCGATGAAGAAGAAAACAAAGAAGACAAAAAATAAGCAGCCGCTAAACCTGCCATCAAAAAACGAAACCTTCCGGAAACCCCGGAAGGTTTTTTGTTTATACGCTCAATAAATATGCCTTTGTAACAAGCACTTCAACCCGCAAATATTAATATCTCAAATTCGATTTCGGATTATATTTATATTATAATCAGATATTAAACAACTAAGCCGTAGATCCTGCGCTTCCGCCTGAATTGTTATCGAGGAAGCCCTTAAATTGAAGATTTTCATACATTCTGAACTGATATAGAATATTGCCCCCATGCTCCAGGGCAGCCTAATTATACCTCCACATGGAACAAATACAAGTATATAAGCACCTGCATCATTAAGAACGCAAAATTCTTTATAAAAAACAATGAATGCCCCTTTTTCTATTCACATAAACTAAAAATTAATAATTATTTAGTATATTTAGAACCTGAGCAGGAATATCTGATTTATTAACTTAAGCGGAGGCCAGGATGAGAGATATAGACCTTAAAGACGCCATTCAGATAGCCATAAAAGCTGAAGATCACGGCATTAAGTATTATTCCGAGCTGGCGCAAAAATTCTCAAAAGATCAGGAACTGAAAGAAACTTTCGAGAAACTTGCCAAGGATGAAGTCGAGCACAAAAGCCAGTTTTCCGATTTGATGAAATCTATTGACGGTAAGGAATTTAAAATGAGCGCGATCGACAAAGAGTTTATCAAAGGCGTGAATATCGAAAAATTCTTTGAGGGCATGGAAGTAGTAGACCGCCACGAGCGCGCTCAGGCAGCGCTTACCCGTGCCTACGCATTCGAAAAGGAATCCGTGCTGTTTTATTCGGGAATACGCGATATAATCGGCAGCAGCCCCGAACTGGATAAGATAATCCAGTACGAAAAAGAACACATGACCAAACTGCTGAAGTACATTATTGTTGATGACAGTAAATTCCGCGGTATTGAAGATGACTGGGTATGACCCGGAAAGCGGCCATATCAGTATAAATGGCCATGAGATTTATTACGAAAAGCATTTTAACGAAAAGACTGAGAACAAAGATAAAGCGGTAATACTGCTTCATGAAGGACTGGGCAGCGCTCAATTTTGGAGGGGCTATCCAGCTTTTTTCATGAATAATTTTAATCTGCCAGTAATCGTTTATGACCGGCGAGGATATGGTAAGTCATCGGCGGCGGACTGGGCAGGCGAATGGCGCTACATGCATGATGAAGCCCTTAAGATACTACCCGCGCTAATCTCTAAGCTAGGCCTTAATAAAGTAATCCTTACCGGACATAGCGACGGCGGCTCCATAGCGCTGCTGCATGCCGCAGCATTCCCTGATATTACCGATACCGTGATTGCCATAGCCCCTCATTATTACCGTGAAGATAAAACAAAGGCCAGTTTAGAATCCACTGTGCGAAGCTATGAGAGCGGCGGGCTGGATAAAATGCTTAAAAAATACCATGGCGATAAGTACAGGCAGGTTTTCCATAACTGGAGCGATACATGGCTGTCGGATGATTTCGCCCGCTGGGACCTCTCCGGAGAGCTTGCGGCTATAAGCTGCACTGCTTTGCTAATCCAGTGCGAAGAGGACGAATACGCGAGCGTTAGCCACATTAAGGATATGGAGAAATTAATCACCGGAGCCAAAGCTTATATTATAGAAGGCAAAAGCCATTCTCCTCATATTAAATTCAGACACGAAGTAATGAAAATGATAAAATCTTTTTTAAAAAGTCAAAATAATTTATGATAATTTAATGCCATTCATTAAATTAAAGGCCTTATTAACTGGGAGATTTTGGGATGGTTAGCAAAATATTTTTTCCGGCAGCTATAGACCTAAGCAAACAGCCGGTTTTAGTTATAGGCTGCGGCAAGGTCGGGCTGCGAAAGTTAAAAAAGCTTATCGAACTGGGCATACCCCACATAGACGCCATGGCGCTGAATTTCGAAAAAGAAACGCGTGAGTTTCTAAGAAAAAAAGGGATTAATTATTCAAAAGAAAAATTCCGGCCGAGCACGGTTTATTCGTATAATATTTTCTTCGATACCACAGGCGACCCCGAAGTCATGGATATTCTCGAAATGGATGCCATACCCATTGGCAAGCTTGTGAATTGTGCTTCCGAACCTGAAAGAGGGAATTTTTACCTTCCATCATTGCTAAAAAGCGATAAAACCATGGTGACCTTTTCTACCGATGGTAAAGCCCCCTTTATCGCGAAATACTTGAAAGATGAAATATCATCCATTACGGAAAAAGCCGATGCTTTGATTGACAAAGCCGAGGAGTTCCGGCGAATAGTAATCAAAAGGCATAAAGATGATATTACCAAGCAGGCGCTTTTTGATACTTTTATCGATTTAAATCTTAATAACGGAACAAAGATCATCGATAAGCAGCTTGAAAAAGAATATTATTCTATAATCAAAGAAACGGAGGAAAAGATCAATGCTTAAAAGCGGCAAAGTTTATCTGGTAGGAGCGGGGCCGGGCGATCCCGGGCTCATAACCGTAAAAGGGCTTATGACTTTGCGCAAAGCCGAAATTCTTTACTATGATAAACTGGCGAATGATCTTTTCATGGATGAAGTACCCGAAGGAGCCGAAAAAGTGTTTGTCGGCAAAGAAGCCGGCAGGCATTACGTAAAGCAGGAAGATACTATCCAAATGATGATACGAAGCGCTAACGAAGGCAAAACCGTCGTGCGCTTAAAGGGCGGCGACCCAATGATATTCGGCCGGGGCTCCGAAGAAGCCGAAGCCCTGAAAAAAGAAGGCATTGAATTCGAAATAATCCCGGGCATTACAGCCGGTGTGGGAGCAGCCGCCTACGCCGGCATACCGCTTACACACCGCAACAGAGTTACTCAGACAGTATTCATAACGGCGCATGAATCTCAGGGCAAAACAATTGGCCAGGTAGAGTGGGAAAAACTTTCCCAGCTCAGAAACACTACCCTTGTGATATACATGGGGGTCGGCAGAATAAAGGAAGTTGTTAAAACACTGCTCAACCGCGGCATGGCCAAAGATATGCCTGCCGCCATTATTGAAAATGCCACCCTGCCAAAGCAAAGGGTATTTAAAACCCAGGTCAACCGGATCTCTGATATAATGGAAGAAAACAACGTTAAAGCGCCATGCATTTTCATTATCGGGCCGAATATTAAATATATGGACGGCTTGGAATGGTTCGGACACGGACCGCTCAACGGCAGGCGGGTAGTAGTTACCCGCGCTAAAGACCAGGCAAGGCTTCTTATTGATAGGCTTAACGAATTAGGCGCCGAAGTGATTCATCTGCCGGTGATAAGAACTTCGGTTTACGGCAATATCGATAATTTCGATGAATTAAAAGCCAGGGAATTCGACTGGGTGGTGTTCACCAGTGAGAACGGAGTTCGTTATTTCTTTGCCCATTTAGAAAAAGCCGGCTTAGATGCACGATTTTTCGCAAATTCAAAAATCGCGGCGATAGGCAGCGGCACCGCAGCCATGCTAAGGAATTACCGCATAAATGCTGATTTCATACCAAAGGTATTCACTTCTAAGGAAATGATCAGCGAAATGAAAGAATTATTCGATATTTCCGGTCAAAAATTTCTCCGCGTAAAAGGCTGGATACAATCAGACATACTGACTGAAGAACTTATCAAAGCCGGCGCCGATACAACCGCGCTGCAGGTATATGACCTCGCCGCTGAACAGCCGCCGGAAGATCAGAAGAATAACCTTATCCGGAATGGTGCCGACGCTGTAATATTCACCAGCTCATCTACCGTGAATAACTTTTATGAAATAATGGGATCTAATGCCGGTGATATACTGAGCCGGGCTTTCGCCGCTGCAATAGGGCCGGTAACCGAAGAAACACTGCGTGAGAAAAACGCGGGTAAAATCATCACTGCCGATGAACACACTATTGACGGTATCCTTAAGCTTCTTTTGGAAAAGCTTTAATCATCATCGTTTTTTATTTCGGCGGCCTGAGATATTTTTTCTAATATGGAAGCTACTTTCTCCTGCAAATAAGCAGGCTTGAATGGTTTTACAATATAGCCGTCGATATTGTATTTCAGGGCTTCTACTATATCTTTCTTTTGATCAACATTAGTGACAAACAGCACCGGAATATCCATAAAATCCGCCTGGGCGCGAATCAGCTTAAGAAATGCCAGGCCGTCCATATGCGGCATCAGCCAGTCCAGGATGATAATATTTATTTCATCATCATTCCTCAGTCTTTCTATGGCTTCTATGCCGTTGGCAGCCTCTGAGAATTCCTCAATCCCCATATCCCGAAGTATGTTTATGATGTATTTCCGCTGAGTGGAAAAATCATCAACTACAAGTACTTTCATGAATTTACCTGTTTTGTAGTTATTACAAGGGTAAACATACGAATTTTTTTTCTTTATTAATAATTATTCAAAATTCTAAATAAAAAAATATATAATAAGCCTTTTACCAGTAATATAATAAAATAATCAGATATGATCTGAAAATAATTTCATAAATTTTTCGCTTAATATTAAAGCAACAAATCATTATTTTGAGGATTCTATGAAAATCAAGGATATTCTGAAAGGTAAAGGGCCGCAGGTATTCACCATAGGAGAAGAAAAGCAGCTCCGCGACGCCATCAAAACCCTGGTAAATAACAATATTGGCTCGCTGCTGGTAATCGATTCAGGAGGAAAGATCTCCGGTATAATCACCGAGAGGGATATTCTCAGGGCCAGTAATGAAGACCCTGTTAAAATGCAAGACATGTACATTCGCGATGTTATGACAAAGAACGTCATAGTCGCAGAACCGGAAGATGATGTCGTCTACGCTGAGTTAGCCATGACGCAAAACCATATACGCCACCTGCCTATACTCAGGGATAAAGTACTCGTGGGTGTTATATCTATCGGCGACCTGGTGAAAAACCAGCTCAAAGAAGTGCGTCATGAAAATAAATACCTTCGCGATTATATAGGCGGCAACGTGGCATAAGGCTTATGAAGCCTTTTGCTGCTCCTCGCATTTTTTTATGAGTATTCTCATAAATGTCGATTGCATTCTGTGGGTAAGCGATTTTGAGAATTTATCAATTTTTTCGAGCTCGCTTTCCGTAAAGTGAGCTTTATTTTCTTCAACCAACTGGCAGCGTATCTGCTCGAATTTTTCAGCATAAGGCTCCAGCAGGTTGTTCTTTCTGGCATCGGACCATGCCTTGAAGATGTTCGCCTCGTCTTCTATAATGGCTTCAGCTCGGGGCAGATCCTTAAGGCGGCGGCTTTGTTCATCGTTTAAATATTCCTTCAGGCTGCCTATGTCCCAAACGCGGATATACTCCGGCAGGCCTGAGGCGTCAATATCCCTTGGAACAGCCATATCGATTAGCAGGCGCGGGCATTTGCCTTCTCTTATCAGCTTTTGAAGCAGGAGTTGTTCAATCACATAGCCCGGAGCGCCTGTACTTGTATAAACAGCAGCGCTTTCAGACAGGGCAATTTCCAGGCCGTCCAACCCGAATGCTTTAGCTTTGTATTCAACAGCCAGCATTTCAGCTTTATATTGCGTACGGTTCACAAAGTTGAAATTTTTGAATCCAGCTTCATGCAGGGCTTTAGCGACAATCCTGGTGTTATCGTTCACTCCGATGAGTGTAAGGGTTTCATCAGGTTTCAGGTTTTCTTTCAAAATTTGCGAGGCTATACCGCTTACTGAAATTTTGCCCTCTCCAGTCTCTGTTTGGCTTCTGACCTTTTTGCCGGCGCGAAATGCCGCGTGCAGCAGTTTATGCATAAGTTTATCCATGGCTTTATGATTGCACGCTATGCTGTAGGCTTCTTTTACCTGTCCCTGGATCTGGTATTCACCGGTTATGAGCGATTCAAGGCCGCTAATCACCCGGAAAAGGTGGCGCGTAACCTCATCGCCTTCAATAAGATAAAAACTCTCGCGGTGGGCATTTAAGCTTATATGCCTTTCTTTCAGGTAATATTTTTCAAATAGTTCAAAAGCGTCAAAATCTTCATTTGCAGACAGGTAAAATTCAATACGGTTGCAGGTCGATAGTGCGAGCGCTCCTTCAATGCCATTATCCAGCAGAAAATCCAACACGGAGGGCAGTTCCTTCCTGCCCAGCTGGAATTTTTCCCTGACTGAAACATCGGAAGTTTTGTGGCTAATCCCGAATGTGATTAAGCGGTTATTCATTACGGCCCTGCAATTAATTCATTAACGATGCCGATAAGATATAATCCTTAATGAATATAAGCAATGTTTTTTAAATTTCTGTAACAAAGGTGTTGCCGGTAGTAGCCGGATACAGATAATCATACTTACAAATAAATCCTGCTTTTCCTAAATACAGGGAATGACTATATTTAGCGAGTGAAGATTTTGTTCTTGTGTAAATTCAGTAATTCCATAATGTTATATACTCCGATAGTTGAATAATTATTATGAGATAATAATTTTCATAATTTGCGCTTTAAGATAAATGATGCAGGGACAAATAGAATCAATTATTGATAGAATAATTAGTATAATAAAATAGAATTTATTATACGAACAAGAACCGGCAAATTTATTTCCCCATAATTACAGGCTTATGATAAACGGGGCTTATGCAGAATTAAGAAAATGAATTGTGCGGATGCATGCTGCCCGGAGTGATCCTGATAATGAAGAGCCAAAGCGCATGTCACAATACAAAAAAAGCGCCTATATTCTGAAAGCGCGACAGCAGGAGTTAAGCCCGCCCTACCCACACTTTTGATACATAAATCATTTCGGGGTTTACTTTATCAAACAAATTAAGTATTCTTAGAATGCTTATATCTATGAACTTACATTTGATAGTATAAAAAACATCCACAAAACAGGTGGCGCCTATGGGTTTATGGTTTTCTATAGCGGCAGCGGCCGCCCTGGCATTAATAGGTTGGTTCGGAGGCGAGATCGCCTCACTGAACTATATTTTCGGAGTGATCATCCCCTACGCGGCAATAGCCGTATTCATAATCGGGATAATCTACCGGGTGGTAAAATGGGCGAAATCGCCCGTTCCATTTAAAATACCTACTACCGGCGGCCAGCAGAAATCATTGGATTTTATCCGTCAGAATAAGTTCGACAGCCCCTACACAGGCTGGCAGACCTTCTGGCGAATGGTTCTTGAAGTTTTAACTTTCCGTTCACTATTCAGAAATACAAAGGCGGAGATCAAAGAAGGCGGCAAATTGGTTTACGGCTCGGCTAAATGGCTGTGGTTTTTTGCTCTGGTGTTTCATTGGTCTTTTTTGATCATTGTGCTGAGGCATTTCCGTTTCTTCACAGAGCCGGTGCCGGCATTTGTGCCTTTATTGCAGAATATCGACGGATTTTTGCAGGTAGGGCTGCCGGTCATTTACATGACTGACGCGGCCATACTTATCGCGCTTACTTATTTATTTTTCAGGAGGGTATTTGACGGAAAGATAAAGTATATATCCCTCGCCTCGGATTATTTTCCGCTGGTACTAATTCTATTGATATCGGTCAGCGGGCTGCTTATGAGGTATTTAATTAAGACCGACTTAGTGGCCATTAAGGAGCTGACAGCCGGGCTTTTCACATTCGCTCCGGTGATTGCTGGGGATATCAGCCCTCTGTTTTACATGCACCTTTTCCTTGTATCGGTGCTGCTTATATACTTCCCCATGAGCAAGCTGATGCACATGCCGGGCGTATTCTTGAGCCCCACGCGCAACCTGCCCAATAATAACAGGGCTGTAAGGCACGTGAACCCCTGGAATCCCGATGTGGAAGTGCATACCTACGAGGAATACGAAGATGAATTCAGGCCCCTGATGAAAGCCGCGGGCCTGCCTCTCGAAAAGGATGATGAGGATAACAAGGAGGAGAAAAATGTCAACTAAATTAAAACCGGAAGAAATGGCTAAAGGCATTGATCTTTCAATGCCTGATAAACCATGGCCGGATGTGCCGGTAGAAATGAAAAAGGGCACGTACAACCATGCCGCTATTCCGGATAGCGTGGCTTATGTGGATCAGCCCAATCCCAGGAAGTGGCAGCCCTATGAGGACGACTGGAAGCTGCCCGATAACTGGAAAGAGATTATCATGGAAGGATTCCACGAGAGGCTTAAAAAATTCCGCTCCCTGCAGATATTTATGGATATATGCGTCAGGTGCGGCGCCTGCGCCGACAAGTGCCATTTCTTCCTCGGTTCGGGTGATCCGAAAAATATGCCCGTGCTCCGAGCCGAACTATTGAGGGCGGTTTACAGGAAAGATTTTACGATGGCCGGCAGGCTCATGGGCAGGATGGTCGGGGCCAAAGAGCTGGATTTCGAAGTGCTTAAGGAATGGTTCTACTACTTTTACCAGTGCACACAGTGCCGGCGCTGCTCGCTCTTTTGCCCTTACGGCATAGACACAGCTGAGATAACATTCCTGGCGCGCGAGCTGATGAACCTAATCGGTGTAAATATCGACTGGGTAATGACTCCTGTTGCTAACAGCTACCGCACGGGTAACCACCTGGGCATACAGCCGCATGGCTTTGCGGACAGCCTCGAATTCGCCGTCGACGACCTTGAAGATATTACCGGCATAAGAGTCGATCTGCCAATTAATAAAAAAGGCGCGGAAGTGCTTTTCATTACCCCTTCGGCGGATTATTTCGGCGAGCCGCATTACTTTACACTTTTGGGCTATATGGCATTATTCCACGAGATAGGCCTGGATTTCACCTGGAGCACCTATGCTTCGGAAGGCGGCAACTTCGGTTCATTTGTTTCTCATGATCTAATGAAAAGGCTGAATAATAAAATTTATGCCGAGGCAAAAAGGCTGGGCGTTAAATGGATTCTCGGCGGGGAATGCGGGCATATGTGGCGCATACTTCACCAGTACATGGATACTATGAACGGCCCGGCTGACTTCCTGGAAGTCCCGAAATCCCCCATTACAGGTACAGTCTTCAATAACGCGAAATCTACCAGGATGGTTCATATAACCGAATTTACCAGCGACCTTATCCGCAACGGCAAGCTCAAGCTGGATAAAAGAAGGAACGACCACTGGAGGGCTACTTTCCACGACTCATGCAACCCCTCAAGGGGTATGGGACTGCTGGAAGAGCCCAGGTATGTGATCAAAAACGTTATGAACAACTTTACCGAAATGCCGGATAACACTATCCGCGAGCAGACATTCTGCTGCGGCAGCGGCGCCGGACTCGGTACGGAAGAAAACTTCGAAATGAGAATGCGCGGCGGATTCCCGAGAGCGAATGCCGTTAAACATGTTCACGAAAAGGATGATGTAAACATTCTGCTCTGCATCTGCGCTATCGACAAAGCTACACTTCCGCCGCTTATGGAATACTGGGTTCCTGAAGTCGAAGTGGGCGGCATACACGAAATGGTAGGCAATGCCCTAATAATGAAGGGCGAAAAAGAAAGAATTACTGACCTGCGCGGGCAGGAGCTTCCTTATGTAACACAAGAGACTGCCGGGCCTCAAAACAATGATTCCGGAAAGGAGGTGAATGATAATGTATAACAGCGGGAAGATAATATTTGGCATAATTATATTTATCGCGCTTTTTTCGGCGCCTTTCTGGGTGAATTCCCTTGGAAAAAGCGAAGCAGGCGCCCCCGAGCTGGAATATCCCAAAGATCACAGCGAATGTGTTAGGGATAGCGAATGGATGAAAGCCTACCATATGGACCTGCTTAATGATTGGCGGGATAAAGTGGTCAGGGAAGATATCAGATTCACGGAATTTCAGGGCGGTGAGATCGAAATGAGCCTTACCAGAAGCTGTATGAACTGCCATGATAATAAGGAGAAATTCTGTGACCGCTGCCATAACTATCTCGATGTTACTCCCTACTGTTGGGATTGCCATGTCGAACCGATGGGAGCAAAAGAGCCCTTATTCCGCGATACAAAAAAGGAAAAGGTAACTTTGATGAAAAAATCAGTGGAGGCGGCAAATGAAGATCAATAGAAGGAAATTTCTTGCTATTACCGGCGCTGCCGCAGCCACAGGCCTGGCCGGCAAAGGAGCCGCCGACGCCGTGGATTCCGTTAAAAAGAAAAGCCGGCCTCAAAAACGCTGGGGCATGGTAGTGGATATGAGAAAATGTGAGAAGGAAAATGGCTGCACAAAGTGCATCGATGCCTGCCACGAATATCATAACGTGCCGGATATTGATAATCAAAAGCATGAGATAAAATGGATATGGAAAGAGAATTTTCATAATGCTTTCATCGAGCAGGAAAACAATATGCTACCTGAGAAATTCCACCATCATCCTGTACTTCTGCTTTGCAATCACTGCGATAATCCACCCTGCACTAATGTCTGCCCCACACAGGCAACCTGGCGTCGTGACAGTGACGGCATAGTGATGATGGACTGGCACAGGTGCATTGGCTGCCGTTATTGCGTGGCTGCCTGTCCTTACGGTTCGAGGAGCTTCAACTTCTTTGATCCAAAGCCTCATATAGAGGATATACAGGATGATTTTCCCACACGTTCAAAAGGAGTAGTCGAAAAGTGCAGTTTCTGCGAAGAAAGGCTCTCGCGTGGCGGCTGGCCGGCATGTGTTGAAGCATGCTCCGCCGGCGCATTGGTATTCGGAGACCTTGATGATCCGGATTCAGAGATCAGGCAGGTTCTGAAAGAGAATTTCACAATTAGAAGGAAGCCCGAACTGGGCACTCAACCTGAAGTTTACTATATAGTATAAAGAGGCTCTAATATGTTAGAAAAAGCATTACAAGGAACAAGAAATTACTGGTTATGGGTAGTATTCCTGGTGCTGATGGTTGGAACGGGAACGGCCTTTTACCTGAACCAGCTCGATTACGGCCTCGGAACTACCGGTTTAAGCAGGGATGTGATGTGGGGCTTTTATATCGCCCAGTTCACATTTCTCGTTGGCGTAGCCGCGTCGGCTGTGATGGTTGTATTGCCCTATTATTTGCATAATTACAAGAAATTCAGCAAGATGACAATTTTGGGTGAATTTCTGGCCATAGGCTCGGTCATAATGTGTATGACGTTCATATTCGTGGATATGGGGCAGCCGCTGAGGATAATGAACGTTTTCCTCTACCCCACGCCTAATTCGCCTATGTTCTGGGATTCAGTTTCACTATTAGGTTATTTAATACTTAATGTGATAATCAGCCAGGTTACTTTAGACGCCGAACGGAAATCTATTGCTCCGCCCAAATGGATTAAGCCGGTTATTATTCTATCCATACCCTGGGCTATAAGTATTCATACTGTAACTGCGTTTTTGTACTCAGGTTTAGCAGCCCGGCCATTCTGGATGTCGGCAATAATGGCACCGAGGTTTCTCGCGACTGCTTTTGCCGCAGGCCCGGCATTGCTAATAATCATCAGCTTGTTTTTAAGGAAAACTACAAAATTCGATCCCGGCAAAGAACCGATTCAGAAACTGGCTATAATCGTAACATACGCCATGCTGGCAAATGTGTTCTTCCTGCTGCTTGAGCTGTTCACGGCTCTGTACAGCGGAATACACCACCACGCGATGCATTTCCAGTTCCTTTATATGGGGCTTGACGGAAACTATACATTAGTTCCGTGGATGTGGGCATCGGCAATACTTGCCGCGGCATCTATATTAATGCTGCTTGTGCCATCTGTCCGCAAAAATGAGAAGTGGCTGTTAATGGCATGTATAGCAGTATTTCTTTCAATATGGATAGATAAAGGCCTCGGCATGGTGGTCGCCGGACTTACCCCAAACCCGCTTGGGTATGTAGTTGATTACTGGCCGACTATTCAGGAATTCATGATCTCGCTTGGAATTTACGCTTTGGGCATTCTGATAATTACTGTTCTTTATAAGATTGCCTTGTCAGTCAGGCGGGAAGTCGATACATATTAATTAATATTAATCATTTAGCTAATCCAACCCCGAAAATAGTTGTTTTCGGGGTTTTTTATTTTGAGCAGCGAATTAACCATAATTAATTGTGTTTTATAAGTAATTGTGTTATAATGACTTAAGATTAACAACAGTTTGATTACATATATGTGAAATTAACTAATGATAGTTTTTTTCATTTGTAAAATTTTCTAAATTATATAGCAAAGCAATATATATCTATAATTGTTCAACCTCTATTGATGAGGTAATTTATGACTACAGATAAAACCAAGAACGGGAAAAAAGATCCTCGTGTGATGTTTTACCATATAGAGAACCCACCTAAGGGAGACCGGGCAAAGAGATTTCTTGAGATTTTCGCGGCCATACTTAAGAATAGCAATTACGGGCCGGCTCTGGAGCAATACTCCAAAGTTATGGCCAAGTGCGGGCGCTGCAGCACAAGCTGCCATGTTTACCGGGAATCGGGCGATCCAAGAGATATACCGTGCTACAGGACAGACCTGATTCTAAAAATATACCGCCGGTACTTTTCATATGAAGGGGCGATGTTCTCACGCCTGACAAATAACTTTGAACTGACTGAAGAACACATCGATCAGCTTGCTTATTCCATGTGGACATGCAATGCCTGCCGAAAATGCGCCCTTGAGTGCCCGACCGGTATAGATCACGGGCTGATGACTCATTTCTGCCGCTACGTGCTCGCGGAAATGAATATAGTACCCCGCGCCCTGAAAGTCTCAACCAGGGAGCAGCTCGAAGGCGAGACGGGGAATACATCCGCCATACCTTTTGTGGCTTTCAAGGATACGCTGGAATTTCTCGAAGAAGAACTGGAAGAAGCCTTCGGCATACCAATTAAATTCCCCCTTGATAAGGAGGGCGCTGAGTATCTCTTCCTTTCGCCTGTATCGGATTATATCATGGAAGCGGAAACGCTCATGGGAATAGCTGCGGCTCTGCACGCTGGAGGAGTTGACTGGACTATTGGTTCAAAATATTTTGACGCCATAAATTACGGACTATTCTACAGCGACCTGGTTCTAAAAAGGGTAGTCAATAAAATTGAAGAAGAATTTAACAGACTGGGATGCAAGAAGATATTGATAGGCGAATGCGGCCATGCCACAAGGAGCGCTACCTTTGTTAATACATACTGGAGTAAGGGCGATCCGCCTCCAATAGTACATATAGCGCAATTATCAAATAAGCTGATAAAAGAAGGCAAAATAAAGCTTAACCGGGATATAGTTAAGGAAAGCGTAACCTATCACGACCCCTGTAATATCGCCAGGCAGGGCTGGATTGTCGAAGAGCCAAGGGAAATAATCAGGGCATTTGTTAATGATTTCCGTGAGATGTCGCCAAACCGCGATGAGAATTTTTGCTGCGGCGGCGGCGGCGGATCGGTATCCGTCGATGAAACCAGGCCATACAGGACAACCGTTTCAGGAATTGAAAAAGCAAGGCAGATAACCCAAACAGGCGCGCAATACGTGATTGCTCCCTGCGCAAACTGCAAAAAGCAGATCAGGGAGGTTATCGATGATAATAAAGTTGACTCTGAGCTCATCGGCTTGCATGACCTAGTGCTCAAAGCCATTGAGATTGAAGGCGCGAAATCCGCGGAAGAACGAAAAGAAGAAGGATTATAAAAAGGAGCATAAATGGAAAATTTAACTGAATTTGCCACTGGGCCGCTTTTCAGGCTGTCTATTGCCATAATGCTATTGGGGCTTGCCAGAGCGCTCTACCTGGCAATAGCCGGAGGGCTGGAAGCCAAAAGGAAAGCCGCAGATAAAGAATTGCCAAAAAGTTTCGTAACCAGGCTCACATTCGGATATATGCTCCCCCTGAGGGCGCTGCGGATGAAGCCTTTTTACAGCATAATTTCGATTATATTCCATGCAGGGCTGATCGTTACTCCGATTTTTCTTTATGATCATGTCCATCTTATCTATAGTTCCATCGGAATAGCCTGGCTGGGATTAACTTTACCGAAGCAGGCGGCGGATATATTGACACTTGTCACAATTCTTGCAGGAATTATGCTATTGGTACTGAGGGCAAGCGGAAAGGAATCGAGGTTCTTGAGCAGGCCTCAGGACTACTGGCTGCTTATTTTGCTTATTATTCCTTTTGTAAGCGGTTATGTCTGCTCCAATTTTATCATAACCCCGGGAGCTTACGATGCCTTTTTCCTCATACACGTATTGAGCGGCAATCTTATCTTTATTCTACTTCCGTTCACAAAACTTGTGCATAGTGTCCTTTTGCCCTTAAGCCAGTGGATAACCGCAAGGTCATGGAAATTCGACCCGCAGGGGCCTGAAAATGCTGCAGTTGTAATAAGCCGCGAAGGAGATAAATCATGAACGCGATTTTAACTGACATAACAAAATGTATAGGATGTACTGAATGTGTTAACGCCTGCAAGGTGATTAACAATCTTTCCCCCGATAAGCCGCGGGAATGGATAAAAAACGACGGGCTTTCGGCCAATAACTGGACGTCAGTCCTTTATAACGGAGAGCATTATGTGCGCAAGCAGTGCAGGCATTGTATAGATCCGGCCTGCGTTTCAGTTTGCCCCGTAGGCGCCCTTCAGAATAAAGAAAACGGCGCGGTGATTTATGATTCCGACAGGTGCCTCGGATGCCGTTACTGTATGATGGCATGCCCATACGGGATACCCCGCTATACCTGGGACAGCCCCGTGGCATATGTAAGAAAATGCATCCTTTGCTATGAGAATATTAAAAACGGTAGAATTGACCAGCCGGCATGTACAAGCGTCTGCCCTACGGGCGCGACTATATTCGGCAGCAGAAAAGATCTTCTGAGAGAAGCCCACTACAGAATAAAAAATGAGCCGGATAAATACATGGATCATGTTTTCGGCGAAAAAGAAGTCGGAGGCAGCAATGTGCTCTATATTACTTCCAAAGAAGCTCCGTTGGACTTCCTTTTTTATTATAATAACAGGCTTGAGAAAGATATTAAGCTGCTGGGTTCACCCGATCCCAACGCTCCACTGCCCGAAACCACAAAATGGGCCATGGGCGCCGTGCCTGTAGCATTCTTCGGTATGGGAGCCATAATGGCAAGTTCATACTGGATGATTAAAAGAAGACAAAAGCTGGCTGAAGATAATAAATCGGCAGGAATAGAAATTCAAAAAAATCCCGGGGAGGAAGAAGATGGACAGGATAAATAAGTTCAAAAGCGTTCTTTGGGTAATACTCGGGATAGGTGCCGCGGTTGGGATTACCAGGTTTATTTTCGGCCTGGGCGTTACTACCAATCTGACTGATAATACTCCCTGGGGGTTTTGGATCGGCTTCGATGTAATGGGCGGAGTAGCTCTCGCGGCGGGCGGTTTTGTCATAGCCGCGCTCAGCTATATTTTTGGCGGAAAGACATTCAAAAAAGTCAGCCGGGCGGCAATACTGACAGCCTTTCTGGGCTATATAGCCGTGGCCGTGGGCCTGCTGTTCGATCTTGGACTGCCCTGGAATATCTGGCACATGGTAATATTCTGGAATCCGCATTCACCGCTGTTTGAAGTCGGCTGGTGCGTAATGCTTTACCTTACTGTGCTTACACTGGAATTTTCACCCGTTGTTCTGGAGAAATACCCGCAGATCAACTGGCTTAAGAAATTGCATGATTTTCTTTACAGAATAAGAATACCTCTGGTAATATTGGGTATAATGCTTTCTACACTGCATCAGTCATCATTGGGCAGCTTATTCCTGGCAATGCCTTACAGACTGCATCCTTTGTGGTACAGCCCGATAATACCGATTATTTTTTTCATATCGGCTATATGCCTTGGCCTTATGATGGTAATGGTCGAAAGCATGACATCAAGCTGGCTCTACAAAAAAGAATTTGAATCCGACGTACTGAAAAAACTCAGCAAATACGCTATGTGGATGCTGGTAATTTACGCGCTGGTACGCTTCGGCGATATAATCATCCGCGGAGCTTCGCCCTTCCTGTTCACAGGTGAATGGGGCAGTATTCTGTTCTGGATGGAGATTGCAATATCGGTGATCATTCCATTCATAATTTTTGCCATACCCGGCAACAGAAGAAGGATCAACGTTCTTTACATTGCCGCTCTGATCGGCGTGGTGGGAATTGTGTTCAACAGGCTTAATGTCGGCGGGCTTACCCATCTGAATAACCTGACCCAAATCGGAGACTTCTACTTCCCGTCCTGGACGGAACTGGCTGTATCCGCTGCCATTGTCAGCGGTGCTATGCTGGTATTCTTCTGGTTTATCGAAAATTTCAGAGTATGGGATGAGCCGCCCCGCAATCCCGATGAAGACCCCCACGCCAAGCCTGAATTAAAGGGCGGTGTTTACCTGGGACCGCCTAAGACGGCAAACAGGACGCGCTTTTCATTTATGTTTGTTTTAGCTTTCGCTATCGGATTTGCTGTTATTTCTGGTGATGAAATCACCAGCGCGGGAATAGAAGATGAAACCACACGTAAAGCTCGCGGCGGGGATACACTTTTCATTGACGGCAACCGCGATGACTACGGAGTAGTCTTCAAGCATGAATTTCATAATATGGCACTTGGCAGGTCATGCGTTTCATGCCACCACATGAATAAGCCTGAAGATAAGAATACCGGCTGCTATGAGTGCCATGCCAATATGTACAGCAGCTTTAATGTTTTCAGGCATGACTGGCACAGCTCCGAGGAAGGAGCGGGGCTTAACTGCTTCAGTTGCCATGAGCAGGGCGAATATAAAAGCGGCGCAAATGCTAAAGACTGCGACGCCTGCCATGATGATCTTATACCAGACGGCGCTCCTATAGATATAAAGGGATACGAAGCAGATCCTTACGTTGATGCCATGCACATAATGTGCATAGGATGCCACGAGCAGAAGCAAAATGAAAACCCCATATTAATGGAAAGCAAAAGAGACCTGACATTATGCTCGACATGCCATCCCCCGGGATCTGAAAAAATGGCTGAAAAAAGGCTTTTTGAAGTGCCTGAAAATAAGCGCTGGGTAGTTGTGCCGGGAAATATCAGGAAAAAGTAGTAAAACTTTCATATATTTAAGTAATTATCTCCCGGCGGAGATAATTACTTTTTTTATTTATAAATCGAAAGGCTATGCGATGAAAAAGGTAGTTATAATTGGCGGTATGGCGGCCGGATGCAAAGCAGCCGCAAGATTAAGGAGGCTGGAAGCAGAAACAGAGATCACGATCATCGAGCAACGCTCTTTTTTATCCTATGGATCCTGCGGTATGCCTTTTTACGCTTCAGGCGAAGTGCAGTCATTCGACGAGCTAATGAAAACGCCCTACGGGCTTGTACGCGATGAAAAATTTTTTGAAAAAATAAAAGGCATAAAAGCTCTAACAAATACTAAAGCCCTGGAGATCAACAGGGATATTAACTCTGTTAAATGCCTCGATATTAATACAGGCAAAGAATTTGTCCTGAAATATGATAAACTACTGATAGCAACTGGCGCCAGTACTATGCCGGTGCCATTTCCCTGCGCTGAATCGGATAAAATATTCACATTTCATAATCCTTTGGATGCCAGACAATTCCGCGAAAAAGCCCAAACCGGGCAGATAGGCAAAGCAATCATTATCGGAGGCGGATATATAGGTTGTGAACTGGCAGAAGCCACAACCGCTATGTGGGGAATAGAAACTATCCTGATTGAAAAAGAAGACAGGCTTCTGCCTAAAACCTTGGATGAAGAGATTTCCACCATACTCCGAAAAAGGCTGGAAGAAAATGATATAAGTATAAAAACTGCCTGCACGGTAAAAGAAATCTTCATTAATGATAGTGGAAATCCCGTAGTAAAAACCGATCTTGGAGAATTTGACGCGGATATGGTATTTCTATGCCTCGGGGTAAAGCCTGAAAGCGCTATAGCCGAAAAGGCCGGTATTACTACCGAAAACGGCCTTATTAGAGTGGATGAGTATATGCGCAGTTCAGACCCGGATATATATGCAGCCGGTGACTGCGTTTCAGTCAGGAACCTGATAACAGGCTCTATGTGCTTTCTGCCGCTGGGGTCGATAGCCAACAGGCAGGGCCGCGTTGCCGCTGATAATATTGCCGGGACGATCAACAGCTTCGCTGGAGCCGCAGGAGCTGTCTCCATTAAAGTATTTGACTTAATAACAGCATCCTGCGGCCTGAATACATCTTCCGCGGAAAATTGCGGTTACGATACTGACAGCGTTTTTATTTCAATGAAGGACAGGCCTGAATATCACCCTGACGCACAGGAAATCTACGGAAAAATGATATATGAAAAGCGCACCGGCAAACTGCTCGGCCTGCAGCTCGCGGGAGAAGGCGAAGTTACACGCTACTTAGATACCTTTTGCGCGTTTGCTTCGCGCGGCGAAACATACAGCTCACTTATGGAATCTGAGCACGCGTACACACCGCCTCATTCCGGGCCTGTGAGCATTCTTAATTTCCTGGGATACATGGCCGAAGATAAAGTAAGAGGGGCCAAATCCCTAAGCCGCCTGCCTGATGATGAAATCTCCCAGGTAATCGACGTAAGGGAAAAGGATGAAATCGGTGATGGCGCTCTTCCCGAAGGCACTTTGAACATTCCCCTCAGCGAGCTGAGGGATAAAATTCCGCTGCATTTGAAACATAATCCTGTAATTACAGTATGTGAAAGAGGGCTTCGCTCTTACGAAGCTTTGATAATACTAAAAACATCCGGATTTGAAAATGTGCGTTATCTGAGCGGCGGGGCTTCGTTTATAAAAATAATGAAATAAGCCACAACTAAGAAAAATCAATAGGCTGTAACTATATTCTTTACAGGCACGTCATTCAGATAGGATTTAAGAATTTAACATACCAATGGAGTATTAATGACGAAATTAAAATACATTGCAGTACTTGTAATACTTATCCTGCCCTTGCAGGCTGCTTTTGGCGCAGATGTATATGAACAGCTGAAAAAATTCAACCAGGTGCTGGGTACAGCCCAGAAGAACTACGTTGAGGATGTTGATGTCGATAAGCTCGGCGAAGCGGCCATTATCGGAATGCTTAAAGAGCTCGATCCGCACTCTGTATATATTTCTGCAGAAAAAATGAAAGACGTAAAGGAAGATTTCCGCGGTAATTTCGAAGGCATAGGCGTTCAGTATTCGATGATAGATGATACGCTGAATATAATTTCCGCTCTTTCAGGCGGCCCAAGCCAGGAAGTCGGAATCATGGCCGGAGATAAAATAGTTAAAGTGGACGGCGAGAGCATTATCGCCGCGGATAATTCTACCATACAGGATAAACTGCGTGGCCCGGGGGGCACAAAAGTGGTATGCACCATTAAACGCGAAGGCACTGCCGATCTTATCGATTTTGAAATAATCAGAGATAAAATTCCCCTGTACAGTGTTGACGCATCTTTCCTTATCGACGGTACGGATATTGGCTATATCTCCGTTAACAGGTTTATGGCAACTACTCATATCGAAATGATGGACTCGCTTGAAGTGCTCAGCAATAAAGGCATGAAAAAGCTTATACTTGACCTTAGGGGCAACCCCGGTGGCTATCTGAGCGAAGCCTTCAAAATGGCTGACGAATTCATCCCCGGCGGCCACAAAATAGTTTATACCAAAGGAAGGCTGCCTCAGTTCGATAATGAGTATCACTCCACGGATGGCGGCAAGTACGAGAAAGTACCCCTTATAGTACTGATCGATTACGGCTCGGCTTCTGCCAGCGAGATCGTATCAGGCGCGGTACAGGACCTCGACAGGGGGCTTGTGATAGGAGAAACATCATTTGGAAAGGGCCTGGTGCAGAATGAATACCCCCTTAGCGACGGTTCGGCCTTCAGGCTGACTATATCAAGGTATTACACCCCTTCGGGAAGGTGCATTCAAAGGCCTTATGACGACAAGGATGCTTACGTGAAAATGCAGGACAGGCTCGATCTTAAAGAAGGCGATAATCTCGACCATAAGCTGGAAGAGCTTGCCGCGGAGGGCACTGACCTGCCGATACACCACACCATAGGCGGAAGGAAAGTTGTTGGCGGCGGAGGTATTATGCCTGATTATATAGTTAAGTATGATACGCTTACAAAATTAAGCATCCAAATTAGAATGAAGAATGTTTTCAATAGTTTCGCCATGAATTTTCTTTCTAAGCACGGCGATGAATTCAAGGCCAAATACGAGAAGGATTTCAAAGCATTCCTGAGGGATTTTGATATTGAGGGTGAATACCTCGAAGAATTCAAAGAGCTGGTAAAATCTAAAGATATTGAATGGGACGAAGAGCAGTTCAATACCGATAAGGAATATCTCTTTAGAGCAGCTAAATCGCGAATAGCCAACGCAGTGTGGGATAATAACGAAGCAGCTCAGGTATTCCTGCCTGTTTATCCTCAGATCCAAAAAGCCATAGAGCTATTCCCCGCAGCCGAAAAATTCGCCAAATTAAACTAAAGCAATTTCCTTTTAAAGCAAACTTAAAAAGCAGGCTCCGGCCTGCTTTTTTGTTAAAAAACAATGGCAGGAATTGTTTCCCACAACAATGCCTGCCATATTATTTCATTTTACATTATTATTTCTGAAATCAATTATTTCAAGTTTATAATTTGCTTTATTTCTGAATCGGTGCCTGCGGTTATTTTTAATGTATAAAAACCGCTTGTAAAATCATTGGCATTAAAGTTATATGTATACTTGCCTGCCGGCCGGTACCCGGCTTTCAGGCTTTTAATTGTCCTGCCCGAAATGTCAACGATTTCGATTCTCACATTACCTGCTTTTTCGAGAGTGACATCTACTGCAAACTCTTCACCGAATGGATTAGGATAAGTTTCGATAAAAATACCTGTACCTTCAGCCGATATGACTGAAGTGCTTCCTTCAACTTTTGCCAGTGCCCATTGGCTGAAATGATCAACGCCGATAGCGGTAAAAGTCATAGTCTGCCCGTCATATTCCGTAGGGGTGTGAATTTTCCAGGCCATACTGCCTGATTCCCTGTAAATAACTCCATAATTGCCTTCTGTGGTTTCGAAATTATCATAGAATTGATTGTAAGGAAATTCTATGTCCACATCGAAATCCGATCCGTCATGGCCCATGAGTTCAATATCAAAAAGCCTTCCGGTTGATGCTTCCAATATATCAGGTTCGGCTGGCTGCCCAAAAAGATTCGAACCATAGGATACTTCGATATTAAAGCTTTGTCCGGTATTAAGCCCTGAATTAATTTTGAAATTCAAACCCGACTGATGAAAACTGATCTTATCGTTTTCTTCTTCAGGAACGCTTTCAAAGCTTCCCTGCTGTGGTTTCTGATCATTAAGCCTGTGATCAGTGCCTTCATTGATTAAGGGATTTCTATTGAGGGCGTCTTCAAAAGCCTCTTTCCAGGAAGTTTTACCGTTGCCATCTGTGTCGATATCCGGATTGCCGAAACTCGTTACAAGCGAATTTGTAAAAGCGCCTATACCTGTTTGAAGTGTTGTACCGTCTGTTCTTGTATAATCCAATTCTCTTAGTTTTGATTCACTTTCACCATCGCTGGATGTGAAAATCGAAATGTTTTTTCCATTTTTTAAATCTGGATCGATATTATCCAATTCCGCTACCAATTGTCCGGAATAGCAGCAATCAACCAACATGGTAATATTTGTAAAATTCGCGTCGCAAAAAACATTCAGCAGGTCATAGAACCCGTATTGAAAATCACTTAAATCAATTCCGGTACTCTGCTCCGCGTGGCCTATATAATAAAAAGTGATATTGCTGCATTTTCCGCTTAATTCCAGAATTTTATTATAGAGTTGTTCAGCGGTGGGGTTATTTAGTTCGTGAATGTCATCAGGTGACATTTCAGGGCCATTTTCTTCGTTTGTAAATTCATTCCGCATTGTTCTGGCACTAGCTCTAAAGGCACTGCTATCTCTCAGGCTTGATGGTTTCCCTGTGACCAAAAGTACGCAGTTGCCAGCCTCATTTGCCGGCTCATTGTTAATTTGAAAAATAAAATCGTCTTCTTTCTGAACGGCGCCTTTAGGAATATCTCCATAAAACCGGCTCAAATCTAAATCATACAATTCTCCGAAAGATGAGCCATTTACAGAGGGATACCAATTACCTTTCCGTTCCTCGATATCTCCTGTCTTCGCGTCTAACATAAGTATACTTGTGGCGTGAGAATATAAACCGTATTTGTTGAAATCAACAAACCCTACCCAATATGGCTTATCTATTTCAAATTCGTCCGTCCCATCTATGGACATACTCAACCTGGCTCCTGACTGAAGATAGTTTTGAGGCAAATATCCCACTGTCCGGTTAAGCGTTTCAGAATTATAATTGTTCTCGAGATAAAGTATCATATTGCTGATGGCCGCGGTCCGTAAAATATATCCGCCACTGACAGAAAATTCCCATTGCAGAGTGTTATTTGACATGTCTTCATCGAAATCGGCTTCAAAAGAATACTCCGACACATATGAAAGACCCGGCTGTAATTCAGTCCAGGGCAGGCTGCCGAAGTTATATGTGAATTTTTCGGTCGGGGGCAGGTCGTCTATATCGTCATCTTCGAATTCATAGAGAAAATCGGATTCATTCGCAAGCCTGATCTTCCATTTAGCAACTATACCGGTCACGGCATATGTTGGATTGATGTTTTCAATGTCAATTTCTACTTCAGTATCATCTTCGTATTCTATGTTGTCAGGAAGCTGGATTCTGTATTTAAGCTCCAGGTTTCCGGCGAAAGCTCTGTTATTTAGAGATATAAAGGCGGCAAATACCAAAATGCCGGCCAAAAAGCGGTAAAAATTCATCATATAGGCACTCCAAAGTATAATTTATATATATTATTTCTTCTGAATTCCTGACGCAATTACAACATGCTTAGTTTAGGGATGCCTAATTATCGGAGAAATTATTTGATTGATTGATAAGATGGCAACCTAATATCGTGCTGTTAGCCTTTATACCTGTAGTGGCCTATAATGTCGCAATCAAAGATGCAATCTTCGAGAACCTGGCCTGCGCCAATATTATGCACAATAAGATAACGGCTGCCGTTAAAGGATTTTTTGGGGGAAACTATGCCTATGTGGGTTTTGCCGTTTCCGAGGTCCCAGCAAATTATATCGCCCGGATTATAATCATCGGGATTATATGTGATTTCAAGAACTATCCCCTTCCTTGAAAAAAAGGCCATCAAATTTGGTACGCGTCTGTGGTCGATATTCGGATCGGGTTCGTTTTGGCCCCAATTATCCGGATATGCGCTGAAATTAGCTTTCATATCCTCATGGACTTCTTTTTGCAAGTCTATGCCTAACTTCCTGTAAGCCCTGATAATTACATCTGTACAAACACCTTTGCCGGCCGGGATGTCACCATTTGGATAATCGATCTGAAAAAATGCAGGGTCATATTCTACTTCCTGATGTGTTAATTCGACAGCAGCATTTGCGAGCTTTTTAAAAAAATCATTTTGCCCGGCAACAGCGCTGAAAACCGCGAGAATAAAAAGAAATATGTAATATCTGCATTTCATTCAAACTTGTATTAATCATTGTTTAACGTCAGTTTTGTATATCTTCGTAGCGACCTTTAACACATCCTCATCAGGGCAATAGATACCCAAGTTTTCAATAAGATATATTTTTATTATTTTAATTAAATAAGAGCATCAATTCTGTTTTTATTATGTAGTAAGTCATTCAAATGTAAATAAATCTCTGCTACCTGGAAACTCACAACATTGATAGTAAGTTTCACATACATAAATTAATTAAAGACCGGCCTTTATCAATCCTTAAAATATCAAGGCGTATAATACTCCTAAAACGCCTGTTATCATTAAAAAGTAAACCAGTTTCGCGGGCATTACGCCATCATTTTCAGCAGTTTTGCCGAAAATTCCAAAGACCAATGGATGCACTAAAAAAGGCATGGCAAATACAAAAGCAATTAATCCGGAAGCTTTTTCGCCAAACATACCTCCTTGTATGGCGGCAAATAATCCGAAATGCGAAATGGCAGACGCGTTGGCCATTACAGAATCATTGAGCCCCATTCCACCTAAATTGAGAATTAGCAAGCCTCCAAAGACTGCCACCAATTGCCAGCCTAACGAAAAAACCATCAGGCCTTTAATCTCTTTCGCGTCTTCATTTCCCGATTTTCTAAGCAGGATAATAGCCCAATATGTCAGTATCAGCCCGGCAGCAACTATTAACAAAGTGTAGGAGATAATCAGGTGTCCTGCAGTCGCGCTTGCCGCTAAAATTGAAAAAACGAATATGTGGCCGATAAAGGGGATGTTGATCATGATCGGGGCGCGGACTTGTGCTTCATAGCCCAGGTCACCGGCGGTACAAGCCCCTGTAAGGCCAGAATGTGAAAGCGAACCTGCCATGCCGGGGGCCAGATTCCTTATATTATTTGCTTTAGCCAAACTTATTAGCAGCGCGAGCCCTCCGAACATCCATAGCAACTGGCCAAAGAAGCCAAAGGAAAGTACGGCGGTCATGCCGCTTAGTGAAAAAGCTTCAGCAATACGGGAACCGCCCACCATGAAATTGGCGGCCAGAACTACCGGTATACCCGCAAATAGCAGAGAACGGATGGTTGGGCCAAACTTCCAGCGGGAAAAGATCATTCCTAAAGTTACTGATAAGATCATTGCAAAGAATATTTCCGGCAGCGCTATGACCGCGCGTACCCACCCGGCAATATAATATGATAACACTAACACAACTATAATCAGAGCGGTTTCCAAAATGCCCTTGCGAATATAGATTGCTTTGTTGGTTATTTTTGCTCTGTAATCTATAAGGATAATCGAGCCTACCAGGCCAATATATCCGAGTAGGGGATAAAAACTGTCTAAAGGAGCGTTATTATTATAACCGACAATAACCCGTTTAAGCGATTCAATACCAATAAGAATAAAAAAAGCGCGAATAAGGAACATGAACTGAGTGAATTTTGTCCCCAAAAAAATCTCCTCAGTAGACTGCTCAACAATATCTTTTAACTCGATTTTCTTCTTTGAAAATAATTTCTGTAATTCCTGCCCCCCGACAAAAAAAGAGGCTATCAGGGCGGTTATCGTAACCTTGCTCGTAAAATCCACAATCGGAAATTCGGATAAACCCGGAGTTGCCATTCCGGTAGTTACCATAACATATCCCATTGTCAATCCAAACACAACTATAATAAGTATGGGTGAATAGCGGGTGCCGGCCACAAAGGTACGCGATACAAGGACCATCGAAACTACAAGCAAAAAAGTCAGCCAAAACTGATTTAAAATATAAGCATTGGCTATTTGATCGGCAAAAGAGTCCATTAAAAGAGTATTTAGGATTAAAAATAACCAAAATAATGCGTTAAAAGCATGTTTAACAAATATATTTAGTTTTTCGCATTATTTCAAACATATGTTATGCATTCAGCTTCATTATTTTATAATTCTAAAAGGGAGCAAAAAAAGTAGGCCGGCAGATAGCTGTATTAAGGCAACCAAAGTATAAATCATATACATTACCCTTATCTGTAGCAGCCAAATTGCTATAAATCACAAAGAACTAAACTTCGGAAAAGCCTAATTTTAACGATAGCTCACGGCTTATGCCTTTAAAATAATTATATCAAATGCTGTTGATTTTGCTGATTAGCTTAATTGGTTAATGCGCCAATTTCTTAACACGATTTAATTATTCGGAATTTTTCGTGACTGCAGAATGAAAATTGACGCGGATAACGGCATCTTATCATATTTAATTTAATTATCAATAGCTTAGGTAAAGCGGGGTATCGGCCCCGACTGGCGCGGCAGTTTCAAGTATTCTTTTTCATGCTTCTTTCCTCGCCTTTTTAACGATTAAAATAATTTAACTGTAAAAATTTAAAAAAAAATTGTAATTAGAAAATATTAATTACTTTCTTCCGGGTTATTTATGAAAAATTTATACGAATTTTTGTTCCTTGCTTTGGCTTCTGTGATGATATTATCATCATGCGAAAACCTGACAGATAATGATAAAGATGACCCAATCGATCCACCGATTGAAGAGAACATTGCTGAAGAAAAAAGCGCCGATTATAAAGGCGGGGAAGTTACACTGGAATTTTCAAATGGAACTTCTTTTAAGATCAATCCTGAAGATAATTCCGAGAGAGAAAATGAAAACATATCTGTTTCCCTGCTCGAGGGTGAAAGATATTTCAACAGGAGCAAGAATTTAGTTTTCGACTTTTCAAAAATCAAAAATGAATTTGTTTTTGAATTCAGCTGCAAGTTAAAAGAGAATTTAGTTAAAGAAGATATTTTGCTTTTAATGTACGCGCCTGAAGCATCTGATGAGCAAATCGACGGGACACTGATTGATTTTGATTACGATCCCTCCAGCGGAGTAATTACCGCTAAATTCAAAGCGCCAAGCTCTTCTCCGGAAGTAAAATCAGATAATCAGATTCAGTCAGGGAACAAATATTCCCGCTTAAACCTGAGTTGGGCCGACCGCCAGGAGCTCGCCGATGCCCCGAAGCAAAAAATCATTCAAATGCCGTATTATGAGCAGCCCGAAGGCACATGCTGGGCTACAAGCGCCGCGATGCTTGCCCGCGCCTATACGGCAGCTAGCAACCGGAAGGACCAGGTGCGTGTTATAGATTTTGTAAAGTATATGCAGCACAGTTCATTGAATGAGGGGATGGGATTGTACGCCTTTAAAAGGTGGCTGCCCGCTGCAATGAATATATTTGGCGATGTGGAATGTGAAACTTCCACTTTCGTTTCGAAATCGAATATGCTTGATGAAATCATTAAAAAATTAGACGAAAACAAACCACTGATCTTCAATCTCAATTACCCAGGCGTGGGCGCTCACGCGGTTTTAATTGTCGGATATGAGATTGATTTAATCTCTGCCTCGAAAGTCAGCGTCAGATTACTGGTTCATAATCCTCAGAATATTAGCGGTGAAGCAATGTATGAATGGAAGGATTATGACTGGCTAATGAAGGAAAAATCTTTGACCGAAGCCTTTCAAATCCTGTATCCTAAAGCGTCCGTTCCCGGCAGCAGAGCTTTACATACCCTCGGAATGCCCATAAACGGCACCTTGGGCGAGTTGGCATTTGTGGTCGAATCATCAAGCGGCAAAACCTATTCAATCCGCCTGCAGTACGATGAAAACGCGAAATACGGCTACAAATGGGTGTTCCCTAATACAGATGAATGTGAAGTACTGCCTGATACTACAAAATATCTGAGGTTCAAACTGCCTATTTACAACGCCGGCCAAAAACAAAAAAATCTAAGTTTAACCCTTAGAATATATAATCAGGATAGCGGCGAAAATTTATTTGATGAAACCACCGATTACACCTCCGATCCCGGCACCGGAGAATTTGAAGTTGAAATGGAGATAAGTTCACTGATTTCGGCTACAACTAAATTCAATGCCAGAATGGAACTGGAGATCTGGGACGGCGCTAATTACCAGGACGGATATGATCTCCATTTCACTATGCTGCCGAAAATGCAGCGCGAAATTACTCTTTACTTTGGCGCCGATGCGGAATATATCACGCGATGCAAAGACGGCAATAGCACACATGTGGATTTGATGGCCTTTGGAGCTCAAAAAATGATGCTCGACATGAAAGGCAAGGTTTTGGAAGGCAGCTCACTAGAAAAAAAAGATTATTCCCATATGACCCAGACCTCTACCAGAAACCTTAGAATTGAATTTGATAAAGAAGTGAATCCGACAAAAATCGTGAAGCTGGACTATGAAATCACATCAATAACGGAATATGAAGGTGAAGATTTAGGGCAGGGACACTCTATACTTAAATTGAATAATATATCGCTTAGCGGTTCAGACGTGGGTAACGGCTGGATGATAATTCAATCCGGTTCGGAATTATGCGATTATTTAATTTCCTCATCTTATACCTATACACCTTATAATCCGGATGACTGCTCAGTCGAAATGACGGATTTCAAATGCGCTCAGAATTCCGGTTTTAACCTTACGATAAAGTAAATTTAAAGAACAGGCTTCCCGCAAGGGAAGCCTGACTTATTAGAACAAACCCATGTTGCTGTGATGGAACTAAAAACATTGTCC
Organism: uncultured Hyphomicrobiales bacterium; assembly: GCA_964544155.1. GTDB lineage: Bacteria > Bacteroidota > Ignavibacteria > Kapaibacteriales > UBA2268 > CAZJAH01. The sequence goes on along the minus strand of CAZJAH010000012.1, from coordinate 23,203 downwards.
CTTAATACCTAAAAAAGGCATGGCAAATACAGAAGCAATTAATCCGGACCGGAAACTTGTTCAACGAACATAGCTCCCTGTCTGGAAGAGTACAATCGGAAATGCGGAAAGGAAACCGGAAATAAAACATGTATCAAATGTGTTGGTATGTTTTGTTAATCTTCTGCGTATTTGATTAATAATTCATCCTCGAAATCCAAAATTGTTAGAGCTTGCTTTATTCTGTCAAACTTTCCTCTATTATCAATATTTGCCTCAATGAAATATGTATTATTAATAGGAACAGGTTGTCTAAGGCCTTTTTCTGTTGGGTTTTTAGTCAAGCTTAACCGCTCAGCCAATTCTGTAGTAAAAAACGTTTCGGGCTGTAACTCAAATAGCTGTTTAAAAACTTCAACATAAAGCTTTGCAACTTGATGAACCTCGAATTTTTGATCAAAGAAAATAGCATAATCTAACGTTTTATGTCTTGGATCATCCGCTTCAAATATATTCAACTCACCGTTTTCTCCATTAGATTCGATATTAATTTGCGGATATCTCCAAATCTTTAGAAAACGATCAGCAATGATATTAAAACGTTTTTCAATTTCAATTTTATCCCATTTTTCTATTGATGATAGGTATTTATTCAACCATAGCCTACTGTCATTATAACCGGCTTCTTCTAAGTCCCTTTTTTCCTTAAATGGTTTATTCCCTAGTTTTCCATTATTACCAGATAATGTTAGGTTCCCGATAGTGTTTATATAATTCTCTTTAATGAATTTATATTCTTCGTTCCCCAATTCCATTTTCCATTTAGGATCCGGATTTTGAGGGAAAATGTGCTCTATTGTAATATCAGAATTACCCTCAATAATTACTCTTTCATTATTTTCATAGTTTTCCAGTCTCTCGAGAAGATATATCCTGTTTTTAGATTTAATGTTGTATACGTCTTTTGTTTTTAATGCGTCAACAACTTCTAAATCCTTTGGGAACCTTTGCACTCCGGTTCTTTGAAGTAATGACTTCTGAATTGAATATAAATAATTTGAATGATCCACTTTATCATAAAGACTCATAAAAATTTTGTTTAAAGCATTTGTAGGCAGGCCAAGAATAAACCTCCTCCAAGTAAATGATTGAATTAAATCGAGAACATTAAGAAATGTTTCCTTATCAATGATAGATTTGTCAGCATCATCATAAACCTTCATTAGAAATGGATATGCTACATTTATTTCAAGTCTATTAATATATTCTAATTGTAGCCTAATATTTTTTTCTGTTTCATTCTTTGGATTTATTAATTTGTTATAATGCCTGACCAATCCTTTGATTCCCTTTAAATTAACTTCAAGTTCATCAATGGAAGCGGTCGGATATTTTTCTTTAAATTCTAGATATACTTTATTTTTATTTGGAATTTTTTTATTCTCTAAAGTCAAATAATCTCTGATGTAATCAGACACGCGGCTTACGTTTAAGCTTTCATCCTTAGCAAACTTTTCAATAACTTGCCAATAATTTTGATAAACCTTTTGTTGCTCTTTTGGCTTTAAGCCCATCAGTATGTAATTCCTGATTAGATCAGCCTGAGATAATTCAAGTCCTGTAGAATTGAGACTCTCGAAAATGCGTTGTGGATCATCTTTTCCACGTTCCAAAGATATTTCTACAAACATCAGCTTGGATAGGCCATCCAAAACAGACTGATAATTTTCCTCGCTTATTCGTCCTCTAAAATAATTGTAATTATCTATAATTTTAGAAAATTCGTTGAATTCTTCATTTTCATCACTTCTTAATAAGTATTTTAAAGCTTTATCATTATTCTCTGTTGGCCTTAATTTCAGTTTTTCTTCCTCTGGCGAAAATTTATTAATAAGGTAAGTTTCACTAATTTCATTCAAGAGACCTTCTTCGCTTAATTCTATGGCTAACCTATATAAAACAATATAAAGGAGTGTGATTGTTGTTAACCTTTGTTGGCCATCGATTATGGTTAGCTCTTTAATTCTTGAAGAAGTATATACGTCATCATGAATATAAACTATACTGCCAATGAAATGAGCATTCATTTTTTTGTTTGTGCCTACTTCAAGTATATCATCTAGTAATTGTTTACATTGACTTGTTGACCAATCATAATTGCGTTGGTAAACAGGAATTATAAATTGAGTTTTATTTGATGATAATAAATTCTCTACTTTTGTCTCGTTTGCTTTCATTGTGTGGTTCTTAGGTTATAATTAAAAATGATATTATAATAATACTAATATACACAAATTTTATCAATTATTGTAATGGGGTTTGTAAAAAAAAATGCGGTTCCCCCTTATGGGCACGCCTAGCGGCATGCCCGGGGGGAGTAGTTCTGGCGGCCTGAGCTTAGAGGCCGTATTTCTTGTTTATTTTATTTACAGCGCGCTCGAAGGTACGCTTTTGCTCGCCTGCCTGAATCCTAAATATCTTTTCGCGGCTTTCCATGTAAATGTCGAAGGCGTGCAGCATTAGGTTGTCCACTCTGATGAGGAAGTCATTCATTTGGGTTTCGTTAATGGTGTAATCCCTGATGCCGCATAGGTCGGCAACGATTTCCTTAACGGCAAATATGGGCCTGAGCGCTTCCGAAGGGTAGTAGTCCTGCACAGCACGCAGCCTGATGAAATGCTCCAGTGATCCTTTAATCTCCTCGAGCGTTTTTTTGCCAGCAAGGTATTCAGCCAGATCCATAACGGCGTCGTTGATAGCGCTGCCGGCGGGATTAGTGAACCGCCTGTCGGAGCGGGCCAGGAAGCCGGCGCTTTTATCCCTGTATGATTTAACTGTTTCGTCAAACCATAGGCGGGAAATTTCATTTTTATTATCGATGATAAATTCCCTGATATTCATGATTATCCCGGGTTTAGTATTTCTCTGATCTTTGCAATTAATTCGTCTCTGTTAATGGGCTTTTCAAAGTATGCCACTGGCGGATGCACTTTCTTCCTTTTCTCGATAAATCCCTTGAATTCACCTGAGACCCCGGTGATTATTATTATGGGGATTTCTTTTGTGGACGGCTCTTCCTGCAGGTCGCGAAAAGCCCTTACGCCCGATTCTTGGGGCATGGTAATATCCAGTGTAATAAGGTCGGGCATTTTTTCTTTAGCAGTTTCGAAAGCTTCTTTACCGTTTCGCGCGGTAATAACATCGAATCCGTGGTCTTTCAAAAGCACGGTAAGGTACGAGATAACGTCAGTCTCGTCATCAACGATCAAGATAGTTTTGTTTTCAGTCATTTTTTTCTCCGTTTTATTTTTTCTTCAGAGCGTCAAGCGCTTTTTGCAGCGTTTCCGTATCGGCGTCTTTCAGGCTTTCTTCAAGCTCTGACTTCAACTTGCCGGTATCGTCAGCCTTAGCGGCAGCCATTTTCGGCGGCTCAACCCCCATCAGGGTGCAAACCTTTTCGACATAATTGCCCGGCTTTACGGGTTTTTCCAGATAAATGCCTGGGCCCTGCATCATAAGCTCGTCAAAATCGACCTTTCCCAAATCGTCATGGGCGTGCCCGGTAACGATAAGCACTGGAATATTTTTGTATTCCTTATTTTTTTGAAGCTCCCTGAAGAGCTTCATGCCGGAGTGCCCGGGCATAACCAGGTCCAGGGAGATAAGGTCGGGTTTCCTTTGTTTGATCTTTTCGAGTGCGTTCATACCGTCATATGCTGTATCAACCTCGAATCCGGCGTCGAGGAGCGCGGTACTCAGGTAATTCCTGACGTCCTCTTCGTCGTCCACTACTAGAATGAATTTGTCATAGGCCATTTTTCACCTCATTTGATTTTTTATTTGATTCGGCCGCTATCATTTCAAGTCTTTTTAATGGAAGGACAATTCTGAAAGTGGAGCCGCTTCCGGGATCGGAGTCGACTTCGATTTTCCCGCCGTGCTCTGTTACTATTTTGTGAGTTGTTAAAAGGCCCAGGCCGGTGCCTTTATTGCCTTTTGTAGTAAAGAATGTTGTGAATACTTTTTGTATCACTTCTGAATCCATGCCGATGCCGTTATCTTCCACTTCGAAGATAAGCTCTTTGCGGGTCTGGCGGGTACGCATAAGCACAACTCCTTTTTCATTATCGCCGAGCATGGCCGCGTCTATGGCATTGGAAACAAGGTTTGTCAGGCATGCTTCCATACCGCCGGGATCAAGCAGCGCGCTGCTGACCCTGGGGGAAAGCTCGGCCTTAAGTTCCACGTTTTGCGCCCGGGCGGCTTCGGTGTAAAGTTCCACAATATCGCGCACAAGCATATTCGGGTCTATGTATTTCAGCTCGGGGAGGCGCCCTTTCGAAAAGCTCAGAAAATCCTTCACAAGGCTGGTTGTTTTATCAAAATTCCTCTGGAGTATATCCCAACCTTCATATATTCTTTTGGCGTCGCCGCGGCTCAATCCTGTATCGACTATGTAAATACCGCCTTCCAATCCCATAAGCAGGTTTTTAATGGTATGGGCCAGGCCGGCAACTGTCTGGCCAACGGCCCCAAGCCTTTCGGCATCGAGTTTTTCCTTTTCGAGTTCGCGGATTTCTCTTAAATCCTGAATAAATGCTACGCGGCCGATTGGTTCTTTCTTGGATTTAAGCATAAAAGCGTCAAATCGTACGGGTATTTCATCGCCTGTGGTATCGCGTATATCTATTTCTTTATTATCCACGAGAATGCCTGAAGAATCCGGCTCGCTGAAAAATTCCGGCGGCAGCATGTCGCGCAGCTTTGCCAGAACCGGTTTACGGCTTTCCGGCCAGCTTAGTATATCACCGGCAGCGCGGTTAAATATCTTTGTTTTGCCTTTTTGATCTATTGCAATAATTCCTTCGGCAGAATTTTCAATCAGGGTAGCGTAAAAATCATGCGCCTTGCTGAGCTGCTCCTGAAGTATGGTCAGCTCGGTAATATCTGTGGCGATTTCCATCACCAGCTGTACGCCTTCCTCATTAACGGATAGTGGGGTGGTATTTACTATATAGAAAGTTTTATCGCCGTTAGCGGATACGCCGACCTGCGTAGAGGTATGGTCGATTCCGTCCCTAAAAGTCAGTGCCGCAGGGCAGCTAACGCATTTTTTTTGCTTTTTCTTGTAAACTTCATAGCAATGTTTGCCCTTTCTTTCACCGAAAGTCTGGCGAAATTTCTCATTGGCGCGAATTATCCTGTAATTCCGATCAAGTATTGTGATATAATTCGGCACCCTTTCGAACAGTATGTTGTATTCCCTCTGCCAGTGGCTGGTTTCGGTAACATCGGTGGACATTTCAATGACGTAGTTGATATTTCCGGCGTCGTCTTTGAGTGGAGCTAAATGTACCACATAATGGCAGGGCTTACCATCCTTGCGTATGCCTGCTTCATCGGATACAAGAGTTTCCCCTGAGGCAAATACCTGCTCTACTTTGCAGTGCCTGCAGGGCTTATGAAGTTTTTTGCATACTTCAAAGCAGCGCTTGTTTTCCCACTTTCCGAAAAATTCTTCAAAGTTTTGATTGGCCGTAATGACCTTATAATCGCGGTCAATGACTGCGACATTAAATGGCACCAGCTCGAAGAAATTCTTCTCAAGCAGGCCGGTGATATTATCATGGCTGATATTGCCGGGAAAATCCATGATGAAAGCCGGAAATTTTGAATTTTATTTTAATTTAAAACTATTTTACATCATTTCAAAATCAATAAAGGGTTCTTTTATATCCTCCATCGCGTTTATTACCAATTCTATCAATCCTCCGTAATAAATTCCGGTCTTCTCGGTAGCTCCGTAGAAGTCCAGGAGGTCTCGTATCTGGCCCTTGCAATTTGAGCACGGGGCGCAAATGTATTTGGGTTTATCAGGGCTCATATCCTCGCCTTCGAAAGCATCCAGTATTTGTTTGAATTTCTTGCGCCCGCTTACGTGCATTCTCCAGTCGGCGAAGTTATTACCCGACATAATAGCGAATCCGCTTCCCCCGCCGCAGCAGTAATTCCTTACTCCATGGGGCGACATTTCCCTGAATCCGGGCGCCAGCTTACGCAGCACTCGCCTCTGCGGCTCTACCACTCCCATTATCCTTGTTAGATTGCAGGGATCATGCAAAGTTACCGGGAAGTCGTTTTTTGAAGGATCGAATTTAATCCTTCCGCTCATAACTATATTTTCGATAAATGTCATGGCGTTCTCGCGGGGTACGCCTTCGGATATCCTGTCGGCGATAACTGATAGAGTCTTTGTTTCGTGGCCGCATTCTCCGAGTACGATTTTCTTTACGTTGAGCCTTTTTGCAATATCAAGGTGCTTGAGCGCTATCCTCGATAGCTGCACATCATCGTAGAAAAGGCCGTAGTTCACTCCGTCATAGCCTACCAGTTCGCTGGACATAGTCCAGCTCAGGCCCGCTGCTTCGCAAAGAACAGCGAAAGCGCCGGGGTTTTCAGGCCAGGCGAGTATTTCTCCGGCATTATGTAGCAGGAGGACATCGGCATTGGGTTTATCCCACTCGGTTTTGATTTCAAAGCCGGTTTTTTCGGTCATTTCCTCGTCGATGAATTCAACGTTGTCTTTGACCACCAGGGCGTTCATTCCTGTGGAGGAGCCGACCTGAAGCTGCTGAACCGTGCCTTTTTCGTGCAGTTCTTTCGGAGCAAAACCAAGCTGCTGGCTGAAAAGCTTGCGCAGTTCATGAGTTATAAGTCCGTTATCCACTCCTATAGGGCAGCTTTGTGCGCACCTACGGCAAAGCGTACATCTGTAAGTAAGTTCGTATAGCCTTGCTATAAGTGTCCAGTTCACCTCGATGTCGTTATTTTGAAATTTCCTGAAGAGTTTATTACCTTTTTTAACATATTTGAAGTACAGCCTTCTCAAAGTTTCACCCCTGAAAGTCGGACGGTAGATTTCCTGCTTTCCGCTTGCTTCGTAAACCGGGCAGTCGTTGTTGCAGGTCTGGCAGCGGGCGCAATGCTCCATCGAAAGCACCAGAGGCTGCAGAAAAGTCCAGTTATTTTCCTTTGAAAAAAGGTACTCCAGTCCTTTTATGAAAGATTCAACGATCTTTTTCTCTTCCTCTTCGGATTCGGGCCTTTCCAGCCCGCCGGCGAGAACCTGATCGAGCTTAGCCTCGGCTGAATCCTGCTTTTCTTCGCTGAGCTTTTTAAAGCCCGGCAGCTTTTCGATATCATCAAATGGAGGAGGAAGCGGTAACAAATCCTCCAGTTCCAGTTTTGTCAGGGTTTTGTTCGGATCAGCAAGGTCTTCTATTTTAACATTATTTCTCTTCTTCATCTTTATTCTCCCAGGGATTAGTCGTTGCTATAACTAACCATGTTTTTCTTCCGTCTGCCCCAATATGCGGAGCGGACCATGATACAGGATAATTAAGCTGCTGTTCCAGCTTTTTCCTGAATTTGCTTTCTGGCATATTCGGTTCGTCTTCCCAGCGTACATTATGGTAAGTAAAGTACTTAGTAAAAAAGTGTGTCATGTGAGTCATCGGCAGATAGAATATAAAGAACACCGAAATTCCTATATGCAAATAGGCTATTGTCGGAATTTCTCCTAATGCCGAAAAGGTAATTATTCCTTTATAAAAAGAAACGATATTCATTGAAAATAGCGGGTCTGCGGCAGCCCAGATTATCCCTGTCAGATAAATTGAGCCCAGGATAAATATATTGAAATAATGGCTTGGCGTACTGAAATTCGACAGCGCGGGATCGAAAATTCTTTTTATCAGCAGGATAAATGAGCCGAGCAGGCCAATCCCGCAGCCTGTCCAGAATATGGCCGTCCCTGTTGTGCTTAGCCAGGATAATTCCGCAAAGCTCATGCCTGTTGCTATTAATATAGCGTTAACCGCAAAAATTACTATCGTGCCGATCAGCAGATAAAGCCCGAAATGAAGAGGGAATGAGCCCCACCACAGATTTCTGTTATGCTCCCAAACGCCTTTGAGCAGGAGTATTTCCGGAAGCATTACTTTTAGTTCGCCGAGATGGTCTTTTTCGCGTTTCTTGGTCCACCATTCGGATTCTTCGAAATAAGACCCGCCGTATTCGGCTTTGCCTTTTTCATGTGGTACGGGATAGAGCTCCCATCTCAGGTGTACCGGAGCTGTGGCAATTCTGACCGCCCTTGCAATACACAAGGCAATAAATACCAAAAGGGAAAAATATGTCAAAAAATGTAATATGCTCATATCAGGCTCCGTGTTATTTTTCGGAGAATTAAATAATTAACTATAAGTAATTGAAATATAAGAACTTTGTCCAAAATCGCAATTAAATATTGTTCATATTTTTATTTAGTCAAAAAAAGGGAGCGCCCGATGTTAAAAAATGGCGGAAGCTCCCAAGTGATCTGACTAAACTAATGAGGACAGTTCTTTATACACAGCCTGTCGGCTTGGCTAATCCGGCAACTTTACAGGCGCCTTTGGCGGGGCCTGAGGGGAAGAGCTCATAGATCCTCTTCAGCGGATAACCTGTTTCTTTGCAAAGCTTACGTATCATCGGAGCGATCCCGTATTTGGCATAATAGTCGCGGAGGTAATTAATGAGCTTCCAATGGTCTTCGGTCAGCTCATTGACGTCCTCAGTTGTTGCCAGCGCTTTTGCTACCTCTTCATTCCATTCTTCGGGGTTTTCCATGAAGCCGTCTTCATCGACTTCGATCTTCAGGTTTTCAAATTCAAAAATTGCCATTATTAATTCTCCTTTTAGAGTTGCGAAAATCATTTAAAATTAAGGATTTTTTTCAATTTTTTGTAATTCTCCCGTCATCGGATTTTTCATTTCTATATAGCCGCAGGGGCAGGATTCAGCGCATTTACTGCATCCTTTACACAGATCGAGTTTAAAAATATACTGCTGGTATTTCTGCTGAGGCTTTTTTATAACCTGGTCCTGGCAGAGGCTCCAGCAGGTGCCGCAATCGAAGCACATACCGCAGCTCATGCAGCGAGCTGCTTCGTCCTGTACCTGCTCTTCCGTAAATGTACAGGCGATTTCTTTCGAAAGCTCTTTAATCCTTTCATCCGGAGGTAAATGCAGGTTTTCGTTGCGCGCTTTTTCAGTATAATAGCTGAAAACTATCTGATCTTTCTCAACTATGGGCTGATCGGGCTCCGGTTCCGGAGTAATACCCCTGAAATTGTTGTGTATAGTTTCGGCGGCCTGCCTTCCCTGGAAGATGGCTATTGTTACCAATCCAAGGTCTAGTACGTCGCCGCCGGCGAAGGTTTTCTCAACTTCGGTAAGGCCTGTTTTGTCGGCTTTTACCCAGTCTTTGCCTTCATGCAGGTGGTCGAGGCCATCAAATTCGGGTTCCTGGCTGATAGCCGCTATAACTGTGTCACATTCCAGCTCGAAGGTTTCGCCTTCTATCGGTACCGGCCTTCTTCTGCCGGATGCATCCGGTTCGCCCAGTTCCATTTTCTGGCAAAGCATTTTTTCTACTTTATCGCCTGTTTTTACAAAGCCTATGGGCGCTGCCAGGAAGTGGAATTTTACATCCTCTTCTTCTGCACCGATTATCTCTTCGTCGATAGCGGGCATTTCATCGCGTGTGCGCCTGTAAACTATGGTAGCTTCAGCTCCAAGCCTGCGGGCAATACGTGCCGCGTCAATAGCAGTATCACCGCCGCCGACTATAAGGACTTTCTCACCGATGTCAACTTTCTGGCCGGAATTAACTTTATTTAAAAATAAGGTACCTGTCCAGACATTGGGTGCGTCTTCGCCATCTACTCCAAGCAGTTTGCCTTTATGAGCTCCAATACCGACAAATATGGCATTGTAATCTTCCTGAAGCTTCGAGTATTCAATATCTTTGCCGATAGTGGTATTGCAGATAATATTCACTCCGAGATTTTCGATCCTGTTTATCTCTTTATCAAGAATATCCTGCGGAAGCCTGTAGTCGGGGATGCCGTACCTCAGCATACCGCCTGGCTTCGAAAATGCTTCGAAAACATCTACTTTATAGCCCCTCAAGGCGAGATGGTAAGCGGCTGATAATCCGGCAGGCCCTGCGCCGATTATGGCTATCTTTTCATCTTTAACGTCTTCCTCAAGGCGCTTAACCGGGAATTCATGCTCTAAAGCATAATCTCCCAGGAAACGTTCTATGTTATTTATCCCGACAGAATCATCTTTATACTGCCTGTTGCAGCCTCCTTCACAAGGATGCGGGCATACTCTGCCGCAAACCGAGGGGAAGGGGTTCTTCTCTAGTATTATGTCGAATGCCATCTTGTAGGACTCGTGATAACTCCTGCCAAGGTCTTCTGTCTGCGCAAGAGTGCGCAGTATGTCTCGTATCTTGGTACCGCTCGGGCAGGCATGCTGGCAAGGGGCCTTTTTCTCCATATGGATTGGCCTGTATGGCGACTGCTCGGAAGAGCCGCTCCCGGATCCGCTTAGCTTTTTGCCTGATAGCGGTTTTTTCTTTTTCTTTAATAGTGACAATTCAATCCCTCCCTAATTTTTGGATTTTGATTACTTAGCTTTATCAGCCGTAGGGATACATCTTATTCTTAATTTTATCCATTTCCATAAGCAGATTATCATGCTTTTCTTCATCATTAAGAAGGTAATCAAGCAGATATTGAACTATGGCTGAATTGTTTTCTTCTTTAGCTTCTTTTGCCAGCTTGATAACTTTTTTCTCAAGCTCGTCGTGCTCTTCTATTTTTGTCCAGAATTCGGCCAGTTCGTCGATATTCAGCCTGAGAGCCTGTTTTTCATAGTGGTCTATGATAAGCTGCTGCACTCTTCTGTGCATAACCGAATCCTGCCGGATAATTTCCATTACGATCTGTACCAGTGGATTATCGGTTTTCTTGATTATGTCGGTGGTACTCTGTACGGATGAATCTTCAAGCTTTTGCCAGTTCTTGAGAATTTCCACCAGCTTTTCGTTTTTTTCTTTCTGTGTAGGCATAAAAGGCTCCTTTATTTAAATTACAGATTTAGAGATTGCGGAATATTTATATTCTTTTGCTTTTTTCATAAATCCACCTGCCCATTCATCTGAGCTCAAAGCGTGCAGGTGCGTATAGCTCGCGAAAGTGTTATACTTAATAAGCCCGTCTTTATTATCAAGAGCGCCGGTGCCTTTTTCTAACTCAAGGCAGCAATCCATATCATTATAGGAAATTATTTTTGAATAATGAAATTCATGCCCCTTTATTTTGGTTCCGGCCGGATAGAATGGATTAGCTCGAATTATCCTTGCTTTAACGTATCCGTGGCCTGCCGGCTTTTTATTCATTTCACATTCAATATCGAATACTCCCGCCATTTGATATTCCAGCCCTTCGATAATCAGTTTGCCGGCAAGGTACATAAGCCCGCCGCATTCGGCGTATATGGGCAGTCCGTTAAGGGAAGCTTTCCTTACCGACCGCATCATCTGCCTGTTACCCGATAATAGTCCGGCGTGGGTTTCGGGGAACCCCCCGCCTATATAAAGGCCGTCTAAATCCGGCAGTTCCCATGCTTCCATGGGCGAAACAGGTATAAGTTCCGCTCCGCGGTCTTCCAGGGCTTCGAGATTTTCCGGATAATAAAAAGTAAAGACCTTATCTCTGAAGTATCCAATCTTCACTTTTTCTTGCCCGGTATTATCATCGCGATATGTCCCGTTAATTTCCGCTTTGAATGTTTCCTTAAGTTCTATCGGCCTTGCCCGGAAGGCTTTAGCCAATATCAGGTCTAAATCCGTATATTTAGCGATGTAATTGCCGGCCATATCAATCGAAGCCAAAGCCTGCTCATGTTCAGAGGGCGTTACCAGCCCCAAATGCCTTGACGGCAGCAATTCTGCTTCATTCAATTTAGGTATTGCTCCGAGCACTTCAATACCGGCTTCGTTCATTATTGCCTTTCGTATCAGATTTTCCTGCCTTGTGCCGGCTACTTTATTGATAATGATACCGGCAATATCCACTTCTTTGTCGAGCAGTTTACAGCCCAGAGCAAGGGCTGCCACAGTGCGTGTCATTTTTGTAACGTTTACCGCCAGCACAACCGGCGTGCCGGTGATCTTCGATATAACTGCCGTTGAATGGCTACCATCGGTATCGACTCCGTCATGCAGGCCGCGGTTTCCTTCAATTACGGATATATCAGCGTTTAAAGAATTCTTCGCGTATGAATCCCGGATAACTTCTTTTGTCATCAGATAGCTGTCCAGGTTGCGCGCCTGCCTTCCTGATGCCAGCGACAGCCAGGCGGCGTCGATATAGTCAGGCCCTTTTTTGAAGGCGGCGGTCGAATAGCCCCTTTTCCTGAGGGCATTGATTATGCCGCAGGAAAGTAGTGTCTTTCCGGAATCGCCGGAAAGGCCTGCTATAGTTATACCCGGTTGATTTATTACGCGCATAGTTTAAATTTACCCGGCCGCGGGCTGAAGCCCGCGCCCAGAGTTATATTATTAATCGTTGGATGAACCTTCTTTATGGGGCACTTCAAGAAAGCTGCCGCCAAAGTAAGTATAAACCAGTTCTCCGCTATCGACCAATTCTTTGATCGCCGCTTTGCCGGTTTTTTTATCGTAATTGTCATCACCGAACATTTCGAAGCATGCTTTATGAAGATCCGTCGGTTTCCATTTTTTCATTCCCTGCGAATCTTTCACCATCTTATACATTGCTTCCTTTACTTCCTGAACCGATGCCATGATCCCTCCTTGCTTTTAATGTGTAAAATGTACCGATCTCTTGAAGGACAGGCCTGCATGTTTAAAGTCGTCAATATGTTCTTTCTGGAATTCGATGCCCGTAAGTTCGAAGAATCTCTTCCAGCCGATTCTGTCAATCCACTGGCCCATTCTTTCGTGTTTTCTCGCGTTGTTCTTCCATACTTCCACAAGGTTAACCACAGCGTCCACCACTTCCGGCCACCTTGGCGGATTATTAGGTAAGAACGGAATAGCGAGTTTCGAGAAAGTCGGCTCAGTACGGGCATTGGATACTTTACCGCCTACCCAAATGGAAACGCCGTCATTTATCGGATCGGCGATCTGCATTGACGGGCATACCGTAAAGCAGTTAGCGCAATACATACACAGGTCTTCATCAACTTCAACAGAAGGTTTGCCGTTATACTGTGTAGGCCTGATAGCGGCCGTAGGGCATGACGCCACAAGGTTTGGAATCTCACAAAGCTTGGGCAGAGTATCCTTGTTGATTACCGGCGGCCTTCTGTGAATACCAAGTATCGCGATATCCGAGCAGTGCACAGCGCCGCACATATTAAGGCAGCATGCCAGGGCGATCCTGATCTTGGCAGGAAGCTCGGTAGTTTTGAAATAGGGCATGATAGAATCCATAACGGCTTTAACAACGCCGGAAGCGTCTGTTGCCGATGAATGGCAATGTACCCAGCCCTGGGTATGTACTATATTGGAAATAGCATTACCGAGGCCTCCCACGGGATGGCCTAAAGCTTCTATTTCCTGTATAATTGGTTCTATGTTCTCTTCTTTATCTGTCATGTATTCAATATTGTGCCTTGAAGTAAACCTCAAATAGCCGTCGCAGTATTTTTCTGCAACAGCGGCTATCTTACGTATCTTATCCGTGCTCAAAAGCCTTGGCGATCCGGCACGTATGGTAAAGAGCTTATCGCCTGATTCAGATACATGAACCATAACGCCGGGCTTCAGTATTTCATGATATTTCCAGGTGCCGTAGTTCTTTTTTACTGTCGGCGGAAGAAATTGTTCATAATGAGGCGGCCCGATATCCGTAATTCTCTTCGGTTGTGCATCTGCCATGTTATTATCCCCTCAATTGTTTTATTACCGGTTAATTTAATTAATTTTTTAATTAATTGAAATACTTAAGTATTTCTATGCTTCCTCTTCGCCTTCTTCGAAGTAATCTTCGTAGAATACGTAAGGATTGTCGCGCGGGAACGCTACCATTTCAGGCAGTGGTTCGAGTCCTACAGCGTCAAGGAAATTACCCAGGCCTACTCTCTGAATGAATTCGCCTATCCTTTCACGCATTTTTCCTTCTTCGCACCAGATATCGATCATTTCTTCAATAACTTCTTTGAAGTCTTCGTAGTCTTCTTCGATATCGATGAATGGTATTATTACCGAACCCAGAAGCGCACCTTCCACGATGGGGGCTTTAGCGCCTATAAGTATGGTGGCTCCCTGTTCTTTACCGGGCCTTAAAGCTTTGGGCATCATGTTGATGCAGTGCATGCAGTGCCTGCAGCTACCGTCGTCTATCTCTAAGTTATTGCCATCCCAGTCGATACATTTACCTGGGCAGAGCCTTACTATTTCGTTGAAAATGTCGATGCCGTCTTTGGCATAATTGCGTACTTCTTCCTGATCAATTCTGATTTCGTCTTTCCATGTTCCGATTACCGAGCAGTCGGCTCGTGCTACCGATGCCACGCAGTCATTGGGGCAGCCGGAGAATTTGAACTTGAATTTATAAGGAAATGCTGGTCTGTGGAGCTCATCCTGATAATCCTGGGTGATGTTATAGCAGACCTTCATTGTATCATAACATGCCCATTCGCAGCGGGCTTTGCCGTTGCAGCAGCTCGGGGTACGAACGTCGGAGCCTGATCCGCCTAAGTCCCAACCCTGCTCTGCCATTTCCTGGAATACAGGTTCCAGCTCTTCTGTGCGTGTACCGAGCAGTACTAAGTCGCCAGTTGAGCCGTGCATGTTTGTAAGTCCGGAACCGTGCTTATCCCACAGATCGCAAAGTGTGTTCAGAGCCTTGCTTGTGTAAAACCAGCCCGAGGGCTGATTAACACGCAGCGTATGGAAGTGAGACACTTCGGGATATTCTTCGGGCAGGGAGGAATATCTTCCAATAACGCCTCCGCCATAGCCCATAACGCCGACTATTCCGCCATGCTTCCAATATCCTACACGGTCGCGATAGGATTTTTCGAGCTGACCTAATAGGTCATTCGCCATGGAACTGGTCTTTGCGGCTGTTTTAATTTCTGTAACGAAACTTGGCCAACCACCCTTTTCCAGCTCATCAAGGAGCGGGGTTTCGTATTTTTTCTCAGCCATGGTCTCTCCTTTAATTTATTTAAGGAAATAATATGTAACTTAAACAGTTACTTCTTCTTTTTTTTCTTTATCTGATCTCTGTTCGTCATTTTTTATTGATGCTGTTTTTCCGTTTGTGTGTAATGCCGCAGCGTATCTTTCGGGGCGCTCACCTCTGCCGTGCATCTTGAGGAATGTAAGCCCCAGGAATCTGTAAATCATGTGCGCGAATTTTGAATAAGGCATGTACCACAATAAGAAATAGACAAATACCATGTGAATGAAGTACATGGGAAACGCCACTACCGGCAACTGCCCAATCCTAAGGAATACCAGCGCCATTCCGGTCGCGGATACTAACCACAGTACCCATAAAAACAGCATATCGTTATATGTTGATTTGCCTTCATTTTCCGGAGTTTTGTATCTTTTAACTAAAAGCATCAGGCCGCCCAGGACAAGTAGTGTGCCTCCCGCCAAGCCGATGAATTTTGTTACGAGCCCGATAAGTTCCCGTGTCTGGTTCGCATCGGCGAAATCTACCCCGGCAAAAAGGTATAGGGGTATATTCATATGTTCGGGCAGGAATTTATCATAGATTCCTAATTTATATCCGAAAATATCTAATACCACTATTGCAGTCGCTATAAGTGCACCGAGAAATCCGTAGAAAACAAAAATATGCCCCCAGTACCTGTTGGAATTAGTCGGGCATTTGTCGAATTTTTTGTGTTTTAAAAAGTCTGTGAATACTGCCGGCACCGCTTTCCAAAAGCGCATTTGCGGAGGCCCGCCCCGGTAATCAGCGCTCATGCTGTCCCAGTATTTTCTAAATCCCATATACGCAAAAGCGAATATAAGTACATTGCCTGCAACAAAGAGGGCTTCTATCGGGCCGTGAGCGATGATTTCGGCGTACTTGAACTGTCGCGGTTCCCAGTTGATATTCGCTAAGCTCCAGTCCTGCGTGATCATAGTCAGGATAGATATAAGTATCACCGGCACTATAAACAGGTAAGGCAGGTATTTGGGCTCGCTTAGCGCCTTGCCCATAAATGAGGGCGTGGCAAAATTCCTGTAAACATAGCTCCTTACTGCCGCCATAAGGTCGGCCGGCCTTGCGCCGCGAGGGCATTGCTGGCTGCAGTCCATGCAGCCGTGGCAGAGCCATATATCGGGGTCGTTTACCAGTTTATCCTTTAGGCCCCAGCCTGCATTGATCATTTCCTTTCGCGGAAAAGCATCTTCTTTAGGGGATAAATGGCATACTACCGAGCAGGTAGCGCACTGGAAACACTTCTTCATTGTTTCACCGCCGTTATTTTTTAAATAGCGGATGAATTCTATATCGTTTCCTATTTTTTTACCGGACATCTTTAGATCCCCTTATTGCGTTATACAAATCTTTTATATCAGGCCACGATTATTTATGCCACATAATTCGGATTTATGTATTCCGGCCTTAAAGTCATTGTTTTTTCTCCGAAAAGGCTCAGCCTCAGCCATTTAAAGCCAAATCGCAGAAGTTCGCTGTCGCTTTCTTTCATTTTGTTTATCTGTTCATCTTCGATATCAAATCTTGTCAAAAATGAACTACCGAAAACAAAATCCCTGAATTTATCTATGTCGTAACAGACCATAAAGAACATTTCCAGCTTAACAGGCTCCAGAGGCTTTTCGTGCGTGAAGCGGTCATGCATGGATATTTTCTTGAACAGCTCGCCGAATTCATTATAATCCTGAACTTTCTGATCGTCCATCCATTCAGCTACCGTCCATTCTTTTTGGCCTTCTTCAAAGCCCCGGCATACTTTTTCTTTCAGCAGGAAAAAGAATTCTTCTTCCTTTTCCGAGGTGATCTCGTCCGGAGAAGCTACTCCTACCGGGAACATCCTGCATGACCATGGCCTGTCCTCATAAAGCGTACATCCTTTTTCTGCGTCCACAAAGGGGCAGTCCATTGTGCCGTCGTTCATGCGAAGCATAACTATAGGATGGCGGAGATTTTCTTCCAGCGGGAGTATTGTATATTTTTCGAGAAATTCTCCAGAACTGATGCCGAGCCGATTTTTTAGCCTTATGATATCATAAGGCGTAAGAAATATGTTTACATCGTTGCAGCATTTATTAAAACAGCTTACCCCGGGATGGCATCCGAATTTGAATTTGCCATCCTTTTTTAGCCTGGGGTAATCCTGTACAACTTTTTCTTTGAATGTATTTAAATCCATTATTATTTCCTGTTTAATGTTCTACAATCGCGGTTTTGAAAGTATGGGGCGAAAATACCGGCAGAGGGCCGTCCTCGCCGGTGAAGGTATTATACTTGTACCTGTAAGAAGCGCGGACGTTATAGTTCTCGCCCATCCAGTTCCATCCCCGTTTGTAATATTCACATTCGTCATTAAAGCAGACCATCAGGTATTCCACGCCGAAATCGGAATCAACCGGGAGGCTTACTTTTTTGAGCTCAGAACCGCAATGTTTGCAGGTAATATTATCAGCCATTTTTTATGTTCCTGTATGTATTGATGAAAAACTTTTTAATTTAAGAGTAGGAACACAAAAGTCAGCAGCGCGGGACCGCTCCGGAATTTTGCTTTCCCCTCTCTTTTTATATAATTTTAATATCTCACCGTTCTGTTTATTTTTAAAAATAAATAAGCGGGGGAGGGCAAGCCTCTCCCCCTTAGCTTTAAATTTAGAATAATTGATGAATGGGTTTTGTGAATACATCCCATTTGTCTTCTTTTGCGTTGTAAGTCATGTTTACAAATTTTTCCCACTGATCGTTATTCAGTTCAGGCTTGTCGGCGCGGAAGTAGTATCCGGGCCAGCGTGTTTCTTCGCGGAATAAAATAGCGCGAACATGGGCTTCAGCCTGCCACATCCTGTGTACGTTCTCCCAGCATCTCATAAGCTCGTGCAGGTCGCCTGCTGCGAGTTTTTCCGCGTCTTCTTTGAGGAAGTTGAGCAGATAAAGGGCTTTTTCGAGAGAAGCTTTGTTAGTTTTGAACTGAGCCGATACGCCGCCTGCATATTCATCCATAATCTTCTGGAGCCTGAACATAAACATCTTCGGTTTCAGATAATTGGCATTGATATCCGGGTCAGATGTTTCAGTGCTGTGCTCAGCAAATGTATAGAAAGGCTTCAGAATGCGTTCTTTCATCTTGCCGATTTCTTCGTCGTTATAGTTGAGTTCGGGGTTTTCTTTAACTATATATTCGATAGCGCCTTTGCCGGCGATACGTCCTTCAGCGTGCGATCCTGAAGAGAATTTATGGCTCGAAGCTCCTGAAGCGTCGCCTGCAGCAAAGAGTCCTTTAATGGTAGTCATGTTCGGGTAGCCCCAGAAGTAATCGTCGGGAGCAAGGTCTTTCGGGCCTGATACCCACGCGCCGGAAGCGCCCGAGTGAGAACCGATAAAGTATGGTTCTGCAGCTGCAATTTCTGATGGTTCTTCTTCGGGGAAGATATTTGTTGACGCCCAAAGCAGAGCCTGTGATATGGTCATATCGAGGAAGTCTTCCCATGCTTCTGATTCCAGCTCTTTCATTTTCTTCTTGTATCCTTTCGGATCATCTTTGTATTCGTCGGCAATTCTCTGGATAGCTTCTTCGGTTTTCATATAGATCGGGCCTTTGCCTTCCATTGTGTCGAGCATTCCCAGCCAGTTACGCAGGTTTGCGGGCATGGGTTTTACTTTACCGTAAGGGAGCCATTTTTCGAGCTCTGGCTTTCTTTCAACCATGTACTCGCCGCCTTCGGCGTTAACTGCGCGGGATTTAAAGAGTAGGAACCATGCTCCTACAGGGCCGTAAGCGTCTTTGAAACGTACGGGGATAAATCTTACTTCCTGGCATGTCATTTCAGCGCCTGCTTTAATAGTAAAGTATGCTGATGAGCCTGAGTTCCAGGGCGGATACCACGCGCGGCCGAGGCCTTCGCCTGATGACCTGGGTTTGAACACGTGTACCGCGCCGCCTGCGCCTACCATGACTGCTTTTGCTTTAAATACATAGAACTTATTTTCGCGAACGCTAAAGCCAACGGCTCCGGAGATTCTGTCACCGTCCATTAAAGGCTCAACTATGAATACGCGCTCGATGATGTTATCTACGCCAAGAGCATTTTTGGCTGCTTCGGCAACGATTACTTTATATGATTCGCCGTTGATCATAAGCTGCCAGCGGCCTTCATGTACATAATTGCCTTCTTCGTCTTTCCAGATGGGGAGGCCCCATTTTTCGAAAAGGTGAACAGAGCCGTCAACGTGACGGGCTATGTTGGCAACAAGGTCTTCGCGCGATACGCCCATGAGGTCGTTTCGAACGTATTCCACATAGTCTTTAATTGTGTTTTTGCCGCTTCTTAAGTCAACATACTGATTAATGGCTGATAGGCCCATTGCCACAGCGCCGCTGCGGTCAACAGCAGCTTTGTCAACCATTGTGATCTTGATATTGTGCTTTTTTGCCCAATGCGTTGCTTCAATAGCAGCACCGCAGGCTGACATACCGCCGCCGAAAATAAGCAGGTCGGTTTTGACTTCTACAGTTTCAAATTGTGCCATGGAAAAATTCTCCTTAAAGTATTTATTTAATTATCAGTTATTTCATAAAAAGTTCGGGCCCTTCCAATGAAGCCGGCTCAGTATATAAAATCGGACTTGATAAGTCGTCAGTGCCGGTTTCATAGCCGCCGTCGGGTTGAGCAGAACCTTCAGGAGTTGTTCGGATCGGGAATTTAAAGCGTTTTAAAGTCCCGTTGCGGAATTTGATCGTCCACATAATTGAATCTGAGCTTCTCATAGGTGTAACGACACCGCCCAATGGCATAAAGTCAGCGTAGCCTCTTACCTCTATTGCCTGCACAGGGCATATTTTAACACAGTTGTAGCATTCCCAGCACATTTCAGGCTCATTATTGAATGCTTTCATCAAGTCTCTGTTCAACTGCATTAAATCGTTCGGGCAAATGTATTGGCAGGCTGTCTTATCGAGAGCCTTGCACCCGTCGCATTTTTCTACAATTACATAACTTGGCATTACAGATCTCCTTTAAAAAATGGAATCAAAAAATTTATTTACCGTGAATTCTCTTAGTTTCCTGTGGCTGCTTTGTGCAGCTTTACTTCTATCTTATCTTCATCCTTAAGCCCGGAATAATATTCCCTCAGTATTTCGAGTACCTCGGGCCTTGAAAATTCATGGGGTACGGCTTTGCCTTCAGAGAGCGACTTGCGAAGTAGTGTACCGCTTAATAAAAGCCTGTCTTCCTTTGAATGCGGGCAGGTTTTCATGGAAGCCATACCTGCGCATTTGTAGCAGAAGAAAGTCCAGTCGATTTTCAGCGGCTGGCAGAGTAGAGCTCCTTCCCACAACTCATCAAAAATATCCTGAGCGTCGAACGGGCCGTAGTAATTACCTACTCCTGCATGGTCGCGGCCTACTATCATATGGGTACAGCCGAAATTCTGCCTGAAAAGGGCGTGCAGAAGAGCTTCTCTCGGGCCGGCATAGCGCATATCGAGCGGATAGCCGCCGGTTAATACTGAATTATTCACGAAATAGTTATCTACGAGTGTATTTATACATTTGACCCTTACGTCTGCGGGAATGTCGCCAGGTTTCAGTTTGCCTACGAGCTGATGAATGTAAAGCCCGTCGGATACTTCCAGGGCTATCTTTGCCAGGAATTCATGGCTGCGGTGCATGGGGTTTCTAAGCTGCAGCGCTGCTATGGTTTTCCATCCTCTTTCTTCGAATATCTTACGTGATTCGCGAGGCCTCTGGTAAATACCTTCGAACTCAGTGGGGAAGGGGCCTTCAGATAGAACTTTGACCGGGCCGGCCAGGTTGACATCTTTCTGGTCCATTACCATTTTTACGCCCGGATGTTCGATATCCGTGGTTTTATAAACATGCTGGCATTCAAATTCTTTGTCTATAGTGTACTTCTCTTCCACCTTCATTGTGGCCATAATCTCGCCGTATTCTTCTGAATAGAGGGCTACTTCGTCGCCGATGTTAATGCTGCCGGCTTTGTCTTTATCTACAGATAAAGTTACGGGGATAGGCCAGAACAGTCCATTTTTCGAAGGCATTTTCATTTCGGCGCATACGCCTTTCCAGTCTTCGTACCCCATGAATCCGCTGAGGGGTGTGAATCCGCCGATACCCATCATAATCAGGTCGCCGGTTTCCCGGCTCGACAGGTTTACTTTAGCAAGCTTCCCGGCTTTGATTTTTTCATCATCAAGCATGCTTCCTGTCAATAGAAGCTCTACCAGTTCAGGGTTGCCATGAGGGCTGATCAATTTTGCTGACATATAATTACTCCAATACTTAAATATATGAGTAGATAATTTCGAAAGTCTTTTCTCCTGGTACAATAATATATCCCTGATATCCAAAAATCAATGGTAAAGGAAATTATGTAATCAAAGTGTGGTAAGCGCTTATGCTAAATTATGACTTTAGGATATGCTAATATTCCCGGTGCAGGCTAATGAATTATGGTATGAACATGACAGCAAATATGCATTGTTATCTGTTTATTACAGCAAGGAATATAAGAAATTTTTTTCTAATTATCAATTAAATTTCGGCAATTAAACATAATTTGATAAAATTCTCCTTTTAAACTATAATTATTAATGAAATTTTCATAAATAATATATTATTTACTGCCGGCTAATTGGCCTTTATTAATAATAAATTATCTGCCCGAAAAGCATGGTGAATATTAATAATAATTAATAGTAAATTAATAAAACTGGCCATTATTTTTTTTTAGAAAAACAACAGTTTGCTGATATTTTGGGCATAATTACATTCAGGAAATAAAAAAAATCGTTCGAAAAATAATTTTTATCTCAAAAGAGGCTGCATTTATCTATCTTCATCTCACATTTATGATGCATAATCGGAAGCTGTAGCCCGCGGGTAGCTATTTCGATAATGAAATTTTTCAATTCCGCCGAATCATTGGGCAGCGGGATTATTTCAGGGGTATTACCACAGGAAAAATCCTTGAAGCCGGTTTTGGCGGGCAGCTGCATATAAAGCGAAAGCCTGCTAAAACCCATTTCCAAAGGTTCTAACATCTGCTTGGCAATCCAGCCGTTAATTATGGGTTCGGGGTTTTCCTTAAGCATGTGGAACTTTTCAAACCGCGTTTTGAATGCGCCTGTGAGGCCCTCAGTACGGGTAATATTCCTATGGTCGAGTCTGTCTTTTAGGCGCAAAATAAATTCTTCCTGCGACTTCATGATCATTTGGCGTAATACTTTGCCATTCTTTAAATGCATGTAATCATTAAGGCTTTTATTATTTATTCCCACAAATATTTTCAGAGCGTCATTTAGCAGCTTATTATTCATTTGTACCCGGGTCAGGCAGCAGTTAAGCTCTTTATCGCGGTAGGCCTTTTCATAAAATATCTTCACTGAAGCTCTGGGAAAAACATTTTCAATTACATTTTCTATATGAATTTTCCCGTTAGTAACAAACTGGTACGCGTTAATGTCACGCTCTTTGAGCCTGCTTATAAGGCGCGTCCATATATTTACTGAATCAGTCCGGCCTATTTCATGGCCCAGAATAACTGTCGAAAGCGCGTCAACTGCAAGCGCCAGATACATGGTATTATCTTTGGAATCGGGATTTGAGCTGGCGAATTTCTTTCCAATTAAATAAATAACTTTTGAATCATGATTTTTTACGCTTATGTCAACATATTCCTCCCATTTAGGGCATCCGGATAAAAATTCCCGGATTTTTTTATTAATTCTCAGCGGCGAGCTGTAATACATGCTTACCAAGTCTCGGAACGATCTTCCATTAAGGTATTCTATGGTCAGATCGGCAATATCCGGACGTTTATCATCCAGTTTCTCCAAAACCCAGGTTTTGCCGCACTCCCTGCATCTGAAGCGCTGATTGCCGCTGGCGGAAGCGCCATGTTTGATAACTTTAAGTCCCTTGCAGTAGGGGCACGGTGGATTACTCTTTCCCATAATATTATTATAATTTTGCTGTTTTTAACATCCCTTTAATAACTTACTAAATAATTTAATTAAATAACAACATTTTAATTACGAAAATTCAAATATTTTTTTATGTAAGAAAAAAAGTGGAAATATTAAAACAGAATGGCATTGCA
>CAZJAH010000011.1:48699-75935 GCA_964544155.1 uncultured Hyphomicrobiales bacterium | reverse complement strand
ATCACACATAGTATAATGAAATTAGAATTAATTTTTAAAAATTAATATTTCATAAACCTTTGATTTATAAATATATTATACGTAATTGTGTTTTGTAATTTTCGTGTTGCATAAAAAAAGCCGCCCACAATCGCGGACAGCTTAATATTTTGCTCAATATGTTATCAGCGTCTATCTGTCAATAATATCAAGTAGTTTAATCTCGTAAGTAAGTTCTTTGCCTGCTAAAGGATGATTTGTATCTAAAGTAATACCATGATCGCTTTGGCCTTTAACGGTAGCAGGAATTGATATTCCACGGCCATCGGTATAATTGATCTGCTCGCCGATATCGGGAATAATATCATCTCCGAATTCACTGCGGTCTACTTCGATGACAAGTTCATCGCTGTAGGCGCCGTAAGCGTCATCGGGTATGATTATAATAGTTTTCTCATCTCCGGGCTGCATTCCTTCTAGTGCTTTCTCGAATCCGGGAATCATTTCTCCCTTACCTATGGTAAATTCAAGCGGATGCTCTTCATCTATTATTTCGAAAGTACCGCCGTCACGAAACCGCCCTGTATAAGCTACACGTACTGTATCTCCTTCCTGTACTCTGGGCATATTTTTTAAATTTTTGTTTTATTTTACATCAATTAATTCAATATCAAATTCCAAATCCTTTCCCGCAAGGGGATGATTCGCGTCAATAAAAAGCGTATCGTCGGTTACTTTTGATACTGTTACACCAATCACCTGTCCCTGGTCATTCTGCATCTGGAGCCTTTCTCCAACAGAAGGATCTATATCGGGGGGTAATTCCGATTTCGCTATTTCAAATATCAGGTCGTCGCGATATGAGCCGTATCCTTCATCCACAGGCACTTCAACTGTTTTTGTTTCTCCTTTATCCATGCCCAATATACCGTTTTCGAAACCGGGGATAACCTGTCCGGTGCCAACGGTAAATTCTAAAGGTTCTCTGTCTTTAGATGAATCAAATACTTCTCCGCTTTCCAATTTTCCTGTGTAATGAATTTTAACTGTATCGCCTTTCTTTACGGCCATGAATTCTCCTGAATTTATATAAAAACAAATATCGCGGCAGCTTTGCCGTTAAATATGGTTAATTTTGCTAACGATTCATTATTATAATTATTTACCAAAACGTAATTTATTTCACGAAAAACAATATTTTTATAATGTAATTTTTTTGTTTGGAGCAATATTATGGCAAAGCTAAAAAAAACGATCAATACAGAGTATTCAGCTGATGAGATGAGACATTTTGCCGATACAAAGGTACTTCCGAATTCGGCGGTTAAGTCCTTCGTGGATACCGCAAGCTGGTCGGGAAATATTCTTTATTTAACTTCTAAATTCGGAAAGGGTACGATTGAATTCCGGGATAAAGTTATCGATATCGATATCGACCTGAATATGTTCGGCTCTATGGCCAAAAACACACTGGAAAGCAGACTGGATAATGAATTTAAGCAGCTCAAAAAAAGGAATTAAGTTTTTTAGGGAAATCAGGCCTTCAGGTCTTTTAATGATGCCTGAAAAATAATGCCCGCTACGATCAGGGCCAGGCCTGCCATAGAGCTCAATAGCAGCTCCTCACCTGTTATTAATCTGAGCCACAATAGTGATAGAAACGGGCTCAAATATGCCAGATTACTGACTTTTGAAGTTTTCACCGATGTTTTCAGGGCCTTTATCCACAGGATAAAGGTCACCCCCATTTCGAACAAGCCGATATATATAAGATAGCCTATATTAAGTTCAATTTTGATGCTTCCACCAAATATAGCATAAACCGGCAGGGCGTAAAGAGCGCCGAAGAAAAAATTCAGCATCAGCCTTAGTTCGGTATTTAACTTGTCACCGGTATTAAGTACCCAGTAAAGCGCCCAAATAATAGAGCTGCCAAGGGCGAGCGCCACGCCAAAAGGCTGCTCGGGGATAAGGGATGAGAAATTACCCCTTGACGCGATCAGTACGACACCCGAAAAGCTGATCAGCAAAGCAAGCCAGCCCGCTGGCCTTATCTTCTGCCTTAGAAAGAAAACGGAGAATATCACCAGTACAATCGCCCAGGTATAGTTAAGCGAAAGCGCTATCTGCGCGGGCAAGATCGAGTACGCTTTGAATAACACAAGATAATAGAGAAATGGATTGAGAAAACCGTAGAGCATCGACAGCAGTATATCACGCTTTGAGATTTCCAATAAGCCTCGCAGCCTGCCCGCCGCCGCGGTATATACTAAAAGAAAAAGAAATGCCGTAGCAGAAGATACCAATAGCAGAGCCAGGAAGCCGAAATGATCCAGGGCCAGGCTGAATGCCGTAGCGACCGTTGACCATAATAAAACTGCGCCAAGGGCGTATAAGTAGCTTTGGCCGGGACTTTTATCCATACGGTTATTATTATGAGTAAAAAAAAGAAAAAGAAAGATAAACTAAAAAAGCTGAAGTGCAAAGGAAAACTTTGCGACGGCAAGTGCACCGGCGCCTGCAAGAAGTGAGTTCACCTTTATTGCATTAAGAATTGCAGAGCGCTTAAAACAAAGCCTCTTTATAATTCATGCAAGGGAATAAATAATCAACCCACTTTTTTGTCCAAATGTTTGTAAAGCGCTTTCATCTTGTCAACTCATATATGGTGATTTTTAAAGGGATATTATTAATCAGGGAGTAATTCCAAACCTGAAAACAGTCCATTGAATAAAAATAAACCTAAATAACACTCAAGCAAGCTTCACTAAAAGAAAATAAATCATTTGAGCAAGGTATGAGTGATAATTGAATGTATCAGGCTTTTTATTCAGTATCCCGCTTTTAAATCCAATGAAAGCAAAGAAGGCGCCCATGATAAACCATGCCAGATAATTTCGCAGCGGAATAATGCCTCCCTCCCATGTCCAGTAATTGAGTTTTACAGCCGCAGGCTCCATAAAGTAATCGAATAGAGTCATGGCCGCGCCCACCGCTATACTTTTTAAAAAAATGGGCATTCTGCGAAAAAGATTTATGCGGCTGAGCAGGCCCAGGGAAGCCAGAAGCACTCCCAGCCAGGCAAATCCTATGGCCGCAGGCACATCAATAATATGAGGAAGCAACACTCCTTTATAATCATACTCGCCAAATAGAAGCCCGGTTTCCACGCCGGCCCATTCGGCAAGCCAACTGCCTGCAATCACAAATACCGAAAAAAGAATGGCTTTCGGCTTTTCATTATGTTCGGCATCGCGGTAGAGAAGGCCGAATTGCCACAGAGAGACCACTATTATCAGCGGGCCGGCCATAATACTCATCAGCCCCGCGAAACTCCCGGTAATGTGCCATATACCTCCGGCAATCATCAGTATATAGAGTACCGTCACATCCGGGCGGATGCGGGTTCTTAAAGTTCCGGTTTTATGTTCCTTCCTTTCCAGCTTATTTTTCCGCTTTTTGTAAGATAATATGAGTTAATTCCCAACGCTATTATCAGCGCCACAGATATTGGATGAAGAAACACGCTCACAGGAAAATTATTTTTAAACCTCAATGCCAGCAATCCTTTCCAAATAAACAGCAGCGCTAAAGCTATCGCGGAAAGAATATCCGGCGAAATTACCGCCAGGATAAAAGGGCCCAGGCCGCTGATACCTATAATTCCGAGCATAACTGCCAGATTAAATACGCTGAATCCCGCTATACCGAATAAGTTCTTACCGAGGCCCTGCCACACTTCACCGAATGAATGGTACATTCTGGCCTCGACGGCATGTATGCCCGAGCAGGTAAGTATTCTTCTGCCGTGCGATTTAAATTTGCTGCTGAATGCCACATCTTCCACGACTTCGTTTTTGACGAGTTCATGGCCGCCATGCGCGAAATACGCTTCCTTTCGGAATGCTATCCACTGGCCGTTGGCGGCGGCAAACATCTTATGTTTGGCAAAAAGTGTTGACCATAGCACAAGCATGGAATAAAGTATAAGGTCTATCATCGGCAAAATGAGCTTTTCCGCCAGAGTCCCGGTTTGTTGTCTGGGGAAGGCGCTGAGCATATCCAGCCTATACTGGTCCATTTTATGTACTGTTTCAGTCAGTGCGTGAGGTTCGTGCCTGTTATCCGCGTCGGTAAATACGAGTATATCACCATTTGATGCCTCGGCGAGCTGCATACATGCCCAATTCTTGCCGAGCCATCCTTCAGGCAGGGGTTTGCCTTTGATTACCCTGAAATTTTCCTGATTTTTTGTAAGATTACTGATTATTTCATAAGTGCTGTCCGAGGAATTATCATCAAGCCAGATGACTTCATAATCCGGATAGTCTAGTTTTTTCAGGCTGCCGTAACTGCCGCGTATATTGTTTTCCTCATCGCGGGCGGGAACCAATACGGATACTTTAGGTGCTTTATTCTTTTCAATTATATGCTTCTTTTTTAGAAATGGCCCGGCTAAGGCATTTATTGCCGTAATTGATATTAATAAAAATAACAGCAATATGATTGATATCTGTATGTAGAATATCAGATCAGCGGGCATTTCTTTTCCTCAGCCTTTCAAAGAAATCTTCAGTGCCGCCACCTGTAGTTTTCTTTCCCATGAAGAATGTCTTTCCTGTCTCGCCTCTGAAAACACTTTCATCAATATCATTTAGCATGGAACTCATTTCAGCCGCATACAGATTGGATTGAAATTCACCGCTTCCGGCTATCTTCGCGGTACCGAATTTAAAGAAAACATGAGGCACCTGCTCATTTAATAGCATGGGCCTTATAGCCAGCGGAAGCAGGCAGGCGGGTTTTCTCATATTATTCAGTATAGTTCCCACTCCTCTTTTTGCGGAAAAATCTTCAATCCTATTGGGGAGCAGCTCACCTTGCGGGAAAATAGTCATTAACGGCGATTTTTCAGAGTCGAGAATTGAAGCCGCGTACTGAAGGGACCTGATCATTTTTTTTGGAGATTCATGATCAATGGAAAATCCTCCGAGCTTAGTAAAAAATCTGTATTTACTCAGCTGCCGCTCTACGATCATTATGTAAAATTTTTTTTGAAAAAAAATATCATTGATTAGGTAAGCAAAAAAGCCGTCCCACCAGGTGGAATGATTGGGCAAAAGTATCACGGGATGATCCTTTGTTTCCGGAACAGTGCCGTGAAGGTGCATAGAGCAAAAACTTTTTTTCATAAGCCTTTTAATATATGGCCTGAAAAAAAAGTCAGCCGGGACGCTATGGCGGGCTTTTATCATTCCTTGTCGTTCATGCCTGCTCTGACTTTCACAAATTCATGTATAAGTATCCCAAGCTTACGGCTGTTAGGGACGTAAACTCTGCCCAGAAACGGATTGAACCCTCTCTCTTCGATCTTCCGGAGTATTCCCCTGTAAATCCTTGCGGCGGCATAGATGGCAAACCTGGCGCTCTTATCCAGCCCTCTTATCCCGGGAAGGGCTTCTTCGTAGTATTCATGAGCTCTTTCTACCTGGAAGCGCATAAATTTTTCCATTTCCGCCGAAAAATTTTCCTCGATAATATCCCTCTCACTTATCCCGAATTGTTCCATTTCATCCAAAGGCAGATATATCCTGCCCATGTCTTTATCTTCCTTGATATCCCTGAGAATATTCGTGAGCTGCATGGCGATGCCCATTTTCTCAGCATAATACGGTACTTCTTTATCGCGGAATCCCAGGATATAAGTCATCATAAGCCCCACAACAGCCGCCACCCGGTAGCAGAAAAGGTACAGCTCATCAAAGTTCTTGTAGCGGAATTGGTTTAAGTCCATGGTTACGCCTTCGATAAGATCATACGCGTACTTTACGGGTATATCGTACAGGCGGCATGAAAGTACAAAGGGCTTAAGAGCGGGATGCTCTGATTCGCCCGTTACGCAGGCGATATCAAGCTCTTCTTTCAGATTGTTTAACTCGCCCAGTAGCTGCTCAACGGCGCGATCCCTGGGGTTATCGACTAAATTATCGGCATATCGGCAAAATGAATAAACAGCATACGTGGCCCATCTTTTCTTTTCGGGCAAAAATCTCGACGCTACGGAAAAGCTCCTCGCATAGTGCTTTATTATTTCCGAAGCATATAAGAATGACGGCCGGTATCCCGGCAGCTGCCAGTATTTTTCATTGCCTGTCAGAATTTAAGTGTCACTCCTATTCTTGCACTCAACATATCGGTTCTAGATTTTGTTATTTCGTAAATAACTTCGCCGTCAACAATCTGCTTGCCGTCTTCTTTCAGGTATTCGGCCTCACCGCCCTTAATATATTTCGCTCCCAGATCTATCAAAAGCTGCATGCCGTGGCCTTCTTCCGACTCGAATGTTGAAACCGGGATAGCAAGCCCGCCGCCGACTCCATAACTAAACGCAAAATCGCTTAAATCGTTTGATGAAGCTATATCCTGATCATCATCAAAATCAACGTCTTCAATTGTTGTTGTGGTACTTAGATAGTTAAAACCAATGAGGCCTTCAAAGTAAGGCTGAATAGGCCCTTCATCCGCCTGAAATCTGAGAAATCCGTGAAAAAAGCTGTGGGAATTGGTTGTGTTCACCCTTACTCGAACATCAGGTATTGTAGTGCTGAATTGCTCTACTCTTTCCCGGGAACTCATTACCAGATACGCGCCGTCGATTCCGACATAGAGCGGCGCGCCTTTTATGTTAAAGGCCAGGTTACCACCGATACCGAAACCAACTTCATCATTCTGATTCTTGTACTCACCTGTTGGAAACCCAAGCTGCAGGCCGATATTGAAATTCACTACATTCGACATTTTGTTTGTGCTGTCTTTGTCATTATCCTGAGCTGAAAGAACATCTTCCTGCGCCCAAGCAGGTACGCTAAGGACTAATGCTATCATCAATGTAAGTATTTTATTCATATTTTTTCTCCCAAAAAATGTTTACATAAAGCTTAAATTTTTGGGTTATACGTTATCCTCAACAATTAGTTTCTCAGTCGCCTCAGCTGAAAGCATCACACCGGGCAGTCCTCCGCCGGGATGAGTACCTGCTCCAACAAGGTAGAGGTTTTCGATATCCTCGCTTTTATTGTGCGGCCGAAAATATGCCGTCTGAGCCAGGACGGGTTCCATTCCCCAGGGCGTGCCCATATGGGAATTTCTCTGCTCCATAAAATCTTTGGGAGTAAAGATTTCCTCAACTTCAATATTCTCTCTGAGTCCGACCATATTGAAGTCAGCTTCCAGAAAATTAATAATTGTGTTAGCAAATGGCCTTGCTTTTTCATCCCAATTAATGCCGCTCTGCAAATTCGCCACAGGAACCAGCACATAGATGCTCTCGCATCCTTCCGGAGCCATGCTCTCATCGCTGCGTGTAGGCACATGAAGATACATTGAGAAATCATCAGGCAGTATTTTATTATCAAAAATATCATCTATCAATGGCTTATACCTGGGCGACAGGATAAGAGTGTGGTGAAGCAGTTCGGGATATTTTTTTCTAACCCCCAGATACAGCAGGAAGGCGCCCATGGAGAACTTTGATTTTTCCAGCTTTTGCTTCGACCACCTTTTGGAAGCGTCGCCTTTAATAAGCTTTGAATATGTATGGGTAACGTCCGCGTTGGAAATAACTATATCGCAGTCGTAGTCCTCTTTATCAGTGATTATTCCTTTTGCTTTTCCATTATCGAGCTTAATTTCCCTCACCTCGGAATCAAGGCTTATCTCTCCTCCCAGCTCGCTGAATACCTTAACAAAAGCGTCCACCAGGCTTTTCATTCCTCCCTTAGTAAACCATACGCCTCCTTCCTTTTCTAAGTAAGATATCATCAGGTATATCGCTGGTACACGAAAAGGGTTGCCGCCGATAAATAAGGGGTGGAATGAAAACATAAACCTGTGCCTGAAATCACTAAAATACTTCGATGCCAGACCGTATGATGAGTAAAAGGCCTTCATGCTCATTGCCTTGGGCACAAACTTAGCCATTACCGACGGCTTATTGAAAGGAGTTGAGCCGAGGCCCTCCTTAATGACTGCTTCGTAAATCTTTCTGGAGTTTTCGATGAATTTATCATATTTCCCGGCGTCGCCTTTGTTGAAAACAGCCATCTGAGCTTTCATGAATTCCTCATCGCCGGAATAGTCAATATAAGATTTGTCGTGGAAATAAATCCTGTAATAAGGATCGAGCAGAAGCAGGTCGAGGTAATCTTCAATATTCTTGCCTGCTGATTTGAAAACATTACCGAGTATATCCGGTGCTGTTATGAGCGATGGCCCCATATCGAACTTGTACCCCTTTTTAAGCAATTGGTTCGCATGGCCGCCGGGCTGTGAATTTTTCTCAAATATTTTCACCTGCCAGCCCTTAGCCTGCAAGCGTATACCTAGGGAAAGCCCTCCGAAACCTGAACCGATTATAGCGGCTTTTTTCATTTGAGTGATCCGAGTATCTTTTACTAAATTGAATATCTTAAACGTACACGTTTATTATTTGTTTTTATCTTCTATGATTAGATCCGCGCAATGCTTGCCGGATAAGGCTGTAAGCGGTATCCCGCCTCCGGGGTGCGCCGATCCGCCCGCGAAGTATAAATTCGATATCTCACGGCAGCGGTTGGCCTGCCTGCGGAATGCCGCTGACATATTATTTGATGACCCGCCGTAAATGCTGCCCTTGTAAGCATTGAGCCTGCCCTCCAAATCGAAGGGGGAAATTACTTCTTCAAATTCTATTGCCGATGTTATATCAAATCCGTGTTTTA
Organism: uncultured Hyphomicrobiales bacterium; assembly: GCA_964544155.1. Taxonomy (GTDB): domain Bacteria; phylum Bacteroidota; class Ignavibacteria; order Kapaibacteriales; family UBA2268; genus CAZJAH01. The sequence goes on along the minus strand of CAZJAH010000011.1, from coordinate 67,197 downwards.
TTATTCTTTGAAATATTTTGTCCCTTATGATATCTTCAACATTATCCGGATAACCGGAATCAGTATTGGGCATATTCACAAGTATGAAGAGATTGTCCTTACCGGCGGGAACGTCTTCTGCTTCGGTTCTCGCGCTGACGGATACATATACAGCAGGATCAGAAGGAACACGCTTTTCATCGAAAATATCAATAAATTCCTGTTTGTAATTTTCCGGGAAAAATACATTATGGTGTGCCAGTTCTTCCAGTTTTCTGTTAATCCCCCAAAGATAAACCATACCCGAAAGCGAGGGTTCGTCATTAGTTTTTCGATTGATCCCAAGCAGTTTTTCAAAAGTATAACTGACATCTGCGTTGGAAATTATGTAATCAAATTCTAATTTTTCTCTGTTTACTTTGAGCCCTTTTGCTTTATTGTTTTTTGTAAGAATGCCCTGTACATCTGAATCATAATGAAACTCCGTACCCATTGCGGCAGCTGCTTTTTCAAGTCCTTCAATTATTCTGTAAAGGCCGCCGTCAGGATAGTAGGCGCCCAGCACATATTCCACGTAAGGGATTATATTCAGGGTAGCCGGAGCCCGGTATGGATCGCTGCCATTATATGTAGCAAAGCGGTCCATCATGCTAATAAGCCTCTCATCCTTAAAAAATGAACTGTTGGCTTTGTGCATTGTCCTGAATGCGTCTATCATCAAAAAAACAATGGGATTGGGAATTTTTTTCTGCTTAAATAAAAGCCTTTTAAGCTCATGAAAGGGTTGGAAAAGAAAAAGCCAGGCCGTCTTGTCATAAATTCCTTTTGAATACTTTAAATACCTTTTGAAATTATCCTTTTCGGAAGGGATCTTCTCAGCGATTTCTCTTAATGTTCTGTCAGCCGTACTGTAAGTATTCAGAATCATGCCGTCCGGGAAGAAATTCCTTACTCCCCGGTCGATTTTTGAATAATGAAAAAAATCATCTCTTTTCATTCCGCATTCTTCGAAGATCATATCAAACACAAAGGGCATAGTCAGCAGCGTTGGCCCTGTATCAAAGCGATAACCGTTCTTCCTGAATTCAGAGAGTTTACCGCCTGGTCGGGAATTTTTCTCAAATACCTTTACCTTAAATCCTTTAGAGGAAAGTATCAGGGCGGCTGTCAGTCCGCCAACACCGGCGCCGATAATCCCGGCGCTTTTCATTGTTTATCGGAATATTTGTCAATAAGCTTGTCCGAAAGCCGGATCTCTTTATTATCCAGCTCAATATTTTCGCGGATGAATTTCATGGCGTTGACCACTAATTCCGGGTCGTAGCCTGTAGCCGCGTTATTCCTGAGCAGGAATAAAATGCGCTTTAAAGCGGCCTCGGCTTCATCGCTTTTCCCCAGAAAAAATGGCAGATAATAGCAGGTTGTACCATAAATAAAGAGCGCTTCAATATTCCGGGGGGATTTTTTTATACCTGCCTCCATAATATCAAAGCCTTCATTTACAAGTGATAGCTTTTTGTTCGGCCAGAAAGCATATTTGCCCTCGAGCATTTTCAGCGAGCCGAGATAAGTCTCCGCCAGGCCTGCCAGAGAGGCATCTTCCGATTTTAATTGTGTAAATAATTCCTGTGCCTCTTTGAGGTGTTCCTCTTCCTCGGTGGCTTTATAGTACATTTCCCTTGCTTTTTTAAGAAGAGGATAATTTTCAGCCTGCGGCATATCCTGAGAAGCCACAGGCAAATGAATCAGAATAAAAAGTATAAATACTAAAGAATAAATATTTCGTATCATATAATATAGATAATAAAAAACAAATCAATATATTTTTATCCCGACGTAAGAAAGGTTACGGTAGTGAACTAAAAAAAGTATTTACGGTTTAATGGCTGTATTCTGCGAACTGCCAAATGATATAGACTATTTTAAAGTGTGAGGCTGCTCAAATCTTAAAACACCTGACAGAAAAGTTATTCTGCCAGGCATTTTGAATTGTCAGCGGTTCAGACTTTCAACCCGTTGTTTAAACAGATAACTGCTTTGCCTGAATTAAACTACTTTTCTGAGTTTTTTCCTTACGGGCAATTCACTATCATATACTTTTTTTATACCGTCGCCCATAGCCACTTCTATATCGCGAATATTGGATACCAGCCTGATAAGCCCTCCGATCTCGACTGAAGCTGCCTGGTCAGTCCCCCACATGGCGCGATCGAGCGTAACATGCCTTTCGATGAAATTAGCGCCGAGAGTAACTGCCGACCAGGTTGGAGCCAGCCCTGTTTCATGGCCCGAGTAGCCAATGGGAATATCCGGATATTTTTCTTTCAGGGTGACGATTACACGCAGATTGAGTTCATCCAGCTTGCAGGGATAGGTAGAAGTGGAATGCGCCAGGAGAAGATTATCCCTGCCAAGGACGTCGATCGCCTGCTCGATTTCGCGCATTTCCGACATTCCGGATGATATCATCAAAGGCAGGCCTGAGGCTTTCATTTTACTTAAAAGCGTGAGGTCTGTCAATGCCGCTGAAGGAGCTTTGTGAAATTTTATATCGAATTTATGTATAAAATCTACCGAAGGCTCATCCCAGCATGATGCAGTCCAGAGAATATTATTATCCCTGCAGAATTTTTCTAATTCAGAGTACTCTTTCTCACCGAATTCTACTTTATACCGGTAATCGATGTACTTCATGCGTCCCCATGGAGTATCTCTCTCCAGATCCCACTGATCGCGCGGAACGCAAAGCTCAGGGGTTCTTTTCTGAAATTTCACAGCGTCAGCTCCCGCAGCCGCGGCGCCGGCTATCATTTTCTTGGCAAGATCAATAGAGCCGTTATGGTTTATTCCTATCTCAGCAACCACAAAAACCGGATGTCCATCACCTACATATTTATCAGCAATTTTAACTTTTCTTTCTAACATGAAAATCCCCTGAATCAATTTATAAAAAACAAACTACCATATAGTCCAACCGCCATCTACAATGAGATTAGCGCCTGTCATGTACTCCGAAGCATCGGAAGCCAGGAATACAATCGCCCCTTTATAATCTCCCGGCTGAGCCATGCGTCCGAGAGGCGTTTTTTGGGAATAATTCTTAATGAAATATTCTTCCTGATTATTTTCAACCCCGCCCGGAGAAAGAGAATTAACACGGATGCCCTTATTACCCCAATAAGCGGCCAAAAAGCGGGTAAACTGGATAACCGCTCCTTTGGCCGTAGGATATGCCGCTGATTTATAAAATGGCTGTGTGCCGTCGTCTTTTTTGTAAAGGTTTTGGTCGGGAGCCGTAACGCCGTATGTTGATGCAATATTTATGATGCTCCCCTTGCCCTGCTCGAGCATGGTGCTGCCAAGTATCTGAGAGCATAGGAACATACCTGTAACATTTACATCCAGTACTTTTCTGAAAAGCTCAACAGGATAATTCTCAAATTTGGAATCTTCTCTTGCCGATACCGGGTTTTCTAACATGTCATTAATGGCGGCATTATTTACCAGCACATCTATACGGCCAAATTCGCTGAGGATCTCTTTATTCAATTCCAGGATAGACTGCTTATCTGTAATATCGCAGCTATACCCGGTTGAATCTTTAAGCTCATCAGCAAATGCCCGGGATTCCCCGCCATTCAGGTCAGTAACAACTATCCTGGCACCGGCTTCATTTAGAGCTTCACAGTGCTTCCTTCCTATAAGGCCTAAAGCTCCTGTAACTACTGCTACCCTGCCTTCCAGTGAAAAGAGCTTATCCATCAGGCCTTTACCTTTGGTTTAGTGTTGAAATTACCCACTTTGCGGAATACGGGATGAACAGGCTCCCCTTTCAGATACGAAGCTACATTTCCGGATTCAACGGCTTCTTTTAGCACCGAGAGGGCTGACTTATAGGTTTCGAGTGTGTAGCTAATGTCTTGGTCTTTATGGGCATAGCTCATATTGTGGAAACCTCCCCAAAGCACTCCTCTTTTAATCATCTCCTGTTGAAGCAGGGATTTCAATTCTAATGGCTTTCCTGCAGAAGCATCGAATGTGATGAGCGACCTGAAGTCATATCCTTTACATCCGGTATAATCCATTCCGAGTGACTGAACTATTTCATTATAGCCGTCTTTTAGTTTTTTGCCCTGCTCAGCGAGGTATTCCGGTACTTGTTTATCTCTCAGCTCGAGTATTGTTTCTTTAGCCGCGGCGAGTGAAAGAGCTTCACCGCCAAAAGTTCCGTAGAAGAATACTTCTTTTTCAAGCAGTTTCATAATGTCATATCTGCCGGTCAGTACGGAAATAGGCATACCGTTGGCAATAGCTTTTGAATATGTAGCCAGGTCGGCTTTTATTCCGAAGTATTCCTGCGCACCCCCAAGTGCCATTCTGAATCCCGTCCACATCTCATCGAAGATTAGCACAATGCCTTTTTCGATACATATATCTCTTAATTTATGTAGAAAGTTATCCTTCGGTTCATCGAACACCACAGGTTCGAGTATGACTGCTGCGGTGTCGTCATCTATGGAGTTAAGCAGAGATCCGATATCATTATAATTAAAAGTATAGGTATGCTCTTTCGTATAGCCGGGAATGCCTTTATCCCAATCGGTAACGGCAATGTACCAATCCTGTGCGCCATGGTAGCCGCAGCATAATACTGTGTTCTTGCCGGTAAATGCCCTGGCCAGGCGTACTGCCGCGGTGGTTACATCATTACCGATCTTACTGTAGCGTACTGATTCAGCGTTTGGGATTATTTCACGGATAAGCTCGGCAAGCTCAACTTCAAGGGGATGTGGAAGTGAGAAAGTAATCCCATCTTCAAGCTGCTTTTTAATGGCATTGTCTATTCTTTCGTAGCCGTAACCGAGTGATAGCGGGCCGACTCCCATGGTATAGTCAATATATTCATTACCGTCAACATCCCACACACGACAGCCTTTGCCCTTAGCTAAGTAGATGGGGGCGACTCCTTTAATATGCTGTGTGGGGCCTTTGGCCAGGGTTTGAGTGTAATTTGGGATAAGGCCCGTGGCTCTGTCATATAATTTTTTGGATTCCCGAATGTCTGGATAATTCTGTTCCTGATTCAAACTGTTAGGCATAAATTCTTTCTCATTAATTATTTGTTCAAAAATGCTTTAATTTTTTCAGCTATTTTATTAGCGGTAAATCCTTCGAACTCAAGTATTTCATCAAGCATGGCCGGTTTAAACCATTTATCTTTAAGAGCAACTGGAAGAACCGGGATCATAAGCTTTTCTCGCACAAGCAGCCTGCTGATAACAGACATCAGGCCGGTATCTTCGAAATGATCTTCAATAAGAACAAGCATTTTTGTTTTGTTCGCAAAGCGTAATATCATTTCCCTGTCGATTGGTTTTACAGTTCTGAGATTAATTACCGCTGCCGAAATGCCGCTTTGCTTAAGCAGTTCTGCTGCCTTTACTGATTCGCCCAGCATAAACCCGTAAGTGATGATTGTCAAATCGTCACCGTCATTGATAAGCTCGGCTTTTCCTGGAGCGAATTCGATACTGTGCTCAACAGCTGCCGGAATGTCGTTATATCTTATATAATATGGATTGGGCGAATTAATGATCTCAGGTAGGCAGATCAGCAGGTCCTGCAAATCGGCCGGGCAGAATACATTGACATTCGGTATCCCGGCCATTAGGGCTACATCTTCTATAGCCTGATGTGTTGGCCCATTTGCCGTGGATAAAAAACCCGGGAATGAACCTACCAGTTTAAGCGGCAAATTGGGGTAGCCGGCATCAGTACGGATAAATTCGAATGCCCTAAGTGTCAGGAAGCAAGCCAGCGCGTGTACTAAAGGTGTTCTGCCTCTTAACGCAAACCCCGCTGCCATTCCTACAAGGGTTTGCTCGCATATCCCGGTATCGATAAACCGCTGGCCGATCTTTGCCGGCAGCCCTCTGAAAGCGGCTCTGTTCTCGGCGGTCATCACTATTATATTATCATTGCTGTTAACTGCTTCATGCAGAAAATCTTCATAACTGTTAATTTCAGCCATTATTCCATCCCCCTGTTTTCTTCCAGTTCTTCCAAAACTTCGTTCAATTCCGGTTCATCTAACATTACAAACCACTTATCAGCTCGTGCTTCTATCGAAGGCACACCTTTTCCGCGAATAGTATCCGCTATAAGCACCGATGGCCTGGATGCCTCAAACGGGAAATTGCTCAGCGCTTTATTAATTTCCTCAAAGTCATGGCCGGATACACGCTTTACAGCAGTGCCGAATGACCGAAATTTATCCTCAAGAGGTTCCAGGGGAATGAGGTCTTCTGTTGTGATATTTGCCTGAAATCTATTCCTGTCGATAATTACTAAAAGATTATCCAGCTTCTTAGCGGAAGCGACAAGCAGTGATTCCCAGATAGTACCCTCATTGAGCTCGCCGTCACCTGTTATAACCACCACTTTATTGCCTGTCTCAGACATCTTGCAATCCAGGGCGACACCCGCTGCAACAGGAAGGCCGTGCCCCAGCGAACCGGAGTGGAACTCTATACCTACTATATTTTTATTCGGGTGCCAGTAAATATCGTCATTGGTTTTTAAATGGTTCCTGAGCCTTTTACTGTCAAGCCAGCCCAGCACTGCAAACGTGCCGTAAAGCACAGGAACAACGTGCCCTTTTGAAAGAAACAGGTAATCTCTATCAGGGGCAGTGAATTTTTCCGGGCCTGTATCCAGAAAATGATTATATAAATAGCTCACGATATCCGTGCAGGATAGTGCCGCGCCGGTAAAGGCGCCTCCCCGTGCGGACATTTCGAGTATGAGCTTTCTTACCTGATAAGAAAAATCCTCAAGATGTTTTTTATCAAAATCTCTCATTAAAATCCTCTATATTTTTTTCGTTTGTTCGGGAGTAACCGATTTCAAATCTTTAAGGTGGTGCCTGTACCAGTTAACTCCGGCGTATTTTTTATTGATCTCTGTTATTGATGGCTTTTCCCTCAACAGCCTAATAATATCATCCAGTGTGAATAGCGGATTAAAAGAATACAGCTCTTCATAAACCTTTTTAATGAAGAGGTAATCATCTTCGTAATCGAGAGTAAATCGATGGCTCATCGAAAGATCAAGGCCTGATTCCCATTCGACATTTCCTATCCTGAATTTATCCGGATTTTCCCATATATAGGGCGTCGTGTGCTCCCTTTCGAAATCTCTCACAGCGTTATTCCTGGCTTCTTCCAGAGCGGCGAAACTCATGACTTCAACATCATTGCCATCGGGATAGGTCGGTGGATGCAGATTGCTTACAAAGTCATACCTTTTGTGATTTTCTATATAAAATGCAAGTACTTTATCGATAATACCCGGATCGATAAGAGGGCAATCAGACGGGATCTTAACCAGCGCGTCCGGCACATCAGGCAGTGCTGCCTGGTAATGCCTTTCAAGCAGGTCGGTCCGATGGCCGCGGTAAACCCTGAAATCTTCTCTCAGGCAGATTTCCTCGATGATATCATCATCAGGATCAGAAGTAGCAGCCACTATAATATCCGAAGCAAGTATGGAAGCCCTCATTCTTTCGAGCTGTCTTATCAACACCGGCTTGCCGATAATTGTCTTTAATATTTTACCCGGTAGCCTGGTTGAGCCTGTCCTTGCTTGTACTACTATGAGAATATTCATCATTTCGCAGTGTATTCCTTTCTCATTAATGTTGTTTTGCCTGAAACAAAATTTCTGAAAGGTTTTATGAGCCTGTAAGGTTCTGGCCTTTCAATCAGCTCCCTGCAAATACTGGCTATTTTTTCAGCGGATGTACCGCCATTTTGCATGGGGCATAGCTTACGGAGTTCATCCATATCGAATTCGGAATATACTTCCTTGCCGAGGGCAATCCCGGTATAAACCACTGTTGAAAACTGCGTGATCAGCACATCGCAGTTAGCTATCATCTCATGAACATTACCTTCGGAATAAACAAGGGCGTCCGGCGCCCACTGGTTTATTTCACGTGTGGCTCTTGCAACCAGCTCATTGGGATGCAGCTTGAATATGAGCTGCCGTCCGTCAGCAATCTTAACCGCATCGAGTATGATCTTCTTGCGGTTCTCAATTTTAAAGGTTTCACGGGCGTCTGATGTTGCTACAAGTACGAAATTTTTATAAGGAAAGTCATTATCTTCATATTTTTTGGCATTATCGAAATTTGGGATTCCCGTTACTGATATCTTTTCCGGATCAACTCCGTTTTGAACAAAATGGCTTTTGTATCCTTCTGAGGCTACACAGAATGCATCGAAGGAATTAGACATACCATTGGTGGATGTGCTTGCTATCCAACGAGGGAATTTAAACCATTTGACAAGATAGAATGCAAGATTACGCGGATCGGTCATTCCTTCCTGAACTAATACCAGGCGTTTGTTGCGGATATTACGAGGCACGATTAAATCGCTGCATGTCAGCACAAGGTCGTAATCGTTTTGTAAGCCGTAGTGATCAATTCTAAGGCCGTTATTAACAAGATAATTTTCTGTGTTTTCGCGGAATTTTCCACCGAGTATGGAAAAATCAAGTAGTCCGCTTTTCGCGAGCAGGTCGAGGAAACCGTCAGCGTAATATGGTGTGAAATAGCATTCATAGCCGGTTAAATATTCCGAGATTTGGTGCATCATTGTAGTTTGATTGAGGGATCCGCATATGAGCAGTATTTTTTGTCTGCCTTTAACAGGACTGTAGTTTCCGTGCATAATAATTTCTATCCTTATTTCTTCTTTTTAGTTAAGACTAATTCTTTTTACTTCTAAAGCACGGATGCCAATTTATAATGGCTGTATTAAGAATTTATAAAGAAGTTATTAAAAAATCATGAAGTATTCATTTCACTCAGAAACCGACTGCTTGAAACGCTGCCTGAATATTAAAGAGTTTGGATTATTCGTTTAAAATCTTGAAATCAGTCCTTGCGGCTAATTATTTATTTGTTTTATGAGGCTTGCGGCTATCCTGCATCTATGGTTGATTCCGCTTTTGTGATTCAGAAAAAAGCATTATCATTAGGCACGAAGCCCCCAAAAAAAACCGCCAAAATCCTTAAGCGGCCTGATGCATGAAATAATTATTAATTATTATTGAAGATATTTTAACAAAAATTAAAAAATAACTTGCATTTTAAAAAAAGTTAAAGTATATTTTAGTAGAGCAGAGGTAGCGATAAGAATAAAGTATGTTACATATTTAGTTGTTGTTTTAATCTAGTTGTTGTTTAAAATTAACCTTTCGTGCCTCTGCTCGTTCTTTATATATAGCAATCCGCCTGATTTTACAGAGATACCGGATAATTAATTTCAAAATAAAGCAATTAGCTAAGAATTAAGCCGGAATTAATACATATTCACAGTTTAGCCCCGCTAAATATAAGTTTTTAACCAGCCTAATGAGCTATTTCTATAAATTCTTTAAAATCAAGGACTTTTTCATATTGGGAAAGCCCGATTTTCCTTTGATAACAGCCAGATTTTCCGTATTTTAATGTTTTTGAACTTTGGCAAATTGTATGTAACCAAAGTGTGGCAGAAAAGTATCAATTTCTTACTATAGTTAAATTAGAGGTAAAATATGGCAAAAGCAGTAGGAGATGTTGTAATCGATATCGAAAAATGTAAAGGCTGCGAAATCTGCATCGAAGCCTGCCCTGAAGACACTCTGGCATTATCAGATACTATAAATAAAAAAGGCTACCGCTACGCGGTAAATGTAAAAGGAAATTGCACGGGATGCATCAGCTGCGCTACAGTATGCCCCGAAGCGATTATCACTGTTTACAGGAAGAAAAAACAGAAAGAAGCAGTAAAATAATTAATTGAAATCATTGATATGAAGGAGTAATCATGGGTGATATAAGATTGATGAAAGGCAATGAAGCCCTGGCTGAAGCTATGATAAGGGCAGGGTGTGATGCTTACTTCGGTTATCCGATAACGCCTCAGTCTGAAGTTTTGGAATATTTGGCAAAAGAAGCAACTCAAAGAACAGGAATGGTAGTGCTTCAGGCTGAAAGCGAAGTGGCTTCTATTAACATGATCTACGGAGCCTCAGGGGCCGGACGCAGAGTCATGACTACATCATCGAGCCCGGGCATAAGCTTAATGCAGGAAGGTATTTCGTATATTGCTGGCGCTGAACTGCCCTGCCTTATCGCGAATATCAGCAGAGGTGGCCCCGGACTTGGTACCATTCAGCCTTCTCAGGCGGATTATCTTCAGTCAGTTAAAGGCGGAGGCCACGGCGATTACAAGATGATCACTCTGGCGCCTTCAAGCGTTCAGGAAATGGTTGACTTCGTTAAGCTCGGATTCGAACTCTCGGAAAAATACCGCAACCCCGCGCTTATATTAGCTGACGGCGCTATTGGACAGATGATGGAAAAAGTTGAGCTCTTTGATCAAATGGAACGCAGAACTGAATTCCCCGAATGGGCTCACACAGGCAAACCGAAAGATAAAGAAAGAAGATACATTACTTCACTGCATATACAGCCCGAGCAGATGGAACAAATCAACATCAGGCTTCAGGAAAAATACAGGCAGATCGAAGAAAACGAAACTTTATATCAGGCTGTTGATCTCGATGGATGCGACTACATCTTTACCGGATTCGGCCTAGGCGCGAGGATATGCATGAAAGCTCAGGAACTCGCAAAAGAAAAAGGTTACAAAGTAGGCCTTATCAGGCCGAAGACGCTCTTCCCATTCCCTAAAAAAGTTTATGATGAGTATGCTCCCAAAGTCAAAGGTATTCTCGATGTAGAAATGAATGCCGGACAGATGGTTGAAGACGTCAGGCTTGTTGTTAACGGCCGTACTAAGGTAGAATTCTTCGGAAGAATGGGCGGTATGATACCTTCACCCGAAGAAATTTTAGAACATTTTGAAAAAACTCTTATTTAAGGAGGAGCATCATGACTGAAGTTCAGGAAATGAATAATAGAGAAGATATTTGCGTTAAAGAAAATCTTGTGTACGAACCCCCGAAAACATTGACGGATACTCCTCTGCATTACTGCCCGGGCTGCGGCCACGGTACTGCGCATAAAATTCTCATGGAGGTTGTCGATGAGCTTGGCATACAGGATGAGACTATTGGCGTTGCACCCGTAGGGTGTTCGGTTTTCGCTTACCACTATATGAACGTGGATATGACAGAAGCCGCTCACGGACGCGCCTGCGCGGTTGCTACAGGCATTAAAAGAGTAATGCCCGATAAATACGTTTTTACTTACCAGGGTGACGGAGACTTAGCCGCTATCGGTACTGCCGAAACTGTTCACGCGGCTAACCGCGGCGAGAATATTCTTGTTGTTTTCATTAATAACGGTATTTACGGTATGACCAGCGGCCAGATGGCTCCTACTACGCTCCCGGGTATGGTATCTACTACCAGCCCATTCGGACGAGACGTTGCCACTATGGGCCACCCCCTCAAAATAGGTGATCTTCTCGCCATGCTTCCGGGTGTTGCCTTTGTGACCAGGCAGGCTGTTAACGTGCCCAAAAACGTAAGAAAAGCTAAAAAAGCTTTAAAACAGGCAATGGAATATCAAAAACAGGGGCTTGGGTTCTGTATGGTTGAAATTATCTCAAACTGCCCCTCTAACTGGAAGATGACTCCATTGCAGTCAAATAAATTTATTGAAGAAAAAATGATACCTTTTTACCCCTTAGGCGATATTAAAGTACCGGAGGTGAAGTAATATGACACAGGAAGCAATTTTCGCCGGATTCGGCGGACAAGGCGTTTTATCTATGGGAATGATTCTGGCTTACGCGGGTATGCTTGAAGAAAAAGAAGTATGCTGGATGCCTTCATACGGCCCGGAAATGAGGGGAGGTACCGCAAACGCCATTACTATTGTTTCGGATAAGCTGATTAGCTCGCCGATCATTTCAAAGTTTGATTCGGTTATTGCTCTTAACCAGCCTTCTGTTGATAAATTCGAATCTAAAGTAAAAAACGGCGGACACCTTTTTTATGATTCCACTAACATACTGAAGCCGCCTACACGCGAGGACATCAATATTCACGCTATACCAGGCAGCCAGGAAGCCGCAAAATTGAAAAACATCAAAGTGCTGAATATGCTTATGCTCGGCAGTTTTATCAAAGCTACATCAACCGTAAAGGTTGAAACAGTCATGAAAGCCCTCGAGCAGGTTCTTCCCGAAAGGTACCACAAGCTTATCCCTCTTAACAGGGAAGCTTTTGAACTGGGAATGAGCCAGGTAAATTAATCGAATAAATAACAATGCGATATAAACAAGGCCGCCCCGCAAAGGCGGCTTTGCTATTATTTACAGCAGATTTACCGCCGGCTTTCCTCCCTGCTGACTCTTTTCTTGACAGAAACAAGCGTATCCGGATTTAAAGAAATTGAATCTATCCCCTGCTCCACAAGGAATGCGGCGAAATCCTCGTGGTCACTCGGCGCCTGGCCGCAAATACCGACTTTTGTATTTTTCCTGTGCGCCTTTTCGATCAGTTCGGCGATGCTCTTTTTCACGGCGGGGTCTCTTTCATCGAATAGATCCGAAAGTTTTTCAGAATCCCTGTCCACACCAAGCACAAGCTGGGTAAGGTCATTTGTTCCTATGGAGAATCCGTCAAACCTGTCCGCGTATTCCTCCGCAAGTATGATATTTGAAGGAATTTCCGCCATAACATACACACGCAGTCCCTTCTCTCCCCTTGTAAGGCCGTATTCCGACATTGTTTTGAGCACATTATCGGCTTCATCGAGTGTGCGGCAGAATGGAATCATTACCACCACATTATCCAGCCCGATTAGTTCACGGGCACGTTTTATGGCGGCACATTCAAGCGCGAAGCCTTCGCGGTAATCATCGCTATAATATCTGGAAGCCCCGCGGAATCCCAGCATCGGGTTTTCTTCATCCGGTTCATAAGCTTCCCCGCCAATTAGATCGGCGTATTCGTTCGATTTAAAGTCACTCATCCTGACAATTACATCTTTTGGGTAAACACTTGCGGCTATGCGCGCAATCCCCTGCGATAAATTATCTATAAAGTATTCCTCTTTATCCCTGTATGCCGCGGTTAATTCTCTGATCTGCTTTTTGACTTCCTTATCCTCCAATTTATTATAATCAATCAATGCGTTAGGGTGAATTTTTATAATATTATTTATAATAAATTCCATCCTGGCAAGCCCTATACCGTCTGTTGGCAGTTTCCACCAGCGAAAAGCCGCTGACGGGCTGGCGATGTTCATCATAATCTCAGTTTTCGTTCCGGGTATTTTGCTAAGGTCGACATCGCTTGCGCTGTATTCCAGCAGGCCTTTGTAAATTCTCCCCTTATCTCCTTCGGCGCAGGATAGAGTTATCTCCATGCCGTCGTCAATTGTATCTGTGGCTTCGTCCGTTCCAATCACTGCCGGAATTCCCAATTCGCGGCTGACAATGGCGGCGTGGCTCGTCCTGCCGCCATGATCGGTTATAATACCGGCGGCTTTTTTCATAATAGGCACCCAGTCCGGGTCAGTCATTCCTGTAATAAGTATACTGCCGTCCTCGAACCGGTCAATTTCATCGCTGCTTTTAATGATCTGCGCTTTTCCGCTTGCAATGGCTTCACCTATTGCAATTCCTTCAATAAGGATCTCGCCTTTTTCATCTAAAGAATAGCTTTTCAGCGATTCAGCGGTTTTCTGCGACTGCACAGTTTCAGGGCGGGCCTGCACTATATAGATCTCGTTATCGATGCCGTCTTTTGCCCATTCCATATCCATAGGTTTTTCATAATATTTTTCAATTTCTACTCCCCATTTTGCCAGTTTCAAAATTTCATTATCGCTGAGAGTAAAGCTTCGGCGCTCCTTTTTACTTGTATCAATATTCCTGGTATTACCTTTGCCCCTGCCCGAATAGATCATTTTTTTCTCTTTGTCGCCGAGTTCTTTTTTAATTATCGGAGAAAATTCTTTTTTATCTAAAAGCGGCTTGAAAACCATAAATTCATCCGGGTTAACGCTTCCCTGAACAACATTTTCGCCGAGGCCCCATGTGCTGTCTATTATCATCGAATCCCTGAATCCGGTTTCGGTATCAATTGAAAACATCACGCCTGAACAGGCTTTATCAGAGCGTACCATTTTCTGCACCCCGGCTGAGAGGGCAACTTTAAGATGGTCAAATCCGTTTTCTTCGCGGTAGCTGATAGCTCTGTCGGTAAAGAGCGAAGCAAAGCATTGCCTTATGGAATCCATTATTTCATCAATACCGGAAACGTTAAGGAAGGTTTCCTGCTGGCCGGCAAAGCTTGCTTCCGGCAGATCTTCCGCCGTGGCGCTGCTCCTGACGGCGACATCGACATCTTCCGCCCCGTATTCTCTGCATAGATCCTCATATGCATCTTTTACAGCAAGGCGGAACTCATCCGAAAAATCAATATTAGTGAACAGCCTTCTGAGCGAACGGCCTGTTTCCTGCAGGTTTTTCTCCTTTTTATGCAGTTTATCTATATTGTCTTTTATTTTTTCTTGAATATCATTTTGCTTAAGAACCTGCCTGTAGGCATGAGCGGTTGTAGCAAAGCCGCCGGGTACTTTAACGCCTCCTGATTTTAGCTTAGAGATCATTTCTCCAAGTGATGAATTTTTTCCGCCTACCTTGGAAGTATCTTTAGCGTTTATTTCATCAAATGCTAATACAAATCTTTCTTCTGACATGACTATCCCTGATAAATCGATACAATTAATTTTCTTTCATTTGTTTAAACGAATTAAGTGAATTGTTATTCATTTATTTGTCCCTAAATCTTAATGAAATGCATCAGTTATCTGTGTTGAATAGTTTAAGCAGGATTATATTCATTTTTGGTTAATAAATAATTGAGAAAAATAATCTTTTAATGAATTTTAGTATAGGATATATCGGTGAGTTTTATTATATTGTATTTATTTTTATGTAATATCTTTGCAGTTACTAAAGGGAACTATAATGAGACGCTATCTGGCTTACAATTTAAAACGTAATAAAATAAGCGGAATATTCTTTTTAAATGATGAAATAGCACTGCGAAAATTTCACAAAATCAAGGGGATTAATTACATATTGCCGTCAGACAGTTTGTTTCTTTTGGAAAGCCGCGGGATTTACAAGATGGATATTATAAATGAATATCCTTACCTGCTTAATCTTCAAACAGGCGAAAAATATAACCTTTCATTAATAGTATCCCGCTTAAAAGGTAAATACTGCATCCCCGAAAATATTCCTTACCAAAATTATCTATACACACAAAATTTCAAAAATCAGGATGGTAATTCAGGAACGCTATTCATAATCGGTAAAGGCAAAGAAACCTGCTATAAAGAAAATCACTACCTGAAGATAGATGATCATTTTGAAATAATGCTGCCGGCAGGTACATGTGTGCGCTATGTGGATATGAACATGTTTGTGAAGATAGTTAATCATATTCAGGGCGTCGCGGTAGTTGAAAGGCAACCGGTCTCCGCCTGATGCGCTATATTTTGGCCGAAATTTAATCTATGTAATTTTCAACAGCTTCTGCGGCTAATCTCCCGCTTTTCGCGGCGCTTTCAATCGTGGCCGGCAGGCCGGTATCGGTCCAATCGCCTGCAAGGTAGAGCCCGGGTATGGCTGTAACAGGCAGCGGTCGAAGTTTCAAGGATCCCGGAGTTAATAGAACAGTAGCTTTATTTTCCCTGGAAATTTTCCAATGTACTGGTTTGTAGCCGTTCAATTCATGGAACAGGCCTGAGAGTTCCTTCAGGGCTATATCAATGATCTGTTTCGCAGGCATGGCGGCCATCTTATCTGCCGCGCTGATAGTCAGTGAAAGGCTGCCGGGGTAAACTACCTCAGATTTTTCCAATATCGCTCGCCTGTTAAAAACCCAATGCACTTTAGTGCCCGTCAACGCGGTAAAAATGGGCAGTTCAGGATCCCGGCCATACCACAAATAGATGGAAATTATCGGCGAATAGATGAATTTTTCCAAATAATTAAATTTTTCCGAAAAAATATCCGGAATGAGATTTTTCAGCATAAATGGCGGTAGAGCAGATATAACGCTCTCAGCATAGTATACCTCCCCGGAACTGAGTTTTACTCCTGCTGCGAGGCCCTTATCAATAATTATTTCAGAAGCTTTTTTTTCTAAAAGAAGCTTTCCCCCCTTATCCTCTAATATGGATCCGGTTCTATCAAAAAAACTTCCCATATCGAGTGCGGCAAAGTAAAGCCTGGCATTATCCTTATCCGAAAAGAATGCTTCCTTCATGACGGTAATGAAAAGTGAAGCAGCAACTTTATCCAGTGACGAATTAAGAGTAGCAAGCACAAGTGGTTCCCAAAATTTATGAATCATTTCGGGAGTCTGTTTTTCTTTACTTAAAAATTCTAATACAGTAAGCCCTTCAGTAAATGATACTGTACTGTTTAATTTTGCCAAAAGGCTGATTGCCCTAAGCTTAGAGCTAATGCTGAGGCCTTTCATTTTGATCATTCCGCCGATCATACCCGCTTTACCGGGCAGGAATGAGGTATCCAGTACATAGCCGCTTCTGCCCGGCTGCCGGAATTCTACCCTTAAAGCATCCTGAGGCCTGGCCTTATCCCTTATCCCCAGAAAATCCAGCAATTTAAAAAAATCTTTGTAAGCGCCGGTCATGACATGCTGTCCGGTATCGAGCAGCTCGCCTGACTTTTTATCGCTCACGCTGCCGGCCCTGCCTCCGAGCCTTCCGGAAGCCTCAACCAGCAGGACTTTCTTACCTTTTGCTGATAAACGCAAGGCAGCAGAAATGCCGGCTATTCCTCCTCCGATAACCAGCGAGTTATACTTATGATCTTTACTCATTATCTTCAAATTTAATAAAAATACCGCTAATCAGTCGTTATTATCACTGTTTAGCCGTTATATCTCTTAATATTCCCGATAAAATAAGAGATTTTTGCTATAAAGGTTTTATTTTCTTTCCGGGATTTATTATATTTGTAACTTGTATACTTGCGGACGTGGCGGAATTGGTAGACGCGCTAGATTTAGGATCTAGTGAGGAAGCTCGTGGGAGTTCGAGTCTCCCCGTCCGTACTTATTTATTGAAAGATTTTACATACAGGTGAGTTTTTGGAAAAACAGATCAACAAGCTTGAAGGCACCGAACAGGAATTGCAGGTAACTTTAAGCAATGAAGAGCTTAAGCCTTATTACGAAGCAGCATACAAAAAAGCCCAGCCGGAGATTGACCTGAAGGGTTTCCGCAAAGGCAAAGTGCCGATTAAACTCATTAAGCAATACTTCGGAAAAAGGATCGAATTGGAAGCTCATGAAGAGATCGTATCCGATGTTTTCGCTAAAGCAGCTCAGGAAGAAGAGCTCCGGATAATCGGACAGCCTCATTTGCATGATATCAAAATGCTTGATGACGGAATTATTTTCGCAATCCGCTACGATACTCCTCCGGATACCGAGCTGAAAGATTATAAATCCTTAGAAATAGACGAGCCTGTTCATTCTGTAAGTGATGAAGAAGTCCTTGAAGAAATTGACAAACTCAGGACTCATAACGGAACTTTTGAGATTTCCGACCGGGTGACCGACGAACAGTTCGTTGTTGGAGTAAACCTCCGGGAAATAGATCCCGATACGAGAGTCCCCGTTATCGGCGGCAAATCTGAAGACCTTAACATTTACCTGGCAGATCAAACAGTACTGCCTGAATTGCGCCACTCTATCATCAATACTAAGATCGGCGATAAATTCATTTTTAATCCGAGCGAGCACGACCACAACGCCCCGGATACACTTTACGAAGTTAGTGTCAACGACATACAAAGGCTTATTCCACGCGAATTCAATGATGAATTCGTAAAAGAATACACACAGGGTAAATTCGATAATACGGAAGATTTCAAAGCCGAAATAGGATTCCGCTTACAGGAAGAATGGGACAGAAAGAGCCGCCAGGCTATGGAAACCCAGGTGATCGACAGAATTGTGGATATGCACGAAGATATGCCTCTGCCCCAATCCGTAGTTGATCAGGTGATAGATTCGATGATTGAGGATCTTAGAAGGCGCTATCAGCATAACCCTGAAGCGGCAAAAACCATTACCAGAGAAACAATGGGCGAATCCATAAAGCCGGTAGCTGAAAGGCAGGTCAAATGGGAACTGCTCAGGAATATGATAATAGAAAAAGAACAGATCGAAGTTGAAGATCACGACATAGAAGAGATCGTCCAGGCTGAAGCCGAACGTACCAAGAGCGATCCGGAGGCCTTAAGAAAAAGAATTAGAGATAATCAGAACATAATGAGCAATATTCTGCTCAAAAAGGTTATGGACCTCCTGCTTGATTTTGCAGTAACAAACGAAGTCGAATTCGACGAGCATGGGCATTATCATTCCGATAGCGGCGGCCACCATCATCATGATCATGAATATGACGAAGATGATCATGAATATGACGAAGATGATCATGAA
>CAZJAH010000011.1:27299-48599 GCA_964544155.1 uncultured Hyphomicrobiales bacterium | reverse complement strand
ATGATCATGAATATGACGAAGATGATCATGAATATG
Source organism: uncultured Hyphomicrobiales bacterium (assembly GCA_964544155.1). Classification (GTDB taxonomy): domain Bacteria; phylum Bacteroidota; class Ignavibacteria; order Kapaibacteriales; family UBA2268; genus CAZJAH01. Next base: position 48,563 of record CAZJAH010000011.1, on the reverse strand, counting down.
ACGAAGATGATCATGAACATGACGAAGAAAACAGCGAAGACGAAAAAAAATAATAAAATACAAAATCCGGAATATACCTGTTATAGAGGCGTTTAAAAGAACTAAGGGAGTAAATCGTTTTTACTATCCAGTTTTTTGCCAACTTAATAACAGGTATTTTTTATGGGGAATCAACCAATGAATGATTACTTGGTACCGATAGTAATAGAGCAGACAAGCAGGGGCGAACGCTCCTATGATATTTATTCAAGGCTGCTGAAAGAGAATATCATCTTTATAGGACAGCCGATTGATGATAGCCTGGCAAGCCTTGTTATCGCGCAGTTCCTTTTTCTTGCCAGCGAGGATCCTGATAAGGATATAAATCTGTATATAAACTCACCGGGCGGCAGCGTTAGCGCCGGGCTGGCTATTTATGACACCATGCAATTTATCAAAAATGATGTTTCGACAATCTGCATGGGCATGGGCGCTTCAATGGCTCAGGTTCTGCTCTGCGCTGGTTCTCCGGGCAAAAGGTTCGCCCTGCCGAACACCAGAATACTCATGCATCAGCCTTCAGGCGGCACTCAGGGCCAATCAGCCGATATAGAAATATACGCCCGTGAGATCATGAGAATGCGCGATACTTTATATGATATAATCGCCAAACATACAGGCAAAAATAAAGAACAGATACTAAAAGACGCTGACAGGGATAATTACATGACTTCCCAGGAAGCCAAGGATTACGGAATTATTGATAAAATACTTGACAAACCTATGGACGTCAAGCCAAAAGATAAAAAGGACGAAGAAAAATAAAAGATAATCATGGGAAAGAAAACACAGGATAAAATTATTTGTTCATTCTGCGGCCGCGGCTCAAACGAGGTGAAAAACCTTATCGAAGGGCCCGGCAAGATTTTTATTTGCGATATTTGCGTGAATAATTCTATGGATATAATCAGGCGGAATGAATTAAAAACGATGGAAGCAAGGCTGGGTACCGAGCTTCCCAAACCCTCGGAAATCACAAAAGCCCTGGATGACTACGTCATTGGCCAGGATTATGCCAAGAGAGTTCTGTCGGTAGCGGTTTATAACCACTACAAGAGAATCGGCATTCAGAACTCCTCACCAGAATTCGAGGATGTCGAACTTGAAAAAAGCAATATACTACTCATTGGCCCGACAGGCGTGGGTAAAACGCTTCTGGCTAAAACACTGGCAAGAATACTCAAAGTACCCTTCGCCATCGCTGACGCCACAACAATAACCGAGGCCGGCTACGTTGGCGACGATGTGGAAACAGTACTCCTGCAGTTAATTCAGAATGCCAATTACAATGTTGAACTAGCCGAAAAGGGCATCATTTATATAGACGAGATTGATAAAATCGGGCGAAAGAGCGAATCCAGTTCCATTACCCGTGATGTTTCGGGCGAAGGCGTTCAGCAGGCTCTGCTTAAAATACTTGAAGGCACAAAGGCCGGAGTCCCCCCCAAAGGCGGGCGGAAGCATCCCGAGCAGCCGCTCATCCACATCGATACAAGCAATATATTGTTTATTTGCGGTGGCGCGTTCGTTGGCCTGGAAAGGATAATAGCACGCAGGCTAAGGACTTCTACCATAGGCTTTACCGCCGATCCGGATAAAGCAATTGAGGAAAGCTACGGCTTGCTCAAAAACGCGGAACCGGACGATATTCTTAAATTTGGTTTTATTCCCGAGCTCATTGGCAGAATGCCCGTAGTAGCACCGCTCAGCGATCTTAGCGATGATGCGATGAAATCAATTCTTATCAATCCCAAAAACGCCGTGATAAAGCAATTCAGGAAGCTTTTGGATTATGAGGATATTGAGCTTCAGTTTGATGATGACGCGTTGGATATAATAGTGAAGAGAGCTCAATCCAGGAAAACCGGCGCGAGGGCGTTGAGATCGATCGTTGAAGAGATAATGCTTCCCATAATGTACGACCTGCCTGACAGGAACGACATTGCAAAATGCCTTATCACCCGGGAAACAATAGAAAATGAACAGCCCCCTGAGCTTAAACTTAAAAGTGATAAGGAGCGGGCTTAAAAAATAACTTGTAAATATCAAGGCATATTATTAAATTGCTCTTTCTTATAAAAAGAATTTAGACTTTTTGAGGATAAAATGTACGCAGTAGTTGAAATAGCAGGACAGCAATACGAGTTAAAGCAGAACGATGTGCTAACCGTTTCCAGGCTCCAGGGTGAGCCCGGGGATACAGTTGAATTCAGCAATATCCTTGCCGTACACGGCGAAGGCGATACCAAGATCGGCGCTCCTTACGTTGACGGCAGCGTAAACGCGACAATCGTTGAGCACGGAAGAGGCGAGAAAGTGATTGTTTTCCACAAGAAAAGACGTAAAGGATACAGAAAGCTCAACGGACACCGCCAGCACTTTACTAAAATTGAAGTGACAGGCATTAACGCTTAAGAAAATTATCAAAATTATTATACAGGGGATATACCATGGCTCATAAAAAAGGTATGGGCTCCTCCAAAAACGGAAGAGATTCCAATCCGCAGATGCGCGGAGTTAAAAAGTTTGGAGGGCAGACTGTAAAAGCAGGAAATATTATCGTCCGCCAGTGCGGCACTAAATTCCACCCCGGCAATAACGTTGGGCTTGGTAATGATTACACTATTTTTTCTCTTATTGAAGGAAAGGTAGAATTTGAAAATTACGGAAGGAACAGAAAGAAAATTTCGGTTTATCCGTCTAACTGATTGAGTGTATTTTTAATTTAATACAAAGTTAAACTCCACTTGCATTAAGGGGCTCAATGTTGAGCCCCTTTGTTGTTTGTTTGTGCCGGCCTTGAAGGCTCTTCCGGCGCCAATACCGGACGCGATAAGGGGCAGCCAAAGCGGTAATTTTAAAAAGCCTTTTTTTTAATATTCTTCGGCGCCTGCAGAATGGCGGTTCAGTAAGTCATTTCTGATATTTCCCAATCATGAAATCTATCACTAATGTAAATCATCTATCACTAATGCAAATCATAATTCAGACTTTTGAATAATTCATACTTTTGAATAATTCATACTTTTGCAGATGCGGCCTCTTTTTTTGCCATCAGAGAAGCAATTAGACGCTAATCACCAATTTACCCAGGACTGATCCGCTATTAACCATCTCATGTGTTTTGGCGGCATCCTTAAGCGGAATGATGCTGTCTATAACAGGTTTGATCTTTCCTGTTGCCATTAGCTTAAGCAGGTCCCGAAATTCCTGAGGCGAACCGAGATAAAGTCCGTGAAGGTTCATGTGCCTGAAATAAAATTGCTGGATATTGATCTCTGCCATTAGCCCGGTAAGCATTCCGCACAGAAGCAGGCGGCCGTTCTTGCGCAGCATTCCGAGGCTTGTATTAATGGTTTTCGGACCCACATAATCGATGATTACATCAGCTCCTCCCGGGAATATTTTTTTAAACTCGCCGGGAACATCATCATGATAATGATTGAACACATAATCAGCACCAAGTTCATGAAGTTTCAGGAATTTCTCGTTCCTGCCTGCAGTAGCTGCTACTTTACAACCTTTAGCTTTAGCAAGTTGTATTGCTATCGTTCCCATACCGCCCGATCCGCCCCACATAAAGAACACATCGCCCGGTTTAAGCCCGGCGACGGTTTCAATTGCGTGGTAGGCAGTCAGGCCCGCTACGGGCAATGCTGCAGCGGCCTCAAAACTAAGATTTTGCGGTATTAGCGCCGCGTTTTCAGCGGGAACTGATATATATTCAGCATAAGTGCCCTGTGTATGCATTCCGATATAGCGCCAGTTTTCATTTATGTGCTCCTGCCCCTCGTATTTGGGATCACGCTTCTCGGGAAGTATGGCCGGATAAACTGCTACCCTGTCTCCTTTCTTAAAGTTCGATTCGCCCGGTTGAACAATGCTGCCTGCGGCATCACCGCCGATAATATGCGGGAAATTCAGATTAAGCCCCGGGTAGCCATTGCGGATAACAGAATCCACTCTGTTAAATGAAGCGGCTTCGATCCTGATAAGCACTTCGCCGGGTTTTCTTACAGGCATGGGATGATCCTCAGTATATCTGAAGGATTCCGGGCCTCCGTTTTTATCTAAAAGTAATGCTTTCATTATAATTCCTTTTTTATAAAAAAAACCGGCTTAATGAACGCCGGCTTAATAAAATAATTATATTTCATTATAATTATCTTAATTATTATTTATTTCCTGTAATAAGGAATTCTACTCTGCGGTTAAGCTGCCTGCCTTCCGCGGTGTCATTCGTTGCTATGGGATTTGTTTCACCGTATCCTTCAGTTTCTATCCTGCCTTCATCTATACCTTGCGAAATGAGGTATTCTTCAACCGCGTCCGCCCTGTTTTTAGATAGTACCATGTTATAACTGTCATTTCCTACCTTGTCTGTATGGCCTTCTATTTTAATGGTAATATCAGGATTGTTTTTCAGAAATTCAGCAATCCGTTTCAGTTCCGGATAGGAATCTTCTCTCAATTCAAATTCACCAGTATCGAAAAATATATTGTTTAGACGGACTTTCTGGCCTTCTTCTATTGGGACAAGGTATAAATTCCTTTTGATCTCACGATATTCCACGTTTTCCGTAAGATTGATGTTCTCGTTCACAGATAAATAATTATCAGCCACGGCCATGAAACCATATTTTTTACCTGAGGGCAGGCTTATGGTGTACTCGCCGGTCACCGGATTTGACCTTGCCACGCCGACGTTTTTTCCTTCAGGCAGTTCTTCATAGCTGATCTCAGCCCTTAGCGGCTCATTTGTCTTGGCGTCGAGCACCTTACCTTTGATCAGCACAACGGCTTCCGGTTTAACAGCCTGTGGCAGCTTGATCCTGAAGATATCTTCAGCGCCTTTTGAATTCTGGCTAGAAACAATGTATGCGGTTTCACCTTCCGCGCTCACAGTGTAATAGCCATCCCATTGGGGAGAGTTTATTCTGGGACCCAGGTTTAAAGGTTTGCTCCATTTCTGCCAGCTTTCATCCATCCTTCGAGACACAAATATATCCGTAAGGCCGTAACCGGGCCTGCCTGAGGATGAAAAGTAGAGGGTTTTCCCGTCTGCTGCCAGGAAAGGTGTATCCTCTGATGAGGCCGTATTTATATCATCACCCAGATTCAAAGGGGATGACCAGCTGCCGTCTTTTCTCAAAAAGCTCACGTAAATATCATGTGAACCGCGGGTATCAAGGCGGTTTATACCAAGCAACAATACCTTTCCGCTGCTGGTCAGGGTCAGGCTCATTTTTTTTGATCTGTTGTAGTAATTATTAATTTCCAGCGGCCGCGGGAAGGTCCAGCTGTTCCCTTCTCTGTAACTTATTGATACTCCGGGCTCGGGTAAGCCGTCACGATGATAAATATTACCGACTATAAGGCCGTTTCCGTCCGGAGTTATCGAAAGAGCAAAATTATGATGTTCATTGTTTAATGGCGGGCCGGGGTTTTCAGCTTTTTTAAAGTTACCGGCACTGTCTTTCACTGCAATCCAGATATCCTGATCGTCTTTAGGCGAAATGTTGTCAGGATGATCATTTCTGGTAAAAAAGAGTTCATTGCCGTCAAGTGATATCTGCGGAGCCAGTTCTCCGTAAGGTGAATTAATATTTGCGCCCAGATTAACCTTTTCGTAGTCTTCATCTATGTTTTCGATTACATCGATCTTTGCTTTTATTGAATCCCCGGATGATGATATTCCAATTGCGTCGATCTGGTATATATCGAAATAGTTAATTGTGTTTATATCTACCCTGAGTTCATTGGTCAGGTATGGAGTTTCATCAATAAAAATATTGAACATCCTACCTTTTTCACCGATCATCTGCGGTGAATTATTCTGATAAATCCTATGTTGTTTACCCGTGGAATCATATAAAAAAACGGCAGATATAGCACCGGGATTAATATTTTCAAGAATCGCCACCTGTTTCACGTGAATTTTTTTGGGGAAGCGTACTTTGACAAAATGCTGATCGTATCTGTCGTGTCTTGAATTCATGAGCCAGGCGCTGTTGCTTTCACCAAAATCGGGCATGACGCTGGGTGGCCCAAGCACTTGATATGCAGAGAAAATTTTACTGTCGACCTGGTATGAAAACGAAATCACGGAATCCGCCCATAAAACTTCCTTATCTTGCGCGAACAGGGAAAAGGACAACAAGAACCATGCAATTGCCGTGTAAAATACTTTTATAATAGTCATTTACATCTGAACTTAATTTTTTAGAATTAATGAATATCTGACAGGGAAGTTAAGTGATTTAGAATATAAATACAAGTAAGAATTACAACTTAATTGATTACCACCACCATTCTCGCTTAGTGCTGCGAGCCATCAGGCCTTTTATGGCTTCAGTAGGTTCGCGGCCTTCAAAAAGAATTTTGAAAACCTGTTCGGCTATTGGCATTTCTACATTATGCTTTAGCCCCAGATAATATGCTGATTCCGCTGTGAATACTCCCTCGGCGACGGTTTTAGTTTCTTTTGATATTTCTTCAAGAGTCTTGCCTTTGCCAATTTTTTCACCTACCCTGCGATTACGGCTGTGCTTACTGTTGCAGGTAACGAATAGGTCGCCCAGGCCTGATAGCCCGGAGAAAGTAAGCGGATTGGCACCCAGGGCAATTCCGAGCCTCGACATTTCTGCGAGCCCTCTTGTCAGAAGTGCGGCTTTTGTATTATCGCCAAGGCCCAGGCCGTCAATAATACCGGCCGCTATTGCGATAACGTTTTTGAGAGATCCTCCGGTTTCGCAGCCGGTTAAATCCTCGGAGGTATAGACCCTGAAATAGGGTTGTGTAAACAGGTCCTGAATTTTTTCAGCCAGGGAGTGGTTTTCAGATGCGGTGACTACTGTAGTAGGCAGATGCCTTGCTACTTCTTCAGCGTGGCTTGGCCCGGTGATAACGGCGAATTTTTCCGGCCTCACGCCAGCAGCTTCTTCAAATATTCCTGAAATTCTCAAAAGGCTGTTCCGCTCTATACCCTTAGCTCCGTTAACTACATACTTCTGCGAGAAATCAATCTTACTTCTATTAATAACATGCCTTATGTACTGCGAAGGAACAGCGCAAATTATCATATCTGAATCGCCGATCGGCATAAAATCATTTGTGGCAACCACATTTTCAGGAATTTTTATACCTTCAATGTAGGTGCTGTTCGTATGACGGGTGTTTATTTCAGCGCTAGTGTCATCATCATGCGACCAGAGAATTACCTTATCAAAAGATTCAGCGAGTATGGTTGCTAAAGCAGTTCCCCAGCCGCCGGCTCCCAGAACGGATATTTTATTTATTTTAATTTCGCTCAATTTTTAAATCACTCAATCTGATTTAGTTTTCAATTTGATTAAATGAAGTTTTGAGAATTTATTTTCTTTTCCTTTAAGCAGTCTTTTAATATTCTTTCTATGTGTAAAAATAACCAGTAGAAACAAACCAAGGGCAAAATAAATCATCATGTCATATCCGGGCACATTCACATGCAAAACATTGTATCTCACGAACATTGACGAAGGTATAGCAAAGGCACCGGCCAGTGAACCAAGTGATATATACCCTGAAAAGATTACAGCCAGTACGAAAATGCCCAGCGCGATGGTAACATCAACCGGAGCCAGGCCGATCAGTATGCCGGCTGCAGTATTAATACCTTTACCACCTTTGAAACCGACAAATAATGACCATATATGGCCGGCTACTGCGCTGACACCTGCTAATATTCTGATAAGTGTAAGGTCTTCAAAAATTGTGGCATTGGGAAAACTCAATTCTTTGCCTAATAATGACGCGATAACTACAACAGCGAAAACACCTTTTAATATATCCACAACCTGTACTATAATACCCCATTTCCATCCGAGTACACGGAAGGCATTGGTGCTGCCCATATTACCGCTGCCTTTCTCTCTAATATCAAATCCGAAAAATTTTTTACTTACTATTACAGCCGTTGGTAAAGAGCCTGCAACATAGCTCAAGCCGGCTATTAATAAAAGCATTAATACAGTTCCCATGCGCCTTTCTGATTATTGAATATTGAACAAAACAAACTCAAAATTAACTAAATTTTCAATAAATTTAAACAAAAAAAAATCACGCGTAATTATATAAACGCAACGCGATTATGTGTAGTGTTTAACTCTTTTCCGTGCCTTTACTTAACACGAATCTAACTTTTCGGGCCAATCATAAAGTGATACAGGCTTATACCAACAGATGTAGCTACATTAAGTGATTCCGCGCTTCCGTTTCCTTCAATCCTGAATTTTGTTTTAACAGTTGCCGTTAATTCTTCGCTGATGCCATGAGCTTCACTGCCAAAAACGATGCCGAATTTTTTTCCGTGCTTAATTTGTTTCAGGCTTTTGCCGGCATCGAGTGCGGCTCCGTATATTTCGAATTTATCAAATTCAGAGCTGATTAATTCCCTCAGGTCGGGATATTCTATCACATGAGTCCTGAAAATCGAACCCATGGTAGAGCGTACAGTTTTCGGGCTGTAGCGGTCGGCGCAATCCCTGCCGAGGAAAACCTGCTTGATTCCGAACCACTCAGCTGTTCTGATAATTGTACCGACATTGCCCGGATCGGCTATGCCATCGAGGGCAAGAAATGATTCATCCGGCATGATATCAAATTCTTTGTCGTTAACTACAGCGAGTATACCCTGAGGGTTCTTGGTATCGCATATCTGGTCAAACTGATGCTTTGGTGCAGTATAAACCGGGATGCCTTTATCAGCGAATTTTTCTACTGATTCGAGTATATCTGAAGAGGGTGAATCCTTGATTACTATGATTTCGGGAATATAATCGCTTTGTACAAGTTCAGAGCAAAGCCTTTCACCTTCAGCTACAAAGAGCCCGTTTTGGTCGCGATACTGTTTTTGGTGTAATGATCTAATAAGTTTTTTTAATCTTTGCGATATGGGCATTGAATAATGCATTTTTGCCTTAACGGTTTATTATTAATTCTAAATATTTATTTAAGAATTATTAAAATAAAAAAAATTTTCATTAATATAAGACGTTTAAACCTGTTTTTTTAATTTATAATAATATTCGATTAAAACTTTCTTTATAATTCGGAAGTTTTTTGCTTGCTTTTTTTTATTTTTGAAGTGTATTAATTAACTTTTCATTTGAGAATTATGAAAATATTAGTCACAGGCGGCGCGGGATTTATAGGTTCTCATATAGCTGACGCCTATATAAGGGCGGGCCACGAAGTAGTGATAATCGATAACCTTTCCGGCGGTTTCGAAGAAAATATCCATGAGGACGCGGTATTTATCAAGATGGATATTAATAATGATAAGCTCTTTGATATTTTTTCAAGGGAAAAATTCGATATTGTAAGCCACCACGCCGCACAGATGAATGTACGTGTATCGGTTGAAAATCCAAAATTTGACGCTAAAACGAATATACTTGGCGGCCTGAATATTTTTGAAGCCTGCAGGAAATTTTCTGTTAAAAAGATTATTTTCGCTTCATCAGGCGGCACTGTATACGGCGAACAGGTTAATTTTCCCGCAAGTGAAAATGACCCTACTGAGCCTGATTCGCCTTACGGCATTTCAAAACTTGCCAACGAAAAATACCTTGCATATTATCGGAAAGCTTTTGGCCTGGAAAGCTGCGTTTTCAGGTACGGAAATGTTTATGGCCCCCGGCAGAATCCTCATGGTGAGGCCGGCGTTGTTGCAATTTTTACCGAGAAGATGATTCGAGGCGGCCGGCCTGTCATTAATGGCGACGGATCAATCACAAGGGACTATGTATATATTGATGATGTTATTGAAGCAAATTTGCTCGCACTCAATAAAAACATCAGCGGCATTTTTAATATTGGTACAGGTAAAGAAAGTTCAACAAATGATGTATTCAAACTTCTGAAAGAAATAACCGCTTCTGATTGCGAAGAAATACACGGCCCGGCTAAAAAAGGCGAGCAGCTTAGAAGCCTCCTTGCATTTGATAAGTTCAGCAATGAAGCCTCGTGGCAGCCCAAAGTCAGTTTCTATGAAGGGCTTAAAAAAACGGTAGAATACTTCAGGAACAGGGATATTTCCGCCACATGAGCTTTCATCCGGCTGATATAGCTGTAATTTTGCTGTATGTTGCCGCAATTCTGTATATAGGATTCGTCGTCTCTAAAAAAAAAGAAAGCGGAGACACAAGCAGCGCGGCGGATTTTATACTGGCTGGCAGAAAAGTAACCCTGCCATTTTTTATCGGGACTCTTGTAGCAACATGGTATGGCAGTATACTCGGAGTTGGCGAGTTTGTATATACAAGCGGAATTGTCGGCTGGGTATGTTTCGGATTTCCTTATTATATAGCGGCAGCCCTATTCGCGGTGCTTTTAGCCGGTAAAATCCGCGAAGCACCTGCGCACACTATACCCGAGCAGGTAAAGAATGCTTATGGCAGCAGAGCAGGGTGGATATCATCATTGATCGTTCTGGTAATAACTATACCGGCTGCCTATATACTTATGCTAGGGGTCGTGGTCAACTTATTCAGCGGCTGGCCATTATGGCTGGCTATATTGATTGGGGCAGTCATTTCGCTCATTTATCTGTATAAAGGCGGATTCCGTGCCGACGTGCTTACGAATATGGCTCAGTTTGTGCTCATGTACGCCGGATTTGGCGCGCTTCTGTTCTTTGCCGTTAAGGATTTCGGCAGTTTCGGAGTTATGGCCGGTAAACTTCCAGAAAGTCATACTAAACCGTTTGGAGGCCTTTCATGGCAATACATAATCGCCTGGTATATAATTTCGTTCCAAACTTTCGTCGATCCGAGCTTTCATCAGCGTTGCGCCGCGGCAGAAAGCCCCAAAACCGCCAAAAATGGTATTTTAATATCAATACTTTTCTGGGCGGTTTTCGATTTCTTTACTTTATTCGCGGGCCTATATGCAAAAGCATTTTTTGAAATTGATAATCCATTAATGGCATATCCCATTTTGGGCGAAGCTCTGTTACCGCCTGTATGGAAGGGAATATTTACAGTTGCACTGCTGGCGACCATAATGTCCACACTCGATAGTTACGCTTTTATCAGCGCGGCTACCATCGGGAATGATATTCTGAAGCCATTAGGAAAAAAAATAAAGATCTTTGCCGGTAAATCGACCAAAACACTGACACAGGCCGGCCTGATTATAAGCGGAACAGCGGGAGTCATAATGGCAATAGCGTTGCCTTCTGCCGTCGACCTGATCTATTATACATCATCGATAGCTGTGCCGGGCTTACTTATACCGCTGTCAGTATCATTTTCTGGGCGGCTGAAACTATTGCCGGGGCATGCCGTATTGATTATGGTGGCATCATCGTCTGCATCGGCTATTTGGCTGATTATTAGCAAAATTAACGAATCACTAGGTATAGAATTTTTTAATTTTTTTGCTCTCTACGAGCCAATGTTACCCGGGATATTCGTTTCTATACTATTATCGCTTATATTTATTAGATATAAAAGGCCCAAAGGATGACTTTACCAAATATATTAAGCATAATAAGGATGATCCTGGCGGTTCCTATTGCATATACTTTATGGAACAGGATGGATATCCTGGCGGCGGTATTTGCTGTATTTGCGTCAGTACTCGATATAGCAGACGGTATTATTGCCCGAAAGTACAAATTAATAACAGAGCTGGGAAAAATACTTGACCCGCTCGCTGATAAGCTTTTAATAGGAATAATTATTATAATCCTCCTCATCCAGGGCAGGTTTCCTTTGTGGTTTGCTGCCGCCTTCCTGGTAAGAGATACTCTGATAGTCCTTGGCGGCATATATGCCAAAAAGAAGACAGGATATGTCCTGCCCTCAAACTGGCCTGGAAAAATTGCCGCGATACTAACCGGTATAACCGTGCTTGGCTATATACTCAGTATAGCTTTTATCGAAAATTACGTAATATGGATTGCCTTCGCGTTTATGCTTCTATCTTTTTCTATGTATCTCTACAGATTTATCAGGCATATGGAAAGTTCAGAATGATTCGTATAAATCCTTGCGTATAAATTTATTATATTTGCCAGTTAACCATAATTCAATTGAATAAAGCGGAGAAAAAATGGGATTTTTCTCGAAATTTAAAGAAAAAATTTCAAAACAGGTAGAAAAAGCCGGCGAAAATTTCAATAAGGCCGTAAAAGATACCGGTGAAGCTTTCAGATTTAAAAAAGTTAGAGAGGGCCTGGAAAAAACCAGGAAATCTTTTGTCGAAAACATACAGGCCGTGCTTGGCGCAGGCAGAAAAATCGATGATCAGCTGCTTGAAGAAATAGAGGAAATACTTCTTACAGCCGATATTGGAGTAGTAACCTCTGAGCAACTCATCGAAAACCTGAAAAAGCGCGTTCGAAAAGAAGGCCTGGAAAAAGGTGAAGATGTTTACAGCATACTCAAAGATGAAATGCATGAAATGCTGCTTAAATCGCCGTCGGCAGAAAACGATGCCAATTACGCCATCAATGAAGCCAAAAAGCCGCATACCATTCTGGTGATAGGCGTGAACGGCGTGGGCAAAACAACTACCATTGGCAAACTGGCCTATAATTATAAAATGGCAGGCAGAGAGGTGATTATCGGCGCGGCGGATACTTTTCGCGCGGCTGCTAACGAACAGCTTGAAATTTGGGCTGAACGCGCCGGCGTTAAACTTATACAGCAAAGGCAGGGCGCCGACCCTTCGGCTGTGGTATTCGATACCATGAAGTCCGCTGAATCAACCGGAGCGGATGTTGTACTTATCGATACCGCCGGAAGGCTTCATAACAAAACCAACCTTATGAAAGAACTTGAAAAAATGACCCGCGTTATGCAAAAGACAAAAGAAAATGCCCCCGACGACGTTTACCTTGTGCTTGATGCCACTACAGGCCAAAACGCGATCCTGCAGGCTAAGGAATTCACCAAGGTAGCGAATATAACAGGCATAGTACTCACCAAACTCGACGGGACTGCAAAAGGCGGAGTGGTTATACCAATAGCCAATGAGCTGAAGATACCGGTGCGATATATAGGAGTAGGTGAAAAAATTGACGACCTGCAGGTTTTTGACCCTACATTCTTCACCGGGGCATTATTTGGCACCACTATCGAAGAAGCCGAAGAAAAAGAGGGCTAAACAGTAAGACCTGCCTGAATTAAAACACTATGGCAAACTGAATTGCCATTATTAATGCTGCAAAATGACATTTCCGTCAGGTATTTCGGGTTAATTCGATACTCATTTAATCCGGTGATACAGCTCCGGGCTTTTTGAGTTTCTTTACTCCGCCCTATCAACTTTACTTTTTCCAATATTCATAAATCCACTACGTTACATAAATGTTATTCGGAGTATCAGGTTTTATTTAAGAAAACTATAAAAGCAGAATATTTTCAATTGAAAAATGTGTAACTTACCCGGTTTATTACTATGGAGGAACAAGTAAAACAAAACGGCGGCCAGTATGAATTCAAGGCCGAAATGAAGCAGCTTCTAAGGCTGATAGTACATTCGCTATACACGCATCCTGAAGTTTTCCTGAGGGAACTTATTTCAAATTCATCTGACGCGCTAAATAAGCTCAGATTTAAAAAACTGACTGACAGCCATATTATAATCGATCCGGAAGACGAGCTCCGCATCGATATAACGCTTGACAAAGAAAATAATACTTTCACAATTGAAGACAACGGCATCGGTATGGACCGCGAGGACCTGATGAGCAAGCTCGGTACGGTTGCAAGCTCCGGAACATATGAGTTCCTGAGGCAAATGAAGGAGAACAAATCCAAGCTTGACGGGAACCTAATCGGGCAGTTCGGTGTTGGTTTTTATTCCGTATTTATGGTTACCGAGGAAGTCACTGTAGAAACCAGGTACGCGGAAAAAGAATCGAAAGCTTTGACTTGGAAATCCGCCGGTACGGATACCTTTACCATAGAGGATTCCCTGAGAGAAAAGCGCGGAACTAAGATCAGCTTTAAGCTGAAAGATGAATACAAAGAATTCGCGGAAGACCATAAAGTTAAAGCCACGGTCAGAAAATACTCGAACTTCGTAGATTTTCCTTTATACGTAAACGGCGAAAAGGTAAATACGATAACCGCAATCTGGCACAGGCGCAAAGATGACATCAAAGAAGAAGAACTGAATGAGTTTTACAAATTTATTTCAAATGATTATCAGGATCCGCTTGGGCACCTGCAATTGGATATAGAAGGCGCCGCGGTTAATTTCAAAGCGCTAATCTTTATTCCCAATAGCGCGCCGCCGGAGCTCTTCCGGATGGCCGATGAAAAAACGCTGCAGCTATACTCAAGCAAAATATTCATACAGGATAACGCCAAAGAACTGCTGCCGGAGTATCTGCGCTTTGCTAAGGGTGTAGTCGATACTGAAGATCTCCCGCTCAATGTATCAAGGGAGGTAACACAGAATTCACCGCTGATGGCAAAAATGCGCAGCATAATTACCGGTAAAATTATCGGCCTCCTGGAAGAATGGGCACATAAGGATAAAGAAAAATACGAGACTTTCTTCAGAAATTTCGGGCCTTTGTTCAAAACAGGAGTAAATTCGGACTTTAGCAATAAAGACAGGATAATTGAGCTTCTGCGCTTTGAATCTTCACAAGTTCAAGGAGATGAGCTTACTTCATTTAATGGGTATGTATCCAGAATGAAACCGGACCAGAAACATATCTATTACATTACAGGCGGCCACAGAAGCGTTATCGAGCGCAATCCGAACCTGGAATATTTTAAAAAAAGGGAAATTGAAGTATTATATCTTACCGATCCGGTGGATATATTCACAATACCCTCACTCGGTGAATATGACGGCAGGCAGCTCCAGTCGATAGAAAAGTCAGACATAGACTTAAGCTCCGAAGATGAAAAAACCGAACGCCTGCCAGAGGATCTGAGCAAGCCCCTAATAGAAGTGTTTAAAGAAACACTCGGTGACGACGTCGAGGACGTTATTGTATCAAAGAGGCTGGTTGATTCACCCGCCACACTGGTTGTCGGAAAGCAGGGCATGGATCCTCAAATGGAAAAAATGATGCAAATAATGGATAAGGATTTCACAGCGTCAAAAAGAATACTGGAAATTAATACTGCTCATCCACTTATCAAGAATCTATCAACTATTAATATTAAAGACAGCGCCGACCCTATGCTGCGCAACGCCATAAGGCAAATATTTGACGGAGCAATGCTGATCGAAGGGTATCTGAAAGATCCTAATGAATTCGTTAAACGAATGAATGAGCTGATGACCAGAGCTACTGATATCAGCTAAATTTTGACATTAATTAAAAATACTATAAGGCATAAAATGAAGTTATCAGAATTCAAATACAGTATTACTAAAAATGCTGCCGCCAAATATCCCGCGGAACCGCGCGATTCCGCCAAAATGATGGTACTCGACAGAGAAACAGGTAAAACACAGGATAAGGCTGTTTCCGATATCCTGACTTATTTTCAGAAAGGTGATTGTATTGTGCTGAACGAAACAAAGGTTTTCCCTGCAAGAATGTACGGCAATAAAGAAAAAACAAACGCTAAAATAGAAGTTATGCTCTTAAGAGAGCTCAAAGCCGACGACAGGATTTGGGATGTGCTTGTTGAGCCTGCCCGTAAAGTCAGGATTGGTAATAAAATCTATTTTGATGACGGTGAATTTTACTGCGAAGTAATTGATAATACTACTTCCAGGGGGCGAACTGTACGCTTCAGCTATGAAGGAAATATTTTTGATAAAATCGAAAGAATTGGCGAAATGCCGCTGCCCGAGTATATTAAAAGAGAACCCGAAGAAAAAGACAAACAGACTTATCAGACCGTTTTCGCGAATCCCAATCACCTGGCATCGATAGCTCCTCCGACAGCCGGACTGCATTTAACCGAAGAATTGCTAAAGGCACTGGAAGATAAAGGCGTAAGAATAGCCAAGCTGGTACTTAATATCGGCCAGGGAATTTTTGAGAAAATCGAAGTAGAAGATTTGACAAAACACAGGATGTACTCAGAATCATTCGAGATCTCACGAGAAGCGGCTGAAACTATAAATAAATCACTCAAAGCCAGGAAAAATGTTTTTGCTGTTGGCTGTAGTGTGGCCCGGGCGCTGGAAACTTCGGTGCTTACTACCGGACAGGTTAAGCCAAATAAAGGATGGACAGATAAGTTCATTTATCCACCCTATGATTTTAAAATAGTATCAAAGCTGCTTACTAATTTTCATCCGCCGGCGACTCCTTCGCTGCTGGTATCCTGCGCATTTGCTGATAAAGAAACCATTTTCAAAACATACAAAAAAGCCATGAAAAACGATTACCGCTTCCTGGCTTACGGCGACGCTCTGCTGATTGTATAGATCACCGGCAAATAATAAATAGCGTACATAATTAACAAGGACGCGGGTGCCGGAAGGCCCCGCGTTTTTCCTAATTTGGATATAAATTACCCGGTATATATTTATACCCGGTGTGATAATTAAAAAAAAAGCAGGCCAAAGCCTGCTTTCACAAATAAAATTTATTTTCAAATTAAGGATGCATGGTCTCCGGGGCGGGAGCTTTGCCTTTAATTTCCAGTAATTCAACTTCCATAATTATAACGGCATTGCCGGGAATATTTCGGTCTCCCTTCTCGCCGAAAGCAAGATCCGGCGGGATCCAGAATATGCTTCTTCCGCCTTCTTTCATCATTGTGAGCGCTTCTTCAAATCCTTTGATAAATCCTCCCACGGGAAGTATAACCGGTTCTATGTCGAATGTATTCTGAAGCACATCGCCCGTAGTAAGTGAAACTTTCAAATTAACCTGTACAAGCTCATCTGATTTTGGAGCGGCGCCGCTGCCATCTTCAATGATTTTATACTGAAGTCCGCTCGAAGCTACTTTAACTCCGGGCTTTTCGGCGTTTTCTTCAAGGAATTCTTTTGAAGCTGATTCAAAGGCCCGGGTAAGGCTGTCAACTTTTTTAATTTGTTCAGCCTGAAGTTTCCTTTGCTCTTCCTGTAGCATTTCATTCAGACTTTTCATCGCGGAAGCGATCTCTTCCCTGTTGAGAAGCGAATCATTTTCAAAGCCATCAAAAAATCCCTGCATGAACACATCTGTGTCGATCTTAATGGAATCTTTCATGATCGTATTACCGTAATTAAATCCGAGGATATAGCTCATCAAATTAGTAGTATCCTTTAAATCCTCCTTGGTAATATCTTTCTTCTTAACTGATTCATCATCCGAGCAGGCGATGAATAAACCTGCTGCCAGGCAGCATAAAATAAGTCTTTTTAAC
This sequence comes from uncultured Hyphomicrobiales bacterium, assembly GCA_964544155.1. Taxonomy (GTDB): domain Bacteria; phylum Bacteroidota; class Ignavibacteria; order Kapaibacteriales; family UBA2268; genus CAZJAH01. The sequence goes on along the minus strand of CAZJAH010000011.1, from coordinate 31,197 downwards.
ATAATTCTCTCAATATAATATTTCACAATTATAGGGTAGTATCATTCTTAGTTTTTCAAGTTCTTTATCACTCAGCTTGTGGCCGAATATTGTAAGCTGCTCTAAGTTTATCAGGCCTGCAAAGCTGTCAGGGGGGATGCTATATTATTGAAACTTAAGTCAAGTGACTTCAAAGTTATCAAACCGCCTATTTTATCTAAATACAGATCCCAGCCTATAAGCGGATTTGAGGACAAATCAAGCTTAAATCATCGTCAATGGAAAAAAAATGCGGGGCACTATCGATGGTTTCAGCAGCCACCTTATCAACAGATATTGCCTCCGGCGTAAATAATCCGGAGAATACGAAATAAATACAGCCCGCAAATAATTTTATCATATTGGTTAACATTAATTTTACAAAATAATAAAAAACCGGGAATAAAAATGCTTTTTATGTCTAGTTAAAATAGCTGATATTGCAGTATTGTAATTTGTTACAGAACTAATAACAACTGTAAAATCCATGCGGATAAGCTTATGAGAGTATTGATCTCTGCAATTATAACAACTATTATCGGAATTTTAACAGCATATTCACAAGATAACGTGAATAATGAAACCGCTGCCATTTCGGGAACAGTAACCGAATCCAAAACCGGAGAGTTTATTATCGGGGCCACTGTTGCGCTGTACCGTGATACCACTGAAAGCCCTGTTTCAGGCGCCTACACAAATAAGTACGGCTTTTATTCAATTCCGGGAGTGCGGCAAGGTGGGTATTATCTTAGTATTTCATCAGTCGGATTCGGAAAAAAATGGGAAGCCGTTACGGTTGAGGATACAGATATCCGGCTCGACGTTAAGCTTTCGCAGCATGATATCAGTATGGAAGAAGTACTGGTTGAAGCTGAACGCGGTAATGATACCCGCAAAATATCAAGCGTGAATATTAGTCCGGAAATGGTTAATAAAGCCCCTTCACTGGGAGGTGAGCATGATATTTTCCGCACGCTGCAGCTTCTTCCCGGCGTGCAGCAATCAACCGAATTATCAAGCGGCCTGTATATACGGGGCGGATCGCCGGATCAGAACCTCACAATACTCGACGGCGTGGTTGTGTATAATCCAAGCCACCTCGGCGGATTCTTAAGTTCCTTCAACAGCGACGCGATTAAAGATATAAATCTCATCAAAGGCGCCTTTCCCGCGGAATACGGCGGCAGGCTTTCGAGCGTAATTGATATGACGATGAAGGAGGGCAGTAAAGAAAAAATAACCGGCGCCGGAGGTATCAGCCTGATAAGCTCAAGGCTCACAGTAGAGGGCCCAATCGGTGAAGATGTCAGTTTCATGCTTTCAGGCAGAAGGATGTATATCGATGTTATTACTGATTTGCTCAGTTCTGATGATGACTACGTAATCCCCTATTATTTCTATGATCTGAACGCAAAGCTCAATTATAAACTGGGCGAAAATGACAGGCTGTTCCTCAGCGGATATTTCGGGAGGGACGTTATAACTGATCCCGATGATGGTGAGGATGATGAATTTCAGATCGACTGGGGTAATTCCACTTTCAACTTGCGCTGGATGCACATAGCATCAGCTAATTTATTCACAAATTTCTCTCTAATTTATACGAATTATCTTTTTGAATCCGAGCTAATTGATAATTACGATGGGGGCGGAACGGAATTCAGCACCTATTCAGGGATTGAAGATCTCATGTTCCGGGGCGAAGCACAGTATTTCCCTTCTAAAGATCACGTTATCAAAGCAGGCCTTGAAGTAACAAGGCATGAGTTTATCTCAAAAGCAACGGGCCAATCGTATGATATACGGGGATTTGCAAGGCAGGATGTTAACGCCGTGGAGGCCGCCCTTTACATTCAGGACGAATGGCAGGCCGGCGACAGGTTAGCTACAAACCTGGGTGTCAGGGGATACTATTTCCAGGAAGGATCCTACTTCAGCCTTGAGCCGAGGCTTTCGGTTTCTTACGCGCTAACCGGCAATATGAACCTTACAGGAGCTGTGGCAATGACCAATCAGTTCCTGCACCTTATTGTTAAAAATGATATAACGCTGCCTACTGACCTCTGGTTCCCCTCAACGGATGAAATTCAGCCGGGAAGGGCATGGCAGGCCGTCATCGGTTTGAACAGTACATTATTCGATGATACCTGGTACGGCTCTGTTGAGGTTTATGCCAAGGATATGAGAAACCTCTATGAATACAAGGATTCCGTGGAATTTGAATATCTTACTCCTCTAAACGAGAGATTTACACAGGGCCGGGGAGAAGCATACGGCATTGAATTTTTCCTGAATAAAAGGATTGGACGTTTTAACGGATGGATCGGTTATACTCTGGCATGGACTACAAGGATATTCCCCGAATTGAATGGCGGCAAGGCATTTTCGCCCAGATATGACCGGCGCAATGATATCAACATAGTCGCCAATTACAATATTAGTGATTCATGGGAAGTGGGAGCGGCATTCGTTTACGGCACAGGCCAGGCCTTCACAATGCCCACGGGTGTATTTTATTTCGGTAATCATGACCTTTATTTCGAGGATAATTATTATGATGACGAGAAATACCATTACACAGAAAGAAACGGTGCAAGGCTGCCTTCTTACCACAGGCTTGATTTGAACTTTATGCACAGGTATGAATGGTTCGGGCTGCCGTTTGAGCTGTCAATTAATTTATACAATGTGTATAACAGGAAGAATCCATTTTCATGGTATATTGATCAGGATTATAACGATGAAACAGAAAAATATGAGAAACAGCTTAAACAGCTTACCCTTTTCCCATTGATACCCACTATTGGGCTTAATTTTAAATTCTAGTTAAAAGGAATATGAATATGAGAATAAAGAATATATTTTTGATAGTCATGATCGCAGTAGTGGCAATTTCATGCGAAGAAACAGTCACAGACACTGAACTTCCTTATAAAGAGCAACTGGTTGTAGTAGGATATTTAAAAGATAATAAACCATTTGACAGCCTGCTGATCACCAAAACTTTAAACCCACTGGAAGAAGCGACTATCGAAAAAGCAATGGTAAGCAACGCGGAAGCCGAAATAATTCACAACGGAGAGTCTTATCCTTTGAATTTTACGGGTAGATTTTATGAAAACAAAAATATTATCCCTAAAAGCGGTGAAACTTACATTCTGAAAGTAAGATGGAAAGGGCATAATCTCAGTGCGGAGGCCCTTGTACCTTACAGGCCGGAACTAGTCAGGATGGATACGCTTATAAGAGAATCGGCCAATAAATATAATCGGAAGGCCGTTTTATATGCCTATATAAAGCCCGGCAGCGCCCATTCTTATAATGGCTATTCATTATCATATAATATTAATACTTATGGAATTTTCAAGAACTCTGAGATCAATGAAGAAGAGCTTGTTAAGGCGGTTATCGATATTGGCTATGATTATTTCGGTGATAATAACTTTGATTTATCTGAAAAATACATTATAGCCGGTTACAGTGAAGGATATTATGATTACTACAAAACCAGAGAAAACGGCCAGTCACCCGAAGATATTTTCAGCCTTTCAGGGCAAAACATCGAATGGAACGTCAGCGGCGGCCTGGGACTTTTTGTGGCGGTAAATGATACTATTGTGCAATGGAAATAATTTTATTTATTTGAAAGGATGAGCTTAGGCCTGTTTTTTGTAATTCAGCATTGATTAAAACAAATTCCATGTATTAATAAAAAAATCCCTGATACACAAGGACTATGTTCTTGATACCAAGGACTTCGTTTAATACTTTGTGACCCCGACAGGATTCGAACCTGTGGCCCTTTGATTAAAAGTCAAATGCTCTGCCAGCTGAGCTACGGGGTCAAACATTCAAGACTTCAAACATTCAAGACTTCAAA
>CAZJAH010000011.1:0-27199 GCA_964544155.1 uncultured Hyphomicrobiales bacterium | reverse complement strand
GCCAGCTGAGCTACGGGGTCAAACATTCAAGACTTCAAACATTCAAGACTTCAAAATTAAGGACTTTTTTGGACATTGCCAAACCTTTGGGGAAATATTTAATAATTCCTTCTTAAAAACTAAGATTTTTTAACAGATTCAGGCTTATAACCTTCGATTTTGGCTTCGATACCGTAAAGATTCAGGATTTTCCGCGCTATGCCGGGCCCATCCAGGCCTAGATCGGCATAGAGCTCTTCCTGTGTGGCGTGCTCAATAAATTTATCCGGAATACCGTGCAGTATTGTATTTATGCTGATATTTTCTCCGGCAAAAAATTCCAGTACGGCTGAACCGAATCCGCCTTGTATCTGCCCGTCTTCAACTGTTATTAATGTGTCGAATTTATCAGCGGCATATCGGAGCATGTCTTCATCAAGCGGTTTTACGAAGCGTGCGTTGATCACTTCCAGGCTTATTCCGTGTTCATCAAGAATTTCAGCAGCTGATAATGATTCATAAACTGTTTTTCCTACGGCAATAACGGCAAGGTTTCGTCCTACTCTTTCAATTTTAGATTTTCCGGTTTCCAGTAATCGGAGTTTCTTAGGCTCTTTGCCAATCCCTGTACCTCTTGGATACCTGACTGCCACCGGGCCGCCTGAAACACTCTTAATGGCTGTATAAAGCATATCCCTGAGTTCATCTTCGTCAGCGGGAGCCATAATCAACATATTTGGAACAGAACGTAGAAAAGCCAGGTCGAGAACTCCATGGTGAGTAGCACCGTCCGCACCTACAAGCCCGGCCCGGTCTATTGCAAGAACCACATGCTCGCCTTGCAGGGCGCAGTCATGTACTATATTATCATATGCCCTCTGCAGGAATGTCGAATAAATAGCAACTACCGGAATCGCTCCCCTGCTGGCCAGGCCGGCGGCAAAGGTAACGGCATGGCCTTCAGCTATACCTACATCAAAGAACCTGTCAGGGAATTTTTTTTGAAAAATATCAAGGCCTGTGCCTTCTGACATGGCGGCGGTTATGGCACATACGCGCTTATCTTCAGCCGCAATTTCAGTTAAAGCGTTGCCGAAAACATCCTGATAAGCCGGGCCTTTATTCGCGCCTGTACTGATTTTTTCACCGGTAACGCGGTCGATCTTTCCAATGGCATGCAGGTGGTGTTCGTCTGATTCAGCGGGAGCAAAACCTTTACCCTTACTGGTCATTACATGCAGAAAAACAGGGCCTTTTATATCCTTTATAAGCTTTAACATTTTTACTAGCTTGGGAATATTATGGCCGTTAACAGGGCCGAAATATTTAAATCCCATCGCTTCAAATAAAACTCCTGGGGTAATGATAGCTTTAACGCCGTCTTCGAACCTTGCGGCAAGCTGCCTGAGCCTGTCGCCGAATTCATCCATTTTTCCCGTAAGCTCCCAGATATTATCCCTCAGGCTTTGTACAGCAGTTGAAGCATAAATCTCATTGAAATAATTTGAAAAACCGGAGACATTGGCGTCAATGGACATATTATTGTCATTCATAATAACTGTGATATCCCTTTTCTGATAGCCGCAGTTATTCATTGCCTCGAATGCAAGGCCGCCCGTCATTGCGCCGTCTCCAATGATAGCGGCAACCCGGTAATCCTCATTGTTCAAATCCCTGCCTGCTGCAATACCCAGCGCGGCCGAGATGCTCGTGCTGGCGTGGCCTGCTCCGAATACGTCGTATTCGCTTTCGGCGGGCTTCAGAAAGCCGGATAGGCCTCCCTTTCGCCTGATAGTATGGAGCCGATCCCGCCTGCCGGTAAGAATTTTATGGGGATAGCCCTGATGGCCTGTATCGAATATCAACTTGTCAACAGGTGTATCCATTACATAATGAAGAGCGACCGTCAGCTCGACAACGCCCAGCCCCGCGCCGAAATGGCCTCCGGTACGGGTGATCGTATCGATCATAAATTCTCTTACTTCAGCACTGACTTCAGCCAGTTTGCTAACCGGAAGCTTGCGCAGGTCCGCCGGAGAATTTATATCGAACAAATACTTATAATTCCTGTCTTTCGGCTTCATATGATTTATTTCCTGTTGATTTTTAACGGCCATTATTCGACGTTAAAAAGACTATTAATTTAGCCAATTAATTCTTTAAAAGAAAATATAAAAAAGGGAGACTCCATTAAGAGCCTCCCTTGATTTAACGTAAAAGAATATCTATTGTTTCGGGGTAATAACGTAAACCTGTACCGTTCTGGATAATTGCCTTCCTATAGGCAAATCGTTATTGTACAGTTCAACGTTCTCGCCAACGCCGTAAACTTCGAATTTAACATTCTTTACTTTTGATTCGAGGTATTTCTTAACGTTTTCTGCTCGTTGAAGTGAAAGCTTCTGGTTGTAACTTTCGTTTCCTATCATATCAGTATAACCGTATATCTGAACGGTAGAGTTAAACTTTATTGCCGGTAAGACCTGCTCATCCAGGATGCGCTTATCTTTTTCGGAAACAACGGGGCTGTCGAAGTCAAATACAATCAGGCTGTATTTTGAGATAATTTTGTCAGGCCTTTCTTCGGTCTGTTTTTTCATCATTGAAATATAGTTAACAGGTATAGTCCCTGTTTCCATTTCCCTCTTGCCTTTTACGGTTTCCGCGGTAAAGGCATAGTCAACGGGTATTTCGCCGGCTTCAAGTTCATTAGGCAGAATAACCCACTTCTGTGCTTCGGGGCTGCCTGAGCCTTCAAACCTGCGGATAACATTATCGGTCTGCGAAATTTCAAGTTCCCAGTATTCTATCGAGTCTGCCGATTCGGCATAAGGAACGAATTCGATTATCTCAGGTTCAGCAAGCCTCTGGGTTTCTTTTTCTAGTAGAATCGGCATTAGCAGATTCGGGTCATTAGATGATAATTCAATCCTGCGGTTTTCAGCAACGCCTTCCGGCACTCTCGATGTAGAAGGTTTTGCGGGCAGGCCTTCGCCTTTGGCTGTTATTCGGTTTGCATTTATTCCGTAATTAACAACCAGGTAGTTTTTGGCGAATTCTGCTCTTTGCCTTGCCAGCTCGCGGTCGCCGGATTCCGCTTTAGAATCGTGTGTACCGGTTATGGTCAGGTTTGCTCTTGTATTATCATTCATTCTTAAACCAATAATATCAAGTGTACGGCTGTTGATCATTACAGCATCAGGTTTAAGGTCATTCATTGTAAATTCGCCGGCTGGATTTTCTGCTGCCAGTTCCTGCGATTCTTCACTCGGAATGTCGGAATCTTCAGCAAAAAAAACATAAGGCACAAGCGGGAAAAGCTCATTGTACTGAACTTCTTCAACGTGGATCCTGTTAGCGTCAGATCTGTTGCCCTGCTTATCATAAGCATTAAGCTGGTTAAAGCCGACTTCTAAAGGCGCCGCGCCGGGTTCTTCTACTATTTCTTCATCTTCAGTGCCAAATCCGTAAGTAAGAGATACTCCCAGCCTTACCTGCGGAATCGACCAATCCTGCCATTCCTCATCGGCAGATACCTGAGTAAAAGGCAGGTGGACAGATGCCTCCGGAGTCAGGTAAACATTGCTTCCGAGTTCAAATACATATCCTGCTCCAAGCGCTATACCGAGCATTATGTTAGCATCGGGGATATCACCATTAATTTCACCCCATGGATCAGGCGGATCAGAGAGTAGATCAGTTGCTGTTATAGTATATTCAGCCGTAAGTGGTACGTTTATATCTATACCTGCCAGGAAATAAAGTGGCTTAACCGGCAGAAGATTATGAAACTGCACGTAAGGTGAAACTTCTAGATATTGCAGATTTGCATCGAGCTCTTCATAGAATCCGAAATTATCGGAAGTCAAAAGTATAGAAGGTTCAAGTGTACCGCTCATGCTGTTATAACCTATCCTTCCGGAAAAGACGAAGGTCTTATTGATCTGATAATTAAATATAAACCCGCCGAATGGCATAACGGAGGTTTCGGAATTATCATAAAAGCTTTCCGAATCAAATAAGTGATCATCATCATCAACGATCCAGTAATCATAATAATCATACAAATAAAAATCCGGTGAATGCATATTGAAAGAAGCCCCGCCGTAGAGCCCGAAATTTATGGGATAAGTGAAATCTTCATCCTGCGAATAAGTTCCGGATACTGTAAGTGCAAATAATGCCAAAAGTAAAACAAGTCTTTTCATGCCTCATTCCTTTAAAGATTTTATAAAAAATAAATATGCTTTCCATTTTTATGAACAGTTATTAATATAAGAAATATTTTTGAAATGACGTTCCAATCCATGATTTAATTACAAATCACTCATTATTACTATTATTTTGTGATCTCTCATATTCATTTTTAAGATCCCGGGCCGCTTTATTAAGATCATATTCCGTCTCAAAACCCAGTACTTTGCGGGCTTTGCTGACATCTATGGATAATACCGAGCTGTCTTCCTTTTTATCTCTGAGGAATTCCAGGTTCCCGGAATTGCCGAAGGCTTCATTCATGGCAAGGGCAAGTTCTTTGTGCGATACGTTCAACGGCATGGCTATATTGAATGCTCCGGTTGTTTCTTCATGCTCGAGTGCAGCAAAGACAGCCCTGACAACGTCTTTAACATAAACATATATTCTGCGGCCAGCTCCTTCTCCCCATACCTGAATCGTTTCTCCTGCAGCAGCTTTATTAATGAAGTTACTGACCATATAGCCCTTCCTTTCGCCCAGGCCAATGAGCTGAGCAAGCCTCAGCGACTTGATTTTCATACCGAATTTGCGGATATATAAATCAGCAATGTTCTCTCCGGTTTTTTTCGAGAGGCCGTAATAACTATCAGGCCGGGCTTCCTCCTCCTCACTGTACGGCTGTTTATCTGCGCTTCCGTACACGCTCTGAGAAGATATATTAATAATATTTGAGATAGAATTGACCCGGGCTGCCTCAAACAGGTTAGCGCAATAGCTGATATTAAAAAAATAGTCATTTATCCTGCTGACTTCATCTTTAGAATCCGGCCTTTTAGCTGCAAGATGTACAACAGCATCCGAGTCTCTGAGGGCTTTACTTAAAGAATCAATATTATTATCGGGAAAGACAGTTTCATAATTGTCGTTCAACTTTGTAATATCCTTTGATTCCGGATTCAGCAGCAGCCGGAAGTTATGATTTCTCCCGGATTGTTTCAGTATCCATTTCCCGATAAATCCTTCTGCGCCTGTTATTGCTATTCTTTTCATATTTAATATATATAATATCCCGTTTTTTCAAGTATTCCGTTAATTGGGCGGATTTTTTCACCTTTCTTATAATACTCTCTGCTGAAAAGTATTTCCTTTTTAGTTTCCGGGCTGCTTTCCTGATATACAGTTCCCGGCTTATGTAAAGAGTATTCCAGGGTCATTGGATAAATAGTATCCCTGGCAGGCTGATAGTCAATACTTTCTCCCATCAGTTTTTTAAAAGTAAGGTCAAGTAAATCTATGCCCGTACCGTATTTAATCAGCCTCCAGAGGTGGCATCCATCCAGCCTTGGGGCAGCTTCAATCACTACCAGCCGGTTTCTTTCCTTTTTAAGCTGAAAATAAGCCGGGCCGTTCAATAATCCCGCTTTGAGGCAGATATTCTTAACTAAATTCTTTAAAAAAAGCCTGTCATCCTTATTAATATCGCCCGGGAGTGTATGGCATTTAACGTGGCCGAAATAATCCGTACCGGGTGATTTTCTGTTAGTTATAATGCAGTATTTCAGTTCTCCATTATCCATAAATACGTTGGCAGAGAGCTCTTTTCCGCGTATATATGATTCAATCATAATGCTTCCGGTGTCTGAATATTTAGCGGCGTTATCGAACGCTTCCTCGAGCATAGTTGTATCTTTTACCATGCTGACTCCTCTCTGCCCCTGGCTGTCAACAGGCTTGACCACAGCCGGGTATTTGTCCCATTTCTTTAGAGAAGCTTTTGTTTCTGCCGGCATGAATTCGGGTATTTCAATTTGTTCGGATTTGAGGAATTTTCTGAAATTCAATTTATAAATAAAAATATCAACTGTGGCTTTTTTAAAAAAAACCGGAAGCCCGAGATCATTACTCACTTGTGCTACAGAGGGCATGGCGAGGTCTGATCCAACAGAGTAAATCAGGCCTATGCCGTTTTCCGCTGAATATTTATTAATTGAATCATGGTCGCGGATATCAATTAGCGTGAACTTATCAGCATAACTTATGCCGGGGCCTTCACGTTTGTAGCTCAACGCATGGACTGTGTGCCCGCGATCTTTCAGGTACTTAATGGCATCCAGCTGGGCATTTCCTACACCTAATATTAATATATTCATTCTCTTGTTTATATTTTTTCCTGTAACAAATTAAAAAAATATCACGTATAAAAATGAAAAAATTTTTAGTATAGAATAGAATTTTCTAATTTAGTATTAAATAAACATTATAAACTTATAGAGAAATATTTATGAAAAAGATATCCATTATGCTGGCTGCCTTCTTTTGCCTGTTGTTATTATATTCTGAAACAAAGTCCGCGCCACTGCTTGAAATCGGCTTTTACGGAGGGCTTTCCACACCGAATGATAAGATTAATGATATTTATAATAAAGACATGATAGAAGAGGAAGATTTTGTCGGAAATATTTTCACTGAAGGCGTTTCTGCCGGTTATCACCTTGGTGTTAAAGGCAGGCTTCCCCTATCGGATAATGTCAGTTTTTTTGGCAGTATCTCGTTCAACAGGTTCCCCGAATCGGAAATCAAATTCCGTGATCCTGAAACAGATAGCGTTCTTGCTGTATTCACGACAAATCAGAACATCGTCCCGATAGCCGCAGGTGTTCAGTACTACCTTTTTAAATCATTTATCAATCTTTACGCCACGGGCGAGCTAGACTACAACTATATAAGCTCATCCGTTGATTATAAGTATGGGGATGTGGATGTTCCCATTTCGAGGTCTCCTGCCGATAACAGGCTGGGATACGGCCTGGGGCTTGGTTTTGATGTTGACATTACTCTTCTTAGGCTTAATCTGGAGACCAGATATAATCACATCAACCTGATAGGCAAAGATGATGATGAAGAAGATAAAACATACATTACCGTATCTGTTGGTGTATATTTTTGATTTTAAAAGTAAACTCAGGTTTTAATACAACTATGTCTGAAACTAAGGCCGCGGGATAAAATTCCCCGGCTTTTTTTATGGAAATTAAAGCTTAATCCTAAACATATCACGATTCTTTCTCAGTATTACATTTTCCCTGAAGCACTGAGTACCTTCCCTGTGGGATGGCAGCAAAAGCCTTTCATAAGCTGAATCATAGCTCAGCCAGGCAAAGTCGGAATGCTCTTCGCTCAGTTCCGGTTCACTGAATTCCGAAATAACGCCAAACACCGGTGCGAATTTGATCATGTCCTGATATGGATCGAAAAAAGATGTGACAAAGGGCAGGCACCAGATTTTTTCAGCCGCGAATCCGCTTTCTTCTTTAAGCTCTCTTATAGCGGCATTCAGAGCGGATTCTCCGGGCTCTATTCTTCCGGTTATCACCTGCCACAAAGAAGGATAAACATCGATATCAGCAGACCTCTTGAGTAAAAGGTATAGCATTCTTCCTGTTTCCGGGTGTTCCGCGGCTACATGAACCTGTATGGTATCAAATTCTTTTTTCATTTAATTTAAATACCTTCTAATAAATCCAATTAACTTTTTTGAATCCACATCCCAGTTGTATTTATCTAAAGCAGCCTTATGAGCGGCATGTGCCATTTCTACGATATTTGTTTTTGTAAGATTTTCGATGGTTTCTTTTATTTTATCTGGATCTGTGCAGTCGGCAATTACTCCGGCACCCGTTTCATTAATAACTCTGACAAGCGGTTTTGCCCTTGATACTATTACGGGTTTACCGAAAGCGAAATAGTCGAATATTTTATTATGCAGGGTATAATTATTAAAATCGCTAATCTGATAGGGAACGGCGCCGATATCGACATTAGCGATTATCGCCGGCAGCGCTTTGTAATCATACCGGCCTTTAAGCTCGACGGAGGATCTCATTTTCGATGCCGTTACTATATCTTCCACATCTTTATAAGATTCGCCTTTGCCGGATATTATAAGTTTCAGTTTGTTATTAACTTGCGCAGCGTAAAGGAACCCTTTAATAAAACAGCCAATATCTTTTTCAGCGGTGAGATTACCGTGATGTCCGAATACGAGGGGTTTTTCCCTGTTTATGACCGGCTCTTCGGGGATTAGTTGTTTTGGAGGCGTATTATGAACGGCCACTATGTCTTTAGGGGAAAAACCGTAGTTTTCACTAAGTCTGTCATTCTGTTCATCACACACGGTTATTATGCCGTTCATAAGGCGGACGCTGCTGCTTTCCGCGGCGTCTGGAAGCTTGAGCTTATGCACAGCGAACTTTGATATCATGCTTTTATTGTACTTTTTCCAGTCACGCATGGCGGCAGGGTAATTCTCAGCCATATCCATTATTACGGGAATGCCTTTTTGTCTGGCTGCTTTGCCGGCAAGTGAACCCAGCATTATTTCCCGTACAATAATAAGGGATGGCTTTATTTTATCAATAAGGGCGTTTAATTCGTTTTTCCATAAGATATTGATGGAAATAGGCAGTGAAAAAAACTGTTTAATGCCGAAGCCGGCTCTGGTAATATAAAGGCCGTCAATTATTTCATTTTTTACTGTTTCATTTCCCCATCGGGCCAGTATGTGAATTTCATTTCCGGCATCTCTTAAAGCTTTACAAACCTTTTCAACCCTTACATCCCAGGGATAAGGGCCTTTCCAGAGATAAATGACCTTAGGCATTATTATTATTTTACCTCTTCCCAGACACCCATTTGGCTGAATTTTTCGCGCCTTTTCGATATTCGCTTTTCAGGCTTGGTTTTCATTAATTTCTCTAATTCGCTTAGAAGCTGCTTTTTAAAAATTTCAAACATTTTATCGGGGTTTTTATGAGCGCCGCCTATCGGCTCGCGTATGATATCATCGATGATCGAGTGTTTAAGCAGGTCTTCGGCGGACAGCTGCAGGGCCTCGGCGGCCTGTTCTTTATAATCCCAGCTTCTCCATAAAATGCTTGAACATGATTCCGGGGCTATAACGCTGTACCACGAGTTTTCGAGCATCAGCACGCGGTCGCCAACTCCAATGCCGATAGCGCCTCCTGATGCTCCTTCACCTATGATAACGGCTATCATGGGCACTTTAAGTTTAGCCATGTATAAGAGGTTCGAGGCGATTGCTTCGGCCTGGCCGTATTCCTCTGCCTCAATTCCCGGAAAAGCGCCCGGAGTATCTATTAGTGTGATCACAGGCCTGCCGAATTTTTCAGCCAGTTTAAACAGCCGCAGGGCTTTTCTGTAGCCCTCAGGGTTTGCCATCCCGAAATTTCTGTATACATTAGATTTGGTGTCGCGTCCTTTCTGATGGCCCACAACCATAACCGGATACTTATCCAGCCATGCCATACCGCCTACTATTGCAGGGTCGTCCCGGTACTTACGGTCGCCGTGAAGTTCAATAAAATCATCGAAAACGGTATTTATGTAATCGAGAGTAACGGGCCTTTCCGGATGGCGCGCTATTTGAACTCTCTGCCAGCGGGTGAGGTTTTTATAGATTTCTTTTCTCAGAACATCCACCTTTTTTTCGAGTTCATCTATTTCTCTTGAAATATCAATTGTCTTACCGATATTTCGCATTTCTTCGATTTTGCTTTCGAGTTCAAGTATCGGTTTTTCAAAATCCAGAACAAATTTAGAAGCCACTTTTATCCCTGAAAATGTATTTTAAAAATATATCTATATCCAGAGATATACTGTAATTTCTTAAGTAATAATCATTCAGCCTGTCGATGGCTTTTTTATCAAGGCCTGGGCTGTTGCTAATTTTCGATGGGTCAATCAGCCCCACGGGCTTATCGGAAAACCTGCCCGATCCATTAGCACTAATGCCTATCAGTGTCTTTTTTGATTTGAGAATATCTAAAAAGTCCTTCACCCTTTTCTTTTTATTTCTACTTAAAAGAATAAAGGGTAGCCCGGCTGTCAGCATTATCACTGAAATCAGTATATCAAAAGAACGCTTAAAGAATTTATAACGAAGGATGTTAATATTATATTTTGTTAATAAACGATCATCGCCTGAAATATCGTTAATAATTTTGGAAGTAAGAAGCTCCCGGTATTCATTTGCTATGTGAAATCTGGCTCTGGGGTTTGAAATTTTGTGAAGTGTTGCGATTATATCGCTCCTGCTTAGTCGAGAATCTGTAATTATTACCTCATGGATTTTATTTTTCGTAATAATTGCCGAAAGTTCTCGGGTTGAGCCTAATTTAGGTATATTAATAGTTTTTTCATGTTTATTATCGTTAACAATCCCTGCAACATGTATATTGCGCCCTTCAATATTTCTCAGTTCATCAACAAGATTAGCCGACTCCGAGGCCGGCCCTACGAGCAATACCCTTTTTTCGGATTCGCTGCCGGCAATTTTCTCATAAACGAGATAAGCCGCGCGTGAAACAATGACATAAACCATTGTTAGCCCGATTGAAAGCAGCAGCACTCCCCTGCTGAAAGCATAATCCTTGAAAAAATAAGTCAGAGAAGAAACTATGAAGAATGTAATCAGCAGCCCGAAAAGGGATTTCCGAAGGTCGGGTTTGTTTTCTAAGTATTCCCCGGTCGAAAACAAAGAAGCAAAAAGAACTATGGAAACAACTATAAATATTGTTGGATAAGCGTAATCCGGAAATCGGAATAACTCGCCGTACCTGATAAATGTACCAATGAGTATTGCCAGATTTACTGCTATCAAATCCATAATGATAAATAAAATATCTGTTCTGTACCGTGAAGCGTAAGCAACTGCCTGGCGCAGGTATATTCCCATCTTCAAAAAAAATAAAAATAATGTGGACTTACCGAAATGCTTCCGCGCGAAAATCTCCATTGCAGAATAAAAGTGTTTCACTTCGTTTATAGTACTTCTTTTGGTACTTTCACCTTTAAAGTGAATTATTGATGTACTATGCACATAAGCCACTTCCCATCCGAGCTGCTTTGCACGGTAGCACAGATCTAAGTCTTCGCCGTACATAAAAAAGTCTTCGTCAAAACCGCCTGTGGCATCTATCACTTCCTTCCTGCAAAACATGAACGCGCCTATTACGGCATCGATGTAGTATGTCTCGTTTATGCTTTTGAATGTTTGATTATAACGGGCAAAAAGTTCAGAATCCGGAAAAAGCTTCTGCAGGCCGAAGAGCTTGCAGAATGATGCCCACGGAGTCGGGAAACCGCGCCTGCAGGCAAGCTGGAATGTGCCGTCATCATTTAACACTTTGCATCCGGCAATTCCCGCTTTGGGGTCATTATCCATATATTTCAGCATAACTTCGAGCGTATCTTCCGCGAGTATGGTATCCGGATTAAGTATAAGTATGTAACGCCCGCGTGCTTTCTCGAAGGCCAGGTTATTGGCTTTACCGAAACCAATGTTAGCTTCTAAATCGATAAATTCATATTCGGGAAACATGGGCTTAAGAAATTCAACCGAGCCGTCGGTCGAGTTGTTATCTACAATTATTACTTCGACATTTAATGCTTTTTGAGCGGTTTGGATAGAACGAAGGCATTGAAGGAGAAAATCCTTGACATTGTAATTAACAATAATTATCGATATGTCGGGTTTAACGGCCAATCAATACTCTATTATTTTTTCTTTTTAAGATCGGGAACAAGGCCTAATTTCAGCCGCCAAACAAGAAATATAGCTTCATAAATAATGCTCTTATTCATTTTAGAAACTCCGCTTCGCCTGTCGACAAATATTATGGGAAGCTCCTCTATACGAGCTCCCAGCCGCCACATACGGTAGTTCATTTCTATCTGGAAGCCGTATCCGTTGGACTGCACTGCATCGAGGTTGATTTTCCTTAAGAATTCAGCCCGGAAGCATTTGAATCCTCCGGTTGCATCTTTAATAGGCATTCCGGTAATTACTCTTGTGTAAAGATTCGCGCCATAGCTTAACATAAGCCTGCTCAAGGGCCAATTGATGACATTAACTCCGGTTTTGTATCTTGAACCGATAACTAGATCATGATCTATAATTGCTTCCAGGAATTTCGGTATTTCCACGGGATCATGCGAAAAGTCGGCGTCCATTTCTAAAATGGCTTCATATCCTTTAGCCAGGCAATACTTAAAGCCATCCCTATAAGCGGTGCCCAGCCCCATTTTTCCGGGGCGCTCAATGAGATGAACCCGGCTGTCGTTTTTCACTATGGCTTTGACTATATCCGAGGTGCCGTCGGGTGAATTATCATCTACAACAAGAACATTTATATCAGCTGAATTGTCGAAAATTGCTTTAATAAGTTTTTCAATATTCTCTTTTTCGTTATATGTAGGTATTACAACTATAGATTTCATTAATAAATCCCTATGTTTGTCCGTGTCCACTAACAACGCACCATACAGTGCGGACAATTATTTCGACATCAAGTTTAATTGACATATTTTCAATATAATAAAAATCATCCTTAAGTCGGTTACGAATTTCTTCTGTATTGAGTTCATGCGCCTGATATTTAACCTGCCACCATCCTGTTATGCCGGGCCTGACTTTCAGCCTTCTTTTATAATAGCTTATTTCTTTTGAAAACTCTTCAACATACTGAGGCTGTTCAGGCCTTGGGCCGACTACGCTCATATCGCCGATAAGTACGTTCCAGAACTGCGGAACTTCATCAATATGCGTTTTTCTGATGAACCTGCCAAACCTCGTTACTCTCGGATCACCGACAGTAGTCCATTTTCTGTTACTTCTATCCGCATCTTTCACCATGGAGCGGAATTTATATATCTTAAAAATCTTTCCGTCTTTCCCTACTCTCGGCTGTGTATAAAATACAGGCCCTCTTGATTCCAGCTTAATGATAAGGGCTACTAAAAGCCAAACCGGTAATCCAATCAGCAACACTGCCGCGCTAAAGAGTATGTCGAATATTCTCTTAATAACCTCCTGCCAGGGCCTCAAAAGCTGAGTGCTTATTTCAATAAGCGGGATGCCGTAAATATTCTGCGCGCGGGTCTGTCCTGTGAATATATCATAAAGGTCGGGCTCGATCTTAGCGCTGATACCTTTATCGCCGCATACAGAAACTATATTCACCAAAAGCGAGTGCTTTGGTTTATGTGTAGATATAATCAGTTCCGCGGGATTATATTTATCGATAATTTCATGAAAGTCGTCCACATAACCCAAAATGGGTATTTGATTGTCCTTGATAAACTTAAGCTCTTCCGCGGTAGGTTCGTGAGTAATGATAATTCCTATGGATGTATATCCCCAGGATTTAGCCATCTTTGTTTTGCGGAAAAATTCTGCCGCTTTACCGGGAGTGCCGAGAATTATTGCGGGGAAAGTGATGATCTTGGCGGCTCTCAGGGCTTTCTGGGTCCGCCGGGCAATTGTTCTTCCAATTATTACCGATACAGCCATGATGATAAAATGCAGAATAAAAAGATTCCTCGGGGAATTGGCTGTATCCGATAATATCAGGAATACCAGCAGCGCAGTTCCAAAAAGCGTTACTTTGAGCGTAGTGAAAATCTCATCAAAAGGAGACTTTTCATACCAGTTCTTGTACATACCCGAAAAAAAGAACAATGTATGCCAGTAAACAAGCATCGCCCCGGCAGTCATTAATACCAGTGCGAATTCAGGCTTAAATCCGGGGCCGATAACACCCGTTTCGAAGCGGATAAAATACTGAACAAAATAGCTGATTAGAATGGCAAAGAAATCAGCCACAAACTCAAATAGAATTTGGGAATACCTGTTAAACCGCCGATTGGTTTTCGGCAGGTTAACCTTGATGTTTTCCTTTATTTCAGTCGTGTTAATCATTGTCGGTTTTCAGGCCTTCACTGCTCCATTCTGAATTTTGTTTCCCGGAAAAAAATCTGATTGAACCTAATAAAAAACCAATATTCATACCCGTAAAGAATAACGGGAACTTTAATAAGCCGATTTTTTTATTAGACCTTTCAAGCAACCATCCAATTATAGCAGATAAATATAATAACAACTGCAGAGAGAAAAATAATATTTTAAATAAACCGCAGGGAAGCAATAAAGTCACAATAAATATTAAAATCAAATAATATGGCAGAAAATACCTTAGTAATTTATGCGACCATATAAATAACGCGTCATAGCCTTTTAAAGGTGAAAGAAGTTTTGTAAATTTCATTATTGTCGACAGGCCGCCTGCAGTAAGCCTTATCCTCCGGTTTTTCTCGAAAGTCAGAGATTTTTTCCTGACTTCGGTAACAATAGCTTGCTCAGCATAAACAGCTTTTTTACCGATCGAAATTGTATGCAGATTCCTGTAAAGATCATCACAAACTGATTTATCCGGATATGGGCTGAAAGCCTCCTTTTTTAAAGCGTAAATACCAAATGGATTTACCGTAGATCCGATACGGCTTTCCCGTACCCTGATATAATTTTCAAATTTTTGATAAAGTGTTTCACCAGTCCTACCTGTATTGTTATTGTTTTTATCTAGAACAACAAATTCAAGCTTTGGGATCACCATGGCGATTTCATCATGCTCCAGATGTTTCATTAATTGCATGATCGCGTCCTTATCGGGCCTGCAGTCAGCATCAATATAAAATAGCTTTTCCGTTTTCGCCTGCTTCGAAAGAAAGTTCAGCACATAGTTCTTACCCATTCTATCCAGGTCAAAGACTTCAATATTGCCATATTTTTCGTTCAGTTTCTCGCAGATAGCAACTGTATTATCATCTGATCCGTCAGAACCAACAAGTATATTTATGTTTTCAATTGGATAACTGCCCTCATTAATGCTTCTGAGACATCCTTCAATCAAATCTTCTTCATTATAAGCGGCGATGATCACGGTTATATCAGCAGGTTTATATTCTTTGACCGCTATTATCAACTTACCCGGAATAAACTTTAATAATAAGGGATACAGAACGAATATATAAACCGGAATTAATACAAGTACAATTAGAATTATATATATATAGAAGTCAAATGTCATTTTATTAAAATTCTTCAAACCTGAATGATAAACTGATCATGTGGTCGTTTCTGTCCCCGCTAACATAGGTATATCCGGCCTGAAGGCTGAAATTCCTGAATACTTCAATCCCATACCTAATGCCCGTGGATAGAGTATTGACTTGCCTGCCGTCGAGAAATTCCACTTCGAATGGATCTTCAGGACGCCTTGTTTGCAGCGGGTCGCCGCCGACGTTTTCGATAAGCTCGCCGTTTTCGTAGATATTTTCTCCATGCCTTGTATAGCTGATATCCAGGTCGACCGGATAGCGTCCTCCGGGCCAGAACCTGAGCAAAAAGTTCAGCCTGTCTGAATTAGGCAGAATATTTGAGCCGTACATCAGGCTGTCATGCGAGTATGTATTCTGCGGATTAAAATGAGTATATGTGTAGGGCTCTACCCTGGAATATTCTAAACCCAGATCAACAGGGAAATCCAAAGCGGCAATAGCTGCCACATTCCAGGCGGTTTTATTGCTCCAGTACCCCGTGCCTATTTTGCTGATAATTATATCATCGAGGAAAAACGACCCCTTTAGCTGCAATCCGCCGAACGGCCTTATTGTGGCATCGATCCCCATTGCTGAATTATCTCTATCCCTTAAGGAATGTTCAACTGATTTATAAAAGCTGAGAGGATTCAGATAAGCGAGGTCTATATTTCTGTCGGAATAAATGGCACTTTCCCAGAATGCTATCTCGCCCCATGAAGGCTGATAAGCGAACCTGTGCATGGCCATGTATTTATCGGGTATTAAAGCGTTGAAGCCTGTACCGGTGTTGCTAATAGCCAGTCCGAGAAGCTGCGCGTGAGAAAAACTGTACTCAAACGACCTGAACTTCACCCCAAGGCCTATTTCATCAGCAGGCGGGGCATTAGTTGAAATAAATATCCTCTGGTTCAATCCCGCTCCGAGAAGCTTTGTTTCACGGGCGATTTTAGCGTAAAACCAGCCGTGTTCGTAATGTACGTGCGATTCAGTAAAGTCAAAATCACTGTTCAAATCAGAAAATTTAACATTTTTGCCTAATTTGTCATCCTGAGCTGCCAGGGCGCGGTCGCCGCTTAATACAGATCCATTGGTTGCCTGAAGAAAATATCCCACCTTATTACTTAAAGTGCCATACAGCCTGAATCCCAGATTGCCGAATATAACATCGCTCGGCCCGCCGCCATTCTTCAAATATTTGAAATCAGCCGAAGCAAGCGGTTTTAAGCTTACTGAATGCCTGCCGTCATCATAATGGTAGATGTACTTTTCTGAGTTTGAAAACATTCTGCCTGAAAGCACCTGCAGCGAATCGGTATCACTCGGGAATACCACGGCCTCTTCGAGGGGCATAATTTCAAATTCAACCAGATAATTATCGAGCGCGCTTTTTTCCATTGAAGAAAGCTCATTTCTGTGAGAATTAACCATTTCCAGAGCTTCTTTGATTTCCTTTCTTTGAAGGGGCAGGCTGGATAATGAAAAATGCGGCAGCCAGCCTCTGGTTTCAGCTCTCAGCAGGTAATCATAGACTGAGTTCGAAACCGGCACATGCTCCACCTGCGCTTTTACTGAATTAAAGCAGGCAGCAATCATTAATACCGCGATGATAATTATCTTCTTCATTAATTTGTATTAAAATAGAATATTATCAGATTAAGCAATGCCGCCGTCGAGCCAAGGATACCGCCAATACTGGCATATCTTTGAAGCTGTGTGCCAACGGGTTCATCTGTAGGCCTGGGTATGTAAATCTTATCACCGGCGTGGACGGCAAAGTCATCATCCGCTTCAACCCAGACGTTATTATTGCCGCGTATTATCCTGGTTCTCCCTTTCTCGGCATCGATACCGAATCCGCCAGCTCGTTCGATATACCAGCGGGCGCTTTTATTATCCTTAAAATTAACGTAACCCGGCCTGTTGACATAACCGAAAACAAAAACCGAACCCGGATTTGACGGCACTTCAAGCACATCCCCATCCTGTAATGTTATATTCTGGCTTTCGGCTCCCATATTATATAAAGCATTGATATTAACCGAAACCTGAGGCTGCATATTTCTTAAATGAAGGTTATACCTTGTAGTATCTTCAAGCCTGAGATCGCTGTATTGAAAGTACTTGAGCATATTTTCCTGTGTTTCGGCAAGGTTAACTTCATAGCTTTCTTCGTTTCTGTATAATTTGGCAAGTGGCAGATAAGCTTGTTCTGTAAAGCCGCCCGCAGTTTCAATAATATCTTTTATCGTTGTTTTTCCCGGTTCAATCATGTAAACGCCGGGTTTATTTATTTCACCTTTTACCGAAACTGCCGCCGTTTCCACCCCGATTATCTCACGGTCAGTTCCAATCACAATTTTGCTTCCTGAACGGAGCTCAATATCTTCAGATATCAGGTTCATTCTTTCATCAATTTCAAGATCAACCGGGCCGGCAGATCCTGGAGCATGAAGCCTGACCTGATTGATGTCAGCATTTTCGGTCAATGAAGTTCCTGCTTTTAAAAGCATAGATGCCATATCGCCTTTTTTATGGCTCAAAGCCGTAGGTGTAAGAACTTCGCCGGAAATTGAAATTGTGCTTATCCTGCCGTTGGGGTAGGGCACTGTAATAATATCGCCTTCTCTTATGTAAGGGTCGTGCCGGGTGTTCCCGGTTAGTTTTGCCTTTATAATATCAGCTTTCGAAACAGTACCGTCATTATGTATGATACCGATATTCCTTATCGAGTACTCCTGTTTGGTAGGAATGCCGGCCTTTAAGAATACGGTTTCTTTTATATCGGATTTATTACGCATTGCCTGATACTGCTCGAGATCCTGCATACTCATTTCAGCCATTTTAAGCTGATCTGCCATAAGCAGTGCAGTCGATACTTTATATGAAGCCGGCATGGTATAATTACCCGGATAAAGGACATTTCCTCTGATAGTTATTAAACAAACCCTTGATCTGACCAGGCTGAAAACAATCTGATGTTCCTTATTTCTGCTATGAACTAATTCTTCGACTTCTTTTTTAATATCTTTCAGGGTTTTATTCTTAAGGTCTATTACACCGAAACGCGGTATTAAAAGCGTATTTTCGGGAGTTACTGTTATATAACTTTCCATAGGCATAACAGGTATTATCTGATATGCTATTATATCGCCCGGGCCGGTATAATAATATTCAGGATCAACAGTATTTCCGGCAGGTATTAAATCCTTTTCCATAATACTGAGAGCGTTCTGCCTGTTTTGAACGGTTTTACCGAAGATGTTATCAGATTCTTCACCGTTTCCAAAGCCCGCTACCTGCGCGCTCAGGCTTAAACCTGAAAGCGCGAGGATTATCATCAATGCTGCAATCTTCTTCATAATTGATTATTAAATAATTTATCTATAATTGATACAATTCTTTCTGATGCCTTGCCATCCCATTTTTCCGGGATTGAGCCTATTTTCCTTTCTCCATTGATCATGTCGTTCACAGCTGCCAGCATCTCTTCTTTTTCTGGCTTTATGAGATAATTTGTCCCGATTTCAACTGTTACGGGCCTTTCGGTCGTTGTTCTTAGTGTCAGGCAATGTTTACCAAGAGCTGTGCTCTCTTCCTGAATCCCGCCTGAATCAGTTAAGATAAAATCACTGTTCTTCATTAGCTTTAGAAAATCCAAATACCCTAATGGCTCTGATAATATCAGTTTGTCAATAGCCTCTATCCTATCTTTAAATCCATGCGCCGCGATATTTTTGGCTGTACGCGGATGCAGGGGCAGAACTATCTTACGGCTTTTGGCTATATGTTCAATTAATTCAACAAAAATCAGCAGCCTGTCGCTTGTATCGACATTACTGGGCCTGTGCAGAGTCATAAGGGCATATTCACCGCTATTAACCCCCAGCTTCTGCATGATATTGCTTTGTTCGGCTTTTTCAAGGGCGAATTTTTGCGAATCTATCATGGGATGCCCTGTAAAATAGATATTCTCTTCAGGGAAGCCCTCATTCTTTAAATTTTTTGCGGCCGATTCCTCAGTAATAAAAGCATAGCTGCTTATAGCGTCTGTTACTACACGGTTGATCTCCTCGGGCATGCCGCGGTCAAAGCTTCTGAGCCCGGCTTCTACATGCGCGAGCCTGATGCCCATTTTCACGGCTGTTATGCCGCAGGCTATAGTGGAATTAACATCGCCTACCACAAGCACGAGGTCCGGCTTTTCTTTTTCACATATTTCTTCGAAAGCAGTCATTATCTTGGCCGTTTGTACAGCGTGGCTGCCTGACCCCACTCCGAGGAAAAAATCAGGCTCGGGCATTTCAAGGTCTTTAAAAAACGCGTCGGACATATTCACGTCATAATGCTGCCCCGTGTGAACTATTATATGTTTGAACTTTTCGGGGTATTTTTTTAATTCCCTGTGTATTGGGGCTACTTTCATAAAATTTGGCCTTGCCCCTACTACCGAGATAATCTTAATCATTTATTATCACCTGTGTTTTCACTTTTCAATTATTATCCGATATCATTTTTTCCGTCGCCCAGCAGGACCACATTATCCTTATGCTTTACATTCCTGCAGGCGTTACGCGTATCGATAACTATTTTTGAGTACCGGCATATCATCTCAAAATCAAAGACGGAATGATCGGTTGTTATCACGATTATATCATGATTTTTTAGCATTTCGGGTTTAAGTTCTTTCTCGGATTTGAATCTGCTGCCGTTAACTTCAATTTCAGGAATATGCGGATCAAAATAGCTGATATTAGTAATTTCATCCTGTATAAGCAGTTCCATTACCTTTAACGCGGGTGAATGACGCAGGTCGTCAACATCTTTCTTAAACGCAGCTCCAAGCAGGAGAATTTTGACATCGGCGCTTGTAACAGGCTGTCGAGCTATCTCGCGTATAATCATTTGCCGTACATAAAACGGCATGTCCTCGTTGATTTCAGCGGCAAGTTGCACGAATTTTGTAACAAAATCATGCTCGCGTGCCATCCAGGCAAGATAATAGGGATCTATCAAAATGCAATGGCCGCCGATTCCCGGCCCCGGATAAAAAGGCATAAATCCAAAAGGCTTAGTCGAAGCAGCTTCAATTACTTCCCATACGTTTATTCCAATCCGGTCACAGAGCTGTGCCAGCTCATTTACCAATGCGATATTCACGCTGCGGAAGATATTCTCCAGAAGCTTCTCCATTTCTGCAATAGCCGGTGAATTCACAGGTACTATTTTTTCTACCACAAGTCCGTGAATTTTACATGCCATATCCGTAGATGCTTTATTTATTCCGCCAACTACTATCGGGGTATTGGAGGTATTCCATACTTTATTGCCGGGGTCTATTCTCTCGGGAGAAAACGCCAAATGGAAATCCTCTCCTGCCTTTAGCCCGGTTTGTTCAAGAATTGGCATAATGTATTTTTCGGTTGTGCCGGGAAAAGTTGTACTTTTTACGATTATTACCTGCCCCGATTTCAGGTTATTAGCTACTTCAATTGTGGCATTAACCACATGGCTTATGTCCGGATCTTTATTCAGAGTGAAAGGTGTAGGCACACAAATAAATATAGCATCGCAGCTTCCCAGCTTTTTAAAGTCGGAACTTGGTATGAGAAATCCGCTATTGACCGCTCCGCTGACGACTTCATCTTTTAAGTCTTTAATATAATTTCCACCGGATAAGAGAGTATCAATTTTGCTTTGGCTGATATCAAAGCCCAAAGTTTTGACATTCTTCACGGCAAATTCAACAGCCAAAGGCAGGCCCACATAGCCAAGGCCTATAATGCCGGCCGTCAGTGTTTTATTATCTATCTTTGTGTTAATATCCATTATTTATCCCTTCTATAAAGCTTTTCCGTATTGCGTTTTGTAATAATCTCTATAGGAACCGTTCCTGATATTCTGCCATAGGGGTTGATTCTCAATGTACCAGTTTATTGTTTGTTCAAGGCCTTCCCTGAAAGGCATAGCCGGCTTCCATCCCAGCCCGCTTTCGATTTTTGTGCAGTCAATGGCATATCTTCTGTCATGGCCAGGCCTGTCCTTAACGTATTCTATCAGGCTTTCAGGTTTGCCCAGTATATTAAGTATGGATTTTACTATTTCAATATTTTCTTTCTCACAATTGCCGCCGATATTATATACTTCCCCGGGTTTTCCTTTGGTATAAACAGTCTGCAGTGCGTCGCAGTGGTCTGCCACATGTATCCAGTCGCGGACGTTTCTGCCGTCTCCATACACAGGCAGCGGCTTATTTTCGATAGCGTTAATTATCATGAGCGGAATGAGCTTTTCAGGAAATTGGTAGGGGCCGTAATTGTTCGAGCACCTGGTGATAATTGCAGGCAGACCGTAAGTTTTATTGAATGACCTTACCAGCAAGTCAGCAGAGGCCTTTGATGCTGAATACGGCGAATTTGGCTGCAAGGGTGTTATCTCGGTGAATTTTCCTTTAGCTCCGAGCGAGCCGTATACTTCATCCGTAGATACCTGAAGGTACTTTTTTGCCTTATACTTTCTGGCCGCTTCCAGAAGAACAAGGGTGCCGTTTATATTTGTTTCTAAAAATGGCGTGGAATCAAGTATGGAGCGGTCAACATGCGATTCGGCCGCGAAATTGACAATCCCGTCGAATTCATATTCGGAAAAAATTGAATCTATAAGCTTCCTGTCGCTAATTGAGCCGCGTATGAATTTATAATTCGCTGAATTTTCTATATCCGAAAGATTTTCCGGGTTACCGGCATAGGTCAGGGCATCGAGGTTTACAATCATAAAGCCTTCATGACTAATAAGCTTTTTGATAAAATTACTTCCAATAAAACCGCAACCGCCGGTTACAAGAATTTTTTCCATAAATAATTCAAATTTTTCAAAATATGAAATATAAAATTAATTAATTATTAAAGGACGGCAAAGTAATTCTTGCAGAATTTACCTTAAATACTAAGACGGTCGAGCCCCTTATCTGTTAACTTCATAATGGCGGCAGCCAGAGAAGCCATGGAATCGGAATATGTCTTTATTTTCAGCGGCGCATCTACCCTGCCTGCTATATATGGATTTCCAAAGAAAATCACAATATAATCCCTCTCATCGGCCAGTTTTCTTATAATGCGGTTAAGAACTTCACTGTAGTCAATCTTTTCTGTGTAAGCTCTGCCCTTGATGAAAACCGGGAAGATAATGAAATCAGCATTCGTGATGTTTTTTTTAAGATCTTCAATATTTTCATCGGTGATATTTTCATCGATAAATCCGAAATCGCAGTCGCTTTCGGTTGCCTGTGCAAGCATGGTAAAAAATCTGGATGCCTGCCTGAGGTCGCTTTCCTTCTGCAGGAAGGCGAATCCAGCGAAAGTTTTACTATCCGGCAAAGGTATCAGCTTCATGCTGCCTCCCATATCTAT
Source organism: uncultured Hyphomicrobiales bacterium (assembly GCA_964544155.1). Lineage (GTDB taxonomy): Bacteria > Bacteroidota > Ignavibacteria > Kapaibacteriales > UBA2268 > CAZJAH01. The sequence continues at coordinate 4,658 of CAZJAH010000011.1, read as the reverse complement.
CGAATGGAACGCCGCTTTGAGCGCGAGTTTCCTGTTTCTGTCGAATAGTTTTTCTTCAAAATCCTTTCTGGCAAATTGAGGGATAAGTCCGGCCTCTTTCTTTTCTTTAAGGAGCAGGCGGGCGGAATTTTCCAAATGGCGGCGTATATTTTTATTTTCATCGGCATAAGCGCTTAATTCGTCTATAGCGCCCGCGGGATCAGCAGGCATGAGCATTATGTTATTGCCTGCCTTTGCTGCAAGGCGTATGGCTTCTTGGTCAGAATATCTGCCGGTAACAGCTTTCATATTTAGAGCGTCCGTGATTACCAGGCCTTCATATCCGAGTTCTTCCCTCAAAAGCCCTTTTATCACTTTTTCGGAAATTGAGGCCGGGTATTTATCATCTATGGCTTCAACCAGCAGGTGGCCTGCCATTATCGACTTAACTTTCTTATCAATTGCATTCCTGAAAGGCTCAAGCTCCCTCGATTTAATAGTTTCGATTGATTGTTTCATAACGGGCAGCATAAGATGCGAATCATCTCTGGTATCACCGTGGCCAGGAAAGTGCTTGGCGCAGGCCAGCAGTCCGCCTGCCTGCGTACCTTCGATATACGCTCCGGAATATTTGGAAACAGTTTCGGTATCCTCACCGAAGGCTCTGATATTTATTACCGGGTTATCGGGATTTGTATTTATATCGCAAACCGGCGCCAGGTTCCAGCTTAGGCCTACAGATTGGGCTTCTTCAGCTATTGCTTTAGCCGAGTCGTAAACGAGCAGGCCGTCATTGGTCTTCGCCAATGCCATGTGGTGAGGGAACTCCGTACCGTCTGAAAACCGCATCGGCAGGCCCCACTCGAAATCAGCCGCGAAGATCATGGGCACTTCTGACATTGCCTGCAGCTGCTCCAGTATGCGTGTGGTATGCTTAATATCGCCTTCAAAAACACAGAATCCGCCTATGCCTGAGTGCACAAGGCTGTTTATAGCCGCCTGATATGTGGCGTTATTAAGATACTGCTCTACAGAAAGCCTTGGCATAACGCATTGCGCGGCCAGTTCCCTGCTTGTCCATTTTTTGATACTTTTCATTTTCAGTGAGAATTTTCTTCAAAATCAATAATTTTTTGGCGCAATTCATCCGGTATCGGCGCGGATTCTCCTGTTATCGGATTTACATGCACCAGAACGGCAGAGGCCGTCAGGAGCAGCTTTTTACCGGAAGTTATCACATTACTGAATACCATTGACGAATTACCCAGCCTGCTGACTTTTGTATAAACGCTGTAATAATCATCGAACCTGGCCGGGTTAAAATAATCGGCTTCGGCATGGACAGTCATAACGGGATATTTTTTTATGAATAATTCCGCGGACATATCGGCTCCAATGGCACGGAAATACTCTGTCCTCGCCCATTCAAGCCAGTACAGATACCTTAAGTTATGCGCCACCCCAAGAGAATCCACTTCGGCAAACTGCACCCTTCCTTCTGCTCTGTGCCTGTAATCCCTCAAGCTTTCCAGAATCTGTTCAGGATTTGATTTATTATTCATGTTTTTTATTTGTCTTTTGTCTGTTTGTTTTACTAATTATTATCTTTCCAAAACAGCACAAATGATATCCGCTGCTTTTTCGGCGTCGCCTGCTGTTACCTGATGGTGAAACACCGCTCTGAGTGTACGAGGGCCGAAAGGAATGATGGCAAGCCCTTTTTGCCGGCATAAAACCGCCAGCTCATCGGAAGCCATTCCGTTTGTTAAATCGAATAAAACGATATTGGTCTGTATCTTTTTCATATTTATCGAAATGCCATTACACGCGGAAATTCTTTCGGCAAATACACCGGCGTTAATATGGTCAGCTTCGAGTTTGGCCAAATTATGTTTAAGAGCGTACCCGGCTCCGGCAGCCAGTATGCCGGCCTGCCTCATGCCTCCGCCGAGGATTTTTCTCATTTTCAGGGCTTTTTTTATGAATTTTTTACTGCCGCAAATTATGGACCCTACCGGAGCCCCAAGGCCTTTAGAAAAGCAGAGCGAAACAGAATCAAAGGGTTCACTCAGCTCTCTGATTGACATACCTGTAGCCGCCGACGCGTTCCAAAGCCTTGCCCCGTCAAGGTGCATCTTAAGGCCGTGCTTATCAGCAATTTTCCTGACTTCTTTAATATAATCCTGTGAAATTATCGAGCCGCTGTGCCTGTTATGAGTATTCTCAAGGCAAATCAGGGATGTGCGGGGCAGATAGTAGGTATCAGGCCGTATGGCATCTTCAATCTGCCCAATCGGAGGCATACCGTCATCCGAAGGGATCAGGTTGAGCTGCACCGAGGATATCAGAGCCGGCGCGCCAGTTTCATAGTAAAAGATATGCGCCTGCGATTCCAGGATCACTTCATCGCCTTTTTCTGTGTGGCAGGCCACGCATATCTGGTTGCCCATCGATCCGGAGGGCACAAACAAGGCGTCTTCCTTACCGGTTAATTCCGCGATTTCTTCCTGAAGTTTATTTATGGTGGGGTCTTCCCCGTAAACGTCATCACCGGTTTCAGCGCTCATCATGGCTTTGAGCATTGGCTTATCCGGCTTTGTAACGGTGTCGCTTCTTAAATCGATCATAATATTTTCGCGTTATGTAATTGAACTATCACGCAAAATAAAAAAAACACACGATTTTCTTACTCAGCGCATGATAAAATGATAATTAGTTAATCAAAGATCTTAAATACTCTTTTAAAAAAAGAATTAAATATTATCAAAAATTCTTAAGCCATAATAGCCCATCCGCTTATACAATATCTATACTTATATTCATTAGGATATAATAAGTGTTTCTCAGTAATAAAAAAAAATTAAATCCGGAGCAAACTCAAAGCCGCAATAAAAAAGCCGCCCGGATGAGCGGCTTGGATTTAAGATAGTCTTTTACCTGATTACATCACCACCAGTTTTTTGACTATGATCCCTTTGTTTGTGCTGAGTTTAAGGAAATATACCCCTGGGGCAATGCCTCTTAAGCTGATTGACTGCCTGCCGCCGGGTGTTGTTTCGTATCTTTGGATTATGTTGGATGTTAAATCGAGCAATTCCGCGCCGGTTATAGTATAATTCTCATTTTTAATGTCTATGCTTAGCTTGCCGCCGGATGATACCGGGTTTGGATAAACAAGTACATCGGAATTATCATCGCTTATGTAGCGGGGCACTGATGCCGGCCTAAGTGTATATTCCACCAGGCAGCCGTCGGAAGTAACGCCATAGAGCTTATCGCCGTGTATATCAATGTCGTTGAAGTAATGATTTTCATTAACTTTACCGCCAATATAATTGGCGGGCATTACATATTCATTGATTATTTCCAATGTTTCGTAGTCCACCTCTAGTATTCTATTGATATCGCCAAGGAAAATTTTTGTACCATCTTCACTTAGTTCAATGGAATACCCGGATAATGAATCTCTCAATTCACTGGTATTATTAACAATAGTTGTTTTCGAAAAACTTGTAAACATGGGATGACCTACTTTAGTTAAAAGAATTTTTTTACCGTCTTTGGAAAAAGCGCTGTTATTGCCCAAATAACTAATTTGACTGTTCCCTATCCAATATTTCTTGATTGAGTAGGTATTTAAATCCACTTCATGACAAGTCATATCCTGATATGTCATTACCTTGCCATTTTCACGATCTAGGTACATATTCCAGACTCCGCCGGCCGGGATTTCTATAAACTTTTCGGATCTATTCTCATTTATATCCCAGACACACAATCCACCTTTACTATAATGCCCAGTACCGACAAGATACTTACCAAGATCAAACTCAATACTTGTAGCCTGCACATCAAAAGGCCCGATTAAATCTACTTCTTCTCCGGTACTTTTATTTATAACTAATACAAAGTGCTCCTGTTTTTCCTGATGGAACACATTAATAAAAAGATTATCTTCATGTATTCTTAAAAAGGGATAAATAGAATAATATCCGTAATCCCATTTTTTAGTAGTTTCGTGTATCCAATTTGTAGTAATATTTTGCCTCGAAATTGATTTTATTATCAAATTATGCGAATCATCAACTTCACTAATATAGTAGTTCTCTTCATCAACTTCGAGAGCGTAAGTGTCATTTTTAATAGGGAAAGGGTCGATGAATTCTTTAGTATTAAAATCAAATACTAAAAAATTATAAGTCTGTTGCGATAAATAATATTCAATAGATACTATATTTTCATTACTGATATCCTTTAGCATTGTCGCGTCAACTGGAATTTCATATTCACCCTCCTGAGTATCATTTTCGATATTCCAAATAATAAGCCTGTTCTTAAGTATATAAAATAAATATTTCGAATCATGAGAGAACAGTGGATTAGAAAAAGTATCTCTCAGCTCATACAATTTTTGCTTATTATAATTATCATATAAATGCAAGCCGCCGTCTATAGATAATATGATATATTTCCTGTCTTTGCTTATACCGCGATAATCGCCGGGCAATGTATCTGATCTGATCATGTCTCCGGAATTAGGATCAAAATAGTTAATCAAGTCATTATGATCATTAACATGCGAATTTATTACAAAGACAACCGCAAGTTCGCCGGCGCTTGTGAAATAAAAATCACTAACATCGGGACTATCAGATATCATTATTTTTTTGTTGGGCTGT
>CAZJAH010000010.1:0-77607 GCA_964544155.1 uncultured Hyphomicrobiales bacterium | reverse complement strand
GTTATGATAATTCGGCGGGAATGTCAGCCAAAATTCCGTACCCTTGCTGTCGGCAGGCACCTGGGAATGGCTCTCCGGCAGGATCAGTGCCGATAAAATGAGCAAAGGCAAAATAATATATATTAGGAGGCGCATGATATCTCCGGTAGATTTATTACCAATTTATAATTAATTAACACTTATTCCTAAAAATAGTTACGAGTTTATGAATTAACTTTTTCCGTTTTTATTTAATATTTTTGTAATAATAATCTATCTGTCAAATATAATTCTTGTTGTTGAAATTTAAACAACAATATGGCTAAATTATTGCTAAATGAGAAAGTTATTACACGCTGAAATATTGAATGAAAGGCTCAGGCCCGAAGAGTCGATGCGCGCGGAGAGGTTCCCCGTTAAATTAATGCTGCATAATGTACGCAGCCTTTACAATGTAGGCTCCTTATTCAGAACTTGTGACTCTGCCTTTGCCGAAGAGCTGATATTATGCGGTTTTACTCCTCACCCGCCGCGCAAGGAAATAGAAAAAACAGCGCTGGGGGCAGTTGATTCAGTACCCTGGCGGTATGAAAAAGACATTAAAAGCGCTATCCGGGAAGAAAAAAACCGCGGATATAAAATTATCGCCCTTGAGCTTACCGATAAAAAGCGCCCTTATGATACACTTAAGGCTGAGGAATATCCTCTCTGTATTGTAGCCGGCAATGAACTCTCGGGTATTGAAGATGAAATACTGGAGCTGTGCGATGATGCCATTGAAATACCGATGTTCGGCGTTAAGCACTCGCTGAACGTCAGCGTTGCAGCAGGAATAGCATTATATGAAGCAATCAGGAAATGGAGGGAAGAAAAAGAATAATGGAATTTAGAATTGGAATACCTGAATCTGAGCTGTACAGAGGTTTGATTGAAAGGGCGGAAGAATACGCCCCTGAGTTTGGTTATACAATTATTAAAGCCGATGACCGGCAGCTTTCCGAATTGATGCGTACTAACAGGCTTGATGCCGCTCTGCTTACTCCGCGCGGTTATGGCGAAGGAGTAAGAGATGCCGATTACCGCATTGTGCCGGGTTCATGCCTTGCCACAGAGGATTATACACGGCTGGCTTCGATATTCTTCAGGCCCGGATTAAAAACTATAAGCTCCTGCGGATGCCATTCTCCGGAAAAATTCCTTATGCTCATGGGCCAAATATTGCTTGCCGAAAAGTACGGCATAGTTGTTGAATTAACCGAAGATGAAGCGCCCCTGGAAACCTTATTAAATACTTATGACGCGGCCATTGTCTGGCAATCGGGAGGGCTTGATAGCACAGCACTTGATATCAGCGAAGAGTGGTATACTTCTTACGAACTGCCTTTGCCGCTGGCCTTCTGGGTAGTAAGAAATGAAGAAGACCCGAAAGATATAGATAAATTCATTAGCATGATTAAATCCCCTGACCTACTCAGAGAAGAGCCTGTGATTGAAGCCGTGTTTTCCGGGCAGGACACCAGCCCGCGAACAGGGAAGCTTATCTGGGAATGGAATGAAGATGTAGCCAAAGGCTTAGACCATGTGCTTCACTTACTTTATTATCTACAGTTAGCCCCTGAAGTAAGCGCCGTTAAAATTCTGGGTGATGAAGTAATATAAACAGTAAAGAATTTGAATCAAGCGAAGCCGCAAAGAACGCGCGGAGAAGAATTTATCCATGCAGTCGCGGATAGTGTGGAGAAGTGAAAAATCAGATCTTTTTCCTGATGTAGTGCTTTATAACAGTTATCCATGTATTGCTGTTATGGCCGAAATCCGGGCCCCAGATATCTGTGACATGAGGGATGTCTTTAGCGGTAAGTATTTCACTTAAGGCGACGGCATGTTCGGGATGTTCATTCTCCCCTGAGCCTGAAACCAAATACACATGATGGCGGTTTCTCAGGAAAGAGAGCCAGTAGTTTTCATTCAGGTTTGGCAGGTAATCAACCGGAGAATTAAAATAGCAATTATCATCGAAATAATCACCTGTGTATGCCCTAATGTCATAGATACCGCTAACAGCCAGCATTCCCAGAAAAATATCAGGCCTGCGAAAATAAGTATTCGCGGCATGAAAGGCGCCGTGCTTAGCTCCGCAAGTGATAATCGGTACGGGGCTGCCGCAATTATTAAAAACAAAGGGTACTACTTCATCAACTATATAATTGTTGTAATTATGGTGTTTTTTCGATTTTTCTTCGTTTGAAATATCAGGATTGAACCAGCTTTCATAATTAATTCCCCGGAGACAGTAAATCTTGCATTTACCATGCTCAAGCTCAGAGCTGAGAGCATCAATGAGGCCGTTTACTTCAGATTCGTAGCAATCATCAGATTCAAAAGGAAACAGCAGGAATGAAACACCGAAATGGCCATAAACGTTGATCTCGGCATTGTATCCGAGATTTTTGCTTTCCCAGGAGAAAATTTCATTATTCATTTTTCATTTCCCGCGTCATTACTTAGCTCATATTAGCAAATAAAAAATAAAAAGGCAAGACTTTTTTGCTGCGTCTAACCGTTAGAGAGATTCATATATGCTTATAGCCGTATCGCCGTAAATTTTAAAGTCATACTCAGTCATTCCCATAGGCGGCGGAATTCTGTACTCGGAGGAGTACTCAAATACGAAAACACCTTTTTCAATTAAAATGCCGCTGTTGATTAAATATATGGGCAGTTCCTCAATTTCCGGCGCTTTGTAAGGCGGGTCCGCAAATACGATATCATGTGTGCCGTATTCATCCTGATCATAATTTTTCAGGAATTTTACAGCGTCTGTATTGATTATATTGAACTGCTCTTTACCAATTCCCATTTCCACGGCAATACCTTTTATGAATGCCGCTGTTTTAGGATTTTTTTCAACAAATGTACAGTCGGCGGCGCCGCGGCTTAATGCCTCCAGTCCCATGGCGCCCGTACCGGCATAAAGATCGGCCACCCTAAGGCCGGCAAAGTCATACATATTGAAGAGTATGTTGAATACCGCTTCCCTTACGGCATCAAGAGTAGGCCGGATACCTGATGGCAGGCGCCGGTTAAAACGCCTGCCGCCGTATTTTCCGCTGATAATTCTCATTTCAGATGTTTGCTTATTGTCTGCTCCAGGAAAAATCCTCTAAGGGCCTGGCCTTCAGCCAGCACTTTTCCGTCCGGCCCGATTAATAATGGTTTCGGAATACCGGTAACCTGGTAAGCTTTGGCAATCGGCGAGCCAAAACCGCCATCGGCAAAGCTGTGCAGCCAGGGCATTTTCCATTTACCGTCGCGGAATTTGTTGATTGCATCTTTCTGTCTATCAAAGGATACACTCAATATTTCGAAATTCTTATCAGAGAATTTTTTATAAACTTTATGCAACTTATCCATTTCTTTAACGCAGGGGCCGCACCATGATGCCCAGAAATCCAGCAGGTAATACCTGCCTTTCATTGATTCTTTGCTATATACAGTTTCGGAGTCATCCAGCGCCTTTATGCTGAAATCGGGAGCCTGCTTACCAACAAGGCTGTTTTCAGACATTGCCACAAACTGCGCGGCTTCCTTTAGCAAAGGGCTTCCGGGGAATTCATCTTTCATAATCTGGTAGTAGTATTTGCCTTTAGAGCGGTCGCCTAATATGTAATTATATTTCAAAGCTTCGTAGGCTGCCTGCTCGCGTGAACTTTTTACCGGATACTCTCTTATTATTGCGTCGAGATATAAATAGTCTCTATTGGCAGCCAGCTCTTCCGCTGCTACGATAATCCCCATACCGAGGCCCCATTCATTCCAGAGAATACTCGTAGGAGGGAGTTTCTCCATTGCTTCGCGGACAAATTCTTTATCCACGGCTTCGGCCTTGCCGTTCATAAAGGCGATTCCCGCCATATTAAGATATTCTATATAGCGGAATTTGTTTAATTCGGTATTTTCTGAATTATCAATGTCTTTTTCCAGCCTGTTCATTCTGTTAATAACCATATCGAGCAGGCTGTCAGCTTTGCCTTTGCGGGCAAATGATTGATAAGACTTTAAAAAATCTTCCCTGTCCTTAGATAATGATGGATAAATTCTTAAGTATTGAGCTAAATCTTTATTGTCTGAATCAATAACAGGTTCCTTTAATTCCTCCTGAAAAGGCTCATATCCTATTTCAAGTTTTTCGCCTCCGGATTTAATAACGGAAACATACCTGCCCCGCGGGGTGATCTTTACTTCGTCGTGCTGCTGTCCGGCAGTTTCATTAACTTCATCCACTCTGATTACATACTCAAAGGGATAGCTGGGATTATTAATAACCACTTTGTACTCACTATTTACAAAGTCCATTTCATGCGCAAGGTTATTCTTAGGGCCTTGCTCTATAAGCGCGGGGCCTTTTCCGGTGAGAGGGCCTTTCAGCCTGATACTGAGTTCATTTTCTTTATTTAAAATATCTTCACTCAGCATAATTTCAACCGGATCATGATACAGCCCTGTGAACATAATTCCTGTATACCCGCTAAAATCCAATTCTATTTCAAACTTTTTATTATCATCCATTGAATGGATTATGTTCCAGCGGTCGCGGCCTTCTTCCTTCTGGAAAATGTGGCCTATTTTGAAGGCATTGCCTTTGTGGTCAAGAACTTCACCTTTGATTTTATATACGGCTGCCTCGGAACTCGCGGCGCTTATTAGCAATATAAGCAGCAGGTTAAGAGTATTTTTTAACATGATGATTCTATTTACTTACACAAAATAATTACTATAACGGATTAACTCTAAAAATAACGGATTAATCCTGAATATCTTCTTTGTAATAAATATCATTATTCAGAACGATACATTCCGCCGAAGCATTACGCGTTAGCATCAGAAGGCTGTGCGGATACGGGAAAAAACTCAGGTGTAGATCGAAGGTGTACTTATTCTCTCTTTGGCGCGGTACTACTATTATAAGCCTTTTTTGGGCTACCCGCCTCAGCTCGCTTAGGGTTTTGTTTTTATCCATGACATGCTCGAGAGTATGCGTGCAGATAACCGTATCGAATGAATTATCCGGAAAAGGTATTTCCTCTGTATCGCCTTCTATAAATCGCGGATTTTCAGAATTTCTCTGCCCGACGGGTATATATATATCCATACCCGTGACATTAAGGCCTTTTTTTTTAACAATTAGATCAGCAAGATAACCCCTGCCGGCTCCGGCATCCAACACGCTTTGGCCTTTTATATCAGCAAGTATTTTTTCAATGGATTTAGTGTTCAGGTCTGTAGCTCTTTCAATGTGCTTATCTGCCGTAATCCTGTAGTATTCCCTGTATTCTTCTTTTGTAAGAAAGGGAGCTTTTTCTTTGAATTCCATGAAGTACTTCTTTTTTTCGCCGAATAAAAGATGAAATGCCGGCCAAATAAACAGCTTGCTATCCCGGATAGCGGGAGGTATCCATTCATCAATAAGGTAATTTATGGTATTGCTTATGTTACGGTGAATTTTCAATTATTCTTATTGCCCCCGCTTATACTGTCTATAATGTAAACAGGCCTTTGTTTTTGCTCAATGAATAAATAGCCGATGTACTGGCCTATTATCCCTATGATAAAGAACAGCAGGCCAAAAAGAAAGCTGATAAGCACTACCAGTGTGGTATAACCGGGTAGCACAAATCCCATAATGAATTTCATTATAATTGAATAAATGCCAACTGCTATGCTGAAAATACCAAACACCGCTCCCGCGAATAATCCCAGGTAGAGAGGTACATTCGAAAATGTAGCAACAGCGCTGAATGAAAGTATTATCAATTTCAGAAGTGAATATTTTGATTTTCCGGCGTACCGCTCGGGTGCTTTAAATTCGAGGCTCGTTTTGTTAAAACCGATCACCTGTATAAAGCCTCGCATAAAGCGGGTTCTTTCACGAAAATCATTGTTTAAAATATCGGCCACCCTTCTGGATATAAGGAAGAAATCTGTGCCGTTTGGTTCGATCTTCATGGTTGAGATCCTATTTAGCAGGTTATAGAACTGCTTCGACATTATTTTCATAATTATATTATGGTCCTTTCTGTCGGTGCGTACCATATTGACGATCTCGTACCCGCTGTTGAACTGTTCGATCATGCCGGGAATGCACTCCGGGGGATGCTGAAGGTCGGCGTCCATGCAAATAACCGCTTCGCCGCTGCTATGGTCTATACCCGCGGCCATAGCCGATTCATGGCCGAAATTCCTCGAAAAATGAATGGCTTTGTATTTTTGATTTTTGTAACAAAGTTCATCCAGAAGCTCTCTGCTTCCGTCTGTGCTGCCGTCATTTACGAAGATCAGCTCGAAATCGAGCCCGGTTTCATCCAAAACCTTTCTAAGCTCCTGTTCAAATTTAATAAGTACAGGAAGTTCATTATAGACAGACACCACTACAGAAAGCCCGTATTTTCCGCTATCAGGCATTAGTTTACTTGTTCCTTTAAGAATGACAACTGCTGTTCGGGTACCTTTCCGCCGGTAGAAATATATTTATGAGCGTATTCAAGAGCCTTTTCATAATTATTTTTTATGAAGTAAAGCTTATACATGCTTTCATTGAGCTTCTGATGATCCGGATTATGTTTTAATCCCCGGAGCCAAAACTGCTCAGCCTTATCGCGGTTACCGCTATTAATGTAAAATGTGCCGAGATTCGCGTATGCACCGGGATTTTTATTATCGAGCCGCAGAGCTTCATTAGCCAGTTTAATGGCCATATCTATGTTCCCATTTTTGTAAGTTTCAGTAGCTCTTGTCACATAAAGGTTCGATACTTCATTAAGGTTTTCGCCTTCTTTCAGCAGCTTTTGAGCATATCGTTCAGCTTCATCCCATTGCCTTAAATTCATATGCAGCTTAAGCATGGAAGTATAATTACCGGTTGTTTTTAGTGTATCATTTTTTATCATTCTGCCGCCCAGATCCACCGCTTTTTCGAATTCGCCTCCGAGCAGGTATGTATTGAAAAGATTCTGCCTGACTTCTGCGCTTGAATCAATTTCAACTGCTCTTTCATAAAATTCAGCTGCCTGCTTGTAGTTTTTTCTCTGGAAATAAACAAATCCCAGATCCGCCCAGGGATCAAAGAATTTATCCCCTATATAAGAGGCCACCATGCGGAATTCTTTTTCTGCTTTGTCGAGCATATCATGTTTGATGTAAATCTGTCCGAGCTTTTGCCTGAATGCCGCGCGGGGGTTATCCTTCACGTTTTTCTCCCAAAATACAAAGGGATCCTGATAGAATTGTGTCTGATAAAACGATAGCGCCCCGTAAACAGTTGATATGATAACCACTCCCGCCGCAACGGGCATCTTCCGGATATTATATATTTTGTGGGGGATGATTTCTCCAAGAATTAAAAGAATGCCCAGCATAGGCAGATAAGCCCTGCTTTCGATATAGTCATAAGTGTTAATTGTGATCAATGTGCTAGGCAGAATAAAAATAAAAAACCATAGCCCCCCGAACAGTATGACAGGCGTTCTTTTTGTTTTCTTAAGAATAATGCCTGCGGACAGCGCTCCTATAAATATCAGTCCGGAAATGAGCAGCATGGTATCGAATACTGAAAGCACATGCATCTTATATGGAAGCAGAAATTTTGAGAGAAGTTCGGGAACAAAGCGAATATTCTTCAGGAAATTTTCTAACATAGTGCCGGATTCGATCACAGAAGCGGTAAGTGCATTGCTCCTGAGTAAGTAATAAATAATAAAAAGCATAGCCCATAGAGAAATGCTTATCCATAATTTTTTTGAACCTAATGATTCGCGTTTTACGAGCAGTATATATATACCCGCGATTAGGGGAATAATTACCCCTGTTTCCTTTGACAGAAACGCGAGGAATGCGGTTAAAGCGTGCATCACAAGATATTTAGCGCCCCCCTTATCGAAATAATCCTTTATCATCATAAATGCTAATACGCTAAATATCGCTACCAGCAAATCATTTCTGGCAGCAATCCATACCACGGGATTAACAAATACCGGATGCACCGCGTAAAGCAGCCCGCCAATAAAAGCGAACTCACGGGAGAAATTCATTTTTATAAGAAAATAAAATAGTATCGTACAGAAAATTATATGAAGTATAAGATTATTCAATTTGTAAATAAAAGCGTTGGTTCCTCCTATCTGGTAATCCAGCATGAAAGAAAGCGTCAGAATCGGCCGGTAGTTCTGCTCATTCGTAAAATACACATCATGTGTAAAAATCTGGCCTATATTGGAAAGGCTGCCGATTTTATCTTTGTTTTCGACGATGATCTTATGATCGTCAAATTCAATAAAATCATGATTAAATACCTGAGAATAAACCGTGAATATCAATATGGCATAAATGACATAAGGATATTTCAGGATGAATCCCCAAAAAACATTACGGGCGTCCGGCTCCTTATTCTCAAATCTTTTTTTCTTAACCATCTTGTATTTAATTAGCTATATAAAAAAAATGCATGCGACAGGATTCAAAGATAAAAATAAAATTAATAATTCATCATAAAAAAAGCCGCCTGCCACGAAAGCAGACAGCTTTTTTTAAATCAAGTAAATTGCCCTACATTTTCAATTAAACTTCCTAGGGCGTATAGTGGCTGATAATTAACCACTGGCTTCCGTTACTTACCAGTGTTACTGTTTCGTACTGAGCATTCAGATCAAAAGTCGATTGTCCGTCGATGTTGGAACCCACGCTTCCTATTGTCACGGTAGCTGTACCTAAGGCTTTTACCGTGTAAACCCTTCCGTTTAAACCTGATGCTGCAGGGAGCTCTATCAGCGCGTTCGAAGCGCCATTGCTTACTATTATTATATTATCATTTTCTGTGACATCATACGCACCGCTGCCGACAGAGGTTATCTTTCTTGCCTGGCTGCCGTTAACATGGAAATCCGAATTTGGCGAAGAAGTGTTCACTCCAACCTGTCCTGTATTACTCACTCTAAGTCCTTCATTTCCACCATCGTTCGATATCCAGTTGCCGTCCAGCTCGATATTCTGTGCGGCTGTATGATTGCCAAGATTATCGCCCTGCGAGGCCTGCCAGGTGCCATTGCCAGAGGCGTCCGTTGTCAGTACATAACCTGAAGTAGCGCTGTTGCCCAGGCGGAAGCCGTCGGATTTAACAGTGCCGCTGACTTCCAGGGCGTTGGAGGGATTGGGGATTCCTATACCTACATTGCCGCCTGAAGTAACGAGCGCCGGGCCAATGGAGCTGTTCTCGATCTCTACCGCCGGATCAGCCGATGAGCTGCTGACAAACCTTGCCGCTGCCGCTGAAGTGCTGACATCAAGGCCCAGGCCGGTACCGTTTGATTGAACGTTGATACCTTCTAAAGCGTCACTTACATTAATGTTCAGGCCGCTGCCGGTATTTGCAGGATCACCTGAGGAGATATTCATATCAATACCTGTGACGGGGCCGGATTGGCCGGTAGTATTTAATGCCATTACCATACCTTTGCCCACGCCGCTATGTACTACCCCGACAACTAGGTCTTTATTATCCTGGTTTTCATTGGCAAAGTAAGCCGCAGAGCCTGTATTAGGCGATCCGCCCTGTGTTCTGTTGGCGTTCTGCGATACTGAAAGGGCATAATCACCGTTCTCAGTCTGGTCGTTAACAATCTGCACTGTGGGGCCGAATCCGCCGGAGCTTTTGGTAAATGCCGCCGAGCCTGATACATCCAGCGTTTTGCTCGGCGAGGTGTTTCCAATACCCAGCCTGCCGGAATTATCCAGCACCATGGCGTCGCTGCCTGCTACCTCAAACCAAATTGCGTCTTCGTCGGTATTTCTTTCTGTGCTTATTCTTGTATCATTGTCATCATCGCTGATGTAATCTGACTGAAATGCCGCAAGCTCATTATCAACATAACTTTTTATTCCAGTTTCATTAACGAGAGCGTTATCTGAAGGTACCGGCTCTATGGCCGATTTTACCTCATTAACAGCCGTACCGGCAGGCAATGATAAGATGCCCGCCCCTGATATTGTAAGTGCTCCTGTCATTCCTAGATTATTGAATCCTGAGATATTCGAAGAAGCATCGACAATTACGGCTTTGTCAGGTTCTACTGTTCCAGGAACCGCGCTGAGCAACTGGCTGTTGGCCGCAATATCTGAAGTATTAGTTGCTATATCTGCGGTATTAGCCGCTATATCAGCAGAGTTAGCAATTATATCGCTTGCGTTTGCTGCAATATCAGACGCGTTTGCCGCGATATCAGCATCATTAGATAATATCTCGGCGCTGTTTATTGCAATCGCGGCGGCATTAGCTGATATATCACTGCTGTTTGACGCGATGGCAGCCGAGTTAGCCGCGATATCAGCGCTGTTCTGGCTGATTGTCGCGCTATTGTTTGAAATTGCCGCAGCATTGGATGCTATATCCGCCGCGTTAATTGAAATATTCGTTGTATTAAGAGCAATATCATTTTCATTCTGCGTGATCTGTGACTGCAGCAGCGCGTCCTGTCCGTCGGCATAGTTTTTAACGGCGCTTTCGGTGACGAGTTTGTTATTGCTGTTACCAGTGATCGCCGTGGCAATATTATTAACCGAAGTACCATACTGAAGGCTAAGGAATCCGTCAACAGTAAGGTTGCTGTCGATCATAACGATACCGGCATTAAGGTTCTGAATATCATCTCCCACATAGCTCCATGCATTTGAATTAGGTGTTTCAAGCGACCAGCTAATAGTACCTTCATCATACTGCAGAAGCAGCAGTTCATCACCTTCGGGTGCGTCGAGCCAGTTCCAGTTACTTCCGTCATAATACATCACGCTGTTCAGTTCCGGTTCTTCTGCTGTGCCGATATCTTCAGCAAGCAGAGTGCCGTTAAGCACATGGCCTGTTTCAACTGCATCAGCGGCTAACTTATCACCTGTAACGGCGCCGGTTTCGATTTTTTCTGTGGATACAACTCCGTCGCGTATTTCCGGAGCGGGATAATTTCCTGTCAGGTCGCCTTCAGCGGGACCGGCCGGTATTGCCGTAACTTCGTCAGCCAGCTTATCCTGAGTAATTGCGCCATCCTGTAACTTCTGTGTTGATACAACACCATCCTTTATCTCTGGAGCGGGATAGTTGCCCGTCAGGTCTCCCTGAGCCTCGCCCGTAGGTATGGCAATCACGCCGGGGGCGAGTTTATCCTGGGTAATGGCATTATCTGCTATATCGATAGTATTGACGCTTAGGTTGATTATATTATCTGAACCAACCGCGTCATCAGAAAGTTTATCATTATCTACCGCGTTATTCGCGAGTTTATCTGTTGTAACTGCGAGGGCCGCTATTTTTGGCTCGGTAACCTGGCTGTCAACGATTTTTGAAGTTATGACTGAATTATCAGCTAATTTATTCTGAGTGATCACGCCGTCTCTGATCTCAGGCGCCGGATAGAATCCCGTAAGGTCACCGCCTGCTTCACCTGAGGGCAGTGCCATAACTCCCGGGGCAAGTTTATCCTGGGTTACTGCGCCTTCTCTGATCTCAGGCTCCGGATATAAGCCCGTCAGATCTCCGCCGGCTTCGCCAATGAAAACATCTGTCAGAGTTACCCAGCCCTCGCCGGTGTAACCTTCAAAATCTGACCCCGTCCAGCGTATTGTACCCTGGTGCTCGTTGTCAGTATAACCGACCCTGATACCGCCGGATATATCGAGTTTCTCTACGGGGTTTGCAATCCCAATGCCTACATTTCCGGCATTTTTATTAAATATATTTGCTCCGTCAACATTCCAGGCATCCGATTTTGTCAATGATACCCATCCGTTAGCGGAAAATCCCTGGAAGTCTGTTCCTGTCCAGCGTATTGAACCCGGGTTCAGGCTGTTTGTATTGCCAACTCTAATCGCGCCTGCAACATCGAGTTTTTCTACCGGATCCGGGGTGCCCAGGCCTGTCCTGCCCTGTACGGTTAAGTTGCCTTCAACGTTCAGGCTTCCGCTGAGATCCATAGGGGAAGTACCGTCAGCGGGGGGTGAAATCATTGTATGCAGCCCGTTTGGATCACCGATAATAACTCCTTCATAACCTATGAGATTATCGGCGCCGATATTACTGTTGGCATATATATCGCCGTAAGTTTTTATTGCGGTTTTATTATTTGATGCAGAAGTATTTCTGACTACAAGCACAGCATCATCTTTATCTTCAGGATCCTGGCCGCCAACTTCGTTTGTGCTTCTGCCTTCAAGATATAGTGACCTTCCGAACCCGCTGTTTTTAATAATTCCAACGTATTTATTTCCTGCCTCAGGGCCGGCAACTGCTTCAAATGCCGGGCCTTCACCCATATTTGCCGCGTACAGGGCTGAATAAGTGGAACTGTTTGAACCCGCGTAAACACCGTGGCCGGCCTGTGCCAAACCCATAACGCCATGATCGCTCCCTTCAATGCCCATGTTAGAACCGATTACGCCCACATCAGTGAGTACGGGCAGGTTATCCGCGCTTTCCAAATCACTGTTCACAAATCCCGCGAGTCCTATATTCCTGCGTCCACCCTCAGCTACACCGGCTGCACCGATAGCGTAGGCTCCATCGGAACTCGTTTTAAATTCACCTCCGGCATGAACAGCGCTCAGTGATGCTTGGGTTATTTCGTTCTCTACATATAATGCTGAAGAGTTATAGGAATTATCCTTTGTTACACTTTGATTTATAGAAGCCGAAACTGATTTGCCGTCATCCGGAGTAATAATATCGGCCTTTACAGCAAGAGCACCGTCTGGCAGCGTTCTTTCTGTTTCTTTTTCGATTGATACAGTCGGCTGGCGGTCACCGCCGCCTGAGGCAAGGATTGCCGAACCGGCATTATCCACGGGGAGGTTCACCACAAGCCCGTGTCCGTTTATGTCAGTTTTTGTGAATTCAAGCATATTCTGCTCATCTGTCGGGCCGTTATATTTAAATGGTATAGACATGCCGTCTTCGCCCCATACGATCCTGCCTTCCGCACCGTCCCATTTGAGCACCTGAGTATTGGCGGGAGGATTGCCCGCATTTGAATATAGCCATTGTTCAGAATCATTATCGTAGTAGAGTATCTGCCCTGTAACTGTTCCGTTTGCCATCCTGTCGGGTGTAATGGAAGCAAGTTCGATTTTTTCATTAGTTATGGCGTATTGGGCAATTTTATCAGTAGTAACCGCTCCATCGTCAATTTTGTCCGAGCTGATTGCTGCGTCCATTATTTTATCTTCAGTAACTGCATTCGGAGCAATTTCAGGTTCGGGATATGTACCGGCCAGACTGCCCCCGGCTGCTCCCGCCGGTATCGCCGTAACGCCGTCGGCGAGCTTATCCTGCGTGATCGAACCGTCTTCTACTTCTTCGGCAAACAATGCCGTTTCGGCAGTTTCAGAAAATATTGAATACGGCGACGGAGTAAATGGCGTCATCGGGAACGGCGAGCCTGTGCCCACGGTAATCTGAAGCCATAACTGCCGGTTGAAAGAAAACACCATCGGATTAACTGCTCCAAGGCGAACATTAAAATAGCCGTCCCTGACGTTAACGTTGTGAACTTCAATCCATAAGGGAGATCCTCCCGCCGGATTATTGAAGATCTCGAAAGTCATTGTTACTTCATCATCTACGGGTTCGCCGTCTTCAGTGATGAGATTACCCTGATAGTTTATCACCCTCTGAAATTCTGCTGCTTCAGCTCCGGCAAAACCGAAAGTCACGATTATCAGAATGAACCAATACAGTAATTGCTTCTTCATGGTGGTTTACCCCCCAATTTTTTATAATTCTAAATTGCTTATTATCAATTATATAAGATAAAAGCACATGAATGCCAATTATCTTACACTATTTTAGCAATTACCATACCAATAATAATCAGTATATTTTAACCTTCTTGTGGTAAGTGGGTAAAGCCCCTCCAATACAGGGCGGAAAGATATGCAGAGTCCTTGAGCAGTACTCCCTTGTTCTTTTATCGAGATCTGTACTCATCATTCTGAACGCGTTAAGCCTGACGGCTTCCATACCGAGCATCATACAGGTTTCCCATGATGCCAGAAGTATATCCTTATCCAGAGCGGTTCCGAAAAAGTAAGCGCCCTGAATGCTATCAACCACATCAGGGATTATTTTATTAAATTCATTCTCAAGAAGCTCAGAAATACCTCCTGGATCGGATAGGGAAAGCAGATTGTAATAAGCCGGCTGATTCTCCCTAATAACGCTTATATCTATGAACTGTTCCTCAATTCCAAGCAGGGCAACTGTGGCGTCATGCTTTTCGGGGTAGTTATACAGAAACGCGGAATGAGCGTTCAACTGGCTGATCTCAATTTTATTTATGGGCATTTCAAGCCCTGAAAGAATGTTCTTGCAGGTGCGTATATATTCATTCGCTATTATTACTCCGAGCATCATATTGCCGTTTTCGTTATTCAATGGAATTACATTTATATAAAAATCCTCGAAATTGAATGTCGGAAAATTCTGCCTTACTTCCAGGTTGGCCAGCTTTCTGATCTTATCCGGCTCCATAGAAGATTTACCCGGGAACTGGGTAACGAGGACGCTTTCGGCAGGAAGAGTTACCGACAGCCTGTCTATATCCCCGGGCAAATTGCTGATTATTTCATTTAATTCTTCAATCCCTTTTTTTGTGCTTTCTTTTTCTGGATAACCGGGGTCAATCGCGTTTTCTGTCGAATCAACTAATTCCAGTGTTGCTCCATCGGAATGATAAGCCAGCACCGCCAGATAAGTCCTGTCAACGTTAAAATAAACCGATAATGTGCGTTCCATATTTTAATACTCTTAATTTTCGATTTCTTTCAATATATAATTTATTTAAATATTATTAATTAACTAAATTGCTTAATTGTTATTGTCAAAAATCATACCTAAATAGAATGAATACAAAAGGAATTGTTCTTGCGGGAGGAAGCGGTACAAGGCTCTACCCGATGACTGCAGTTTTTAGCAAGCAGCTGCAGCTTGTGTACGATAAACCAATGATCTATTATCCTTTATCGACACTTATGTGGGCCGGTATTAAGGAAATATTAATCATTTCCACTCCCCAGGATACGCCGAATTTCGAAAAGCTGCTTGGCGACGGCAAAAAATGGGGGCTCGATATTTCTTACATAGTGCAGGAAAGGCCCCGCGGTATAGCTGAAGCTTTCATTTACGGAAAAGATTTCATTGGTGAATCGCAGGTCTGCCTTATTCTGGGGGATAACCTCTTTTACGGCAGTATGGAATTCATGAGAAATGCCATCAATAATAACCGGGGCGCAACAGTATTCGGCTACAGGGTGAATAATCCCAACTCTTACGGTGTGGTCGAATTTGGCAGGGATAACAGGGTTATTTCAATCGAAGAAAAGCCTGAAAAACCAAAATCCAATTTTGCCATTCCCGGGCTTTATATTTTCGATAATAATGTAAAAGAGCTCGCCAATCTTCTGAAGCCCAGCGCCAGAGGAGAGCTTGAAATTACCGACTTGCAAAAGCTTTATCTTGCAAATGATAAATTGCGGGTTGAGATCATTGAACGCGGCATTGCGTGGCTCGATACAGGCACCCCCGAAAGCCTTATGGAAGCTGGTACCTTTATTCACGCCATCGAAAAAAGGCAGGGCCGCAAAATTGCCTGCTTGGAAGAAACCGCTCTTGAAATGGGATTCATCTCCAGAGATGAATACATCATAACAGTGAATAATCTGCCAAATTGCTCATACAAAGACTACTGTAGGAGTATTTTGGAAGACTATTGATCTAAACAGTTTCTATTTAAAGTAAATAAAAAAGGCCGGGGTATTTACCGCGGCCTTTTATGAAGTCAGTTAATTGTGTGTATCCGGCTTTCTGTGATTTTTAACAGCATTATAGGCTTCTCTACAGGTTTCGAGTATCCGGAGGCTGTTTTCCAAAAGTACGTCAGTAGCATTAAGAATATTCAGATATAGCATGCTTCTGCGAATATTAGACGAGGACTTCTTGACCCTCTTGATTTGGTTCTTATTGAATTTATATAATTTAGACTTAACATCTTCCAGATCTTTCTTTAGATTATCTATCTGATCGAACTGCTTATTATCCAGCATACCTGTCATCTTAATGCTGATGTTCTGGGTCATCCTCAGTACCTCAGTTAATTCTTCGACCTGGATTTCTAACAGACTATGATGATTGTTGTCTATATAATTATGATTATCCGTGGTAAATGATCGCAGTTTGTCGGAAATCTCATGTATGGAGGCTAAAGCCCTTGTATACATGTGTCCTCTTTCAAACTCTTCATCAGGTGCGTGTTTAGAGAGCTTCAGTATATCGCCGATAATAGTATTGACCCCCTGTGATAATTTCTTAGCCTTTTTCTTGGCTTTTTTCAGAGTCGCAAGATCATCCTTGTTAAGAGCGATAATGCTTTCTCTGTGAATATCAGTGGATGTCTTGATAAAGGTTACAACATTATTGAAAACAGAATTTACGATCACATCACCTGATTCTCCGACTTTTTCTTTAACGTCCTCTAAACGCATCCTTTCTTCACGTTTCTTATGAGCCTTTGTAGTACGGTAAAAGACAAATACAGAAAGGGCTGTTAATCCGATTAGTCCGAATATCTCTGTATAATAAATTACCAGAGCGATTATAAATGCCATTGCTGACGCAGAGAGAGCTGTAAAGAACCAGCCGCCCACCACATTTATAACCCCTGAGACTCTGTAAACTGCGGATTCGCGGCCCCAGGCTTTATCGGGAAGGGCTGCTGCCATAGCTACTATAAAAGTTACATAAGTGGTAGATAAAGGAAGCTTAAAATAAGTAGCCATCGATATAAGCGCTGCCGATACCATAAGAATTACCGCGGCTCTTAGCAGGTCAAAAGCAGGTGGCCGGCCTTCCTCATCAATAACAGTCTTGTAACTCTTAAGATCAAATCTGTTTGATACTTTTTTCCTTAAAGATTCAGGAGTTATTTTGCTTATAAAGTCGAAGACTATCATTACCATTCTTACTACCGCGCGTGCCAGAGCGTTCGATTCAAATCTTTCATAGCCTTCTTCCTGGCGGCTCAGGCTTATTGTTGTATGCACTACAGAGCGGGCTTTTTTGGATAAGAATAAAGTAACTACCATAATTATGCCTGCTGCTAATAATATCCAGGTATTAGCCCTGACAGGCTGGGTTAGGATCTCCATTGTTGAAGTCAGGGGATTATCGGTAGCCATGGCATGAGTATAAGCACTCAGCCCGGCGAGAGGCGCTCCGATAAAGTTTACAAGGTCATTGGCGGCAAATGCCATGGCCAGGGCAAAAGTACCGACCATTACGATTAATTTTAGTATATTTATTTTTGTTAAGCTCATCAAAAGCTGAATGATAACTGTCCAGCCAACAAGCAAATAAACAAACAAAATATCGAGGTTCGATTTTATCCATATTGCGGCATCTTCTGTCAAGAATGATGCTCCTTTTGCGCCTTTGAGAAGTATGAAAAATGATAGGAATGTTAATGCAAATCCGCTCCATATTGATCCCCAGCGCTTAAATGTTTTCGAATAATTGAATGTGAACAGAAGCCTGGATATATACTGCACGAATGACCCGGCAATGAATGCAATCACAATAGAAAGCAGAATTGCCGAAATTATTGTGAATACGCTGCCGGTATTCACATAATCGAATATGTGATAGAACTCGCCGCTTTGGTTTATGACTTTTATCGCGGATATGGCCAGGGCGCTGCCTAATAAGCCAAATACTATAGATACAGTGGTTGAGGTAGGAAATCCGAAGGTGCTGAAAAGATCGAGCAGAAGTATATCTTGGAACATAACCGCCACGAAAATTATCATCAGTTCGGGCATTATGAAATTCTCAGGATAGAATATTCCACTACGGGCCACCTCCATCATGCCGCTTGAAAAAGTAACCCCGACCAGCACACCAAGACCAGCTATGATCATTATATTGCGAAACTTCGCTGCTCGTGATCCTATAGCTGAGTTCAAAAAGTTTACAGCGTCATTGGCTACACCTACCGTTAAATCAACAACTGCTAATAATAGCAGAAGTACTAGAATAATTAAATTGATATCCACAGATTATTCTCTTTCTTAAGTTAACTAATTCAAGTTATTAAATTAATAATTTCTAAAGATCGAAATAGTGTTGATTTCAAATATAGGAATTATCTGACTTAACTATGTTAAGATACCTTAACATTCCTTATATAACCGTAAAATAATATTTCTTTCATTATTTAACCTGCCCTGTTTAATTAACCTGTTCTGTTAATTTTTCTATCATTTTGTAACTAATTTCATCTGCCAAAAGATAGCCTTTTTGGGTTAATTTAATAAACCCTTTACGCATTTCCAGAAGGCCCTCATTTTCTAATTTTTTTAATAAATTAAAGCTGTGTTTTAATGAATAGCCGGTCTGTTCTTCCAGATATGCGCTTTTGAAACCTTCAGCCCTTAGCCCCAGGAAGATAATCTCTTCCATTCTTTGTGTTTTATCGGGCTTTTCGCTTCCTTCCAGTGGCAATTCTCCATTAGCGGACATTTTTAAATATTCATGTATATTGCTAACATTCCAGTATCTCTGCCCGTCTTCAAAGCCGTGTGCCGCCGGGCCAAAGGCGAGATAATCCCCACTGTACCAGTAATTCAGATTATGCCGGCACTTTTTGCCGCCAAGCGCGAAATTGGATATTTCGTATTGTTCGTATCCTTTAGCAGCCAGGCTGTCCTGTAAAAGCCGGTACATCATTAGGTCCTTATTTTCAGGAATTTTTTTGATCTTACCTGCTTTTTCCTGTTCGAATAGCGGGGTACCCTCTTCATATATCAAACTGTAAGCCGAAATATGTTCAGGAGCATGGCTAAGGGTTGTATTTAATGTATTATTCCAGCTTTCAGCAGTCTGACCGGGTATGGAAAATATCAGGTCGACACTCAGATTATCAAATCCGGCATTGCGCGCGGCATTTATTGCTTCTTCGGCCTTACCCGAGCTGTGTATCCTCTGCAGAAATTTCAGCTCATTATCATTGAATGATTGTACACCGATACTCAGCCTGTTGACGCCAAACGACCTGTATTCCGTAAAATTATTAATATCAGTTGTACCCGGGTTACATTCTATAGTGAATTCAGCATTATCCTCAATATCAAATACACTATCGAGCAGTTTGATCAGCTTTTCAAGATTAGCAGGTTTGATTAACGATGGTGTGCCTCCGCCAATAAAAATGGTTTCAATTTCCTTGGAATACGGCTTTGTATTCTGCCGGATAGCGATCTCTTCCAAAAGGCTTTCTATGAACTTATCCGAAAGCCCGAGTTCGGTTTCCGAATAAAAGTCACAATAGAAACATTTGCGGACGCAAAAGGGATAGTGTATATAAATTCCTGCCATTATTAATTAACTGTTTCCAGATCAGAAATATCAAGGGCTTTAAAGAGGCATTCCTCAGTTATGACAAAGTCGGTAACAATATCATATCCTGCGTACCACAGGGCTTCTGCTATCCAGGTATTGCATGTCATAAGCAGCCAGTAATACTGCACAGACTTAAAAAATTGAACGCTGCTCTGTTCAGAACCTCTTTCAATGATGGCTCTGCCCTTTTTTCTTTTGTAAGAAGATGATATATAGGATAGCAGTTTCTTGTATTGATCACCGGCGGCTTTTGCCTTCACGAGGTGGTCATAAACTTCCTTTTGCTGATCAGGGCTCTGTCTGAGCCATTTCATCCTGACTGTAGAGCCGGTTGGAAAAAGTATGGCCTTGGCTGCAAGCCATAAATTAAATCCGGGTGTCTGATAGAATTCCTGATCGCCCCATCCAATATCTACGTAGGGATATTTAATGCTGTCCGCCTCTATCCCTGTAATCTCCCGGAGCTGATAATCATTCTTAAGCACAAAACCGGTATGCCAGCTGTAATTTATTATGAAAAATTCTTTTTCACCGGCCTTAGCGGCATCAAGGCTAATTAGGCAAATCAATATTGCTAATATGTATTTCATTTTAAGTAATTACCTGTTCGTTCCCAGTTGATCCCATTATTATTCAATGACCAATAGATGAAAAGGGGACGTCCGATAATAGCATTAGACGGTATCAGCCCCCGGTATCTCGAATCATAACTATTGGCTGTATTATCACCTAAAACGAAATACATGCTTTCATTATTGGAATTATTGAAGGCGCTTAATTCTTTGTTTTTTTTATGCTTTAAGCCTTTTCCGGGAATGGCCAGAAATGAGTTCATTCTATGGTAATCCGAAAAAAAAGGAGATATTCCGGGATAGTATTTTTTATTTAAATATAATCCGCTTTTAGAAAAAAAAATGGTATCGCCGGGTACGCCGATAATTCTTTTAACGGCATATTTCTTTTCATCGGGGAGCATATAGGCTATAATGTCATTTCGCCGCGGCTCATTATACCATAAGCGGAAAAGCCCGGGCATGCCGATATAATAGGCAACACGGCTTGTGAGCACGAAGTCGCCTTTTTTTAGCGTCGGAGACATGGAATCTGACGGGATATAATGAAATTCAAGTACTGCTGTTTTTAAGAAAAATATGACCAAAAGAGTACAAAAAACCGGGATAAGAATTCCCTTAAAAGGTTTCCATTTATCCCGGCCGAATTTCGGTAATTTCATTTTTAATCTATCAGAGTTCCGATTCTGGAAAACCTGATCGATCCGAGTTTATCAATAAAATTGGCTAATGGTACCCCGGGATCCCATGACCAGTAAACAATAATCGGGGAGCCAACGATGTTATCCACTGGTACAAAACCCCAATAGCGCGAATCAAGGCTGTTATCCCTGTTATCGCCCAAGCCAAAAACATAATCCCTTTCAACCACATAATGATCCTTAGGCTCATTATCTATGTAGATCATGCCGTTGCCATGAGTAACCTGGTGTCCTTCCCTGTTTATAAAAACGGTCCATTCACGGAGGTTTCTTTCATTCAGGCGCAGGGTATCTCCCTTTTTGGGAACTATCAGCGGCCCGTAATTATCCCGTGTGTATTTCCTTCCAAAGGGATAAGTAGCCCATTGGTCGCTGTTGTAAATTGGCTTTTCAGGGTCATACTTGCCTTTTTCGGGAAGCTCCTGAAATTCTCCGTTTACATATACTTTTTTGTTTTTTATTTCTATGGTATCACCGCCTACGGCTACGCATCTTTTCAGATAATACTGGAATTGCTCCGGTTCGATCTCGTCACGGTTGCCGGGGAATATAAAGACTATAACATCGCCCCTTTCGGGATCCTTAATGGGAGGAAGTTTGTAAAATGGCAGCGGCACGTTCAGAAACGGAATCACCTGCGGCGTCGAAGGCCCGTAGATAAATTTATTCACGAACAGGAAATCCCCCGCCATCACGGTATTTTCCATTGAACCTGTCGGCACAACAAATGAAGCCACTGCTATACCGTTTATTACCATCACAACTATGATGGCTCCTATAAGAGTTTTGGCGAATGATACTATTTGTTCTCCCAAACTCTGCTTTTTGCCGGATTTCTTTGATTTTCTCGATGAGATTTTTTTTACCATTATAATTCAGCCTTAAAAATTAATCTTCTATGCTTAAAACAGCCAGGAACGCTTCCTGAGGTATTTCCACATTACCTACTTGTTTCATACGCTTTTTGCCTTCTTTTTGTTTCTCCAAAAGCTTACGCTTCCTGGTAATGTCGCCTCCGTAGCATTTGGCAGTTACATTTTTTCTTAATGCCTTTACTGAAGTCCTGGCAATAGCTTTATTGCCGATGGCAGCCTGTATGGCAATTTCGAACATCTGCCTTGGTATAAGTTCTTTAAGCTTTGAGCAGAGTTTTTTACCCCAATCATATGCTTTTTTCCTGTGTACTATTGACGAAAGCGCGTCGACCGGTTCACCGTTAATGAGAATATCCAGTTTAACGAGGTCTCCCTCTCTTTCACCTATAAATTCATAATCCAATGAAGCATAACCGCGGCTCGTGGATTTCAATTTATCATAAAAGTCAAAAACCACTTCGGATAAAGGCAGTTCGAAAGTAAGAGCGACCCTTACCTGAGTGATATACTGCTGGTTCACTATTTCGCCGCGTCTATCCATACAAAGCTTCATTATATTGCCAACGTATTCATTCGGAGTAATTATTTCCGCTTTAATAAAGGGTTCATGTATCTCGTTGATTTCACCGGGATTAGGCAACTGCGCCGGATTATCTATTTGTATGGTTTGGCCGTTGGTTTTATGCACGGTATAGCGTACGTTGGGAACTGTGGTCACGATAGTTTCGTCAAATTCCCTTTCCAGCCTTTCCTGAACTATTTCCATATGCAGCAGGCCCAGAAATCCGCATCTGAAACCGAAACCGAGCGCGCCGGATGTTTCCGGTTCGAACGAAA
Source organism: uncultured Hyphomicrobiales bacterium (assembly GCA_964544155.1). Classification (GTDB taxonomy): domain Bacteria; phylum Bacteroidota; class Ignavibacteria; order Kapaibacteriales; family UBA2268; genus CAZJAH01. Next base: position 55,160 of record CAZJAH010000010.1, on the reverse strand, counting down.
TAGCAGAGTCATTAAGCGAAAGCTTAGCCAGTGATTCCCTTAATGATTCGAAATCATCCGCGTCTGCGGGATAAATGCCCGAGAATACCATAGGTTTGACTACTTTGAACCCGCCAATGGGCTTATCGCAGCGACGGTTATCCACTGTGACGGTATCGCCGACTTTGGTATCGTTCAGATTACGTACGTTAGCAATAAAATAGCCTACATCGCCAGCAGAAAGCTTCTTTGTCCGGAACCGGGTCATGTGCAAAATGCCTACTTCTTCAACATCGTAGGTCTTATTTGTACGCATGAAAAGCACTTTATCACTTTCCTTGAGCTCGCCGTCGAAAACCCGGATATTAACTATCACACCTCTGTATGAATCATAGATTGAGTCATAAATTAACGCCTTAAGCGGTGCCTTTGGGTCGCCTTTTGGCGGTGGTACTGATTTAACGATCCTTTCAAGGATTTCATCAATGCCTTTCCCGGCTTTGGCAGATGCCATGATTATCTCATCTTCGTCGCAGCCGAGCAGGTCAACTATCTGATGCTTTACGTCATCGACTGTTGTTGCAGCGCTGGGCAGGTCGATTTTATTTATGACCGGAATGATCTCCAGGTCATGGTCAATGGCCAAATAAAGATTGCTTATTGTTTGAGCTTCCACGCCCTGACTAGCATCAACTACCAGTATGGCACCCTCGCAGGCGGCAAGTGAACGCGATACTTCGTAAGAAAAGTCTACGTGGCCCGGTGTATCTATAAGATTTAGCGTGTATTTTTCATTATTCTGTGCCCGGTATTCCATCTGGATGGCGTGAAGCTTAATGGTAATGCCTCTTTCCTGCTCCAGAGGGTTATCATCAAGTATCTGGTTCATTATCATTTCGCGCTTGCTTACGCGGCCTGTTTTTTCAAGCAGCCTGTCTGCCAGAGTGGATTTACCATGGTCTATATGAGCAATGATGCAAAAATTTCTGAAATTTTCCATATATTTTAAACTATTCTCACTTGCGTGATTTTATAAACTATAAAAATAACAAAGGTTTATATATCTATCAATAAAAATTATAATAATTCATGATATTTGTAAAGATACTCTATTCCTGGTACCGGCCTTGTAAGCCGGCCTTGTAAGAAAGATATGCCATGAAAATAAATTCCGGTTAAACTATCTTTGCTTTTTGAAATAATTTATTAATCCGTTTGTAGACGAATCATGACTGAAAATTTTATCCGAAGTTTCGAGCTCGGGTAAAATATTTTTCGCGAGCTGCTTGCCAAGCTCCACACCCCACTGATCGAATGAATTAATATTCCATATAATCCCCTGTACGAATACCTTATGCTCGTACATGGCCATTATCGAGCCGAGGACTCCGGGAGTAAGTTTATTATAAAGTATGGAATTTGTCGGCTTATTGCCTTCGAATACTTTATGGGGCAGCAGGTTTTCAAGGCTTTCACCCGATAGCCCGTTATTTATCAGTTCTTTTTCTGCTTCTTCCTCGCTTTTGCCTTTCATAAGCGCTTCAGTTTGCGCGAAAAAGTTGGCCATCAGCTTTTCATGGTGATCGTTCCTGCTATGCAGGGGAGTAACCGCTCCGAGGAAATCAGCCGGTATCATGGCTGTACCCTGATGCAGGAGCTGAAAAAAAGAATGCTGGGCGTCTGTTGCGGGCCTTCCCCATATCACGGGGCCGGTAGCATAATCAACTCTTCTGCCTTCTCTGTCCCTGTATTTGCCGTTGCTTTCCATATCGAGCTGCTGAAGGTAATCCGGCAGCTTGCCCAGGTACTTATCATAGGGTATAACTGCATAAGAGCGCGCTCCAAAGAAATTAATATACCAAATGCCTATCATAGCGAGTATTACAGGTATATTTCTTTCCGGTGCGGTATCTCGGAAATGCAGGTCCATTTCATAAGCGCCTGTCAGAAATTCCTCAAAAGCATCAAATCCCAAATAAAGAGCAGCCGAAAGCCCTATAGCCGACCAAACCGAGTATCTGCCGCCTACCCAGTTCCAAAATCCAAACATATTCCTGGGATTAATTCCGAAATCCTTACAGGCCTTTTCATTTGTGGATAAAGCCACAAAGTGCAGAGAAATATCCCGTTCATGCGCGGCTGCTTTTTTCAGGAACCATTCCCGAGCGGTCCGGGCGTTTGTCAAAGTTTCCTGTGTTGTAAACGATTTTGATGCCACAATGAAAAGCGTCCTTTCAGGATCTAACTTCTCTAAAGTATCTGTTATCTCGGCACCGTCCACATTCGAAACAAAATGTACATTAACATTTCCGGCAGAGTATTTTGAAAGTGCCTCGCATACCATCCTGGGCCCTAAATCAGAACCGCCGATGCCTATATTCACTACTTCTGTGATCGTTTTGCCGGTGCATCCCTTCCATGTGCCGTCATGTACCGATTCTACAAACACCTTCATCTGTGAAAGCACAGCTTTTATCCCCGGCATAACATCCGAGCCGTTTATCCTGACAGGAGTGCCGGATACATTCCTTAGCGCGGTATGTAGTACGGCTCTGCCTTCGGTGTTATTGATTTTTTCGCCTGAGAACATTTTATTTGTCCATTCACTTAATCCTGCTTTCCTGGCAAGATCCATTAACGCGGACATGGTTTTTTCTGTAATCAGGTTTTTGGAGTAATCTAGAAAAATATCATGATATTTGACGGAAAATTTATCAAAGCGGTTGCTGTCATTCGCGAACAGATCCTTCATCCTGATGGCGCTTATTTCTTCGGCAAGTAACTCGAGAGTTTTCCATTCTTTACTATCCCTGATATTTCCCATTTTTTCTCCTAAATATTTACTGTACTATTCATTAACTGATCTATTCAATACTATTTTAACTGATCTATTCTATACTATTCACAGATTGATCTATTGACGAAATATGTAAACATATAATTCAATACATTCATAAAAAATCAAGATGTCAAATAATGAATCAAATTAAACCGCAAAGATAATCAAAGCAAATTATTTTAAAAGCTAATATTTTTGAGTTCAATCGTTTTGTTATATTTGCCAGCATTAAAATCCGGGATAAAATTGATGAAACTATTCAGGAAGGAAATAACTCTGAAAGAACGCTCGCGTGGATTTCATCTGATCACTGATGAAATTAACTCCGCTATTGGTACAGCGGACGGCATAAACGACGGCATCGCCAATATTTTTATACAGCACACAAGCGCAGGGCTAACAATAAACGAAAACGCGGATCCTTCTGTCAGACGCGATTTCGAGACATTTTTCGACAGGCTTGTGCCTGAAGATACTTCTCTTTATGAGCATACAACCGAAGGCCCGGACGACATGACCTCGCATATTAAAAGCTCACAGATGGGCAGCTCGCTTACAATTCCTTATTCGGGAGGCAGGCTGCTAATGGGCACCTGGCAGGGAATATTTCTTTGTGAATTCCGAAACCGGCCGCACAGAAGGAAAATTATTATAAGCATAATGGGAGAATAATTTTGGCAGAGGGTAAAGAAACGGCTGACAAAAATAAAGCCGTGGTACTTATAAGCGGCGGCATGGATTCACTTGTTACACTCGCGATAGCTATAAATCAAGGCTATGAGCCTGCCGCGCTGCATCTCAACTACGGCCAAAGAACCCAGCAGAGAGAACTAAAAGCATTTAATGAGATTTGTACTCATTACGGTATTAAGGAAAAACTTATTGTGGATATATCACACCTTGCAACGATAGGCGGATCCAGCCTTACTGATCCTGACATGGAGATCAAACCCGGTAAGCCCGGGGCCGTACCTGACAGCTACGTACCCTTTCGCAATGCCAACATACTAACCATCGCGGTCAGCTGGGCTGAAGTAACCGGCGCTGATGCAATATTCATAGGCGCGATGGAAGAAGACAGTTCCGGATACCCCGACTGCCGGGAAAGCTTTTTTGCGGCGTTCGAAAATGCGGCTAACTTAGGCACTAAACCCGAAACAAATATCAAAATAATTGCGCCCATAATTCATGATCTGAAAAAAGACATCATATTAAAAGGGTTTGAACTTGAAGCACCATTCGAATTATCATGGAGCTGCTATAAAAATGAAATAAAAGCCTGCGGCGTTTGTGATTCCTGCTGCCTGAGGCTTAAAGGATTTAAAGAAGCCGGCCAAACAGACCCAATCCCTTATGAAATTTAATAATTATGTGGGAAAATATTTTTGGAAATTAAAATATTTGTTTTAAATTTGTAATCCTTTTGGCAATTGTAAATATTCATCAAGGCTTAAACGCCGGGATAATATTTTAAAAATTAGAAGAAGAATTTTAAAAGGATATAATATTTAGCGAGGACAAATGAATTATACAGGCCCAAAAGTCAAAAAATCCAGGAAGATAGGGATCAATATGACTCCCAAAGCCGGAAAGTATGCTCAGAAAAAGCCCTATCCACCGGGACAGCATGGTAATTCCAAAAGAAGAATTAAACAATCGGACTATGGCAAACAGCTTTTAGAGAAACAGCGTTTGAGGCTGCAGTATAATATTTCAGAAAAACAAATGCTGAACTATTACAAACAAGCCTCAAAGCTAACGGGCAATACCGGTGATATATTAGTTCAACTTCTTGAATCAAGGCTCGATGCTGTTATTTACAGGGCGGGATTCGCCAGGTCCATTTACGCGGCACGCCAGTATGTATCACACGGACACGTATATGTAAATGGCAGAAAGCTGAACATTGCTTCCTATAAAGTCAATGTTAACGACAACGTTCAGATTAAAGAAAAAAGCCGCAAGCTTGAATGCTTCCAGGAAGCGATCCGTAATTCTATGCCCCCGGCATATATTGAGGTGAACAAAGCAGATTTCAATGCTAAATACCTATATATACCCGCAAGGGAAGAAGTCCCCGTACAATGCGAAGTTCCACTGGTTATCGAGTTCTACTCAAGATAACCCTTTTAAGATATTTTTAAAAATGCCTTTCGATTAATTCGGAAGGCATTTTTTATTTTGCAAATACAGAAAAATAAAATAGTTTTGCGCATTATTCGATTTGCAGTCGAAGTACAATATTTACAAGGGGCTTTTCGCCCGTAATGATGTAACTTTGCTATCGTTTAAGTGTTTATGGAACTAGCAGGGTATTTTTAATAAATTTTTAAAGGGAAGTGATATTATGTTTTGGACGCCCGAATTAGCGCAGTATCTTGAAGATGCTCCGTGGCCCGCGACAAAAGAGGAGCTGTTGGATTACGCCAACAGGACGGGGTGTCCGCAGCAGGTTTTGGATAACCTCATTGAGCTTGATGACACTGACGAGCTTATCGAAGGTATGGAAGACCTCTGGCCGGAATACGAAGATGTTACAAACGAAGAATATTTCTATAACGACGACGAAGAAGAACAATATTTCTAATTAGAAAAGCCCACTGCTCATATATGGCGGAAGGGATCACTCTTCCGCCTTTTTTTTTAATAAACAGCCGTTTTTTTCGACTATAATTTTATTATAATTAAGAGCATAACAATTTGCGAGCAGCAGTATTATTAATAATATCATTCATTCCATTTGCCTTAACGGCCAATGCTCAGCAAGCTCCCAATGTGGTAGCTGATGAGCTCTATACCTCTTTTCTGACAGAAAGGCGTCATGAAATCGGCAAGATCGAATTCAAGGGAAATAGTACTTTCAAAGAGGAAATGCTGTTTCAGTATATCAGCGCCGAAGCATCAGAAAGAAGTATGGTACATAAGCTTGTGCAGGGTTATTACAAGAATTTTCTTATTAACTCCTTCAAACCTGATGAACTGATGGACGCATTCGACGAGGCGCTTCAATCAATGTCGCACCAGATTAGTTACTGGGATGAAAATATCGCAGAAACTGACCTTCAAACCCTGGTCAACTTCTATAACCTACACGGCTTTCATGAAGTCGAAGTTTACTATACTTTTCTGCCCGATACTAATTTAAAGGAGAATGTACTTACTTTTCATATAAAGGAAAACGACAGATATACTCTGGAAGATCTTGTGTATAAAGGCCTGGATGATGTTGCACCCGAAGTATTAAGCAAAATAAATAATATTAAGCTCGCCGGTGTGGGAGATTACTTCAACGAAAACAAAGTGGTCAAAGAGGTAAATTCCATACATTCAACTCTGTTGAATAACGGTTATTACTATGCTTCTTATGAAGTACCCACAGTTTCTGTATTAAAACCTTTGAAAGCAGACAGCATTACTGTTTCCTTTTCGCCGGGGAAGCGTTTAAGAATCGGCAGCCTTAACTTTGTTGACAGCCTGCAAGGACAAAATAAAATCGTAACCGAATTGAAGAAAAAACTGATTGAGATATCCCCCGGCCAATGGTACAGCAGAAAAATGGAAAGAGAATCTGAAGATAACCTCTATAACCTGGGATTATTTGACCTTGTCGACATTGATACTACTGCAGGGCAGCCGCAGGATAGCACGCTCGATCTGACTGTCGAGACTCATTACCGCAAACAAAAACAGTGGGGTATTGGGCTTTTCCTGAACAGAACCCAATTTGATGATTTTTTAAATACCGGTGTGGAGCTGTCTTTTACTCATAAGAACGCTTTCGGCGCCGCGCAGTCAGTTAACTTATTTACCAACGCAAAAATAAGAGACATTAGCAGAACTATATCCCAGGGCGGCAAGATTGATTATGAATTTACTATTGGTTCACGCTGGTCGCAGCCTATAGTATGGGAACTGGATAATTCCAAATGGGGATTTTCATTTAACCCCTCGTACTCCTACAGGCAGGCCGAGAATTTTCTTAAATTAAGAACTTACAGCATACCGATCAAATTTCCCGCTCAATTACCCAGTGTGACTTATTTTAACAGAATGACTGTTGATTTCACTTTTGAAAGAGAAGAACCTATCAATTTCAGTGAGGACATATCGCGACAGCTTGAGCGTGCCGATACTCAAATCGATTCAAACAGAGTCAGGGAAGCGCTGCTTATTTACGGCAACCTTGATAATTATCTGCAATCCCGCGAGCAGCATATTCTTACGGCAAACCTCGCAGGTATAACTATCATTGGCGATAACCGGCGCAACCCACTGGACCCGCAGGATGGTACTTATTCGGTTTTTTCTGTAGACGGCTGGAATATTTTTCTGGCGCATCCGCTAATATCGGGTGTTTCAAAGTATATAAGATTGCAGGGCGCGCATCACCAGTATATACCTGTCTCCGGAAATACTATAGGAGCTTTTAAGATCAGAATGGGCGGCATTGTGCTTTTTGATGATGAATCTTCTTATGTACCTTTCGAAAGGCAGTTCTTCGCAGGAGGCGCTAATAGCGTAAGAGGATGGGGATCGCGGGAGCTGCGCTATTTTGAAGCCGATATAGACAGCATAGCAACTGACCCCGGATTATACAATTTTCTACAGGATTTTGTCGGGAACAGCGCCATTATTGAAGGCAGCGTCGAAATAAGGCACAGATTCAACAGGCCGCGCGGATTCAGTGAATTTGTTGCCGATCAGATCGCAAATTTGGGACTTACTCTTTTTTTTGATTTTGGAAATTCATACAACTGGTTCGCGAATGATCCCGCCGAAATAAACATCGGCGATTATTTCTCTAAACTTGCTCTTGCAGGTGGATTTGGCCTTCGATATTATCTGGCTTTTGGCCCCATCAGCATTGATTTCGGCTGGCCGCTTTATGATCCCATGGGGCTCAAAGAAGCCCGACTGGAAGATATTCAGTTACATTTCGGCCTCGGCCATTCATTCTGATTGCAACAATTCATATCCTAAAAGCGTATATTCATTAAATACTTTTTAAATTTTATTGGGATTTCTTTTATGCTTAGAATGTTACTTTTAATATTTGCCGGGCTATTAATAACTTCCTCCTTAGTTAAAGCACAAAATGATGAAATCGAAAAAAAAGAAAATGAATGGGGCAATCGCTGGGATATGGAATTTTGGGAACCTGATTTGGTTATCAAATTCGACAGGCCTGTCATTGAACTGAATTATGCCATAACGCAAAATGATATATACGAGAATTTCGGAAGTAAATTCTCCGAAGACGGCCTTGCTGAAATTCGACTGGGATTCAAGGATAAATACCAGCTTGATACGCTTAATCCGATTTTTAAATTCAATTTTGGCGGATTATTGCTTTCTAATATTACGAATAAGATGGCTGTGGAATCGGCTGATAACCGTGAGATCAAAGTTGATATGTGGCGGCTCGGCTTCTTTAGCAACGATGGATTTGGTTACGGTGTCAGATCATCTGTCGCGCTGAATTTGTATCATGGCGGCAGTATTTTCTGGACTTCATTTGATTATAAGGGCCTGCCTGATGGCTCATTAACAACGCCGGCTGATTCCGCTGATAAATTGAGGCTTGAGCGCTACAGTGAAGGCATCAGGTATGCTGATTCGTTCGAAGCGGGAATGAATATAGTTATTGCTAACTCGGTATCTATAAATGCTGCTTATGAACGGGGCGTGCTTTACGAAAGGTATATTTTCTGGTACTGGGCAGGGAATGTATTAATCGAAGAGATTGCCCACGCGCTGACAGACAGTTTTATAAATGAAATCAGAAAAGCATCGCCTATGGCTGTCCCTGTGGTTAATTTCGTCCTTAAAAACGCTCTCAGCTATGGTATTTACGAGTTAAAGAAAAGCAAAATGAACTGGCCTTTCAATTCAGCGTCACCTTATATGATAAACAATTTCAAATTAGGCGTTCAGGTATTGTTCTAATTCGGTTGAAGGCTAATCCTTCAATCCGGTAAATTTCTAATTTAATGAAAAGAATATCATAGATTTTTAGTAAAAAAAAAGGCATTTCCTAATAAAAGGAAACACCTTAGAAAACAATTAACTGCAGTTTTAAATTACAGTATATACTTGCTGATGTCAGTATCCTGAATAATGTCTTGCAGAGTTTTGCGTACTTTACCGGAATCAAGTTCAAAAAGGCGCTCTTCAATATTATCCGGGGCGTTAAAAAGTATTTCCTCCAGCAGCGTTGTCATGATAGTATGCAGCCTTCTGGCTCCGATATTAGTTACTTCGTCATTCACCTGGGCAGCTATGGCAGCTATTTCCTTAATTGCGCTTTCATCGAATTTCAACTCAATATCTTCCGATTTGACTAATGCCATATACTGTTTTATAAGAGCATTTTCGGGTACTGTCAGTATCTTAACGAAGTCTTCCTCTGTAAGGCTCTTAAGCTCGACCCTGATCGGAAAGCGTCCCTGCAGCTCAGGCACTAAGTCTGAAGGCTTCGATACATGAAAGGCTCCCGAAGCAATAAATAATATGTGCTGGGTATGCACCATACCGTATTTAGTATTAACCGTGCAGCCCTCAACTATAGGGAGAAGGTCTCGCTGGACGCCTTCTCGTGAGACTTCCGGCCCGGATCCTCCGGCGCCGCCTTTAGATGCAACCTTATCTATTTCATCAATAAACACTATGCCGGAATTCTCAGCTCTGCGCAGGGCTTCTTTAACTACCATATCCATGTCGATAAGCTTTTCGGCTTCTTCCTTTTCGAGTACCTTAAGGGCATCGGATATCTTCATTTTTTTCTTCTTGTTTTTCTTGGGAAGGATACTGCCAAAAATATCCTGCAGGTTCATACCCATTTCGTCGAGTCCGATTGGCCCGAGTACCTGCATATTAGGCCCCTGCTCAACCAGCATATCTATTTCGATCACACGCTCGTCTAAAATGCCTTTATGCAGCATATTGCGGAATTTCTCCCTTGTCTGCGCATTATCTTCGACATCGGATTCTGTGGCGGTATCGAATGAAGGCCCTTTTTTAACAGGCGGGATCAGTATATCGAGAATGCGGTTTTCTGCGGCAACGCGGGCTTCTTTCTTTTTATCGGCTGTGTGTTCGTCGCGGACTATGCTGACGGCTCTTTCAACTAAGTCGCGGATCATTGATTCAACATCGCGCCCGACATAACCGACTTCCGTGAATTTAGTAGCTTCGACTTTGATGAAGGGCGCTCCGGCAAGTCTTGCCAGCCTTCGGGCGATTTCTGTTTTACCTACACCCGTGGGGCCTATCATTATAATATTATTCGGCATGATCTCATCGCGAATCCCATCCTGTACCTGCTGCCTTCGCCATCTGTTGCGCAGGGCGATTGCAACAGCTTTTTTTGCCGAGTCCTGCCCGATAACGAATTTATCCAGCTCGTAAACAATCTGCCTGGGGGTTAACTGCCCGCTGTGTTTGCCGTCAACCAGGCCGGCATTTATTTCCGGCTGCCTGACATCTCTGTCTATTTCATTCTGTGTTCCGTTCATAACTACTTTATTTTTAATAAAATTCCAAATGATTTAATTAAACTGAACGATAATGCCCGCCAATATTATATATTTTGGAAAAAACGAAGGCATTATTTAGAGTTCTTCAACTGTTATGTGAGAATTAGTATAAATGCAAATATCGCCGGCAATTCTGAGCGATTCTTCCACAATTTCCTTAGCGCTGAGGCTGCTGTGCTTGTATAAAGCACGGGCCGCCGATAAGGCGAAAGACCCGCCCGAACCTATTGCCACGATTTGATCATCGGGTTCGATAACGTCGCCATTACCGCTTAGCAGATAGGCGTGCTCGCTGTCCATCACAATAAGCATAGCTTCAAGGCGGCGGAGGTACCTGTCCGTGCGCCATTCCTTGGCAAGATCGATGGAAGCTTTCTGCAGGTTTCCTCTGTTAGATTCAAGCTTTTCTTCGAATTTTTCAAGCAAGGTAAAAGCGTCTGCCGTGGATCCGGCGAATCCGGCGAGTATTTTATTTTTATGCAGGCGGCGAACCTTAACAGCGCCGTGTTTTAATACTGTGTTATTGAAAGATACCTGCCCGTCTGATCCAAGGGCGGCTTTCCCGTCTTTGAGTACGCCGACTACTGTTGTGGCGTGCATATCCATGCTGCTTTGAATATTATTCATAACTGAAGTCTTTCTAAATTTTCCGGTATAAAAAAGCTAAAAGACGTCAGAGTTCCTTAATATTGCCTTCTGAATGGTTTAAACCATGTATCGCCAATACTTATATCAACACTTAGCCTGCCGAAGTATTCACGTACCAGTCCTGAATTTTCTGTACCTCTGTATCCCAGTGTTATGGCGGCGTCTATCACTGATGTTTCTGGTACCGGAATTTCAAACCCCAGGGAGCCGAATATTTCATTTATCTCATTTCCCCGAACGTTATAATAATGCTGCTTGTATCCGAGCCCGAATCTATAGCCCCAACTGTCAAGAAAGTCTCTTGCTCTTGAATTTCCGACTCTTTCTATACCAATGCTGTAACGCAGCGAGTTACCAAATTCGGTTTCACTTCCTCTTCGGAATTCAAATCCGGAGAAGTCCTGAAATTCAGCGTCAGCCCCAAATATGAACTTGCCGGAAGCATACGATAGTCCAAGGCCGAATGCGTTAGGAAGAGTAACGAGGGATTCTGTGCTTACTGTGGTATCGGCTGCTATATCGGAATGATATATTGTGTTGCTGCTTAAATCCATTTCCGGCTGTAATTCGTAGTAGCCGCCCATTGATAAGCCTGATGTTATTTCATAAAAGGCGCCGGCTTTGAAACCGTAGCCCAGGAAAAAGTTTTCTGAATCAACTTCGTAATTAAATACAAAGGAATCATAGAATTCTGTTTCGACTGAATTTTTTATCTTACCGAAATTTACAAAGCCTATTGCGCCAAGGGCTAATCCTTCAAGTGGTTCTACGGAGCCGCCGATCATTGCCATAGTCAGGCCGCCTGAACCCTGATATGTAGTGGTCCCGTTTTGGACAACGCCCTCAACTTCCACTGATATGGGTGTGCTGATCAGATAATTAACATTACTGAAGGGGAAAATGCCAAAACCAGCGCTTATTCCCATAGAAGTATCAATAGACATAACGGAACCTACACCGCTCAGCCATCCGTTATTCTGGAAAAGTTCTGTGTTTTCGCTGTTTATATAATTTTGATTAAAGCGGTAGCCTACTTTCAGCCTGGTTTTATCAACCTTCGACCATAAAGCCGGATTGTTAAGGTTAATGGATGTATTATTGGGAAAGGCAAGAGAAGTACCTGCTAAACCGTCGTAAGCCGCTCCTCCGGATCTGTTTATGTCACCGATACCGTAAGCGGAATAATTTGATCCGCCCTGGGCAAATAATGCAGTACCTGAAATAGCAAATATTGATGAGACGGCAAATAATATTATTGAAAAAATCCTTACCATACTTATTGATCTTTCTTTTCGAATATTGAATAAATAATCCTTAGCGAAGGCCTTTTTTCCGGATCTTCACCATCCGGACCATGTATTACTAATTTATCGGGCTCATAATCATCGATTACCCCATTATACATGAACCTGAGGTAGCCCTTGCCGCCGTTTCTTATCCAGGACTGAGCAGCAGAAGTAATACTCGGGAATTCATAGATCATTGTGCCTTGCTTGAGGCCTCCTAAATAATAATTACTCAGAGTGGTTTCTTCATCATCGGCGTAAAATTCTGCTCGAAGAGTAGAATCTATTCCCTGATTGGAGAAAAATGAATTCTCCGTGTCGTAATGAATCTGAAGCATGGCCTGGTGTATTCCGGCTTCAGGAGGAATCATACTGAGATCAAAATAAAGCCTTGTTTGATACCTGACCAGCCCTTGCACATAAAACGAATTTTCAGGCGGAGTATCGGAATCTGCAAGTGTCATGTCTATCGAACTTGGAGTCACAATGGTATCAGGGCCGGCTCCCCGGTCAACAATGAACCTTAAGGTGGGCTGAGGCCTTCCACTCTTTCCGATTCCCTGTGAATAATAACGCTGAACAACATTTGTATTTTCCGATGCAAGCAAAAGAAGCCCGTTATTATCCCGGGTAATGGTATCTCTTTCTTCTGTGGTAGCGTCGGCATACCTTTTTTCGTCATTTAGCCATCTGATTAGCCTTTGCTTAAATAAAGCAGTATTAATTTCGATGATCTGCTCAGTTGTATCCGAACTAAGTTCGGGCAGGCCGTCTAAAGTTTTGTAGATATCCCCATTTATAAGATTCCGGGCTTCTTCCCAGTCGGTTTCAACAGACCAATTACCGGTGGGTTCGAGCAGAGAATAATTGAAAACGGGAGAATTAGTATCGCCGTATCTGTAGTTCATCGGATACAAAAGCAATTCAACCGATCTTATCTCATCCGGGGTTAATCCGCTTAAAGTGTCCGGAAGACTGCCCTGAAAGGTTATAAGTGTTAAAGTATTCAGGTCTTTATATTTACCCTGATATATCACCCCAACATTCGCGCTCTGTGGTTTGGCAAAGAAAGGATCTGAACGAGTAATGAGCTTATGCTCTGAGCTTGATAACGGATATACTGCAACCGTATCGGTAATCAATGAAGAACCTAATTCAGTAGGCGCTTCATTACATCCGAAAAATAAAGCCGCGGCAAGGATCATTAACGAGGCTGACATTACCGAGGCTGAAATATTTTTAAAGCTGTTTGCCTTCATTTACTTTGTAATTGATTTATAAATTTCCTCATAACGCAGGGCCCATTTCTGCCAGGAATAATCCCCGCTCATACCAGTACGGGCAACTTCTTCCCAGGCGTCTTTATCAGAGAAAAGCTTAACTGCTTTGTTTACGGCTTCAGCGAACTCTTCAGCCCTGTATTCTTCAAAGACGAACGCGTTGCCCTCATTGTTACTTTCATTTATATTTTCCGCGATTTCCTTTATGGCTCCTGTATTACGGACAATAGGAATAGTTCCGTAAGTAAGGGCATACATAAGATCGAGCCCGCCGCCTTCGTATTTTGAAGGCATGGCATAAGCATCGCTGCCGGCAAAAATCAGATGCGCCAGCTCATCATCTGTGGCGTATTTAATTTTAAACTGATCGGGAAACTTCTTTGCTGTTTTTGTCATTTGTTTCTTAAGCTCGGGATCTCCTTTACCTAAGAAAACGATTTTTATGTTTTCATCTTTAAGGATTTCCGGAGCAGCTTCTAAAAGCAGATCGATGCCATTGTCATCGCTGAGGGAAGCCGCCATTCCGATGATCATTATTTTGGGGTGATATTCAATTCCGAACTTATTACACAGCTCTACTTTATTTGTGTATTTATACTCATCGAAGTCCGAATCATAGTTACCGGGGATGATTTTATCCTTAACCGGATTCCAGCCCCATGTATCAATACCGCAGCGTATCCCGGCGAATTTTTTTGAATTATTCTTTAAAAATCCATCCAGTCCGCCGCTTGCTGCTTCATCGGAATAAACTTCCTCGGCATAAGCAGGGCTTAATGTAGTAACATAATCGGCGAATTCAATACCGCCTTTGATAAAGTTATATTTACCGTCATCAAGGAATTTTTTCATTGCCTTATCCGGAAGGCCGGCTTTATTAAAAACTTTCTCCGGGCAAATAACATTATCCTGGAAATTATGAACCGTGAAAACGGATTTCGTTTTCTTGAATTTCGATGGGAATGCAGCTTTAATATATGCCGGGATGATGGCTGTTTGCCAGCCGTTACAATGAATAATATCCGGATACCATCCTAAAAGCATACATGTTTCAACAACGCTCCTGGAAAAGAAAATGAATCTTTCGGGATTATCGCTGTATTCTTTCCCGGTCCTTGGATCTCTGTAGATTCCTTTTTTAGAATCGAAATAATTAAAATTTGTTGTTATATAAGCCTGTACTTTCGATCTCGGGTTATTCACCGATGACGATTTAACAGTGGCCGGCTCATGGCCGCTGCCCATAGGAATTGGAATATCCCTAAGCCGGTTTATTTCGTGTATCCGGTTTTTTCTTTCCGATACAGATCCGTATTTAGGCACCATGATCCTGATGTCATGCCCTAAATCCCTTATTGCTAATGAAAACGAATATGTAAAATCTCCGATTCCGCTTTCTTTTGCGAAGGGGTATATCTCACTTGAAACGAACAAAATACTATGTGTTTTAGCCATACCCTGTATTTCTTGAATATTGAAGAAATTTCAGAACTTACAAAAATAAGCAAATATTGTTAAATACTGAAATTGAATGAAGAATAGGCGCTTACTTACAAAAATGTAATTTTTCTTGTGCTAAGGTATTGCTAACTTGTTTATCCTTGATAATATTTAATAATATCGAGCTTAGAATATGAAATACGATGGCAGACCTTACAGAACTATTTGGGAAAGCCCACAAGGCCCGGAAAGCATTGAAATAATCGACCAGAGGCAGCTCCCTCACAGGTTTTCTACAGCAAAACTGACAAATACCGAAGAGTTCGCCTTTGCGATCAGGGAAATGCTCGTTAGAGGCGCGCCGCTTATTGGAGTTACTGCTGCCTATGGTATGTTTATAGCCGCGAAAGAAGCCTCAAAGGCGGCGGATTTTAATAAAAGCATTCAAAGCAAGGCCGAACTTCTTATTTCCACAAGGCCGACCGCGGTCAATCTCCGATGGGCTGTAGATAAGCAGCTCGGCGCCATAGCTTTGAACAGTTCAACGAGTGATAAGATAGATGCAGCGCTTGCCACGGCGAGGAATATCTGCGAAGATGACGTCAGGGCTTCAAAAAGTATTGGCCTGCACGGCGCTGATATTATTGAAAAAATAAGCAAAGATAAAGGACGCGAACTGAATATCCTTACTCATTGCAACGCCGGCTGGCTGGCTACAGTTGATTACGGAACCGCCACAGCGCCGATATATATAGCCCGTGACAGGGGAATTGATCTGCACGTCTGGGTAGATGAAACAAGGCCGCGCAACCAGGGTGCAAGGCTTACGGCATGGGAACTTTTTCACGAAGGAATCAACCATACGATCATTGTTGATAATGCCGGAGGGCACTTGATGCAAAATGGCATGGTTGACCTCGTGATTGTAGGCACAGACAGAACAGCTATAAATGGCGATGTAGCAAATAAAATCGGCACTTACCTCAAAGCCCTTGCCGCGAAAGATAACGCTATCCCATTCTATGTGGCGCTTCCTTCGAGTACCATTGATCCCGAAATGAAATCCGGTGTAGGACAAATTCCGATTGAGGAACGTGATCAAAAAGAGGTTCTTTATATGGAAGGCCTTAATGATAACGGAATTAATGAAATCATGATAGCAAATCCGGGCAGCAAAGCCGGCAATTATGCCTTTGATGTTACTCCCGCGGAATACATAACTGGCCTTATAACGGAAAGAGGGGTTTGTGAAGCGAATAAGGCATCGATAACACATTTATTCCCGGAATTCAATGCCTGAGGAAGGATATACCAAGTACAGCTTTACTCACGAAAAAGCCATGCCGGATTTTCCGGAAGCACTTGTCAAATCAATTAATTCCTACAGGGCAAAACTCAAAGAGATGGGCCTGATAGGCATCCTGCCCGAAGGTATAGGATTTGGCAACCTTAGCGTCAGATATGGCAATGGCTTTGTTATTACAGCATCATCGACCGGGCATTTGGATTATATCCATAAAAGGCACTTAGCACTCGTGAGAGGCTATTCTTTTGAAGCCAATCATGTAAATTATAAGGGATTGCTGCCCGCGTCGTCTGAATCATTAAGCCATGCCGCGCTTTATGAAGGAAGTATATCTTCTAATGCTGTAATACATGCTCATAGCAGCTCTATTTGGAAATATTCCATGGATATCTGCCCTGCAACGCCTGCCCAGGCGGAATTCGGAACACCCGAACTAGCGCTGTCGTTAAGGGCGATAGCATGCGGCAAAGATAAAGGTATTATTATAACGCAGGGGCATGAAAACGGAGTTTTTACTTTCGGTATGAATTTAGCTGAAGCTTTTGGCATAATGGCCGATTATTACGCAAAGGCAAACACTAAAACACTATAAATAAAATGAATGAATAAAATATCTAATGATAACATAAAAGTCCTTATCGTTGAAGATAACCCCGATTTCGCGAATGTTCTTAAAGGAATACTTTCGAAATCCGGATTCATCGTTCTTACTGCTCTTGGCGTTAGGGACGCTCTGGAATTGTATCAGCATAATAGCGATTCAATAGTAGTATCAGATTATCATTTAGGCAGGGAAAGCACTAAAGACCTTATCCTGGAACTCAGGCAAAGGGGATACTCACCTAATTTCCTTGTTATTACAGGAGTCGGCAAAGAAGAAGTAGGAATTGAAATGCTCGATCTTGGAGCGAAGGATTATATTGTTAAGAATTCCAAATTCATAGGCCTGCTGCCAAGAAAACTCGTTAACATACACAAAGAAATACAAAAAGAAGCACGAATAAAAGAACTCGAAGAAAAATGCGGTTATATTAACAGTGTCTATAACAGCTTGCTTAACAGCACTGAAGGGCATCTTTTCATTACAGACCAGGAATACGCCATTTTAGATTTCAACAGTTCTGCCCCGCAATTCCTTAATATCAGCAAAAACGAATTAAAAGGATTGAACCTAAAACTAATAGTAGAAGATACCCATAGCATAAGCTTAGACATATCCGAGATAAGAAAAAGCTTTATTATACAAAAAAACAAAGTAAAGCACAATTTAACCATTGAACAATTCATAACTGATAACTACCGGCACTTTTATTTGTGGGTTTTCAGGCAATCTGTTGAATACGAGAGTAAGAGGGAGGCGCAATCCGGTATTAAGGAAAAAGATTTTAATAAAAAAATCAGCCGGCGAGAAGAGTTATACAAAAACCTTGTAGATAACGCTTTTGACGGTATATACCTTGTCCGTGACAATCAGCTTTATTACGTAAATGACCGCTTTTGCGAAATTACAGGCTTTAGCAGGGAAGAGCTCCTGGATCCTGAATTTGATATTTTTCGCTATCTTTCTCCTGAAACAAGTAATATAATCAGGCATAGAATTGAAGCCAGAAAGCAGGGCAGAGAAGTATCGGCAAATGTCCGGCTTAAAGGTCAAAACAAGCTTGGAAAAGAGCTTTACTTAGATGTGAATACCGTTCTGCTTGAAATCAATGATTCGGTGGAAGTAATGGGCATAGCCCGCGATGTAACCGATGATATGAAGCAGCGTGAAAACCTTAAGATAAGGGAATCCATTCTTCATTCCATTAGCTATGCTTCAGAAATATTCTTAAAGAAAACTGATTGGGCTAGGGATATCAATGATGTATTAAACAGCTTTCTGCAGGCGGCAAAAACCAGCAGGGTATATATTTTTCAAAAAGAAGAAGATAAAAAAGGGCTGTTTATAAGGCAGGTTTATGAAGCTGTTGCCGAAGGCATACAACCGGAGTCGGGCAATCCTGAATTGCAGAGGCTTTATCCCGCCAGTAACGATTTATCGCATTGGATAGACGTTCTTTCCAAAGGAGGAATCATTTATCTGAAAAAATCCCAAATGAATGAGGCGGAATTAAGGCAGCTCGAAAAACAAAATATCCAGTCTATTGTTCTCGTACCAATTTTTGCCGATAATAAATGGTGGGGCCTTATCGGTTTTGACGAATGTACATATGAGAGGGATTGGACTCAAATTGAACTCGATATGCTGCGCGCTATTGCCGAAACAATTGGCTCGGGTTTGGACCGCAAGATTTCCCACTCTAAAATATCTGAAATGAACAAACAGCTTGAGCAAAGGGTACAGCTGCGAACCAAACAGCTCGAGAAAACACTCAATG
Source organism: uncultured Hyphomicrobiales bacterium (assembly GCA_964544155.1). Classification (GTDB taxonomy): domain Bacteria; phylum Bacteroidota; class Ignavibacteria; order Kapaibacteriales; family UBA2268; genus CAZJAH01. Next base: position 36,469 of record CAZJAH010000010.1, on the reverse strand, counting down.
AACTTAAAGCAGAAGTTACGATTAGAAAGCATGCCGAAGAAAAACTCAGGCACGCCAGAGATAACATGGTCGAGGCATATAAACGGGAAAAAGAGTTGAATGAACTTAAAACCCGCTTCATTTCGATGATATCACATGAGTACAGGACTCCGCTGACCATTATTATGACTTCTACCTATTTGCTGGAAACCGCTTTTCAGAAAATGTCGGGAGCAAAGCATAAAGCACATGTTGAAAAGATCAGATTATCAGTTAAGAATATGATACAGCTCCTGGAAAACGTTCTTATGATGGGCCACATGGAATCGGATAAATTCAGTTATAATCCTGAAAAAATGAGCCTGAGAGATCTGATCCATGCTGCCGTTGAAGAGACCCGGGATATTGACAAGGATTCACACCCCATTAATATCCGTTATTACGATGAAACCGATCATATTTTAAATGATAAAAAACTTCTGAGGCTTATAATTATTAATCTGCTCACAAATGCTGTAAAATACTCTGAAAAAGGCTCTCCGGTTGATATTAATATCTTCACGAACAGCAATAACAGACTTAATATTGAGATTTCCGACAATGGAATCGGAATCCCCGAAGATAGCTTCGATGAACTCTTTGAACCTTTCCACAGAGGCAGAAATATAGGAAACGAGCATGGCACGGGCCTTGGCCTGACCATTGTTAAAGGCTGCCTTGACGCTATCTCCGGCATAATAACCATCGATAGCAAGCCCGGTGAAGGCACCACCGTAAAAATATCTTTTCCTAAATAATTAGATCTCTTTTAAAAGCATATCCACTATATCATTTGGGGATATATTCTCGGCTTCCGCATTGAAGCTCGTCACAATCCTGTGCCTGAGCACGGGCAAAGCCGCCGCGCGGATATCTTCCATGTCGGGTGAGAACCTGCCTTCGATGGCAGCCTTCGATTTAGCGCCAAGTATAAGATACTGCGACGCTCTGGGGCCGGCGCCATAGCTGAGATAATCCCTTATAAACTGATAAGGAGTGGATTCGGGCCTTGTTGCTCTGACTATTTTAACGGCGTAATCGATAACATTATCCGCTACGGGAACCTTCCTTACAAGCTTCTGGAATTCCGTAATCTGATTAGAGTCCAATATTTTATCAATCTGTGGTTTATACTGTGCCGTGGTTGATTTAACTATTTCTGTTTCTTCGGATTGATCTGGATAATCCAGCCAAATATTGAACATAAACCTGTCGAGCTGGGCTTCGGGCAGGGGATAGGTACCTTCCTGCTCAATTGGATTCTGTGTAGCCAGTACAAAAAATGGCTCATCCAAAACGTAAGAAGTGCCTGCGGCAGTCACTTCGTGTTCCTCCATGGCTTCAAGCAGTGCCGCCTGGGTTTTCGGCGGTGTACGGTTTATTTCGTCCGCGAGTACTATATTTGCGAAAATTGGCCCTTTGATAAAGCGGAATTGTTTCTGCCCTGTAGTAATATTATCCTCGATTACTTCTGTCCCGCTTATGTCGCCCGGCATAAGGTCAGGTGTAAACTGAATCCTGTTGAATTTAAGATCCAGTGCTTTGGATAAAGTCCTGATAAGTAAAGTTTTAGCCAGCCCGGGGACTCCTATGAGCAGGCAGTGCCCTTTGGCGAAAAGCGAAATAAGCAGTTGGTCTATTATTTTATGCTGGCCGATAATTACTTTGCCGATTTCGGATCTTACCTGTTTGATAGATATGGATAGATGTTCTATTCTTTCTGTGTCGTTCCGGTCACCGTTCATGTTCAATTATTTTTTAGATGATTAAAATTGCTTTAATATTCTTAACAAATCTATTATGTATAAGAATTTCTACTCACTATGGAAAATTTTTAGACGCATTAATAATTATGGAATTGTTAGCGCCCCATAAGCGACGCAATTGCCGCGCGGCTTGCTAAACTTCTTCGGTTTCCTGAATAGAATTAATGATCTCAGGCATTCCATCCGGTATTGATCCTGCTCCCACACCTATGAGCCACCCCCCGGTATTAAGATATTTCTTCGCTGCCTGCTTTATTTTTCCGGTATCAAGCTTAATAGATTCACGAATAAAATTATCATAATAATCATCCTCCAGATCAAAAAGCTTCAGGTTTGCAAGCAGGTTCGCGTGGTCGAATATCGTGTCGATATTTCGGATAAATGAACCCGTCATGTAATTGGCTGCTGTTTCAAGCTTGTGATCTTCAATATTACCGGAGCCGTATTTCTCCAGAACGCGGAATATCTCACTGAATACAAGCGGGAGGTTTTCCAAATTAACCGAAGCGCTAATCATTAATACTGAAACATTCTTCCTGTGCTCGATGTAGGAATGAATGCCGTAAGTAAGGCCTCTTTCCTCGCGAAGGCTTGTATTGAGCTCCGAGAGGAAATACCCCCCCAGCGCGGTATTAGCTATCTGCATGGCTGTGTAGTCAGAATTTTCCCTACCCGGCACAATTTTACCGAGCAGTATCTCGGCCTGCGTTTGATTTTTATTATTCAGAAAATAAAGGTCGTTGTTCCTTTTTATAAATCCGGGCTTTTCGTAGCCTTTTGATTCTAAACCTTTCAATATATTCGCGGGTATTGATCCTTTGCCGTTCAGCCTGCCTGATCTGATAAGAAATTTATCCGTGTATAAAAAGTTATCTTCATAGAATTGCCTGATATCATCAACCGAGATACTGCTTATACTATCTTCATTGCCATAAATTGAATGCCCGTAAGCAGTGGCTTCAAACATAATTGAATTGAACACTCTCCTTAGCTGCCTCGCGGGATTTGACCTTATATGGCTGATATTTGAAATTGTATTTTTTTTGACTTTATCAAGCTCCGCCTTCTGAAAAGCAGGTTCCGAAATAACATCATAAAATACCTCAAGTATTTCCGGCGAATACCTGCTTAATGATGATGCTTTTAATGTAATAAAGTCATAATTAACAGTTATGCTCAGGCTTCCGCCGAGATTTTCAATTTTTTCTGATATATCATTAAACGACAGCTTGTTTGTACCTCTTTTAAGCATATTGGCCGTAAGATAAGCCATTCCGGGCTTAATATCATTAAAAGATCCGGATTTGAACATTATCCGGTGCTCGGCCATTGGTACAAATTCGCCTGTCATTGTGTAAATATCAAGAGCTCCATTTTTTTCAGAGATATAATCAGAGAGCTTAAATTCTGCGTTGTTCTTTAAAATTTCAGGTTTCATATTTTTTTGCTAATGCTAATAATAAATCTGCCGAAAATAAATTAAGGTAGTTATTTATTTCACAAATATCTGTAAATACAATGGCATCCAAATCAAACATACTGCTTGAATCAGGCACCAATGAACTAGAGATCATTGAATTCGTTATGGATTATAACGATAAAAAGAAAGATACACGTCAGTCTTTCGGAATTAATGTAACAAAAGTGCGCGAAATAATCAGAATGCCTGAGCTTACCAGAATGCCTGACCTGCCTGATACCGTAAAAGGCGTATTCAATTTAAGGGGCTGGATTATTCCGGTGGTTGATCTAAGCGACTATCTTTATCAGGATAAAGGAGTAAAACCGCAAGAAAGGAAAATGATAATTGCCGAATTTAACAGAATGAGAATAGGATTCATCGTTGACCAGGTGCAGCGCATTCACCGCATATCTTGGAGCAGTATTCAGACACCGGAGAACGTTCAGGATGTATCCTCAGACAGGCTTTCGATTATCGGCATAATATCACTGGCGGACAGGCATGTACTTATGCTCGATGTGGAAAAGATCATCGCCGATATAAACCCCAGGCAGGCAATAGATACTCTGCGTAAAGGAATGAAATTCGAAAATAATCCAAAAGCTGTAGTGGTGGAAGATTCGGCTGTTATACGCAAAATGATCAGTGACAGAATGAAAGCAGCGGGATTTGAGATCGTAAGCTATAAAAACGGAGAAGAAGCATGGGAAAATCTTTCGGTTATTGAAAACGCGGCCAAACCTGACATCATAGTAACTGACGTGGAAATGCCACGTATGGACGGCTATTCTTTAACCAAAAACATTAAAGCTCAGGAGAATTTAAAAGATATTCCTGTTATAATTTTCTCATCTATGATCAATGAGGATATTCTTCATAAAGGCAACGAGGTAGGCGCCGACGCCCAGCTTTCCAAGCCTCAGATAAGCGAGCTTCTGGATAAGATCCGGGCAGTTATATCAACGAGGAAGGACAAGGGTTAATTCCTTCAGTATCATTGCGGTTGCTCCCCAAAGCGGGGTTTTTTTGTGGATATTCCAGAAAGGCACGTCTACTTTAAAAGAGCCGAATTCTTTTATTTCGGATTTTAGGAATCTTTTATCAAAAAGATAATCCAAAGGGAGCTCAATTATTTCCTCTACCTCTTCCATATTCGGCTCCAGCCCTTCTAATCTGTCCGCGACCGCAACAACGGGCGTGATAAGAGAATTAGACGGCGGCACATAAAGCCTTGAGAGCTTGCCAACAACTTCTATGGCCCGTGGGTCAAGCCCGGTTTCTTCATTAGCTTCGCGGAGTGCTGTTTGAACATCGTTTTCACCCGGTTCGGTTTTTCCGCCAGGGAAGCTTATCTGCCCGCTGTGGCTTTTGAGCTTATCACTTCTGAGGGTTAGCAGTATTCTGGATCCGCCGCTATCAGCTTCATACAAAAGAACAAGCACAGAGCTTTTCCTGGCTATTTCAGGAGGTTTAAAGTCTCTGAAAGGGGCCCCTTTGTACATAGGCGCCATCAGCTTATGAGCATTATACCCCGGCAGAGAGCCTTTAAGGGCTTCCTTAAGTTCTGCTGCTATATATGTTGTTTCTCTGATAATTAACAGGAAATTATTATTCGGAATAATTCGTTAAATTAAAGACGTTTTATGAAAACCGGAATTTTAGTTTGGCGGATAACAGTTTTCAGGATAGAGTTGTCAGAATGGTTTCTGAAATACCAATTGGTAAAGTCAGTACATACGGCCATATAGCACGTGCCGCAGGAATTGCTTCAGGGGCGAGGATGGTCGGGTGGATACTTAATTCACTTTCAGGCGACCCGGATATCCCATGCCACAGAGTGGTGAACCGCAACGGCGAACTGACAGGGAAAGTGCACTTTCCCACAGCAGATTTCATGCAGGAGATGCTCCTGTCCGAAGGTGTTGAATTCAAAGATGAAAGAGTGATTTTAGATAAATATCTGTATATCCCTGATAGTAAAATCTAATATTAATTTTTTTCTTAAATCTAGTTAAATTATATTTGCAGGTTTAAGAATAAGTGAAAAGATAACAAGAGTTTAATTATATAAAATATAAGTATCGGAGATTGATGTGGACGTGTTTGAAAAATGTTACCAATTCACCAGAGCTGATGAGGTAAAAGAAGCCGGATTATACCCTTATTTCCATCCTATTGAAGAAAATGAAGGCCCTGTGGTTTATATAGAGGGCAAAGAGATTATCATGGCAGGATCTAATAACTACCTGGGCCTTACGGCACATCCTAAAGTTCAGGAGGCAGCAAAGAAAGCCATTGATAAATACGGTACCGGCTGCTCGGGATCCAGGTACCTTACGGGTACTCTCGATCTGCATATCGAGCTTGAAGAAAGGCTTGCTGAATACCTCGGCACAGAAGCCGTACTGCTTTACTCCACCGGTTACCAGACGGCTCTCGGAGTAATCTCTACCATTGCCCAAAAGGGTGATTACGTGGTATCGGATAAAGAAAATCATGCATGTATAGTTAACGGCGCTCTTATGGCAAAAGGCGCCTTCGCAGAATTTGTCAGGTATAAACATAATGATATGGCCGACCTTGAACGAGTTCTGAAAAGCATACCTGAAAGCGCAGGCAAGTTCATAGTAACCGACGGCGTATTTTCAGTAACTGGCGAAATTGTCAATCTGCCCGAAATGCTCGAAGTAGCTAAAAAATATGGAGCCCGCGTACTGGTTGATGACGCGCACTCTGTTGGAGTGATCGGTAAAGGCGGAAGAGGAACTCCAAGCCATTTCGGCCTGGTACAGGAAACTGACCTCACCATGGGCACATTCTCAAAGACCTTTGCCTCTCTCGGCGGTTTTGTAGCAGGCCCCGAAAGAGTGATCAATTATCTTAAACACATTTCGCCGGCGATTATATTCAGCGCCAGCCCGACACCGTCATCATGTGCGGCTACACTCGCTGCACTCGATATTCTCGAAGAAGAGCCCGGGCTTGTCGACAGGCTCGTAGATAATGCGGCCTACGCCAGAAAAGGCTTTAAAGAGCTCGGCTTTAATGTTATTGACTCACAGACAGCCATAGTGCCCGTAGTGGTAGGCGAAGTTGATATTGCCTTCAGGCTATGGAGAAAGCTCTTTGATAACGGCGTATTTGTAAACGCCTTCATCCCTCCCGGAGTACCGCCGCACATGAGCATGATGCGCACCAGCTATATGGCTACCCATGAAAAACACCACCTTGATAAAATGCTCGAAATTTTCGAAAAAGGAGGTAAAGAGCTCGGATTGATATAAGAGACTATCCAAATAGTTAAATTGCAAATTGTATTAGAGGCGTTCTTTGAAGAGCGCCTTTTATCTTAATTCTGCGTTTTGTCATTTATTAACTTCATGAAATATGGTTTGTTATATCCCGTTTTTAGTGAATTAAAACATAATCAATAGTTTAAATAAAAAATTACCGGGATAAAAATGGCAGCAGGAAAAAAATCAATACTGATTATTTTAGACGGATGGGGCCTTGGTGATGGCAGCAGGGCCGACGTGATAGCAAACTCGAACACTCCATATTATGATTCAATTACAAAAAAATACCCTTATTCAAAATTATCAGCATCAGGTGAAAGCGTCGGGCTTCCGGAAGGACAGATGGGAAATTCAGAAGTAGGACACCTCAATATTGGAGCCGGCAGAGTGATATATCAGGATATTGTCAGGATTAATAAAGCCATTGAGGAAGGAACTTTGGCACAGAACGATATACTGATCGAAGCCATGGATAAAGCCAAAGAAAGCGGACGAAAGCTGCATTTTGTGGGCCTTGTATCAGATGGCGGCGTACATTCGTTAAGCACACATTTATTCGCCCTGTGCGATATAGCTAGAGATAAAGGACTTAAGGACAATGTTTATATACACGCGATAACTGACGGAAGGGATACCGACCCAAAGAGCGGCGCCGGTTTCATAAAGGAATTAGAGGATCATCTTAAAAATTCAACCGGTAAAATTGCTTCATTAATTGGCCGCTATTACTCAATGGACAGGGATAAGCGCTGGGAAAGAATTAAACAGGGCTATGACCTTATGGTTCACGGTAAAGGTAAAAAAGCTAAAATTCCTTTTGAAGCCGTTAAAGAATCATATAATGACGGTGTTACGGATGAATTCATCAAGCCGATTGTTTTTGTGGATGATAATGATAATCCGCTAGCGACAATAGATGAAGGCGATGTAGTTATATGCTTCAATTTCCGGACAGACAGGCTCAGGCAAATGACAACCGTTTTAACTCAGAAGGATATGCCGGAGCATGAGATGAAAACCCTGGAGCTTCATTATGTAACGATGACACGCTATGATGAGAGCTTTAAGGGAGTAAACGTTATCCTCACCAAGGATAATGTAGATATGACCATGGGAGAGTATTTATCAATAAATGGGAAAAAGCAGCTCAGGATTGCTGAAACGGAGAAATACGCCCACGTGACTTTTTTCTTCTCAGGCGGAAGGGAAGAAAAATTTGATGGCGAAGAAAGGATAATGATACCTTCACCTAAAGTTGCCACCTACGACAAACAGCCTGAAATGAGCGCCCCCGAAGTCACGGATAAAGTCGTCGAAGCCATCAATAGCAAAAAGTATGATTTTATCTGCCTGAATTTTGCTAATTGTGACATGGTCGGCCATACAGGAGATTATCAAGCCATAACAATGGCTGTTGAAACAGTTGATCAATGCCTGGGCAGAGTTGTAGAATCAGTTGAAAATAATGATTACAACGCGCTTATAATTGCCGACCATGGCAACGCTGATTACGCTATGAATGAAGACGGCTCGCCAAATACGGCTCACTCGACCAATTATGTACCATGCGTTGCAGTAACAAATGAATTCAGTAAAGTTAAAGAAGGCATTCTGGCTGATGTAGCGCCTACATTGCTAAAAATGATGAGTTTGGATAAACCCGGAAAGATGACCGGCAGAGCCTTAGTCTCATAGCCGGTAATGCATAAAAAAAAGCAAGGGGGTTTTAATCCCTTGCTTTTTTTACTAAATTTAAAACTTTATTTAGCTATTATTATGATCTCGGTTCGCCTGTTTAGGCGTCGGCCGAATTCATCTCTATTGCTTGCAATCGGCCTTCTTTCTCCATAGCCTTTTGTTTTTATCCTGTGCTCAGAAATTCCTTTGCGTATCAGGTATCTTTTAACGCTTTCCGCTCTTTCGAGCGAGAGCCTGTCATTAACAGCATGGCTTCCAATATTATCTGTATGGCCTTCGACCATAACCACTACATTAGGCTTAGATTTCATAAATTCCTGAAGTATTTCGAGCTCCTTTACAGTATCGGGAAGCTCAGCGCTGGCAGTTTTATAGAGCAGATTCTCGATAATAAGCTTTCTGCCGAGCTCCACTATAGGAATAGTTTTCTTAAGTAATTCACTTCTTGCCTCATTCAGCAGCCCGATTTCTATGCTATCCGGTATAGCGGTCTGATCGCTTCTGTAAGTTAAAGCAAAAAGATTTGTAAGCTGTTTGGAAAAATTATCCAGAATAGTAGAAAAAGGATAATCAATATCATAAGCGTTTCCTCTGGTTTTGGCAGAAATTTCAGCGTAATCCTGCAGCTTTTTAGGTACAATGCTAAATACCCTTATATCATTTACCTGTAATAATTCGATGATTGAAGATTTTGTTTGATTTGTAACCCCATGTCCACCGGTTTCGGTTTTTTCATGATATGGGGCATCAGTGATCAAAACAACCACTTTATTGGCTTCGTCTCTGAAATCAATTTTTGTAACGTATTCGAGCGCTTCCAGGGAGTTTTCTTTTTCATCTCCTCCACCCCTTGCTTTTACTGCTGAAAGCCAATCCAGTAAGTCTAAGGCATTATTTGAGGGCTGATAAATTTTTTCAACGTCATCAGAAAATAATACCAGTCCAAGCCTGTAATCTATACCTCTTTTCATTAATGTTGACGTAAACTTCAATAAGTTAGATTTTACGGCATTAATAAATGGCTGCATGGAACCGGTTTTATCAATAACAAAGATAAAATCAGCCGGAACAACTTCGGCTACCGGAATTTTTTCTACCTTAATGACTTTTTTAGAAACACCATTCTCGAAAACATAGAGATTCTCGGAGGTCAAAGTATCCAGAGGTTCACCCAGCTTATTATAAGCTTCAATAATAATTTTAATCTCCGGGAAGTTAGAGATATCGACGCTATTAACAGTAATCTCAATTTCTTTTCGAGCTGCTTCAACTTTAGCATCCTGCAATAGTTTACGCTTTGAGTCATCTCTTACTTTTTTTTGTGCCAGCATCTCACAGGGTGTAATTATCAGCAAAGCAGCCAGAATACCTAAAAATATTATAAACTTGTTTTTAACCAGCATTATATCCTATTTTTTCTTTTTGAATAAACAAAGATATCAGATAAAAAAGCCCCTGCAGCAAAATCTAAATTTTGTTGAGGGGCCGGTATTAATATCTGTAGTATTTTATATAGTCAGTCTGATCAGAGGCGAAATCATGAAGAAACTATCAATTTCATGAGGATAAGCGCTTCTGACAGGAGTTGAATATTTGCCTTCTAAATAAAGCCAGTCCCCGAATAAGGGCACGAATACTCTACCGAGGAGTACCTGATTAGCTACCTGTACACTGAATCCAAAGGGGAAGGCGTCTTGATTTCTGTATTCCGCTCTAAAAAACATCCAATCAGCAATTTCATCGGGTTTATAAGTTTTAAGGCCCGTTGCAGAGGGTGTCATATAAAATTCACCATCCTGCTGGTAAAAAGCCAACTCTCTAACTTCAGAGTAGACCATACCAAGATCGAACCTGATATAATTCTCAGGATTCTTTTCGCTTAGGAACCAATGATAGAATAAATTGATCCTGCCGGTAGGCCTTAGCAGTGGTACTATTCCCTGAACACCCTGTGAAGTTTGTACTTCAGGGTAGAAATTTATATTGTCTTCGATGATCCTTGCCTGATCATAATTTATGAAATAAGTATTGGGGTCTATAGCTTCTTCCTGAACTTCCTTGAAAGGAAGTTCGACATTGAAACCTACACCGAATTGCGGATGGAAAGGCAGGTGGAAATCAAATCCGCCTATCAGTTTGCCGCCGGGTCCTGCGTTAAGCCTTCTTTCAGATACCCAGCTAAGCAATGAATTCACATCATCAACACCTCCGGAAACTCTGTACCCGCCGCCCATATAGGCATTTATCAGATATGGTATCGTTTCATTGCTGTTAGCGTCATGATTAACGTAAAGCGGCCTTTGAAGAATAACTTTTGCTTCGCCTGATTCCCAAAAGTGGTAACCTATATCATCCGTACCGACTTTCGACCTAAGCCAGAAACCGCTTTTACCAATTTTTAAAGCCTGTTCAAATAAGGAAATTGTAAAGGCGTGCTGAGCGTTAACGGGCTGAAGCCAGTTGGTGATCTCATCTTTTTCGGAATCAGTCAACGGCATGGTAACAGGTATATCGTTATAGCAATAATCCCTGTTGGCGTCGTCGCTGGGAAATCCTCTGTTAGGGCCTGAGTAATTCAGGCTTCCTGAGAGATATCCGATTATAAAATCACCGAATGTTGATTCTATTTCGACAGCATTCATGCTTTCGTCACCGCAATTAATAAGGAGTATCTCAAACGGATCCGATTGATATTCTTTAGGAGCTGCGAGAATAGTAATTTCAGTCATGCTTAAGTTCTCTTTAGGATACTGAGCAAGCACAAATGCCTGATGTATCTGAAACTGCAGATCGGGTTCACAAACTTCCCAGCGGGGAAAGTATTTCTTGATCTCAGGATCAAGGGATGTCAGCGAATCGATTATAGCCTGCTTATCAGGTATCAGGTCCTGTGAATACGTTTTTGTAAATCCCAGAACAATTATCGCCAGTAATAGTAAAAAGTATTTTTTCATAGCAATGCTTCTTTTATTTTTTCCGACTTTTTTGACATTAATTTAATTAAAACGCGATGATGACACGCGCCATTGGTATAAACATGCTTTGTTGTTCCCAGGGCCTGAGAACATCTGTAAAGGCTTTATAATATCCTTTGGCGTCGAACCTGAGCGCGAGTGTATTTTCAACAACAGGTATTTGCAGCCAAAAATTGGCATAAACAGATTCATCAAAATACTGAAGTTCGAGCCCGTAAGGCGTCGCTGTATTCTGAACCATTAATTCTATCGAACCTGATACACCGCCAACTGTTTCATCATCAACATTTAAATATTCAACCTTTTCTTCATTTGTCTGCTGATCGGATGTAACTTCCTTATCCCAGGTTTCGGCGTTGTAAAATGTACCGCCGATACCGAAGCGCATCAGATAATCTTTATCGATGGCCACGCCAAAGGTATAATGAAGCTGTCCGGTAGCTCTTATAAGATAATCATGTGGATATATTTCCGGATTAATGAGAACGTCATCATTAGAAATATCCCTCCAGGATGGGTCTTTCGCGTCACCGAATAAATAGCTTCCTTCAAAGTGGAATATACCGCTTTCGGGTATTACCATTACGGGGAAGTCTGCCTGGAAAGCAATTCCTACACCGGCGTTAGTGAAAACTCGCGATTGGTCAAATAAATCTTCTGATAATCCGGCCCAACCACTTGTAGGCAATACAACGCCGAGCTTTACATTCTGCCAGATGGAGTTCAGAGTAAGCCTTTCGCTCCAAAGTGAAGGATAGTTGATCTCATCGAGGCCGTATTTTAATTCAAGCCCGAAATCCGGTAAGCCGCTGTTATTTATATTGCTTAATGTGTCAACAAAGCCGTCTTCGTAAACAATCCTCCTGACATCGTATCTTTTCCAGCTTAATAAATCAGGACTGATTATTACTTCATTTTTGCTCAGAATATAATCCATGGGCTGTCCTTCGGATATTCTGAGAAATTTTTGTATGTCATTTCCGCTGATGTTATTTTCAGTACGTATAAGTGATTTGGTAACGCCGTATTTAGGAGGCAGGAATCTCTGGTAACTGTCAAATCCCTGTGCTTGCAATGTTTTATCCGTAACGTTATTCTGCCTGAAAGCATTTTCGAGCAATTCGTACATCGTTTCAGCTCTATATTCGTCGCTATCCAGGTCGAACTGTTTAAGTTCGGGATGGGTGTAAATCATTGTAGGGTTTGCTCTGTCTACGTTTTCACTTATTTGCTCATCATCCTCATAGGAAACGATCATACCTATAATAGTGCTGGGGACCAGTTCTTCACGATCCTTCCTTGTAGTTATAAGATAGGCCGATCTGATGGTCATTACAACCTGCTCGCCGGGATCGAGTGCATCCCAAACGCAGTCAAATTGATCGGGAATAGGAATTCCCCTGCTGATAAATTCTCTTTGCGCTCTTGAAGGCGTAAATCCCTGTTGATGAAAATTAGTGATCAACTGCCTGACTTCCGGCGAGGCGTTCTCAACACATTCTTCATCAGCTGCGACTTCTCCTACTCCGGCTTCGCCTTCCTCTTTAGCTTTTATGGCATTTCTGATCTCAGTGAGGCCTGTAGTTTTAACCTGATAAACAGAGATCATTGAATACCTGTAATTTTTGTATCTGTGGAGGATGCTTTCCAGTTTCATCCTGAAGGATTCATCCATCTGCCCGGATGCTGCCTGTGGAATAAGCAGCATGGCTATCATTAGTCCTAATAAAAGTTGAGAAACTTTCCTTATCATTTTTAATTTACCCCGGTAAAATTACTTATTATTTAATCTGTATTTTCGAAATATTAACCGCGGAACCTTCCGGCTCCGCGGCTTTTTTTAGTGGTTATCTTCTTCTGCGGGCGGGGCCGCCTCTATCCGGTTCGAAATTAATCGGTACAACAACCGAAGCTGTGGTTTCTGCAGATTTCTTATTGCTGACAGGATTGACAGCCACTGCAGTTACCGGTATAGTAAGCGTTCCGCGTACCCTCGTATCTCCTCTTGGCATTGAACCGCTCATTTCTAGATAAATTGTATATCCTGATTCGGCGTCACCTTCAATGCTGGGTTCGATTGAAAAATCATAAGTACCGAGCCCGTCAAGTTTTTGCGGTTGTCCGACATTAAAGTTGATTTTGACTTCCTGATCTGAACCTGAGAGCGGTTTCGTAACTCCTATACCAGATACCCTTACTTTTATTTTGGATGTAGTACCGTCAACATCAACATTCTTATTTCTTTCAACTATATTCGGTTCTTCCTGCTTGATGCTGAATGTCTTAGGCCCGTAAAGTGTAACTTCCTCATTTGTATATGGCTGTACCCAGGTAACACTCATAGTGATTTCATTAGATTCAGCGGAAAATACAATTTCATCTTCTTTAGTAATTGAGAGCCCTTGTATAGGCGGCCTTTGCGTGTTTTCATCAGTATACTGGTATATCCTGAACTGGTCAGCGCTGATCTTACCGCCTGAAGTCGGTGTAACATCAATATTAACTGTAGAATAACCGTAATAAGTAAAGGCAGAAAGCCTGTTGTTTAGTTTGCTTTCGCTTTCTTCAGTCAGGCTTGTTTCGAATATTTCGAGTTCAGCGGTTTCGGTTTTTGATTTATTCATTAACTGGTGGACAATCTCAACCGTATATTTTCCGGGCTGAAGCTGCTGATCGACAGCGCCCCGGTACTGACGTGAACCTCCCTGTACAGGAGCAGGTATATCAAGACCTGCTACCTGATCGAGCGGCCTCAGGTTAATGCGGGCAGCAGTAGCGCCATTCTGGTCTATAACTCTTCCGGTAATAGTATTGGCGGCTTCACCCTGATAGGGGCTTATCTGGAATTCAAATGCCGCAGGTACTTCATCGAATGAAGCAATATATTTTGGTGTCGAAAGAGCCGGATCCGCGATCTTGGGTTTGGGTGTCGTTACCCTAATATTATATTCCAGGCTGCCCCGGTTCTGGTCAAAGTTAATTGACTGCCCAGGAGTAAGAAGCTTGGCAATATATCCGTAGAGATTAATCTTCGAAATGAGCTGTACAGCATCTTCTTCTTCCGTGGCCATTTCTTTTGATCTTTTTAACTGAGTTTCAAAAGCGTCTATATCGCCTGTTTGCCTCAATTCTTCAGGTGTTGGCAATTCGAATTTATCTAACTGCCTCTGAAGCTGATGCTGGACTTTTTTCAAGGCTTCTACTGTCAGCTGTACAGTACCTATATTAACTGTCGATTCTTCGTTCATTTCTTCGGGATCCTGATCAGAGCGTACACCGAGTATCCTGTTTGTACGAGAAGCAAACCTTAGCTTATACCAGCCTTCCTGAGAGGGTGGCTGGAAGTGGGCAACAAATGCTCTTTTACGAATATCGTTACCCGCAGGCCCTGCATGAACGAGTGTTTTTTCATGTGAATAATGGAATATCGAATCTTTAGGAACATCCCCGGGAGCCAAATCAGGGCCAATGATCATTACTTGTTCATTAGGATACATAGGACGCAGGTCCTTAACAGATACATTTTGCGGATCTATACGATTATAAGTCTGCTCGGTATCCATAATGAGCTTTTTAAGCCCCATAAATTCCCATTCTTCTTCGTTCGGGCCTACTATTTTCTGGCCCGGTTCGAATTCAGTGAAGTCTATACCCTGCTTGCGGATATATTCTTCTGTCGGAAAGAATGGTGCCGCGGCAGGGTCTGTACTTGGATTATAGAATATCTGATATTCAATTTCATCAACATTTGCAAGCTGCAACAGCTTTTTAAGCCTTTGATTATAGTCTTTTTCGCTTTCGGCTTCCTTTTGTTTTATCGCGGCGCTGACATCTGTTACGCCTACTTCGATAGTATAAGTTCTGAATGATTTGATCTCGGCGCCCATTACTTCTTCGATATTAATACCTTCCGGCGGTATTGTTATCTCATCCTGGGGCCTGGTATTTATACCTTCTGTTCCTGATCCTGACTGCAACTGCGATAGGATCGATTCAACTATTCGCATAGTTTCTCTCTGCTTTTGTAGCAGGCTTTCCTCGGCTTCGTCTCTTTCTACAATGATTATGAGGAGCTCAAGAACCACTGCAAGATAGAGTACGAAATAAACCTTACCTGCACCGCCGCCTTTAGACATAATAAATCTCCTCCCTTAAGGTGCTTTTATTTAAAATATTTATTTGCGTTATACAATTATACCCGGTGTTATTAAGTACAGCCGGGCAGTTAAATCCGTTTTGTTTCATTTGTCTTGTCCGTTTTATTTCCAACGCTTATTTTTTGTGGTTAAAAAAGTACAAATATTAAAAATCCGTTAAGACACGTTCTGACAATTTATTTTATCTCTACCTTTTTTACAAGTGTTTTTACAGGAATTTCAAAAAAAACAAAATAAAAACTTAAGAACTTATAAAATTCCCTCAAAAAACACAGCCTGATTAATGAATATCTTTTAATATTATTTAATCCTTTTGTGCAATATAAATAACAAATTCTTTTAATGCCAATAAAAATATCATTCTTAAAAATCTTTAATTACCATGTAGTTATTTGTACTACTAAGACTCCTTACAAACAACTACAATTATTGCAATTCGGAAATCAGAATCCGGTAAGTTATTATATATGAATAAAATTTCATAAGATTATTGTTAATTTCAACAAAATTTTTTATTCTTAATCGTTAATTATTAAACGAAATATTTATAATAAATATTAATTATCAATGATTAACTATCATGCCAGAAAGATATTAAATATACTGCTCAGCGAAAAAACTCCTTCAAAAAAACTGAATTCTCTGAGCAACAAAGATATTGCGGCGTTCTGCAGTCAGCTTATCGAATTAAAGGAAACAGGGCAGGACCCCAAATGGCATCCCGAGGGGAACGTATGGACACATACTATGATGGTTGTGGATGTGGCGGCAGAACTAAAAAACGAACTCCCCAAAGAAGACCATCCTTCGTACATGCTTGGCGCCTTACTACATGACATCGGAAAGCCGGCTACAAGTGAATACAGCGATGGCAGGATCAAATCTCCCGGCCATGATCATCAGGGCGCCATTATCGCCGGGGAGTGCTTAAGGAAAAACGGCTTTGACGAAGATACAATTAATGAAGTCACCGCTTATGTAAGAGAGCATTTAAGGCCTATTGCATTATACAGGGACAGAAATAAAGTTTCGGATAATGCCATAAATAAGCTCGGGAAAAGGATCAATATTGATAAGTTGATCCTATTGGCTAAAGCTGATCACTGGGGCCGCGATAACGATGAAGCCTTCAGGCGCGAATATCCTGCCGGCGATTGGCTTAAAAGCAGAATCGAGCATAACGCCCTTATGAAAAAGCAGCCTAAACCATTCCTAAAAGGGAAATTCCTGAAAAACCACGGTGTCGAAGACGGCCCCGAGATAGGAAGGCTGATTAATGAAAGCCTGAAACTACAGAAAGAAGGAAGAATAAGCTCAGTCAGGGACGCGAAAAAATGGGCTAAAGAAAGAATTGAACAAGAAAGATCAAAATAATTATCTTATTTTGTGAAAATATTTTGTAAGTTAGAAAGCTTTATTCTAATAAATAAAATTCATTGATGGAAATAGTTATAATCGGCGCCGGTAATATAGGCTTTCAGCTTGCAAAAAGGCTTTCTCATGATAAGCATAATATTACCATAATCGAAAGTAGCAGCGATCGCGTCCGATACGCGAGGGAGCACCTGGATGCCTTCGTGATCGATGGCAGCGGCACCAGCTATGCCAGGCTGAAAGAAGCACGGGTACAGAATGCAGACGTTTTCGCCGCGCTTACCAGCAATGATGAGATTAACCTCATAGCCTGCCGCCTTGCTAAAAAGTTGGGTGTAGGTACAACAATAGCGCGAATTCGAAATGAAGAATTCATGAGCAGTGATTCCGTCCTTTCCCGTGAAGAGCTGGGCACGGATTTCCTTATACAGCCGGAAAGGGAGGCGGCAGGAGCTATTGTCCGCCTTATTCGCCAGTCCAATGCCACAGATATTATCGAATTCGATAAAGGCCGCATTCAGTTTATCGGGATAAGGCTCGACAGGAATTGCCCCGTACTGCATACTCCACTGATAGAGCTGGGCAAAAGGTACGAAAACCCGCCGCTAAGGGTAGTTGCGCTATCCCGAAGAGGATTTACAATTATACCACGAGGTGAAGACGAACTTCGTCACGGGGACCAAATATTTATTATTACTGATCCGGGCTATATTGATGAAGCCCTGAATTTTTTCGGCAAAACCCGTAAAATCATAGAAAACATATTGATAACAGGCGGCGGCCAGATAGGAAGGTTCGTTGCACAAAGGCTGGAAAAAGAGCTTAAGATAAAGATAATTGAAATAAATGACGATAAATCCGCGGCCCTGGCAGATTTTCTTTCAAAATCTCTGATCATTCACGGAGACGGCTCAGACCTCGACCTGCTTACATTTGAAGGGTTGCAGGATATGGATGGTTTCATTGCGGTAACTGGCGATGATGAAACCAACATCATCACCAGCCTTGTGGCCCGACACATGAAGGTTCCCCGTACTATCACCCTCATCGGAAAGAACGAATATCTTGCGCTTACTCCTGCTATCGGAATGGACGCCGTTGTGAGCAAGCAGCAGATAACGGTTAACACCATACAGAAATACATACGAAGCCAGCAGATAGCATTCTTCGCCGAGCTGCCAGGTATCGATGCCGAAATAATTGAATTCATTGCCAAAGAAGGCATGAAAATTATTAAAAAGCCTCTGAAGGATATTGAATTTCCGGAGTACGCTATTGTCGGGGCAGTGCTTAAGCAGGACAAGAATCTTGAAATTCCAACCGGTGATACCAGGATTGCTCCCGGTGATAAGGTAGTGGTATTCACATTGCCAAAAGCTCTGAAAGCAGTTGAAAAATTATTCTAGGGAAAAATGCGCTATAGTATAGTGTTGAAAATACTGGGCTTCATTGTCATGTGTATAGGTACCTCGATGCTTCTCGCGGTTCCCTGGTCGTTTTATTACGGCGACAATGATTATACAGGCATACTAATAAGCGCAGCCATAACATTAGCTGCCGGCAGCTTTTTCTTTTTCGTCTTTAATAATAATGCTGAACTTCGCCCCAAGGAAGGTTTTGCCATAGTGACATTCAGCTGGATACTTTTTTCCTGCTTCGGCAGCCTGCCTTATATCCTGACAGGGACCATCCCGGATTTTACGGATGCTTTTTTTGAAACGATGTCGGGCTTTACAACAACGGGAGCGACAATTCTCACTGATATCGAAAAGCTTCCGCACGGCATATTATTCTGGCGAAGCCTTACTAACTGGATAGGCGGTATGGGTATTATTCTGCTGTCTCTTGCCATACTGCCATTTCTCGGAGTTGGCGGAATGCAGCTTTACAAAGCCGAAGTCCCCGGGCCTATGGCCGATAAACTCAAGCCCCGCGTAACCGAAACAGCTAAAATACTCTGGGGCGTTTATTTATTATTAACTGTTGCTGAAACAGTACTTCTGCTTTTTGGCGGTATGAACCTTTTCGACAGTCTTTGCCATTCTTTCGGTACTTTGGCAACGGGGGGATATTCCACCAAAAATGCCAGCATAGGCCATTATGACAGCGCCTACATAGATTATGTAATAATTGTATTCATGACAATAGCCGGGATAAATTTTTCACTTCATTACAGGCTGATACGGGGAGACATAAAGTCTTTCATAAAAAATAAGGAAATGAGATTCTTTCTGTTTATAATTCTAATTGCTTTGATATTAATAGGGATTGATACCTATACAACCATATATCATGATTTTTTCGAGACCTTGAGAAAAACGCTTTTCCAGGTTATATCTATCCTGACCACGACCGGATTCGGGACAGCCGATTACGAGGAATGGTCATTAAGTTCGAACCTTATACTTTTTGTGATGATGTTTATAGGCGGTACAGCAGGATCGACCGGCGGCGGCATGAAGGTATTACGCGTTTATATCCTGCTGAAATTCGCTTATACCGAAATAGTCAAGCTGTTGCATCCTCAGGCTGTTGTGCCGGTGAGGATAGGCAAAAATTCCATCGACCGTAAAACAGTGACCAACATCATCGGCTTTTTTGTTATTTATATGATGATAGCATCACTCGGTACGCTGATAATGTCATTCCTGGGCCTTGAGCTTGATACAGCCATGGGCGCGGTTGCCGCAACACTTAATAATATAGGCCCGGGGCTCGGAACTGTCGGCCCGACTGAGAACTACGCCCACATGCCGGCAGCGGCAAAATGGCTGCTTTCTTTCTTTATGCTTCTTGGAAGGCTCGAGGTATTTACGGTAATAATACTTTTAGCTCCTTCTTTCTGGAAAAAATAATTTTTTCGCCTATTTAACATAAATTTAATCTATAATAAATTTTTTTTCATTAATTTCGTATGTTTATAACAATTTCTTGTTTACTATTAATTATGGTAAATTAGACATTACGCTGAAGAATAGGTCAATTATAAATAAAAATGAACAGAGAAGAATATGAACAGGGATTTTTCTCCGGAAACTCTTTACAGATTGCCATGGAATTTCGCCGATAACGCAATTTCATGGCTGGAGCCTACAAGTAAGTGCAACCTTTATTGCGACGGCTGCTACAGGGAAAACAAGCCGCAGTCGCATAAACCGCTTGATGTCATAGATCACGAGCTGGACGTTTTCCAAAAAAACAGAAAAACTGACGGAGTATCTATAGCAGGTGGAGAGCCGCTTACTCATCCTGATATAGTCGAAATAGTACGAATGGTAAAAAAACGGGGCTGGAAGCCGATAATCAACTCAAATGGTGCCCTGCTCACAAAAGAATTACTAAAAGAGCTTAAGAAAGCAGGTGTTTACGGGTTTACATTGCATGTTGATAGCGGGCAGAGACGCCAGGGCTGGCAGGATAAAAACGAGATTGAACTGAATGAACTCAGGTACGAGCTTGCTACTATGCTTCATGAAGCCAAGAACATTTCCTGCTCATTCAATGCCACAATTTATCCGGAAAATGAGAAGTATGTGCCCGAACTCCTCAAATGGTCGCAGAAGCACATCGACCGCGTGCATGTGATGGTATTCATCCTTTACAGAATGGCAATACTCGGCAAAGATTTTGATTTCTACGTAGGAGATCAGCAGGTTGAATTCGATGATATAATGTATTCAAAAAAGGACGATAACAGGCGAACGGACATCAGCTCGCCCGAACTCGTAGATCTAATCCGCGAGACAGAGCCGGGATTTATGCCGTCGGCATTCCTTAACGGCACCGAGAACACCGCCACATATAAGTGGCTGCTTACAGGCAGGATGGGCAACAAACACAAAATTTTCGGCTATACAGGGCCAAAATTTATGGAAATTGTTCAGACATTCAAGCATATGTTCACCGATAAGTATCTGGCATATTCAACTCCGCGATCACAAAAGCGGGGGAGGTCTTACTTCTGGCTCGCTCCATTCGACAAAGGATTAAGAGAAATAATGAAAAACTATTTCGCCTGCTTCCCGGCTGACCTTAAGGCATTTTTCTCAAAAATGCACTATCAGTCAGTTATGATTATTCAACCTGCAGATATCTACGAGGATGGCAGAGTCAATATGTGCGACGGCTGCCCGGATATCACAGTTTGGAATGATCAGCTTGTATGGTCATGCCGAATGGAAGAGCAGAACAAATGGGGACAGAACGTTAGAATGGTACCCAGGAAAAAAATATCCGGCGAGGAAAAAAAGAACGGCGCCCGGCAGCCCGGTAAAATGGAAACACCTGAATGATCTTCATATAGCTTTATAGAATGAATAAGGCCGCGCTGATAAGTGCGGCTTTTGTTTTATATTATCCAACATGTTCAATATTATTCATTTAAAAGAATTAATACTCTATCGGCTATCCGCGCTGAATCACGGCTAACAGGAAAAAAATCATGTCCCGCCCCTGCTGGCACATCTATTGTAATTCTATAAGCGGAATTTCAAATTGAAATTGAGGAAATGGAAATCAAACATATAATAATAATATTGGCTGCTCTGCTTTTATTCGGGGCCGCCGGCAGCGAACTGAGCGCGCAGCAGCCCGTTCCGCAGCAACAGCCGCAGGGAGCACAGACGCAGGCCCCGCCCGGATCGGCATTTCCTTTGCCGAACCTGTCTGTTAACATCAATCCCGGTGAGGAGGGTGGCAATGACCTTGTGCTGACATTGCAGATCCTTACTGTTATTACCGTACTGACTATGGCGCCTTCTATCCTTGTGCTGATGACAAGCTTCACAAGGATAATTGTGGTATTCCACTTCCTCAAGCAGGCTCTGGGCACGCATACGCAGCCGCCGTCGCAGCTTTTGACAGGGCTGGCTATGTTCCTTACTTTTTTTGTGATGGAACCTGTGCTCGACCAGGCAAACCGGAACGGAATACAACCTTACCTGAGGGAAGAGATAACACAGGCTGAAGCGGTCGATAACATAGTTCAGCCTTTCAGAGAGTTCATGCTAAAGTATACAGATGAAAACGACCTGGCACTGTTTCTCAAGCTCAGCGGCGAAGAAGAGCGGCCAAATGATATTAGCGAAGTTTCTACCTGGACTATTATACCGGCCTATGCCATAAGCGAGCTTCGTGTGGCTTTCCAGATAGGATTCATGCTGTTTATACCATTCCTTATACTGGATATGATAATAGCGAGCACTCTTATGTCACTGGGTATGTTCCTGCTGCCGCCGCAGCTAATTTCTCTGCCGATCAAAATACTGCTGTTCATACTGGTTGACGGCTGGTACCTTATTATAGATTCATTAATGAAAAGCATAGTCGGAGGATAGAATAGATGACAGATATCGAAGTTATTAATTTAGTCAGGGATGCCTTTTATAACGTGCTTCTAGTAGTAGGGCCGGTTCTGATAGCCTCTCTGCTGGTGGGCCTTACTATATCGATTTTCCAGGCGGCTACCTCGATCTCCGAGCAGACTCTTACTTTTGTGCCAAAGCTTATCGCTGTTCTCATAGTGATCGTTATTTTTATGCCATTTATGATCGAGGTATTGACAACATTCACAAAAGAAATATTCGCCAAAATCCCCGAACTGGGCCGGCCGTAATATATGGTTAATTCCGCGGAAATATCCCTGCTGAGCGGAAAGTTCCTCATCGGGGCAATGATTTTTATAAGGATACTGGCCATGATGGCCATTGCCCCCATCTTTAAAAATCCGGCTATTATTACCCAGCATAAAATATTTCTGGCTGTGATCCTGGCTGTGGGCGTCACATCAGTATACTGGACAGAGCAGCCTACTCTCGAAGTTCATCTTTGGTACCTTGCCTTATTGGTATTAAAGGAATTCATGGTAGGATTCGCTCTTGGGTTCGCTGCTAACATGATATTTTACGCGGCGAGGTTTGCCGGCGGTATTATCGACTTCGATATGGGCTACCAGGCTTCGCAGATGTTCGATCCGACTATTGGCGCTCCAACTCTGGTAGGCGAAATAAAAGACCTCGCTACCCTGATGCTTTTTATAGCTATCGACGGGCACCATTATCTTATACAGGGCATATACCTGAGTATGAAGGCCGTACCTATAACGACATTTGCCGTAACCGGCTCTACAGTGGAAATGCTGATATCATTTGTAACATCGGTTTTCATTATTGCCATAAAAATGGCAGCGCCGGTACTGGTGGCGCTATTTGCCACCAACCTGGCACTTGCTCTTCTGGCAAGGGTAGCGCCGCAGACAAACATCTTCATACTCAGCTTTCAGCTTAAAGTAATAGTCGGCCTGATAGTGCTTTTTCTGTCAGTGCCATTATTTGTGCTTGTTACCAAAACAGCACTGCTTGGAATGCAGGATGAACTATACCAATTTGTGATGACATTGAATCCAGCGAGAGTTTGAATTTTTTTAGAATTAATTAAAGAGATAAATGGCTGAGAATAAACAAGGCCAGCAGAAATCCGAACCGGCGAGCCAAAAGCGTCTGCAGGACGAAAGGCAAAAAGGACAGGTTGCAAAAAGCCAGGACGTAACCACAGCCGCGATGATGCTCTTCGGCGGTATGCTGGTGTTCGTCTTTGGCGACCCGCTATTTTCCAATTACAAAAACTTTGCCTCAAAGATATTCATGTACTCTACAGAATACCAGATCACGATTCAGAATGTAGGTGCGTATTTCCATACCCTGCTTTTATTTTTATCAAAAATACTTTTGCCATTGCTAGTACTGATTTTTTTAATATCTCTGGCAGGCGAAATAAGCCAGGTAGGGCTTAAAATAGCCACAAAGAAATTCACCGAGGGCTTGCAGTTTAAGAAAATATTCAATCCTTTCAGCGGGCTGAAAAAGATATTCTTCTCCGGCCGCTCATGGTTTGAGCTGATAAAAAGCATAGCCAAGATACTGGTATTAGGTGGTGTCGTATACTGGGTACTCGGCAGCAAGGCAGAAGAGATTATCGGCATACTCGAGCGTCCTTTTATGGATATAGGTTCATTTATGGTAAGCGTGGCATTCGAGTTAGTGCTCAAGGTGGGGCTTATATATGTGCTTATAGCCGTTGCAGACTGGATCTACCAGAAATACCGCTTTGCCGAAGACATGAAAATGACCAAGCAGGAAGTGAAAGAAGAGCATAAGCAAATGGAGGGCGATCCCCTGGTTAAATCCAGGCTAAGAAATATCATGCGGCAAAGAATAAGAAACCTTATGCTTAAAAATGTTCAGGAAGCCGATGTGGTCATTACTAACCCGACTCACTTTGCCGTGGCTCTAAGCTATAAACAGGGTATAATGGATGCCCCAAAATTAGTGGCTAAAGGCGCAGACCACCTTGCAAGGCAGATAAGAGAAATTGCCGGGGATAGCGGCGTTCCGATAGTTGAAGAGCCCCCCCTGGCAAGAACGCTTTTTTACTCTGTCGAAGTCGATAGCGAAATTCCCGAAGATCTATTTAAAGCTGTGGCTCAAATACTTGCGTATGTATATCAACTGAAAAATTATTCATCCGCTTAATATTAGCCATGATAATTATCTGCAAAAATATAGGGCAGGCGCGTAAATATAGTACAGGCAACATCTTACACGCATCTTAATTATAATGGCAAAGCAATTGCCTTAGTTTTTTTGATGAAAACCTAATAAGCAATAATACAAGATAAATGGGAAAAACCGGACAACAGGCATTTTTTCAGAAAGGCGCTTTAGCCAATATACGCAACCGTGCTTTACCCGCGGTTACGCGAAACCCGGACTTGGCGCTCGCGGGCGGCGTTCTGCTGATATTATCTCTTCTGATAATACCGCTGCCGCCGTTTATGCTGGATGCTTTCCTGGCCTTAAATATTGCATTTTCCGTGCTGATACTCCTGGTATCGCTTTATCTGCGCAGCCCTTTGGAGTTTTCATCCTTCCCGACTGTATTGCTAATAACAACATTGTTCCGTCTGGGGCTCAATGTAGCCTCAACCAGGCTTATCCTTGGTGAAGCCCATGCCGGCGAGATCATAGAAGCATTTGGCAGTTTTGTGATTAAAGGAAATTATGTCGTCGGTATTATAATATTCCTCATTCTTCTCATAATTAACTTTGTGGTAGTTATCAAGGGTTCTACCCGTATTGCTGAAGTTACTGCCAGGTTCACGCTCGATGCCCTGCCCGGCAAGCAGATGAGTATCGACGCCGATCTTAATGCCGGCTATATTGACGAACTGGAAGCCCGTAAGCGCAGGGACTCTTTGACGAAGGAGGCTGATTTCTTCGGATCGATGGACGGCGCCGCGAAATTTATTAAAGGTGACGCGATAGCGGGCCTTGTGATCGCCGCCATTAATATAATCGGCGGCTTCGCTAT
Source organism: uncultured Hyphomicrobiales bacterium (assembly GCA_964544155.1). GTDB lineage: Bacteria > Bacteroidota > Ignavibacteria > Kapaibacteriales > UBA2268 > CAZJAH01. The sequence continues at coordinate 11,356 of CAZJAH010000010.1, read as the reverse complement.
AGGTATGATGCAGCTTGATATGGGGCTTAACGAGGCACTCTCGACTTATACCATACTAACTATCGGCGACGGCCTGGTTTCGCAGATACCTTCGCTTTTAATATCCGTATCGGGCGGCCTTGTGGTTACTCGGTCGGCAGCTTCCGACAATCTAGATATCGAGGTCGGCAAACAGTTTGGCGACAGGCCCAAGCCGCTGGCTCTAGCGGCAGGGGCGCTTCTGTTAGTGGGATTTCTTCCGGGATTCCCCCTCTTTCCTTTCGCGGTGCTTTCTCTGTCTGCCGGCGCTATGGCATTTTTCAGGCAAAAAAACATACAGGAAAGCGCTGACAAAAAAATGAGAGAAGAAATGGCCGAGGCCGAAAAAGCGCAAAAACCCGAGGAACAGCCCGTGGAAGACCTGCTCAGGGTTGACCCAGTAGAAATTGAGCTTGGCTACAGCCTTATAGTGCTTGTAGACGAAAGCCGCGGCGGTGATGTATTCAAAAGGATAACTAATGTAAGAAGGCAACTTGCCCAGGAACTGGGCATTATACTGCCGCCGGTAAGGGTTAGGGATAATTTACAGCTCGATCCGGAAGAATATGTAATAAAGATCAGATCAAATGAAATAGCAAGAAATATTCTCCACCCGAAAATGCTTCTGGCAATGAATCCCGGTACTGCTGAAGGCGAACTTAACGGTATTTCCGTTACCGAGCCCGTATTCGGGCTGCCCGCCACATGGATTAATACCAGCGAACGCGAAAACGCCGAAATAATGGGTTATACAGTTGTAGAAGCTGCTACCGTGCTGACAACACATCTGACAGAGCTGCTAAGAAGAAATGCAAATAAGCTGCTCACAAGGCAGGATGTCAATCACCTCATTGATAATATGAAACAGGACTATCCTTCGCTCGTAGAAGAAATCTCACCTGATAACCTCCCGGTTTCAACATTGCAGAAGGTGCTTCAGAATTTACTCAAAGAAAATATCCCCGTCAGGGATCTACCCATAATTACTGAATCCCTGCTTGAATACTATAAAATAACACAAAATGTTGATGTTCTTACAGAATATGTAAGGCACAATCTTTCAGAAACAATTAAAAAACTATATGAGGATCAGAACGGAGTTATTCATGCAATAGCGCTCGATCCGCAAGTAGAAGACATAATAACCAACGCCCTTCAGCAGTCATCAACTACAGCTATCGCGCCCTCATTAGGCCTGGCGCCTGAAATTATTCAAAACTTACACAAGAGCCTTTCAGAAGCTATCGACGACGTTACCATGGCCGGATACCTGCCGGTGCTTATATGCGCGGCCCAGGTCAGGCCTTATCTATACAGGATGATAAACACTGCTTTCCCGATGGTTAATATTATCAGCTATACCGAGCTGCCGCCGGATACAGATATTGAGATACAAAGTTCCGTGAAGATTTAAACCATTGACCGTTAAGGGAATGTTAAATATTTGTCTTTCGAAAAAAAGATTTTTTTAAGTATTTTTTCTGATGCATATTTGTTAACAGAAAAATTATATTAACGTTGAGAAAGTTGAATTTCCAACGTGAATTATTTTTCGATTTAAAAATGATAATTAAAGATTACTATAAAATACTGGGCCTGGAAAGGACAGCTTCCGCCAGAGAAATAAAAGACGCCTATTACAGGCTTGCGCGGCTGCATCATCCTGACCTGAACCCCGCGAATAATTCAGAATTATTTTTCAATGAAATAAACGAAGCATACAGAGTGCTTGGCAATCTTGACAGAAGGCTTGTGTACAGCAGAATATTAAGGCATAAGGATTATTTTCGTTTTTTAGCAAAGAAAAAACTGAAGGAACTAAAACGGCAGGCAAATGAACAGTAACCCTGTTACCCTGAATGTTATCCTTTACGATAACAGATATTTCTTTATCCCATACGCGATTTTCCTGCTATTCGGCGGAATCGCGTTAACAGTGTACCCCAAAGGGGAAATTCTTATATGGCTGAACGGGCATCATAGTGATTTTCTGGATCATTTCTTCAAGTATTTTACCCTGTTGGGTGACGGCATGTTTTTCCTTTTTTTTCTATTACCGCTTATGATGGTCAAGATACGCTTCGCTCTTCACGGCTTATCAGCCTACCTGATGTCGGGCATGTTCGCGCAGATATTCAAGCGATTCTTTAATGAACCGCGTCCAAAGAAGTGGTTCGCCGAAGTTGATCTGCTCCATTTTGTGGAAGGGGTAAATGTACATTCTTATTACAGCTTTCCGTCGGGGCATACTTCAGCTGGTTTTTCTCTATTTCTGTTTCTGAGTTTTATAATTAAGAATAACTACCTGAAATCTGTATTTTTTCTGATGGCTGTTTGTGTAGGATTTTCCCGGGTATATCTGCTTCAGCATTTTTTTATTGATATTTATTTCGGTTCAGTTGTCGGAGTTGTATTCACAACTTTTTGCTACCTTCTGTTTGTGAATTGGCGCAAACTTAACGAAGCCCCCTGGATGAATAAAAACCTATTTTACCCTTTTGTTCTTAACAGGAAAAAGAAACTTTCTTCTCAATAGGACGCTTAGCCTGTAAGCGCCGTAAGCAAAAAAGGGCGCGGCAAGAACATCCACTGTATAGTGTACATGCTGAAGCACTACCATGACGGCAACAATCACCCCTATTGCAAAAAAAACAGCTTTTACCCATGTTTTATCTATATTGAACGCAATGATAAACACCGTGGAAGTATGCCCGGAGAAAAACAGATCACGAGTAAGCGTGGTACCCGGGCCCATTAATTCCACAAGCGGATCGATAAGCGGTATCAACTGCTCCGGAGGATCAAGCGGTAGTGTGTACATGGCCATCATCCTGAATATCACCAGCAAAATGTAGGATTGAACTGCCTGAATTAATTTTTTCATATCAAAAGAAAAATAAACGATCGCTCCGAAAACAGACAAATACAACAGTATAAACACCGGTGCGCTAAGGTCAACAGGCGCAAACAATGCAAGCACCGGGTCATCGATGACCGTTCCCGGCCTGGACTCAATATACTTAAGAAAGGCTGAGTAAACCGCCAGCTCGATGATAAGCGCCGCGACGGTTATTATAAGCTCCGCGCTAAAAAGTCTGCTTTTCTTCATAATTGAATGATCCGCACTTTGCAATAATCAAATAGACTGAACTTTCCAATAATTAAATAGATGAAACTTTTAATATGCAGCCACGTAAATTTAAGAGAATTTTAGCAAATTATTACGGAGATATAAAATGGCAGACGAAAGACCACAGCAGCAGGGCCAGGGGGCGCCTCCTTATCCGCCTCATTATTACAGGCGAGAGAGAAAATCCAAGTGGTGGATCCCGGTGCTTGTTATAGGAATTATAATAGTTTTATTCATAGTATTTATTGGAGCTGTTTTCGCCATGATAGGCTCGGCATTCGAGCCTCAGGAAGTAACTGTTAAGGAAAACTCGATACTTCATCTTAAATTCGATGAAGTTGAAGAATACTCGGAAACCAGCCCATTTCAATTCCTGACACCTGTTAGAAAAGCTTCTTTCAGAGATATTCTTTCAGCAATCGAAAGAGCCAAATATGATGATAACATCAAAGGAATATACTACACAGGAAGCGGAAATGTAGGCTTTGCGAAAGCCTCTGAAATACAAGAAGCCCTGACAGATTTCAAAGGTTCTGGTAAGTTTATTTATGCTTATATTGAAATGGGTAACGAATACACATACTACAACTCCCTTCCGGCAGATTCGATTTTTATGCCGCGCGAAGGCCTTCTTGAAATGAACGGCCTGGGCGCATCAGCTATGTTCCTCAAAGGATTTTATGATAAACTGGGAATAAATTTTCATGTTGAGAATTTCGAAGATTTCAAATCTGCCGCGGAAACCAACTACCGCAAGAGCTGGAGTGATTCAGCCAGGCATCAGCTCAAGGTTATCCTTGATCAGAGGTATGAAAACCTGCTCGATGCCATAGCTGATTTCCGCGAAAGCGATAAGGAAAAAATCCGAGAAGTAATGGCAAAGGGGGTTTATGAAGCGGATTCGCTTTATTCTCTCGGCCTTATCGACGCCCTGATGGTAGAATCTCAGATCAAAGACCACATGAAAAACGTAATCTTTGGTGATAATCCTGATGATAAAGAAATCAAACTTGTCAGCGCTGGAAAATATATGGCAAGCAACCCTAAGCTGCCCGGCAAAATTGCAGATGAAGACAAGCAGATAGCCATTGTTTATGGCGTGGGCCCTATCGTTCCCGGTAAGCCTGACGCCTGGACAAATGAGCAGCAGATATATTCCGAGGATTTTGTGGAAAATCTCCGCGATGCCGCTGATAATGATAAAGTAAAAGCAATTATCCTCAGAATAGACAGCCCGGGCGGTTCCGTTATAGCCTCTGAAGAGATTTGGAAGGAAGTTCAGCGGGTCAGCAAAGAAAAGCCTGTTTACGCTTCAATGAGCGACATCGCGGCTTCAGGCGGGTATTACATAGCCATGGCGTGCGATACCATTATCGCGCATCCATCGACTATGACAGGATCTATCGGAGTAATTGTGTCATTACCCAATTTTGACGGCACTCTTGATAAACTGGATATTACAGTCGATACCATATCCACAGGGCCCGCCGCTCAGGATCTTAACCTTATGATGCCATTTGACGAAAGACAGAAAGAAAAGCTCCACATTATTTCTAAAAATATATACCAACGCTTTGTGAGCAAAGCCGCAAAAGCAAGAGGTATGGATTTTGAAGAGATGCGCTCCCTAGCTAAAGGGCGCGTCTGGACTGGCGCCGACGCTAAAGAGAAAAATCTTGTCGATGTACTCGGTGATTTCGGGGACGCCATAAATCTGGCCAAAAAGAGAATCGGCATTGAAGATACAATGAGGGTTTACGTTCAGATATATCCCAGGCCTCAGGACGATATCGAAGCCCTGCTAAAAATCTTTGGTTTAAACGAAACATCTGCCGACGCGGATATAAACACACTCGCGGCCAGACTGAATATAGACCCGATGAAAATGACTAAAATATGGAATTCACTGCCTTCCTCGGTTAAAAAGCAGGTTGTTTACCAGACAGCATTAATGGATATTTCAAGCAGAGAAAGAGTTATGGTCGCATTACCGCAACTCTATGATATAAGATAAAATCTTTTTAAACCGCACCAAAATAAGGCTGCCTTTGGGCGGCCTTTTTTTATATATACAGGCTCCTGCATTCCGCAATGGGACACCCAAAAAATTCAAAGTGAAACACTAAAACTGGTTCAGCACTCTTATGTCATTCTCATAAAATAGCCTGATATCGTCAATCCCGGTCCATAGAAGCGCGACCCTCTCGATGCCGAATCCGAAAGCATAGCCTGTGTATTCATCGGTATCGATGTTCCCTGCTTTAAGCACATTGTGGTGAACCATTCCGCAGCCCGCGATTTCGAGCCAGCCCGTGTGCTTGCATATACGGCATCCCTCGCCTTTGCAGAGGAAGCAAGTAATATCTACCTCGGCGCTGGGTTCTGTGAATGGGAAGTATGACGGCCTGAAACGGAATTCCGAGTTTTCGCCGTACATCTTCCGCGCGAAAGCAATTATAGTTCCTTTCAACTCAGCCAGCGATACATCTTTATCAATATAAAGGCCTTCTATCTGATGAAATTCAGCGAGCGACCTGGCGTTTATGGCTTCATTGCGGTAAACCCTGCCGGGCATAATGCAGCGTATTGGAGGCTTCTGTTCATTCATAACCCTAATCTGCATGGGAGTGGTGTGCGTACGGAGTACGAGTTCATTATCTGTTCTGCCGGATTTAATGAAAAATGTATCCTGCATATCGCGAGCCGGATGATTCTTAGGAAAGTTCGGCCCGTCGAAATTGTGGTATTCATCTTCAATTTCGGGCCCTTCGGCAATATCGAAGCCCATATTGACGAATATCTCCGTCATCCTGTCCATCACCTGATATACGGGATGATAAGTGCCTTTTCGTCCGCGCCTTCCCGGCAGAGTGAGGTCTAAATCCGGGGTAGATTCTATTTCTTCCTCGAATTTTTCCTTTAATTTTTTGTAGGCGCCTTCCGCGGTGTTCCTGAGTATATTCAGCTCTTTGCCGATAAGCGGCTTTTCTTCGCGGGGCACTTCCTTCATGCGGTCGAATAAAGCCTGTACGCGTCCTTTTTTCACTAAATATTCGAGCCTGAACTCTTCTAACTGTTCAGGCCCGGATATAAGCTGCATTCTTTCGGCTATTTCTTTTTGAAGCGCTTTTATTTCTTCAATCATGAATCTCTAAATGTTTAATTCATAGCCTGTTTAACGATGGAAGTGAAAACTTCCGGTTTATTCATCGCGAAGTCAGCAAGGATCTTCCTGTTGATAAGGATATTATTTTCCTTAAGCTGGTGCATCAGTTTTGAGTAAGTAGTGCCGTTAAGCCTTGCAGCGGCATTGATCCTTACGATCCAAAGCCTTCTGTACTGTCTTTTCTTCAGCTTACGCCCAACATAGGCGTGCTGGAAGCCTTTCTCAATATGGTGCTTGGCGACGGTCCAGATATTTTTCCTGGAACCCCAATACCCCTTCGCGTGTTTGAGGAATTTTTTCCTTCTTCTGTGCGCAGCTACTTTATTGGTTGCTCTTGGCATAATTCATTCTCCTGAATATCTATGGAAAAACGGCCCGGGGTGAGCTTGCTATTAACCCCGTGAAGCCTTTAATTAGAATACAAATTTTCAGCGAACTACAAATTTAGCTATAATTTTATTTATTACAAAATCACTTTTCTAAAGTTCTTAATCCGTTCAATGCCACTGAATTACCGGCATCTAACTCGAGAGCCTTCCTGTAGTAAGATTCGGCAATACCGGGCCGGGCCGTCATTTGAGCGTAGCGGCCCATATTGGCTATATTAACTGCCGCCGTATTTGCCATGGCCTCGGCTATATGGCCGCCGGCGCCTTTAAGCGATTTTTTTAATAATTCCAGATCCAGGTTTTGGGGATCTAAAGGCAGCGGAACTGTTTCATCCCTCACGAGCTTAAGGGCAAATCCCTGGGGGACTTTGTTATAATTGCCGCCTATCGAGGGATCGGTCTGCAATATATCCAGCGTTACATAAATTGGCCGCTTACCGTAGTTTTGATCGATGAAGCAGTTAATCATTTCGATAAAAGTACTCTGAATATCCTGCGGATCATAAGGCCTGCCGGACTCGAATATCTCCAGGTTTACCATGAAGCTGTCGATTTTACCGCCGCACTGCCCTTCAAGTTCAGGGTACCAGTGAATCATCTGATGCGGGTACCATGTCCGCCTGAGAAGCTCCTTTTCAACAAGGGCTACATCGGGGCGGTAGCCTTCCACCTGCTGCATATACCAGAATGCCGAGCACCAGAAGTCCCACTGCGCTGATATTATGATAGCATCCTCTTCGAGGTTTTCCATGAGGATGCGCGTGTATTCCGGAACAACATAATTATCGGATTCATTATTGGCGCCGTAATTAATGATAAGCGAAGCCAGCGGAAATGCCAGCAGTATAAATGCGTATTTATGGTATTTTTTTATAATAAAAAATAAGCCGGCGGCAACAAAAAGCAGTAATCCCGCGAATGCCGTAAGGAAATATGCCTCAATATCATGTATCGAATAATTGAATGAATACGCTATGCACGTTACTATTAATACAGCCAGAAACCAGAATAGCGGCTTATGCCGCCTGATAATAGCCCAGAGGCCTGCGAGCAAAGGCACAATGCCTATCCAGCCAAATTCATAAGGGAATGTTGTAAAGAACTTTTTGAAATTATCTCCCCAGGCGTCTCCCTGGAACATCCATACCTGGTATTGCTTGCCCTGCACGTGGTAGAGGAATTTATCCAGGCCGCGCGACACATAGCCCCAATTAAATAAAGGTTCCTGTGAGGCACGAACCGGTAGATAAATATACAATAATAAACCCAGAACAAATGGAATTAGCAGCAGCAGGAAGAATTTCAGCTTATCAGCATTCTTACCCGGGAAATAATAGAAATAAATGAATATCACAGCTGGCAAAAGCAAGAGCGTTGTCATGTGGTTGGCAAATCCCAACCCTATGAATAGCGCTGTTAAGAGCAGCCAGCGTTGATTTCTTCCCTCTGAGAAATATGCTTTCAGGAAAGAGAATATCACCAGGTTCATCAAAAGCAGGTGAAGGGAATAAACCTCTATATAAAGCCCCTGCGCCCACACTGTCGCGGCAAACGCGTACATCAGAGATGCCGCGAATGCAGTCATCAGCAGATAGGGCGGCTCAAAGTCGAAAGATTCTTTGGCTTTGGTAAGACTGCTGTTCAGAGCTTTGATAGCAAGCAGCGCCGAATGATAGAACACGCCCGCCGATACAGCAGTCAGAAATGCCGAGAAAATGTTTAGCCAGCGTATGTTCTCAAAGGGATTAGGGATAAGTGACCAGAGATAGCCAAGGATAGCGAATAGCGGGTAGCCTGTCGGGTGGGCTATACCCAGTGTGGAGCATACCCCTGCCAGTTCGCCGCTATCGGTGTACATAAGCCCCGGCGCCGAAGTAAGCGCGTAAACGGCAAAAGCTATTACAGCCGCCGCCAATGAATAGTAATGTCGAAATTTCATGTTTATTTAAATTTTTTCACAAAAATAAAAAAAAGCCCCAAACCCGGGGCTTTAAATTTATGAAATATTTATGAATTTATAAGGCGATTTCTCGCTCGGCATAAGTATCTTCAGTTTCATACAAACGGATGGCAAGATGGCTGATATTGCCAAAGGCCCTGAATTTATCAGCCAACTCCGCTATCATCCAATCAGAGATATTTTCGGCAGTAGTATATTTATCCATAACATTGTACTTTAATCCCTGCTTTTTGAGGAATTCTATCATCTCGCCATCTGAGCGGTCGCACAGGAATGAGTGGTCGAGCTTATCGAGCATGGGCCGGAATATCTTTTCAATTTCGTAATAGTCCAGCAGCATTCCGGTATCATCGGATGCGCCCTGCAGCGCTACCCTGAGCTTATAGGTATGGCCGTGAATATTCCTGCAAGGGCCCTCGTGAAAAGGCAGCCTGTGGCTCATTTCCCATTTAAATTCTTTAGCTATTCTTACTTTATTCATTTTATTTTTCATTTTTCTTATAAACAGCTTTAATGACGGAATTCATGCCTCCGCGCACTTTCCAGTCGGTAATGATCTCCATTTCGAGCGGTGAGCATGCTTCCACAAGATCGTCGAGTATAAGGTTGGTTACCGCTTCGTAGAAAATTCCCTGCGTCCTGAAATTCAGGAAGTAATACTTGAGCGATTTGAGCTCAAGGCAGAGCTTATCCGGAATATATCTGATAGTCACCGTGCCGAAATCAGGCAGTCCCGTTTTTGGGCATACTGAAGTAAACTCTTTGTTTACGTGAGTTATCTCATAAGGCCTGTTTGGTGCCGGATTTTCAAAAGTTTCAATATTCATTGTATTTTCCCGATTTATACTTATTAAGCATTTAAAAGACGATTAATTATTTATATTGATTCAAACTCGAATAGCAAATTTATTAAAAAAGTGAATAAATAATGGAAAAGAATCAGGCATATATTTACGGGCGCAACGCGGTTGAAGAAGCCATGAGGGCGGATGTGGAGCTGGAAAAGATATACCTGGCATTCGGAGTGAAGGAAGGCTTCATCATTCACATTAAAAAATTGGCAAAGAAAGCCAAAGTGCCCGCGGTAGTGCTCGATAAGAAAAAGTTCGGCGATATGGAGCGCGACGTACTGCCCCGCGGCGCTAAAAGCCAGGGTGTACTGGCGCTTAAGAGCATGGCTGACATCTACACAGTGGAGCAGCTTGCAGATGCCGCCCTTGCCGAAGAGAACTTCCCCGTTCTCGTTGCCCTTGATGATATAAGCGACCCGCATAACCTGGGCGCCATTGCCCGTTCGGTGGAATGTTCAGGCGCGGCCGGTATAATTCTGCCGCAGACAAACTCCGCGCCGTTAAGCCCGGCTGCTTTTAAGGCTTCGGCGGGAGCGCTGGAGCATATACGGGTAGCAAAGTGCGGCAATCTTGCAATGGAGCTCGATAAGCTTAAGCAGCGCGGCTTTTGGGTGATTGGCACTGAAATGGAAGCTGAGCATGACTACACGGATAATATCTACGACCGCCCGGTGGTAATAATAATAGGCAGCGAAGGAAAAGGCATGAGGCCCATAACCAAAAAGAGCTGCGACTACCTCTGTAAAATACCAATGAAGGGCCGGCTCAATTCCCTGAATGCTTCAGTCACAGCAGGTATTATGCTCTTTGAGATATTAAGGCAGAGAAGTGCGTCTGAAGGAAGTGTTTGATAACAAAAATGCCGGATAAATGCCCGGCATAGTTGAAAAGTAAAGCTGAATTTACTTTATCGAATTATATTAAACTTTTTGTAAGATGTTTTACCGCCAAGATCAATACAAAAGCTTTCATGAAGGCCTCCTTATTTACATTTGAGAATTTTATCGCAGAGGTCATCTTCCAGGAATTTGAATCCTCCGAGATATCTGCCGGAATAATTTATAACAGCAAGATTATTGTCTCTATCAATTCCAAAAGCCTCTCTGATTTTTTTATCCCTCATGTAAGGGAATTCCCAACTGTTTGTCCGTTTGAAGGCTTTTAATTCGATATCCCTGTCGCATTTTACCGCGCCCATGAATTTTATTTTTTTGGACTTTTCGAGCAGACATTCGATTGCCATATAGGTTTTTAAATAGCAGTTTACACACTCACCTGGATTAATGAACACAATAACAAGTTTCTCGTCATGTTCAAGATTCGCGGTTTCAATTATTTCATCTAAAAGCGTCCTATTGCTTTCAGTTAAAATTTCCTGAGCAGGCAGTAATAAAGCCGCGAAGATGATAATTATCAGTTTCTTCATAAGAAGAAATCCTCCAGGATAATAAACCATCCTTTTTCAGAGTGCTTACGCAGTATAAGCAGTTTCTTTCTGTCCGGCAGATATAATGTCCTTTTCACTACGCCGTATTCATCTTCAATAATTAGTTCTTTCTGCCCGATAAATTCGCCCGATTTTGTGTATTCCTGAATGGCTCGTACGGTATCGATTTCCGCGCCTTTTTTATTTCTTATGGTTATATCAACCAGGATAGTATTATTAGCTGATGAATAAATATCATTAGTAAAAGTAGCGGTAAGTATCAGGAATGAATCAAGGATCGCCTTCCTGCGGCCGGGTTCGGCCATGAGTTTGTCGAATGCGTCATAGTTATCATACGGAATATTTTTCAGTTGGAATTTTTCTTTCGTATTTATGTTGTATATTTCGGGGAGTAA